>CAYYGN010000032.1:0-26374 GCA_964471595.1 uncultured Saprospiraceae bacterium
TGTGGACACATTGGCCTCGGCCGGAGGATGTGACAGTATCATCACGCTGGAACTTACCGTACAGGGCTATCTGGATTCGATGATTGCAGTGACCATCTGCGAAGGGGAAGGATACGACTTTGGCGGAGTGACGTTGACCGAGAGTGGCATTTTTGTGGACACGCTGGCTTCGGCCAGTGGTTGTGACAGTATTATCACGCTGGAACTTACGGTATTGGAATCCATAAATGTCACGATCGAGGCTGTCATTTGTCAGGGTGATAACTATATTTTTGGCGGAGAGATATATGGCGAAAGTGGAGAATATACGGATTCTCTTTTTGCCGGAAATGGATGTGACAGTATTGTCGTGTTGCAGTTGACTGTTTTGGAAACGGTTGCTGACACTGTCTGGGCCGAAATATGTCAGGGACAATTCTATGATTTCGGCGGTTGGCAACTGGATGAGGCGGGTATTTATACGGATACATTGAATTCACAAGGTGGATGTGACAGTATCATCCATTTGGTCCTGGACATAATACCTGCTGCCCAAGATTCATTAGAAATAGCCATCTGTCAGGGAGAGCAATATGTGTTGAATGGCGTACCGTATACCCAGCCCGGGGTCTATACGGATACCATTTCAACCATGAACGGATGTGACAGTATCATTACCCTGCTGCTTTCGGTAAATGAAGTAATCATTGACACCATGTCGGCTTCCATTTGTGCCGGGGATACGTTTATGTACAACGGAATGGCTTACACGGAGTCAGGTGCCTACACCGATACAACACAGACCGCTAATGGTTGTGACAGCATTATGGTAATCCTCCTGGAAGTGTTTGATCCATGGGCGATTGAAATTCTGGGGGATACCATTTTCTGTGATGGGGACAGTGTTTTACTCAGTGCTTCCTTGTCCGGACTAACTTATTTATGGTCGGATGGTCAAACAACGCAGGAAATCCATGTTACAGAAAATGGCACTTATTATTTGACGGCTACCGATGAAAACGGATGTACGGCCGAAGCTCATGTGAATATCCACATGGCCGATCCTCCCGTGGCTTTTGCCGGAGATGATGTCACTATTGATTGTGCCATTCGCGAAGTTGCCATTGGTCCTGTTGATCCGATTACAGACAGCATTTTCTGGACGGGACCTGCCATTGATTTCGGAAATCAGCACGACCAGAACCCGGTTGTTGACGAGCCCGGATGGTATGTGTTGACGGTGATCAACGCCTACGGATGTATGGATCAGGATTCCATGCTGGTTTCACAGATGAACAATTATCCACAGGCTGATGCTGGTCCGCCTCAAATCCTCAATTGCGTGGTTGACTCCGTGTTGTTGCAGGGTAGTTCGAACGGATCCAACCTGATTTATGCATGGACAGGACCTGGCATTCATCAGGCCAATGCGTTCGTCGCTCATCCTTTGGTGGGATTGCCGGGTGTTTATATTCTTACGGTGACGGATACACTGCTGGGTTGTACATCAACGCCTGATACAGTAGTTGTTGAAGAAGACCGTATTGCTCCGGAAGCATTTATTGCATCGTCTGGCGTTATCTCTTGTTACCAGGATACCATCCTCTTGGATGCTTCCGGCTCCACGCAGGGTCCGAATATCGTATTTACATGGACAGGGTTGGGTGGTCAATACCTGGGCAATGGTCTCTCGTTGACCACACATGCACCCGGCACTTTCATCCTACAGGTCGTCAACGAAGGCAACGGTTGCTTGGCCTCGGATACTATTGAAGTTCTTGATATTCGCTATTACCCGGATTTGGAAATTCTGCCTCCACCCATACTCACTTGTCGGGATACGCAAGTCTTGCTTACGGGTCAGGTGGACGATCCGTCCCGGGTGTATTGGCATTCCTGGACAGGTCCGGTGGCCGGTATTTTGGAAGGGGCCGACAGTGCCTCGCCGTTGGTAGGCAAGCCCGGTACCTACCACTGGGTCGTCACGGATTCCCTGAGCGGATGCATGCGGGAGGACAGTGTCGTTGTTGTTGCCGATGTGGAATTGCCTTTTGTTGTTTTGCCGGATTCGGGTTCAATGGGTTGCCATGACCCCATATACAATATCATCCCGATCCAGGTATCCACAGGACCGGATATTGTCTATGCCTGGACCACTACCAATGGTCAATTCAAAGACCATGTGGACCGCAGAGTGGTCATGGTAGAAACGCCGGGAACTTACCATCTCACGGTGACCAACGAGGATAATGGATGCATGGCCGTGGATTCCTCCGTTGTTATAGGTCCGCAGCCTATCCAGGGAGAGCTTTTTGTTGTACCCAGTTGCCATAATGAGCAAAGTGGTTTGATTGAGATTACCGATATAACCGGTGGAGAAGGTCCTTATCTCGTATCCCTGAATGGAGAACCGTTCTCGCCTTTCCGGATATTCAACGGATTGAGCCCCGATACGTTCCACGTGGTCATCCGGGATACAAAAATGTGTGAATGGGATACGGTCGTCATTATTGAAAGTTTGCCTCCTATATATGTGGACCTCGGGACGGATATTTGGATCAAACTCGGAGATACGGCCCAACTGAATGCAGAGACCAATATTCCGAATGGTGCCATTGAAGAGATCGAATGGATACCGGCAGATGACCTGAGCTGTACGGAATGTCTGGATCCATTGGCCTATCCCACCGAATCGACGGAAATCCGGATCATCCTTACCGATACCAACCACTGCATTGTATCCGATGTCATCCAGATTTATGTGGATTCCGAAGGAAAGGTATATATCCCCAATGCCTTCTCTCCCAACAATGACGGCACAAATGACCGTTTCGTCATCTACGGCGATGAAGGCGTCAAGCGAATAATTGAACTTCGCATTTACGACCGCTGGGGCAATTTTGTCTTCCACGGATATGATTTCCCGCCCAACGATCCTTACTACGGATGGGACGGCAAATTCCGGGGCAGGCCGATGGATCCGGCCGTACTGGTTTATTGGACGACTGTCGAGATGATCAACGGTCAAAAGGTGATCCTGAAAGGGGAGGTCCAGATCGTGGACAAGTAGAATGGGTACTGTCAACCGGTATTTGCCCGTGTCGGAAACCCAGGCAATTCCAATGCCCTCCTCCTCCCTTGGGTTTCAATCATGATTGACCAATGAGCACATTGGAGCGGCGGCAGCGTCTGGAAGGCCTGGATGGCCGTGTCAACTTCCTACTCCCATCGAAGTGTCTGCCCCATATCGGGTACCTGGACATTGCTCTCAAGCGTTATCTTCGCATGATACCTTTTGGCGATATGGAAGCGTTTATTGCCTTTTTCGAGCAAATGCCTGCCTGGGAGCGACTGGCATGGGTGGTCGTTTGTCTGGCCGTCAGCTGGCTTCTTGAGGCCTGGACACCGTTGTTTCGGTTTTCCTACAGAAAGTGGCGGCATGCCACGTCAAATCTCATTTTACTGGGATTCGTGGTCCTCATCAATCTCGGGTTCGGACTTCTTGTGGTTTGGTCGGTCCATGAATCGCGGCAATCCGGATTTGGCCTGTTCGAGATGTGGCACCCTCCCCTTTGGGCCCAATTGGTCATCACCGTATTATTGTTGGACCTGGTAGCCCAATACTTTGCCCACTATCTGTTGCACAGGGTCAAATGGATGTGGAGACTCCATATGGTACATCACAGCGATACCAAGGTGGATGCCACAACAGGCACCCGACATCATCCTTTTGACTTCTTGATCCGCGAGTTATTCTCCCTCGGTGTTGTCCTGTTTCTGGGTGCCCCGTTGGGCTTTTATTTGTTTTACAGGTTTCTGACCATTTTTTTCACGTATTTCACCCATGCCAATATTTCGCTGCCCATGTGGCTGGACAGACCACTGAGCCTCGTTTTCGTGACCCCCTACATGCACAAGTTTCACCACCACTTCGAGAGGCCCTGGACGGATACCAATTTCGGCAATATTTTTTCCGTGTGGGACCGGATCTTCGGCACCTTTGTCTATGCGGATCCCCGCCAGGTCGTGTATGGACTCGACGTTCTGGATGCCCGCACGGATGAAGATGTCTGGTACCAATTGCGCATCCCCTTCGATCGCGGTATCAAGACCGATGAATAGTCGTCCCTGAAGCACATCGATTACAAGCCTCTCGCCAGCAGGCAGCAGCAAGGCAATCAAGGATTTCAGGACAGTCGTGGCTGAGATGGTTGCCTGGGGCATTGGCCGGTGACCTGCGAAGGAAAGTCCCGGACTTCGCCACGAAGGGAATGAGTATTATTTCATCCTCAGGCTTCCGTGGTTGAGCTTGACCCCGATCAGACGTCCGGAGGAGGCCTGGCCGCTGTGGGCTTTCAATTTTTTGTATCCTGCCTTCTCCTCCAGGACTTGTTCATGCACGGAAGGGGGAAGATGGATCCCGCCGAAAGTGGTCTCAACTTCCATACGAAAATCCGTGTCCGGCATCACCAAATACAGGTCGCTGTATTTGCCCGAGAACAGGATTTCCTCGAAACGGGAAGACAATGTTCCGATCTTCAGATTGCCGTAAGTGCTTTCTGCTTTGAGCGCTTTGTTCAGGACTTCGATGTTGGTGTTGGTATATTTGGATTTGAGCAGCAGCTTGCCCGCCTTTTCGATGCCGATGTCTCCATAGGCAATGACGATATAGGCATCACCGGAAGTGCCGAGGCGATAAGTGTCATACTTGCCTTCCGCCTGCAGCTTTTCCGAATCATTCAAACGGATCTCCGAGTAGGCCGTTTGGGCGCGAAGCTGATCCGCACGAATGACATCAAGTTTACTGTACTTCATGTTCAGGTCCGTGTTGTGCAAGACTTCACAGATGGCTTTCCCGTAGGCCAGGTCAATTTCCGAGATACCCTCCATCGCGCCGGTCTTCAGGCTGCCGTAGCTGAGTACAATTTTGGACTTTCCGGAATGGTGATCGATGGATACATCGCCATATCGGTTTTTCAGATCCAGGGTGGCTTTGTCCGGCATTCTGACATCGTAGTCGATGCGGAATTCGGACCTGCGGTTGTTCCACCCACCCAACCAGGAATCGTTGTTGTCGAGCATGGTTGAAGCCGAGACCTGGTCACCGTTTTGCTTGAACAAAATGCGGATATGGGAAAAGACCTCCTCCGCCTCCTTGCGGGATTCCGATTTGACGGTGACCGTTACGCGTACTTCCACCTTGGGCTGATCCCATGTCTTGATTTCAATTTTGCCATACCGGTTGTCCAGGGTTACTGTCCCGTTGGTGCTCAGGTTGAAATTCTCGTTGAATTCCTTGACAAATGGACTCTTTTTTTGTGCGTCCGCCGTGGTGCCGGCGAGGAGTAACGCCAGGAGGAGGAGGTGGCACGGGCTTTTATATCTGATCATGATGTTTGGATTTGGTCGATTCAATTTGATGCAGGACATGGTCCAACAATTCCAGTTTGACCTGGTAGTTTTTGATGAGGGATCGAATGACCTCCTGACGGAAAGGAGGCGGCACATCTTCGAGCTCGGTCTTCAATTCCTCAATGGAACGGGCGATCTCCGCCATGTCGGGTTCGACCACCGAGAGGGCGCCATGACTTTCCAGTTGGTGGACGGTTTGGGCGATGCGTTGTTGATAAAACTTTTCAGCTTCCAGGAATTCGGTCATGGCCGGATCCGGCTGCGGCTTGAATTTGGGAGCAACCCACCAACCGAGCCCTGCGCCGATGAGGATGAGGATGCTGGCGGCAACGGCATAATGCCATTTGCGCAAAACCGGTAATCGGCGTTCGGGTACTCCCGGTTGGATACGGGTCTGTATCGCCTCCCAAAGACGGGCCGGCGGTTGCGCGCTGTCGAAATCTTCCCGGTTTTCCCGGACAAACCGGGATAAAGGATCCGTATTCATGACTTTTCGTTTTGCAGCAGGAATTCACGCACTTTTTGGCGTGCCCTGCTGAATTGTGATTTGCTGGTCGTCTCACTGATACCCAGGATGCCGGCGATCTCTCCGTGGTCATAACCTTCCATCAGATACAGGGAAAAGACAGTCCGGTATCCGGTACTCAGTTGGTTCATGGCCTTCTGGACCGCCTGCACACTAAACCGGGGTTCCTCCGGTTCGGGGTAGGCATCCGGTACATGGTGATGGAAGGGTTCATCCAGGGAGACCTGCAACAGCCGGCGACTTTTCAGCCGGTTGATACAGTTGTTGATGACAATCCGCTTGATCCAACCGCCGAGTGTCGTTTCGCCCCGGAACGATTCCAGGCGCTGAAATACCTGAACGAAAGCGTCCTGCAACGCGTCCTCGGCATCGGCGGCGTTTCCTACCATGCGCAAAGCCGTATTGTACATCGCACGCGCATAGCGATGGTAGAGTTCCTGTTGGGCTTTCGGGTTGCCCTGCAGGCATTTCGCGATCAGAATGCGATCGAGATGATCCGCGGGTGTCTCCATCTGGATTTCCATCCGAAGGTAAGGACAACACCTCGTCGGGAAGGTTGCATGCCGGGGATGCCGATGGTCGTAGCCTTTCATGGGCAGGTCAAACCCCCTTTCATCTTCACGGCAAACGGACCGCATCCATTACCTCTGCAGGGAAATGCCGCAACCTGTAACTTTGTGCCCCGAAACGGTTGACGGCATTTGAACGTTACACCCTAAATCTTTCCTGGAAACCCCGACAAGCTAACGGAATGTCCATACGCATCACTTTACCGGACGGCAGTGTCCGTTCTTACCCATCCGGTGTCACCGGAATGGATATTGCCCAGTCCATCAGTGAAGGACTGGCGCGGAATGTATTGGCTGCCAAAGTCAACGGGGAGACCTGGGACGCTTCGCGACCCATCGAATCCGACGCCACCGTCCAGTTGCTCACCTGGAATGACCGGGACGGGAAGGCGACCTACTGGCATAGTTCGGCCCACCTCATGGCCGAGGCCCTCGAAGCCCTTTACCCTGGGATCCGCTTCGGAATAGGACCTCCTGTGGAGAACGGCTTTTACTACGATGTGGATCCCGGAGACCGGACCATAAGTACCGAAGACCTGGCGGCCATCGAGGAGAAAATGCTCGAACTCGCCCGCCAGAAAAATCCCTACGTGCGGAAGGAGATATCCAAATCCGAAGCGCTGGCCTATTTCACGGAAAAGGCCGATCCCTACAAAATCGAATTGTTGCAGGAGCTCGAGGACGGAAAAATCACCTTTTATCAACAAGGAGGTTTCGTTGACCTGTGCAAGGGTCCCCACATACCGGATACCGGGCACATCAAAGCCGTCAAGCTGACCAATGTGGCGGGCGCCTATTGGCGGGGCGATGAGACCCGCAAACAACTCACCCGCATATACGGTATCACCTTCCCCAAGGCCAAGGAACTTAGCGAGTACCTGGAAATGCTGGAGGAGGCCAGGAAAAGGGATCACCGCAAGCTGGGCCAGGAGTTGGAGTTGTTCATGTTTTCGGAAAAAGTGGGGGCCGGTCTTCCCATCTGGCTCCCGAGAGGAACGGTACTTCGCACCCGTTTGGAAGAATTCATGAAGCGCGAGCAAATCAAACGGGGATATACGCCCGTCATCACCCCTCACATCGGTAAAAAAGAATTGTATGTGACTTCCGGGCACTATGAAAAATACGGGAAGGACAGCTTTCAGCCCATCCACACGCCGAGGGAGGGGGAGGAATTCCTTCTCAAACCGATGAATTGCCCGCACCATTGTGAAATATTCGGACACAGACCGAGATCCTACAAAGAACTGCCACTCCGGATCGCTGAATTCGGCACCGTTTACCGGTATGAGCAAAGCGGTGAATTGCACGGTCTGACCCGGGTGCGCGGATTTACCCAGGATGATGCCCATATTTTTTGCACGCCCGAACAGGTGAAGGACGAATTCCTCAATGTCCTGGAGTTGACCCAACTGGTCCTGCGCCGTATGGGATTTGATCAGGTGACCACCCAGATTTCCCTACGGGATCCCGACAATCCGGGCAAGTACATAGGATCCGAAGAAAATTGGCAAAAGGCCGAGCAGGCCATCATTGACGCAGCAGCAGAAGCCGGCGTGGAAACGGTTACGGAATTGGGAGAAGCCGCATTCTATGGTCCCAAACTGGACTTCATGGTGCGGGATGCCCTTGGTCGCAGCTGGCAACTGGGCACCATCCAGGTGGATTATAATTTACCCGAGCGCTTCCGTTTGGAATATATCGGTTCGGACAACCAGACCCACCGCCCGGTCATGATCCACCGCGCTCCCTTTGGCTCCATGGAGCGCTTCATCGGCGTTCTGACCGAACATTGCGGAGGAAATTTTCCGCTGTGGCTGGCTCCGGATCAATTTGCCCTGTTACCGATCAGTGACAAGTTCAATGATCAGGCGCGGGACATACGCGCCCGGCTGATCCTGGAAGACATCCACGGATATGTGGACGACCGGAATGAAAGTATCGGACGCAAGATTCGCGATACGGAATTGAAAAAGGTACCCATAATGCTGATCGTCGGCGAAAAAGAAGCGGAAGCAGGCGGTGTCGCGGTCAGGAAGCGGGGCGAAGGAGATCTGGGCCTGATGGGCCTGGATGAATTTGTCGGATGGTTCAAAAACCAGGTCGAAGCCGGGTAAATTGCATGGCCGGGTGCGAAAACGTTTATCGCCTCCAACCCGGCATTTCCGTCTGGTCTTCTTCGGGAATGCCCCTGCCGAAATGGCGGAGATTGTACGTGAAGGAAACCATCGCAAACCGCGTTAACGCATTCGTGCGGCTGTCTTCGATCCAGGTCTCCGTGATGGTTCGACTGATACTCCGGTTTTGATTGAGCAGGTCATTGACCGCAATGGCGATCTCGCCCCGCTCATTGCGAAACAGTTTTTTCCCGATGGCGATATTCCAGAGGAAATAATGTTGGTTGAATCCTTCACTGAGTCCTCCGTAATATTGGTGACTGATATCGGTGCGAAGGACAATGCCTGCCAGGAATTGCCAATGGCATCTCAGGGAACTGCTCTGGTTGAAAAAGGACTCATCGGTTTCGGGCTGAAGGGAATTGCGCACGACATTCCAGGAGGGGCGTGCAGATACGGTAAAATCGACCATGGAGCTGATATTGCTGGAGAGAGTGATGCCTCCCGCCACCACATGGTTGAGCGCTTCGGAACGCTGACCGTTGACCAGGCCGGGATTGTTCTGGAAAGTGTATCCCAAATCCAGATTGAGATTGGAGCGGAGGATGCGGGCCGGCACGCCGTATGAACCAAACAAACGGAGGTTCCAGGCGCCATCGAGATTGACAGGCACCACCAACTGGGCGCCGCCGGGAATTTCCATGGCGGCCGGATACGGATGTTCGGCACCGGCAAGCCAAATGCTGTTAACGATCTGGTCGGCTACATGTTCGCCCCGGGCCATCAGGAAAAGCGTCCTCGACTTGGCCGGCAGGGTGTATTGATACCGCAGGAAAAGACTTTGCGAAGCACTTTGTCGCAAGCCGGGATTGCCGAGGGTCCACTGCAGGGGATTCTGGTTATTGAGGACATTCTGAAGTTGATCAATGCCGGGCAGGCGCGTATTGCTGCGGAAAAACAAACGGATACTGCGGAATCGGTCGGGCGACCAACGGAGAGAAGCAAACGGCAGAATATTGCGGAATGTCGAAGAGAATTCCTGCTGCTGGGGCAGGATTTGATCATTGACCAAAGAGGCCGATTGGTAATGCACTCTGGCTGTAATGTTGAAGGTTCGGTCCGACCCGTAATTCCATCCCAGGCCTCCGTTGTGGGTAAAATAATCATTGGAAAACCGGTTGCTCAACAAGTCGTTGGGCAGGTTGTACTGGCCCTCGGTTTCGTTGTAATCCATCGTCAACCGGTCGGATTCTTCCTGCTGGATGCTGAAGCGGTAGCTGGCGAGCAGTTGGCTGTTGGGGGTGACCGGTTCGGTGTATTCCCAATGTCCTGATCCGTTCCAGTTGCCGGATTCCAGGGTGGCTTGCTGGCGGATGGTATCCGTCGCAGGCTCCGGAATCCAGAAGGCATTTTCCGACTGCAGCGCGTTGTTGCCTGATTTGGGGGCATATCCGGCGACGAGATTGACCGACAGGGTACGCCGCGGCTTGGCAAACCGGTGCCTCCACATGATGTCGGCCTCTCCACTCCAGGCTTCGAGTCGGGATCCGAATCGGGTCTGGCCCTGGTTGAGCAGGTTGTCCGCCTGCCGGGTTTCAGAGGCGGACAGATCTTCCCCATTGTTGCTTTGGAAAGTGAATCTCGGCCGGATGAGCAGCGAATTCATGCTGTCAATGCGGTGGTCAATGCGCATGGTGGCGCGGTGATTATTATTCCGGTTGGAGGTGGCTGACAGGGAGGTTGTCACATCCCCCTGACCTTCGGCACTCAGAAACTGGCGCACCCAATCATTTTCCGCTTCGTTGTCGCCGGTATTGAAAAAATAACTCCCGGAAACCTCGGTTTTCGTGCCCCAGTCCTCGGAATAATTCAGCCCGAAGGCGGTCGTTCGGGTAATGCCACCCCTTGCATTGACCAAAAAATCACCGGCGCCCCCATTGCCCCGGAACGAAGGTCTTCCCGGCATGGAAGGGCCGCCTCTGCCGGATTGTCCCAGTACACCCAGAATGTCCTCGGAGGCAAAATTCTGTACATTGATGTTGTTGGACATCCCGATGAGGGAAATGCGGCGGTCGCCATCAAAGATGTTGATGTTGCCCCCGCTCTGGTATCGCGCGTCCGAACCGTATCCCGCATATACTTTTCCGAATTGTCCCGCCCGCATGTCGGTCCGGGTCACTATGTTGATGGTCTTGACGGTATTGCCGTCCTGGATGCCGCTGAACTGGGTCTGCTCGCTGGCCTGGTCAAAGATCTGGATCTTGTCCACTACCTCCGCCGGCAGATTTTTCAACGCTGCGGATGGGTCATTGCCGAAAAAGGGTTTTCCGTCCACAAGGACCTTACCCACATTTTCTCCCTGCACCTTGACCTGACCGCCTTCCGTCTGTACGGAAGGCATTTTGGTAATGAGGTCCTCCGCAGAAGCGTCCTTCATGACTTTGAAGGCCGAGGCATTGAATTGGACGGTATCTTCCTTCTGTGTGGCCGTCGGCGCCTGCTCACTGACTTCCACGGATTCCAGGAGCACGGAAGATTCTTCCAGTTTCACCACACCCAGATCGAGAGGGCCGGTGCCTACCCGGATATTCATACGGTGGGTTTCATAGCCCAGAAAAGAAATTTCCAGATCGTAAACACCCTGCCCGATGTCCCTGAGCACAAACCGGCCGCGGGCATTGGTGACATCGGCCCTGACATCCTCGCCTCCCGGCAGCCGAAGCCTGACGGTGGCACCGGCCAAAGGCTCTTCCGATGGGTTGGCGATACGTCCCGTAACAGGAACGGTTTGACCCCACAACTGCCCGATACCGGCCAAAAGAAACAGAGTTAGCACAAAACGGACAAGCATGGGAAGGACTTTGGGTTACATAGACAGTTGGGCATTCATTTAAGGTCTTCTTTGCAGGATGCCGGTCCAGGGGTCTGGTCTGGTCCACACCTGCGAAGGTAGAATGCGTGAACCCAAAGGTATGACCTGGCGAGGGGGTGAACTCATGGCGTTTGGCACGGGTCCGGATGACAGGGGTTGTGGCCCGACGGTGTTGCGGGTACCTGCATGGCGGAGCATGACCATCTGCTTGACCGCCTGGCGGGACCAAAAGGCTCTCCAGATATTATTACGGGATTGGGCCCTGTCCTTCGGCTGAAGTTGAGGGTGGATAGCCGAATGACGTCGTTGTGGCAAGTCCGGCGCGGTTTTTGAACATATGGGCGGAATTTGCCCTATCTTGCAGGCGCATTTCAATCCTCTTCATCCTTCGAAATCAGCCATTCCTTCGACATGAACAACTGGAAATTTCTGTTCTCCCTGCTGATCACTGCCCTGATGTGGGGCGCCTGTGCCAACGAGACCGAAGAATCGGCCTCCGAGGAGGCACCGCAGATCTCTGTGGTCAATGAACCGAACGGGGCTTTGACGCCTGCCCCCGCCGCCGCCGCTCCCGCCGGAACGGTCATGCATTACATCTGCCCCAAAGGCTGTGCCGGAAGTGGTGGTCCTGGTGCAGGTACCTGCCCGACTTGCGGCAGCGAGTACGTACACAATGACGCCTACCACCAAAATCAACCGCAGCAAGCCACACCTCCTGCCGGCGGGAACGAGCAACTGAACCTGCAAACGGTTCCGCCTCCCACTTCCCAGGAGCCCCCTCAAAATGCCAAAGGCGTATGGCATTACACCTGCCCGAAAGGATGTGCGGGTGGTGCGGGTGCTGCCGGACCGTGCCCCAAATGCGGGACCGCATTGGCCCACAATCCGGTGTACCACCAGTAAACGGTATTCGTGGAGGAACGAATGGCGGCTCCAGCGCGGCATGGCCGATGCCGGAGCCGCCATTTCTTTTGGTGTAAGGCATTGAACCCTATCCGGTCATACCGAAGTATCGTTCGGAAGACAACAGCCGCCATCGGCCTCTCCTGGCTCGTTGCAGGAGGTCTTTCCCTGCCCGTGGCCCGGGCCCAGACACCCGGCTGCACGGATCCCCAGGCAGAAAATTTTTCGCCGGCCGCCACCTTCAATGACGGTTCCTGCGTCTATGCCTCAACGAATTATTCCCCGGTTTTCCTTACCGCTCTTCCGGAATCGGTCCGCGAGACCTCGGGCATCATTTTCCATGGCGGCCTCTTGTGGACCCACAATGACAGCGGTAATCAAGCAGTTCTTTACGGTCTGGACACACTCACGGGCCAGGTGGTCCGCACGGTGGTGATTGACGGGCCTCCCCCCGTGGATTGGGAAGATATCGCCATCGGGGATACCCATATCTATATCGGCGATATCGGCAACAATGCCGGCAATCGCACCGATCTGCGCATTTTGCGGATTGACCTGGCCGGCTGGGAAAACAAAGACACGGTGGTGCCTGAAGTCATCGCTTTTTCCTATCCCGACCAGACGGATTTTTCTCCGGGTTCCCAGCAGACGGAATTTGATGCTGAGGCGCTTGTTTACCACAACGACTCCCTGCATATTTGGACGAAGAACTGGCAAAGCCAAACCAGCAGGTATTATACCGTGCCGGATCTGCCGGGGAGCCACGTGGCAGTGTTGCGCGACTCGTTCGACACGGGCGGGCTCATTACAGGCGCGGCTGTTTCACCGGGAGGCAAAGAGATCGTGCTCACCGGATACCAATCCCTGGGCTTCGGGATCTGGACGTGCTTCGCCTGGCTGCTGTGGGATTTCCCCGTCCACCAGCCTTTTGACGGGCACAAACGCCGGCTCGAATGGGGAACGGCTCTGGCCACCGGCCAACTGGAGGCGATCTGGTTGAAGGCCGACCAGACCGGCTGGATCACCGGCGAGGGCCTGGAAGCCGGACCCTTTCAGCAGCCTGCCCGGTTGTCGGCCATTGACCTGAGAACCTTTTTTACCGGAACCACCTCCGTATCGTCGGCCTTGTCCCGACCACCGGCGTTGACGGTATTCCCGCAACCTGCGCGGCACGAACTTCATGTTGTTTTGGAGGGCAGACAGGGAACCGTTCAGGTTTGGGACCTGCATGGCCGCATGGTCCGGCAGATCGTCACCGCCGATGGCCACGCCGTATTCCGGGTGGACGCCTTGCCGGCAGGGGTTTACATTGTGCGGGTGGAAGGATGGCCATCTGTGGCCAGGTCCGTGCTAATTTCCCCTTGAAGGCGGAGGTCAGACGATGCCTTCCCGCAGCAGATCGTGGAGGTGAACCATGCCCTTGTAGATCCTGCCCTCGCAAACGGGCGCCTGGGTGATATTGTGCGTGCGCATCAGTTCGAGGGCACTGACGGCGAGAGCGTCGGCCTGTACGGAACGGGGATCGGGGGTCATGATATCGCTGGCGCGCATGCCGCTGGTATCGGCCGTGCGCTCCAGCATGCGCCGCAGGTCGCCGTCCGTGATGATGCCCAGCAACTCGCTCTGATCGTTGACGACCACGGTGGCGCCGAGACGTTTGGCGGTCATTTCCAGGATGGTCTCTCGCAGGGTGGCGTCCGGTCGTACGGCGGGACATTCGTTTTGCGGGTACAGGTCGGAGACACGGAGGTAGAGTTGCTTGCCCAACGCGCCGCCGGGGTGATAACGGGCAAAATCCTCCGGACTGAATCCGCGCAGGGAGAGGAGCGCCGTGGCCAACGCATCCCCCATCGCCATTTGGACCGTAGTGCTGGCCGTTGGGGCCAGGTTGTTGGGCTCTGCTTCCTGATCGACCGGAGTGAGGAGCATGATGTCCGCCTGGCGTCCCAGGAAGGAGTCGGGATGGGAAACCATGCCGATAAAGCAGTGCACCCGATGACGAAGGAGGGGTATGAGCACCTTGATCTCCGGAGTTTCTCCGCTTTTGGACAGGCAGAGGACGGAATCTTCGTCGCGGATCATGCCCAGGTCGCCGTGGATGGCGTCAGCGGCATGCATGAACAGGGAGGGAGTGCCCGTAGAATTCAGGGTGGCCACGATTTTTTGGGCGACGATGGCGGATTTTCCAATACCCGTTACCACCAGACGCCCCGGCATGTGATAAATGGTCTCTACCGCCCGGACAAAATCATCGGAAAGCGACGCCTGCAGACGCTCCAGGGCCCGGGTTTCAATTTCCAGGGTATTTTGTCCGGTTTTCAGGATCAGGGCTTTTGATTCTTCCCTCATTTTCGTACTTTTGAGGCCTTTTTCCGGCCGGGTGTCAACGGGATGTTAAAGACCGAAAAATTGCGGTTAAATGACCGTTGGCACATGCTTGAAACCAAAGGTTATTCGTATATTGGATGCAACGCCGCATATGGCATCACAACGGCCCAAAAATAAGCCAACCCCCGCTGAATCGATCATGTTGACGACCACCACCCAACTTCAGGAAGCCCTTTACCAACATTTTGGTTTCAATGCCTTCAAGGGCGACCAGGAGCGGATCATCCAAAGCCTGATGGATGGACATGACACTTTTGTCATCATGCCTACCGGCGGAGGCAAATCCCTGTGTTACCAGCTCCCGGCCCTGATCATGCCCGGAACGGCCATCATCATCAGTCCCCTGATCGCCCTGATGAAAAACCAGGTGGACGCCATCCGGGGGTATAGCCGAGAGAACACGGTGGCTCATTTTCTCAATTCCTCGCTGAGCAAGGTCCAGATGCGGGAGGTCAAGGCCGATATTGCCGCCGGCAGGACCAAAATGGTCTATGTCGCTCCCGAGACGCTGACCAAAGAAGAAAACATCGAATTCCTCCAGCAGGTCCAGATCTCTTTTGTGGCCGTGGACGAAGCGCATTGCATATCCGAATGGGGCCATGACTTCCGGCCCGAGTACCGCCGCATCCGGCACATGATCGAAGAGATCGACGACAATATTCCGATCATCGCCCTCACCGCCACCGCAACGCCCAAGGTGAGGTCAGATATCATCAAAAACCTGGATCTCAAAGGGGAGCAGACCTTCATTTCCTCCTTCAACCGCCCCAATCTCTACTACGAGATCCGCCCCAAAGGCAAAAAGGAGCAAACCACCCGTCAGATCATCGAGGTCATCCGGAGCCTGAAAGGGCAGTCGGGGATTATCTATGTGCAGAGCCGGAAGTCGGCGGAAGACATCGCACAGATGCTGGCCGTCAACAACATCAAGGCCATGCCTTATCACGCGGGCCTGGATGCCAAGCTGCGCAGCCAGACGCAGGACGCTTTTCTCAAAGAGGACATCGACGTCATCGTCGCCACGATCGCCTTCGGGATGGGCATTGACAAACCGGACGTTCGGTTTGTCATCCATTTCGACATCCCCAAAAGCATTGAAAACTACTACCAGGAGACCGGTCGCGCGGGCAGGGATGGTCTGGAAGGGAGATGCATCACCTTTTTCGCCTACCAGGACATGTTGCGCCTTGAAAAGTTTCTGCGCGACAAACCGGTCGCCGAACGCGAAATGGGGGCGCAGCTCATGCAGGAAATGGTAGGCTATGTGGAAACAAGTTCCTGCCGCCGCAAATTTCTTCTGCACTACTTCGGCGAAGAATATCAGGTGGAACAATGCGGGAAAATGTGCGACAACTGCCGCCATCCCCGGGAGAAAATCGATGTGGGCAAGGAGCTGCAACTCACCCTTTCGGCCATCCGCGACACCAAGGAGAACCACGGAATCAAAACCCTGACCGACTTCATTCTCGGCCATGTGACCAAAGAAATGAATGACTTCGGGTTTACCTCCTACCCGTTATTCGGCAAAGGCAAGGACAAAGACGAACACTTCTGGCATTCGCTGTTGCGCAACGCCCTGCTCGAAGACTTCATCTACAAGGACATCGAGAAGTACGGCCTTATCAAACTCCGCGAAAAGGGACGCAAATTCATCCAGTCCGGCGGCACGTTCATGATGGCGCTCAACCATGACTTCGATAAGGAGATGCCCTCCGACTGGGAAGATACCTCCGGCAAAACAGCCGTCCTGGATGAATCCCTGCTCCATATGCTCAAGGATTTGCGCCGGAAGGAAGCCAAAAAACTGGATGTTCCTCCCTATGTGATCTTCCAGGATCCCAGCCTGGAGGACATGGCCACCCAGTACCCGGTCAGCATGGAGGATATGGTGAAGGTCTCCGGGGTCAGTCTCGGCAAGGCGCAGCGTTATGCCAAACCCTTCCTCGAACTCATCCGGCAATATGTCGAAGAGAACGAGATCGAGCGGCCGACGGATATCCTCTTCAAGACCGTGGCCAACAAGTCGCGCATGAAAGTGGGTATCATCCAGGGCATAGACCGCAAACTCCCCTTGCAGGACATCGCGCGGACCAATGAACTGACCATGGATGACCTCCTCGACGAACTCGATGCCATTGTCGCCTCCGGGACGCGGGTCAATCTCGATTATTATATCGAGGACCAGATCGACGAATACGTCCGTGAAGAGGTCTATGATTATTTTCTGGAGGCGGAATCCGACAGCATGGACCTGGCTTACAAGGCGCTCAAGGAGGACGACATCACCTATGACGAGATCCGTCTGGTACGGATCAAGTTTTTGTCGGAAATGGCCAATTGAGGTGCATGAAAGTGCTGATCCTCAACGGTCCCAACCTGAACCTCATCGGACAGCGTGAGCCGGCCATCTATGGGACCCGGACCTTTGAGGAGGCCTTGAGGGGCTGGCGCGAGGCATTTCCGGACTTGCAGATTGAGTTGCGGCAATCCCAACACGAGGGGGAACTGATCGAATGGATCCAGGGGCTGGCTGCCGAAGGATTTGACGGGCTCATCCTTAACGCGGGAGGCCTGTCACACACCTCGGTGGTCCTGGCTGATGCCTTGGCCGCATTATCGCTTCCCGCCGTGGAAGTGCATATCAGCAACATTCATGCGAGGGAGCCATTCCGTCATACCTCTCTGACCGGAGCCAGGTGCAGGGGCGTTGTCACGGGGTTTGGCATGGAGGGCTATGCGTTGGCCCTCATTGCGCTCCAGCGGATCGCTGGTCACTGACCGGCGGGATACCGTCCACCTGAGCGGTGAGAAGACGGATGGCTTTGCGGATGCCGCGCCGGATGACCGGCCATGCGGTGTCCCCGTGTTTTCCCGAATACAGAAATACCAGGCGGAGAGCAATGGAGGACCCGTTGAGAACTTCCCGGAGGGGATGGCATTCCATTCGCCATGCCTCGCGCATGCGGCGGCGAATGAGATTGCGGTCAGTGGCCAGGCGGAATTTGCGCTTGGAAACGGAGAATGCCACCTGAAGCGACTCCCCTTCCCGGGGTGTTATCTGGTAGTGAATGCGGAAGGGGTAGGCAAAGCAGTGCAGGGCGTCCCGAACAAACAGGGCATCCAGGGTTTTGCGGCTCTTGAGCCTTTCGCGGGAAGGAAACCGGAAGGAAGGAGGTGCGTTCATGGCCGGAGTGTCCCGGCGCAGGTCACTTGGTGTACTTTTCGTCGGAGACCGTCAGCTTGTGCCGACCCTGGGCACGACGACGAGCCAACACCTTCCGGCCGTTTTTCGTGCTCATCCGCGAGCGGAAACCGTGCTTGTTGGCGCGCTTTCTCTTGGAAGGTTGGTAAGTCCGTTTCATCAGCGGTAGTCTTAAAAGCGATCGATCTCAAAAAAGCGACTGCAAAGATAAGGCAATTAAAGGGATTTCCAAGAATGACCGGAAACTATTTTTTCCCCTTTATCCATTCATGGACGAGAGGAATTCCTCGTTGCTCACCGTGCCGTGCATGTATTTCTGCAGGAACTCCATCGCTTCGTCCGGCCGCATGTCGGCCAGTTGGTTGCGGAGGATGAACATGCGCTGCAGGGTGTCTTTTTCCAGGAGGAGGTCTTCCCGGCGGGTGCTGGACTTGGTGAGGTCGATGGCCGGGTAGAGCCGTTTGTTGGCCAGGCTGCGGTCGAGCTGCAGCTCCATGTTGCCGGTCCCTTTGAACTCCTCGAAGATCACACCATCCATTTTGGACCCGGTGTCGATCAAGGCCGTCGCGAGGATGGTCAGCGAACCTCCGCCTTCGATGTTGCGGGCGGCACCGAAGAACTTCTTGGGCTTGTGAAGCGCATTGGCTTCCACCCCGCCGGACAGCACTTTGCCGCTGGCCGGGGCCACGGTGTTGTAGGCCCGGGCCAGACGCGTGATGGAATCGAGAAGGATCACCACATCGTACCCGCATTCGACGAGGCGTTTGGCCTTCTCGAGGACGATGCCGGCCACACGAACGTGGTTGTCGGCGGGCTCGTCAAAGGTGGAAGACACCACTTCAGCACGCACCGACCGCTTCATGTCGGTCACTTCCTCGGGGCGCTCATCGATCAACAGCACGATGAGATAGCATTCCGGGTGGTTTTTGGCAATCGCATTGGCCACATCCTTCAGGAGGAAGGTTTTGCCGGTCTTGGGCTGGGCGACGATCAGGCCCCGTTGCCCTTTGCCGATCGGCGTGAACAGGTCGATGAGCCGGTTGCCGTAGTCCTTGCCGGTAGCGGAGGTGGTCAGTTTGAACTTTTCGTTGGGAAAGAGGGGCGTCAGATAGTCGAAAGGCACCCGGTCGCGTATCCGTTCCGTGGGCAATCCGTTGATGTTGTCCACCCGGATGAGGGCAAAATATTTTTCCCCCTCCTTGGGCGGCCGGATGGGACCGACCACCGTATCTCCGGTCTTGAGGCCGTAGGATTTGATCTGGGAGGGTGAAACATATACGTCGTCCGGGGAGGAGAGGTAGTTGTAATCACTGGATCGCAGGAAGCCGTAGCCGTCGGGCATCATTTCGATGACCCCTTCGCCGGTGACGGCGCCGTCCAGTTCGATGTTGAAGTCAACGACTCTGGGGGCCGGTGTTTCAACGGGGCGCTCCTCCGGGCGGGGGCGATTGCGGTCTCTGTCGCGTCCTTCGTCCCGGCCATCCCGATCCCGGTAACGGCTGTCTCTGCTTCTTTGATCGCGGTTGTCCCGGTATTCCCGCCCTTCCCGGTTTTCCTGGGTGTCTCTTTCCCGGGATTCGCGGTTATCGCGGCTGTCACGGTTGTCGCGGTTATCGCGGCTGTCACGGCTGTCACGGCTGTCACGGCTGTCACGGTTATCGCGATTGTCGCGGCTCTCTTTTTCCCGTGGAGAGCGTTGATCACGGGATTCGCGACCGTCGGCAGCAGCCCCCGCATCGGCACCCGGTTTGTTATCTTCGGTCTTGGTGTTTTCGGCAGATGCCGGGGAGGGTCGCGAAGCTGATTCCTGTTTTTTGTCCTTGGTGTCCCGTTCGTTGCGCCCGCGTTGCCGGTGTTCCTGGTCCCTGCGGTCCTCACGCCCTGCCGGGCTTCGGGATTCTCCGCGGGTATCGTTGGCTTTGTCTGCCCCTTCTTCCCGACCGGGACGTCCGCGACGGGTATCCTGTTCCCGGGAACGGGGCCCTCGCCCGGTATCCCCGCCTGTTTCTTGTTCCGAACCGTCGGCCGGTTTATCCTGGGCGGGATTGCTGCGGCCCCTGAGATTGCGGATACGGCCTTCTTCCACCTCCTCGATTTCGACAGGGGAGGACTGACCCTTGCCGTTGGGCGTTACGGGCGAGACGGCCTGCTGGTCGAGGATGCGGTAAATCAGGTCTTGTTTGGAAAGGCGTTTGTAGCCTTTGAGGTCGAGTTTTTCGGCAATGTCGCGCAACTCGTTGACCAGCATGTCATTCAACTGCAAAATATCGTACATACGCAAGACGATGATCTGGAAGGATAAGAAATGAAGGGAGACTCGTAAAGGATAACCGGCTGTAGCGGGGATTACACATTGACCCGGTCGATGTCCTTGAACTCGGTCGAAACTGGGGCTGAAGGATAGATGGGAAAGTGGTGTGCTTTGATCTAGCTGCGCAAAGATAGAAATTTTATTTTTTCCATCCGCTATCTTTGCCCGAAATTTTTCGCACCCCGGAGGGGCTGTAAATCCTTGCCTATGCTGACGTTGCCATTCCTTCGGGAATTCCCGGATACTGTTCGTGCCGGAATGAAGAAACGCCACATGCCCACCGGATTGGTGGACGAGGTGTTGGCGGCGGACGAGCAACGGCGCAAGCTGCAAGCCGAATGGGACGGTCTGGCGGCAGAGATCAACGACCTGTCCCGCCGCGTCGGCGAACTCCTGCGAGGCGGACATGCGGCCGAAGCCGAAGCCCTCAAGGAGCAGGTCGCCACCCGGAAGGCCACCCAGGCAGCCCTTTCCGCCCGGCAGCAGGAAGTGGAGGCCCGGCTTGAACAAGGGATGCTCGCCATCCCCAACATGCCGCATGCCTCCGTACCGGAAGGAAAGACCCCGGAAGACAACGAGGTGTACCGCGCCTGGACCGGGCCCCTGCCGGTACTGCCGGATGGCGCCCGTCCCCATTGGGAATTGGCGGAATCCATGGGCATCATCGATTTTCCGGCAGGGGTCAAACTCACCGGTTCCGGGTTTCCGGTCTTTCGCGGCAAAGGCGCCCGGCTGCAGCGCGCCCTGATCAATTTTTTTCTCGACGAAGCCCGTGCGGCCGGATTTGAAGAGATTCAGCCGCCGCTCATGGTCAATGCCGACTCTGCCCGCGGTACCGGCCAATTGCCCGACAAAGAGGGGCAGATGTACTACGTCGAAAAAGACGATCTCTACCTGATCCCTACGGCGGAAGTGCCGGTCACCAACCTGTTCCGGGACGTCATCCTGGACGAAAAAGACTTTCCCATCCGCCTGACTGGTTACACCCCTTGCTTTCGCCGGGAAGCCGGGGCCTACGGCAAAGACGTGCGGGGCCTCAACCGGGTCCACCAGTTTGACAAAGTCGAGATCGTGGTCATCGAACACCCGGACCGGTCCTACGACACGCTGATGCAGATGTGTGAGCATGTGGCAGGACTGCTGGAAAAACTGGAGCTGCCCTACCGGATCCTGCGCCTTTGTGCCGGCGACATGGGATTTACTTCCGCCCTCACGTTTGACTTCGAAGTGTTCAGCGCCGCTCAGCAGCGTTGGCTGGAAGTGAGCTCCGTATCCAATTTCGAAACGTACCAGGCCAACCGGCTCAAATTGCGGTACCGCCACCCGGAGACCAAAAAGACCCAGTTGGCCCATACCCTCAACGGCAGCGCTCTGGCCCTTGCCCGGATCGTGGCCGCCCTGCTTGAAAACCATCAGGACGGCAAAGGAATAAGGATCCCGACCGCCCTTCATCGGTACACGGGCTTTGAAAGGATCGATTGAACCATGCGTTCGTCGATTCCGGCGAACGAAGCCACCGGAGTCGTTGTTTCATCTCTGAATTAACCAAAACGCATTTGTCTTATGTACATGGGTTTGATCATTATCAGTATTGTCTTCACGGGCATCGGGATGCTCATCAGTGGACGTCTCAAAAGCAAATTTGCCCGTTACAGCCAGATGCCCACCAGCACGGGCATGAGCGGTGCGGAAGTGGCCCGCCAGATGCTGGAGCATTTCGGCATCCGCGATGTCCGGATCGTCCAGGGCGAGGGCATGCTGACCGACCACTATAATCCGCAGACCAAAACCGTCAGCCTGAGCCCCGAGGTATTCCAGGGACGCCATGTGGCTGCTGCCGCCGTGGCCGCCCACGAATGCGGACACGCCGTTCAGCACGCGACCGCCTACTCCATGCTGCAGATGCGGAGCGCCCTCGTGCCCGTGGTGCAGATTTCCGCCTCCCTGCAGCAATACCTCTTCATGTTTGGCCTGGTGGGAATGGCCAGTTTCAACAGCCCGATCATTCTGATGATCGCCATCGCGGCCTTCGGTGTGACCACGCTGTTCAGCCTGATCACCCTGCCTGTGGAATTTGATGCCAGCCGACGCGCTCTGGTGTGGCTCGACAACAGCAACGTCGCGCGCGGCCAGGAATATGACGGGGCCAAAGATGCCCTGTCATGGGCGGCCCTGACTTATGTGGCTGCCGCACTGGCCGCCCTGGTCCAACTGATCTATCTGGTGATGATGTTCCTCAACCGCCGGTAACAACGGCAGGTGACGGACGAAAATGGAAAGCCCGCTGGACCGGAAGGTACAGCGGGCTTTTGCCTTGCGGGAGGAGGCCATGCGGAGATGGCCCTCCCGGTCTGCCACAGGCTCAGCCGATCACGGAGGCGTCCTTTGCCGTGGTGGTGGCATACATCCAGGCACCACCGGCGAGCATCAGGTCCTTGAGAAAGTTGCCCATATCACCTTCCGTCGCGGCAGTGAGGTGAACGAGGAAAGCAGTGAGCAGCAGGAAGACCCCCAGCAATACAGCGGCCAGCTTGTCGTACTTGCCCAGCAGCATGCTGAGGGAGGCCGCGATGAGAGCCGCTCCGGTCACATAGACCAGGATCGGGCTCCCGTAAGCAATGGGAGCCATGGCTTCCGCATTCATTAAATGGAGGATGCCGAAGACGAGGAATGGCAGGGCAAAAAGGTATTTGCCGAATCCGAGGATGGTTTGCATAGCGTTTGCTAGTTTGGTGGGTAAATAGGTTTGACCGTCCAAACTACACAATTTTCTGCAATGCGATCACAGGGTCAGAAAAAAGCAAAATCTTCTTTGCCCCTTCTGACTTTTGACGGACAGTGGTTCAGGCAGCCTGGAGGAGGCTGATGCCGGACCGCCGCAATTTTTCCTCGGCATACGTGCGGGTCACGACAAATACCTGGGTGCCGGGCTGGGAGGGAAGCTCGAACATGGCATCGGTCATGACGGCTTCCAGGATGGAGCGCAGCCCTCTGGCCCCCAGTTTGTAATGCATGGCCCGGTCGGCGATATAGTCGAGGGCGTCCGGGGCAAACTCCAGCCGGATGCCTTCGAGGGAAAAAAGTTTTTCGTACTGGCGGGTCAGGGCGTTGCGGGGCTCGGTGAGGATCCGGCGCAGGGTGTCCTGATCCAGGGGTTCCAGCCAGGTAAGGACGGGGAGGCGGCCGATCAATTCGGGAATCAACCCGAAACTGCGGAGGTCCTGGTGATTGATGTAGCGCAGGAGTTGCTCCTGCTCGATGGGCTGGTGCTCGATATTCTTGTAGCCGATCACCTGGGTGTTGATCCGGCGGGCCACGATTTTCTCGATCCCGTCAAAAGCTCCACCGCAAATGAACAGGATATTGGCGGTATTGACGAGGATCATCTTTTGTTCGGGATGTTTGCGGCCTCCATGGGGCGGCACATTGACGCTCGAGCCTTCCAGCATTTTGAGAAGGGCCTGCTGCACACCTTCCCCCGACACGTCGCGGGTGATGGATGGATTGTCGCTTTTGCGGGCGATCTTGTCGATCTCGTCGATATAAATGATGCCGCGCTCGGCTTGTTCGACGTTGTAATCACACACCTGCAGCAAACGGCTGATGATGCTTTCCACGTCCTCGCCGACATAACCCGCTTCCGTGAAGACGGTGGCATCCACGATGGCAAAAGGCACCTTCAGCAGCCGGGCAATCGACTTGGCCATCAGGGTCTTGCCGGTGCCCGTGGGACCGACAAACAGGATGTTCGATTTTTCAATTTCCACCTCATCGGTGGCGCCCGCCGAGTTGAGCCGTTTGTAGTGGTTGTACACCGCGACGGAAAGCACCTTTTTGGCTTCATCCTGCCCGATCACGTACTGGTCGAGATGTTTTTTAATGTCTTTCGGAGGGATCAGGGACAGAGGTTGGCCTGAACCGGATTTGCCACCTCCTTTTTTGCGGCCGCCGGTTTCCTGGGTGATGATCTCGTGGGCCTGTTCGGTGCAAAGGTCACAGATATGGGCATCCATGCCCGCGATAAGCATTTGCGTGTCTTCGCGGGAACGACCGCAAAACGAGCAGTGGGGGATATTTTTGTCCTTTTTCATGGATATGGGGCCGGATGTACCTTGAAAAACGCAGGCCGGCGCGGGAAGTTGCAAAGATAGGCTGCCTGGCCATTCCTCTGCCGCTCACAACGGTATGGATGGGCAGCCGGAATGCTCCGGCGTTAACGGTAGCGCAACTGGGCCTGCATGATGCGGTCAGGCAGTTCGTTGCGGCAGGCTTCCTGGTAGTCGCCGTAGGTACAGGGCACGAGCCGGTGCCTTTCATGGCCGGCATCTTCGCGGACGGGCACCTGCAGCCACCAGCGTCCGGTGCGGGAGCTTTTCCAGAATACCAGCGGCTCCGACAGGTGTTCGTGATCGACACGGTATTCCATCAGTCCTTCCATGGATACCGGAAAATCGCCAAATCGCTGGGCAAATCCCTCTAAGAAATACCACAGGATCTGGGCCACCAGTTGGGCGGTACGATGCTGGCGGTCGCGATACGGTCGCCAACCACTGACGCAGAAGGAGGTCAGCTTGTCGCTGATGCCGGCGTAGCGCGCCAGTTGGCACACTTCAATGCCATCGAGTCCGTTGGGACCGGCTTGTAAGGCTGCCGGTGCGAAGGATGCCTGCAGGGCATCGAGCCGCAGGGACAGCATGTCGGCGTCCCGGATGGCGGGTTCGGCCTCTTCAGGGGCGTAATGGATCTGACCCAGGGACATCAGGTCCGCATGGTGCTCCTCGCGGAGAGCGACGGGGGCGTCAGGCGGGAGATAATGGCGCTGCCAGGCGAGGAGGCTCAGATGGAAGAGGTGATTGTCACCCGGGCGGAGGAGTCGCTGGATCAGGCCTTCACCTTCTGTCCGGTAGTCCGGGCGGGCGGTAATGAGGCAGGCACTGACCCCCTTGATCTTTTCGGCGTAAGCCTGGTAAAGAGGCAGGGTGAGGTCGTCGGGGCCACCCATCAACAACACCGTCAGTCGGCCGTCGATGAGTTCGCGGAGAAGCTGTACGGCAAAATCGGGTTCGGCCTTGCGCAGATTGCCGAGATCGACGACACGGGTGTTGCCAAAGGCCCACGCCAGAGACCAGAGATGTTTGCGGATGCTCCCGGCCGATTTTTCCTCGTAGCCGAGCAAAACCACCGACCCGGAAGGGATGGCTTCCATCTCGGGGAAAAAAGCATGAACGCGGCCTCCGATCTGATCCTGGGTCCAGGTGGTCTGGGAAGCTCCGGTATCCGGTTGTAGCCAATGTGCCAGCATGGTGCAAAGCTACACAACACCGCCATGCCGGGGCTTATTGACGTTTCCACAATGATCGGCACCGGGATGGAAGATTGACAGAATTTTATACGGAACTATGGGGCTATGTGGCCCGTTGTTAGAAATTAATGATAAATTTTGCCCATAAATGTTGGACAGATACGCGAATGTCCTTATCTTTAGGCATTCGGCCGGCATTCCGGTCAGCATCATTCTACCGCTTTTGCCTATGCGACCACGACTGCTTCCCATCCTGTTGGTGTGCCTGTTCGGGTATCTGCTCGGGCTTTTGTTGTACAGCCAGATGCAGCAGCACACGGTGCCCCCCTTCACAGCGACGGAAGAGGATGCCCTGTACTCATCGGGGGCCCCTTCCGCTTTGGACAACGAACAATAACCGCAGGATTTCCCTCTCCGGGAGAGACGGCCACCGGACAGCCGTCCGGCTAACTTCTGTATTTCAGGAGCCGTTCCGGCTTTCCTGCCGGTAAAGCACTTTCCCGTCCGACCGGAAGACGCACACATCCGTGCATTCGACGGTATTTGTCCCATCGGTCCAGGATCGTGCGTTCCCTTGCCTTTCGTAAATGCGCGTATTCCTCTCAAACGGGATCCACACTTCGGCCCGGCTGCTGTCGGTTCCGAAAACGACGAACACCGATCCCTTTTGGTTGGCATCCGGGTGTGCGGGTCGCAGACGGGTCGCTTCCCTAAACAGGGCGACGCAGTCGCCGCGAACCTCCGACCAGAAAAACCCCGAAGAGCGGTTGCAGTCCTCGGGATGGACGGCGGGGGC
>CAYYGN010000032.1:26474-28592 GCA_964471595.1 uncultured Saprospiraceae bacterium
ATAATTGTGGGGTGGGGCATCGTTACCTTTGGCCGGCGACACAATCAAAATGACCAAATTCTACCTGAGTCCGGCGACGTTGTGGGGCCTGATGCTGTGGATGTCGGTTTTTCTGCCGGGCCGGGCTTTGACGCAGCCCGCCAAGGGAACCGGCTTCACGGTGGCGGCGCATGTGGGCGGGATTGTCAAACATACCTCCAAGCTGACATTCACGCCGCCCCCTTTGAGCGGGGGGGTGGAGGCCAGCGTCACCTGGCATACCTGGGGAAAGAGGGACTGGGAGGCGTGGCGCCGTTATCCCATTCTGGGATTGAGCGTTCATGCTTTCCATCTGGGATCGGCGGAGTTGGGGCAGGCGTATGCCTTCTATCCCTTTGTGGACATTCCCCTATACCGGGGAGAAAAGGCCAGACTGTATTTTCAGGTGGGGACGGGTGTCGCCTGGTTGACGCAGCGCAATGACCGGGTCCACAATCCCCTGCAAAACGCCATCGGTTCGCATCTGAATAATGTGTCCGCCCTCAGGGTGCATGGTACCTGGCCCCTGGATCCGGCATGGGTGGTGACAGGAGGATTGAGTTTTACGCATTACTCCAACGGACAGGCAAGGATTCCCAATTTCGGGATCAACGTCCTGGGGGGCATGGTAGGGGTGCAATGGACGCCGGTCCCTTTGGTCCCGGAAGATTACCGGCCTGCGGGGATCCCGAAGACGGCGTTGCGCCGCTGGGGATGCAGTGCCCATGCCGGCATGGCCTACAAGGAATATTTTGCGGTAGGAGGACCGGTGTATCCCGTGTATCTGGGATCGTTGGCGGCGATCTGGCAGTTGTCGCGCGTCAACAGGCTCTATGCCGGGGTGGAATACGAGTTCAATCAGGGTGTGGCCACATTCAGCAAACTGGCCTGGCAGCACGACTCGGAGCGGGAGCGATTCCGGGCGGCGAGCCGGGTAATGGTCTTTGCGGGGGAGGAATTCATGTTTGGCGATTGGGCCTTGCTGTTGCAGGCGGGCACGTATGTGGGCGGCATCGGGGAGCTCATTCCGTTTCCGGTGTACACCCGACTGGCCATCCGGCGGTATTTGCCGGCCTGGCCGCTGGAGCGATCCCGTTTTTTTGCGGGCGTATATCTCAAGTCGCACGTTGTCACGGCCGAGTATATCTCTCTGGGCATGGGCATGACATGGGAGTGAATCGGATCAGGAGGGAAGGTGTGTCGGAGCGCGGTGCAGGACATAGCCCAAACCGGTCAGGAGGATGCCGATGGCCAGCATGATACCGTGGAGGACATTGAAATCCCGGACGAGGGTCACCTGGACGAGAATCCACCCGGAGAGCAGGACCCCCTGGCGAACAATGGCAAGGGGGTAACGGGGTCTGCGATGCCAGGTGGCATAAGCGGCCTGTATGCCGGCCAGGCCAATCAGGGAAAAAAGCACGAGTCCCGGGATGAGAAAGGACCGGAAAGGGGAGGGATGCAGGTAGGCGGCCGACATGCCCATCCGGGTTCCGCTCGGATCGAGGATGAACAGGCCTCCGGCGATAAGAGCATTCAGGGCGGTGAACAGGAGCAGGATGAGGGCGAGGATGCGGCAGGTTTTCATGTCAGGAAGGAGCTGTCACCGGCCTTTCATAGCCCATGAATTCTTGGGCTATGGAGGGGAATCATTCATGGGTTATGGAGGATGGGGTCTCGGGGGCATAGTACAGCAGGACGGCGCCACTCGGGAATGTTTTTGTCCGGATCAGCCGGAGCGGGATAGGGCTTTTCGCGTTTTCAAACAGGGGCAGGCCGCCTCCGGCCACTACAGGGTGGACCATGAGGTGTAATTCATCGATGAGGCTGTGTTTGAGCAATTGGTGGATCAGACTCCGGCTGCCGACAAAGATGTCTTTGCCCGGCTGTTGTTTGAGATCGGAGACCACTTTCTCCGGTGACTGGCCGGCGAGGGTGGCCGTATCCCATGCCGTGTCTTTCAGGGTATGTGAAAAAACGATTTTGGGAATCCGGTCTATTGCCCGGGCAAAATCGTCCATGGATGGATCTCCGGAGGGTTGTTGCAGGAGGGTTTGCCAGAATTGCATGAGTTGATAGGTGATGCGACCAAACAGGATG
>CAYYGN010000033.1:0-28305 GCA_964471595.1 uncultured Saprospiraceae bacterium
GTATGGCCACCGGACTCAGCGCATTGCCACACAGGCCCCAGACTGCATCCGTAGGCAGCAGGAGTATTCCGTCCTTGTCCAGTAGGGCGGTCATTTCCCGAAAGTCATCAGGCCAGTTCACGATGTCTGGATATATTTGTAGGCGTGAAGGGATACAAAAGCATCGCAAACATAGCGTTATCCCTTTGATCACCCCAACCGCCCTTCGATGACACGCCGATGGAAGCGCTTGTTCCTTTTTCTCCTGGCCGGATCGCCATTCCTGCTGCAGGCGCGGCATATTGTGGGGGGTGACATGACCTATGCCTGCAAGGGCAACGGTCTTTACGAGTTTACGATGAAGATTTACCGGGATCCTTTGGGAGCCGGAGCCGGGTTTGATGACCCTGCATCCATTGCCATTTACCGCTGCGGCAACAATATTCCATGTGCCTCCCTTTCGACGGCCGATGCCTATTTGGTGCTCAGTGTGCCTGTCCTTCAGGTCAACACCATCGACAATCCGACCTACCCGTGTCTGATCGTACCTCCCAACATCCGGGTTGAGGAAGGCATCTACCGGTTTACCGTCAATCTACCCGTCAGCAACGAGCGTTATTTTGTTGTTTACCAGCGCTGTTGCCGCAACAACACCATCAACAATATCTACAACCCGGAGGACGCCGGCGCTTCTTTCTCGGTCGAAATCACGCCTCTGGCCCAGCAATTGTGCAACCAAAGCCCTGTATTCAACAGTTTCCCGCCGACGGTCATTTGTGCCGGGGAACCTTTGTCCTATGCCCATGATGCAACGGATCCCGACGGCGATCAAATCGTTTACGAGTTTTGTGCCCCTTTGGTGGGAGGGGGACCGATCCAGACCGGTGGCGGCGTACAAGGGTGCTCGGGTGTCATTCCCACGCCCCCATGCCCCCCGCCCTATACAACCGTCAATTACATCCAGCCTGCCTATTCACCGACCGCCCCGCTGGGGGGTAACCCGGTAGTCGCCATCGACCCGGTGACGGGACAGATCACAGGAGTGCCCGAGGTACTGGGACAATTTGTGGTGGGGGTTTGCGTCTCCGAATACAGAAACGGCCAACTGCTCAGTATCATCCGGAGAGATTTCCAGTTTAATGTGGCCTCCTGTGAAGCCACGGTGGTCGCAGACATCCAGAAAGATGCCACCGTAGGTGACAAGTCCTACCTGATCAACTCCTGCGGGGAAACTGCAATCACCTTCCTCAACCAGAGTTATCAACCCCAGAATATTTTCGGATATGCATGGTCCTTTCCGACCTCATCCGGTGTGATTACCAGCACCAGCAAGGATCCGACCATCACCTTCCCGGGCAACGGGCAGTATATGGGCAAACTGATCGTGAATCCGGGCTCCGGTTGCTCGGACTCGGCCACCATTTTTGTGAATGTATTCCCTGCCATCGAGGCGGACTTCTCCTTCAGTTACGATACGTGTGTGGCCGGTGAAGTCGCTTTCACGGACCTCTCCACCACAGGGGCTGATGCCATGGATGCCTGGCTTTGGACTTTTGAACCCGGCATAACAGCTACTGCATCCGACCCCATGCATCTTTTTGCGACCCCCGGTGTCAAGTCGGTCCATCTGAAGGTCACCGACAGCAACGGTTGCGAAGATGACATCACCCGGGAGGTCAACTGGTTTCCGGTCCCACCTCTGTTGATTGTGGAGCCTTCTACTTTCGTCGGTTGTCAGCCTGCATCGATCCTGTTCAACAATCTGTCCTCCCCGATAGACAGTACCTACACGATACTGTGGGATTTCGGAGACGGAAATGTATCCTCGGACATTTCCCCTGTCCATCTATACGAGCAATCGGGGACCTATACCGTTTCCCTGGAGGTCATTTCACCTATAGGTTGTTCCAAAGCCGTGACTTTCGACAATTGGATCCGCGTCGATCCTTCTCCCGAAGCCTCCTTTTCCTGGACTCCCGAGGAATTGTCCCAACTGCGTCCTGAGGTGAGATTTACTGACTTGTCCACGGGGGCGGACCGGTGGTCCTGGCAATTTGATGACGATGGTACCAGCAAGCTCCGGCATCCCACCTTTGTATTTCCGGATACGGGATTGCAGCGGGTAGTCCTCACCGTCACGCATCCCTCGGGATGCCAGGACACGGCGGTGGCCTGGCTGGATATCATTCCGGAGGTGCTTTATTTTCTCCCCAATGCCTTTACGCCCAACAGGGATGGACAGAATGACTTTTTCGTCGGCAGGGGGGTGACGGAAGGGATGAAACGGTTTGACCTTCAGATCCTCAACCGATGGGGCGAAGTAGTTTTTGTCAGCAGGGATCCCGATGCGGGATGGGACGGAACCATCAACGGGCGAACCACACCTGCCCAGCCCGGGGTCTATGTGTATGTGCTGACCTACGAGGACAGTCGGGGGAATACCATTACCCAAAAGGGATTTGTTACCCTTGTATTGTAAAAATTCATCGCTTTATAGGACATTTCCCCGAAACGTGTTACCTTTGCGTGCCCAATCAGAAAGAGACCTATCGTCATGGAACTGATCAAATACGTACACGAGCAGCTGACCTCCGGCAAAAGCCACCCGAAGTTCCGTCCCGGCGACAACATTGTGGTGAGTTACCGGATTGTGGAAGGAGACAAGGTCCGTATCCAGGATTTCCGTGGTGATGTCATTCAAATCAAGGGTCAGGGTGCCACTCGTACGTTTACGGTACGAAAGGTTTCCAACGGCGTAGGTGTGGAGCGGATCATTCCGTTCAGTTCGCCCAACATCGAGCAAATCAAGTTGCTGAAATCGGGGAAGGTTCGCCGTGCACGTCTTTTTTACCTCCGCAATCTGGTCGGCAAAAAGGCCCGGATCAAGGAGCGTACGATGACTTCCCGGGGCTGATCGGTCCCATTTTCCTGGAATTATTACCCCCATTTTCTGTTCTGCCTGATGCGTCGGGCAATCAGGCGGTCTTTCCATGCATCCGGCAGCCACCCCGCCAACCGGACCATCCAGCTTTTTCGGGTGATCAGGTACCGGCTTGACGGTCGGGGGGTGGTCAATGCCCGCAGAATGACCCCCGCCACCCTTTCTGCCGGCAGCGCGGCACGCTCCGTTTTACGGATCAGATCTTCTTTCCTGCCCATCACTTCGGCAAAAGGGGTGTGCCTGTAATCGGCGCCGCCCAGCGCTTTTTTCCAAATGGGTGTCAGAATGGGCCCCGGTTGGATGCCGATCACCCGGATACCCAGCATGCCGAGTTCGTTGCGATAGGCGTCGGTCATGGCTTCCAGTGCGAATTTGGAGGTCGCATACCCGCCGACAAACGGAGTGACCAACCGACCGGAAACGGAGCTGATCATCACGACCCGGCTCCCTGCCCCCAGGAGAGGTAAAAGGGCACGGGTCAGCCGGAACACACCGAGGACATTGGTCTCCAGCATGGCGATGAAATCCTCTTCCGGCAGATGGGAGAGCGGCCCGCCAAAGGCCACTCCGGCATTGTGTACCAATCCGGAAAGGTGGCGACCTCCGAGCTGCGATTGGATTTGCCGGGCCAAATCAGCGTGTTGACCATAGGCAGACCGGACATCAAAAAGCAAAGGATGGAACCGGGAACCGAATGTTTCACGGAGGCGATGTGCGTCGGATTCGTTGCGAACGGTCCCCCACACTTCCCAACCGGCTTCGATCAAGACCCGTGCTGCCGCATGGCCGATACCGCTGCTTACCCCGGTAATCAGCGCAGCGGGTTCAGATGTTTTCATCGTCCGAAGGCTTCATCAGGTCGAAAAAGTACGGCAATTCACAACAAATGACGGAGGATGACCTTTTAAGCCTACAACATTTTCGCGGGCATGCGGCTGATTATTTTTCTGATTTTGATGTTGGTGGTGGACCTGTATGTGTACCAGCCATTTTCTGCCGTCATCCGACCCCTGGGCCGGTGGCCCCGAACCACTTTAATCGCTTTGTATTGGGCCATTCCCCTCATCAGTGTGACCTGTCTGGTGCTGTACGAGGCGGGATATGCGCATTGGTTGCCCGGCAAGGGAGGCAGGTCCATGTTTACCGCACTGCTTTTGCTGGCTTATATCTGCAAACTGCTGGTGGTGCCTTTCGTCCTGTTGGATGACTTGCGCCGGGGTGTCCAATACGCGATCACCTGGATCGGTCAGCCTGCCCCCCATTTGCCGGGGAGGTCACGGTTTCTGTCCACGTTGGGTCTTGGCATAGGGCTCATGCCGTTTGTCGCCCTGTTGTACGGTATGTGGCGAAATCCTTACCGGTACAAGATTCATCGCGTGAAGGTCCCGGTACGAAACCTGCCGCCTACCCTGGAGGGCTTCCGATTGGTTCATCTCTCGGACATTCACTCAGGGAGCTTCACTTTTCCCGAGCCGGTCGAAAATGCCATTCATATGGTCAATGACCTCTCGCCGGACCTGATCTGTTTTACCGGCGATCTGGTCAACAACCGGTCGGAAGAAATGCGACCGTTCATACCGATGTTTTCCAGGTTGAAGGCAAGGCTCGGGATATATTCGGTCCTGGGCAACCACGATTACGGCGATTACATGCGATGGCCGAGCGAGGAGGCAAGGCGTGCCAATTTCCAGGAAATGCTGGACACGCATGAAAAGCTGGGATGGAAGCTATTGCGCAACAGCCATGAACGGATCGGGTCGGATGGCACTGCGCTTACTGTTGTGGGGGTGGAGAATTATTCCGCACATCCCCGATTTCCCAAGTATGGAAATCTGTCCCAAGCCCTGAAAGGAGCGGAACCCGGCGCGCTCAAAATCCTGCTTTCCCATGACCCTTCCCATTGGGAAGCTGAAGTAACAGACAGACATCCGGACATCTTCTTAACACTGAGTGGCCATACCCATGGCATGCAGTTCGGCGTGGAAATCCCGGGCTGGATCAAATGGAGTCCCATTCAATACGTGTACAAACAATGGGCTGGGCTGTACAACCGGGGCTCCCAATTCCTTTACGTCAACAGGGGACTTGGCTTTTTGGGCTATCCGGGACGGGTGGGCATACTGCCGGAGATCACCCTCCTGGAACTAACAAGCTCCGGCCCGGAAGGCACCCCCCTTTCCTCGTAAGAAAGCTGAATGCCATGCCTCGCCGGACCAGCTTAACGGATCCTTGAGACCCTGTGACCATGCTGACCATCCGTGCCGGGTGGCCGGTCTTACAGGGCGATCCCGGGTGGATACCGCGCCGTAGAAAAAGTCCCTTATTTTTGAGGGATGAAACGCAGGAGGTTCCTCACATGGATTTGGACAATGGTCTTCCTGGCGGTTGGGTTGACCCCCGGGTGCCGGAACGAAGTGGCGGAGGATCCCACTGCCTCTTTCGGTACCCTGATCCATGGCGACTGGGCGCTGTCCCACGCTTATCGCAATGAATCCGAGACCAAAGTGTTGGATGGTACCTATTTCCGCTTTCGGGAGGGGCAGCAAATGGAAACCAACCTGCCTTTGCCGGGGCAAAGTCCCGGTATAGCCCTGACGGCATCATACACTTTGCAGCGGGACTCCCTGATCATGCATGCACCCGGCACGGGTGACCAACTTTTCAGGATCCAGCAACTGGACAGCCAGGAACTCATTCTTTCGACATCCATTCTCCAGCAGGCCTTCCGGTTCGACCTTCAGCGGGAGGTGCAGTAAACCCTCAGGAGACCCGGTATCCAGAAAAATAGGTAACTTGGTCCTATGACCTTTTGCTACATATGGTCAACGCTGGTCGTCCTCGCTCTTTCAGCAGGTGCCAACGGTCAATCCACCCCCTCCCGGACGCCCGGCGTCCATGCGGATGTCGTCCGTTTTCAAGGCCCGGACGGACCGTATGCGGAGGTCCATTTTTTTGTGGATGGAACTACCCTGACCGCCGTGCCCACGCCGGATGGACAATGGCGTTCAGCTGTGGACCTGCTCCTTTATTTTGCGCGGGCGGATTCGGTCATCACCTGGGACCACCTGATCCTGCACAGTCCGGTCATGGACAAACCCGGTCAACATCTCCTGGATGTGCGTCGCTATCAGCTACCGCCCGGAACCTACCGGATGCACCTGGAAGCCTTTGATGCCCTGCAACCAAAGGACACGGCCCAAAGCAACATCCCTGTGGTCGTGGAAGATTTCCGGCCGGCCCCATTCAGTCAGTCGGATATCCTTTTGCTGTCAGCCGTCACGCCGAGTAAGCAGGATAACCCCCTGGTTCGCAACGGATATCTGATGGAGCCGCTGCCCCATCGCTATTACGGCCCGGGGCAGGACATTCTGTATTTCTACCAGGAAGTCTATGGCGTTCCAGAGGCTTCGGGTTCCTACCAGTTTCATTATTATGTGGAAACGGGGAAGAAAGAAGGGGAATTCCGGCGCATACAGCAGGCCATTGCCAGGAAGCGAAAAACAAGACCAGTGGATCCCGTGCTCATGCAAATGGACATCCGTCATCTTGCCAGTGGCAATTACGCCCTCGTGACCGAAGTGAGGGACAGTTTGTTGCAGCTTGTCCGACAGACGAAAGCTTTGTTTCAAAGGAGTAATCCGGCAGCAGACGCATTGATATCCGGTGCTCCGGTGACTGAGATGCCGGTCGATTCTTTTTTGATTGACCTCACCCTCGAGGAGATCAATTATACCCTTCGTGCCACCGCCCCCCGGGTGTTGGACAAGGAGGTGGACCTTTTGAATGCAACCCTGCGCAATCCGGACCCTGTCGCCAAACGCCATTTCCTGTATGCCTTCTTTTCGCGGCTTGACAGCCGTGATCCCATGGGTGCGTACGACACTTACATGCAGGTGGCCCGGCTGGTGGATGAGCAATACAAGTCCGGATTCGGCTACGGATTCGAGTCGGACCGCGGACATGTCCTCATGAAATACGGAAGACCCAACGACATCATTGATGTGGAGGACGAACCCCATGCTCCCCCCTATCAGATTTGGGCCTATGACGAATTTCCGTATACCGGTCAGCGGAATGTGAAATTTCTCTTTTACAATCCCAGTCTAGCCCCGGGGCAATATCTCCTGTTGCACTCCACCGCACGCAACGAACGTCAAAACCCGCGATGGGAGATTGATCTGTATAGCCGGTTGGGGAGCAACGAGATCCGCGGGGTCAATCCCCAGGATGCCACCGGTGTTGCCGATCAGTACTTCCGGATGGCCCGGAAGTATTTTGAGGACAACTGATGCCTGCCTTCAAATACTAAACCCTTCCCGGGACAAGTTAATAGCCCATGATGCCAGGCTCCGCGATCAAGAAAATTTTTGGGGTTTTTCTGTTGCTGACAGCGGCCTGGGTATCCGTATCCGGTCAGGTCAAGGACGAAGATCCGAACCGTCCCCCCGACAATATGGAGGAATACCAGCGCAACTACGAGGAGCGTATTGCGCAAACGCATATTGCCGGTGTGTATATCCCTGCTACCCTGGAAGAAGCCCTGTCGGATCTCATCAAGCTGTCTCCTCCCGAGGCCCTGGACACTTTCCGGATGGCCACCGAGGAGGTGGTGGTGAGGAAGCTCTTCTTCAGTCTGGGCCGGTGGATCATCTACCACTGGGGATTTTACGAAGGCAGCCGCCTCTCCCACCATTTGCGGAGCATGGGCATTTATCATCCCGACGACATGGCGCGTGTCATCATGGTTAGCCTGCATCGGCGGCTCAATGCCAGGCCACTGGCCCTTGAGGAGCAGATAGCGGCCATCCAGGAGCGGATCCGGCTGGAGGAAGAGGAACGGCGCAAACAGGCCAAGGTCCTGCACGAGGAGCGGCGGCCGGCTTCCGAAAGGCAACGTTGACCCCTACCTACCCGTAAATATTACCTTTGCGCTTCGTGTGGCCCGCCCACCGGACCAAATCACCACATGTATGGGGAAACAATTGCTCATTGTCGAGTCGCCTGCCAAAGCCAAAACGATTGAGAAGTATCTGGGAAATGACTTTGCGGTCAAGTCGAGTTACGGGCATATCCGCGACCTGGAAAAAGGGCCGAAGGCCGTCGATATAGAGAAGGGGTTTGCGCCCAAATATGTCGTCACCCCGGAGAAAGGCAAGGTGGTCAAGGAGTTGAAGGAATGGGTCAAAAAGGCGGATGAGGTGTGGTTGGCGACGGACGAAGACCGGGAGGGAGAGGCCATCAGCTGGCATTTGTGCGAAGTCCTTGGGCTTGACCCCAAAACCACCAAGCGGATCGTATTCCACGAAATCACCAAACCGGCCATTCAAAAGGCGATCACCAATCCCCGTACCGTAGATCTGAACCTGGTTGATGCCCAGCAAGCGCGCCGAATTCTCGACCGGTTGGTGGGCTTCGAGCTTTCCGAATTGCTGTGGCGCAAGGTGCGGGGCAAGTTGTCTGCCGGACGGGTACAATCGGTCGCCGTCAAATTGATCGTCGAACGGGAGCGCGAGATCCAGGCTTTTGAATCCGACCCTTTTTTCCGGATTCAGGGCCAGTTTGGCGTCCCCGACAAACAGGGCAAAGTTGCTGTCCTGAAAGCCGAGTTGCCCGGTCGGCTCGAAACAGTCGGGCAAGCTAAAAACTATCTGGAACGGGCTGCAACCTCCACATTCGGCATATCGGGCATCGAGGTGAGTCCATTGAAAAAGAAGCCGGCACCTCCCTTCAACACCTCCACGTTGCAGCAGGAAGCCAGTCGGAAGCTCGGGTTTTCCGTCAACCGGACCATGTCGGCGGCGCAGAAGCTTTACGAGTCGGGCCATATCACCTACATGCGAACGGACAGCCTCAACCTGAGTGATACCGCTCTGGCTGCCATGGCCAATGAGATCACCTCGCTGTACGGGAAGGAGTACGTGCACACCCGCAAGTACAAGAGCAAGGTGTCCAATGCCCAGGAAGCGCACGAGGCCATCCGGCCGACTTATATGGAAAACCGGACCATCAGCGGAGACCGGGATCTGGTGCGCCTCTATGAATTGATCTGGAAGAGGGCCATTGCTTCCCAAATGGCGGATGCTGTCCTCGAAAAAACCACCGTGACGATCGAGGTAAGCGGCAATCCCGGTCAGCCTCTTGAGGCGGGCGGTGAGGTCTTGCTCTTTGAGGGTTTTCTGAAGGTATATCTGGAGGGCCGTGATGAAGAAGACGAGGAAGAATCGGGAGGAATGTTGCCCCCGTTGGTCAACGGACAAAAGCTCGATCTGCTGGAAATGACCGGAACGGAACGGTTTACCCGTCCACCGGCACGATACACCGAAGCGGGTCTTGTCAAGAAGATGGAGGAACTCGGTATTGGCCGACCTTCCACATATGCCCCGACCATTTCGAAGATCATGGAGGAAGGGCGCGGATATGTCGTCAAGGAAAGTCGTGAAGGTGTGCCCCGCAAATACCGGCAATTGATCCTGGCGGCCGGCCAGATCCGCGAAGAGGAAAAAACCGAAATCACGGGCGCTTCCAAAAATCACTTGTTCCCCACGGATATGGGCATGTTGGTCACGGATTTTCTGGGGACCCACTTTGACGGTATCATGAATTATTCCTTTACCGCGAATATCGAGAAGCAATTTGACGATATCGCGGAAGGGGGTGTTGACTGGCGCAAAATGCTGGGGGCTTTTTACGGTCCTTTCCATAAGCAGGTGGTCCAGACGCAGGAAGGTGCCGACCGCGCCTCCGGGGAACGTATCCTGGGCAAGGACCCTGCGACCGGGAAGACGGTGTTGACCCGGATGTCCCGGTTTGGCCCCGTCATCCAGCTCGGGAAGGCCGAAGAGCTTCCGGAAGGAGAGAAGATCAGCTACGCCAACCTCAAGGCTGGTCAATCCATGAATGACATCACGCTGGAGGAGGCCCTGGAGCTCTTCAAATTGCCCAGGGATTTGGGGACTTACAAGGAAAAGCCCATCAGTGTGGGTGCTGGCCGTTTCGGGCCGTATGTCAAATGGGGGGATCAATTCATCTCCCTGCCCAAGGGCGAGGACCCTCTGGACGTCGATCTGGCGAGAGCCGAGGCGCTGATTCGGGAAAAGGAAGCGGGGGATGCACCCGTGGCGATGTACAAAGGGGAGCCGGTGACAAGAGGCAAAGGCCGATTCGGGCCTTTTCTCAAATGGAATCAGGTGTATGTCAACATCCCGGCCCGGATGGCGGCAGGGACATTGACGGCCGAACAGGTCAAAACCCTGTTGGACGCGAAGTTGGACAAAGAGGCCAACCGCTATGTCCAACAGTGGGAAAAAGAGCAACTGGCCATCGAAAACGGTCGTTGGGGACCCTTCATCCGGTACAAGAAGAAGAATTTCAAACTCCCCAAAGGCGAAAACGGCAAAATGACACCGGAGGAAGCCGGCAGGCTCACCCTGGAGGATGTCAAGAAAATCGTCAACGAACAGGAGCCGGGTACCTTCAAGTAATCGCCTCCCTCATTCAGCGTCAGATCCCTGTCGTTTCCCGGATAAGATAGTCATTGCGTTGGCTGGCGCTGCGGGATATGAGTTCGGCCAGGAATCCCGTCACAAATAGTTGCGTGCCCATGATCAGGGCCAGAATACCGAAATAGAATAGTGGACGGTCGGCGATGCCGTATTCCTTATGCATGAGTTTCTGCCAGGACAGGACCAGGAGGATTACCAGGCCGATCAGGAAAAACAGGACGCCCAATGGCCCGAAGAAATGCATGGGTCTTTTGCCGAACCGGGAAATGAACATGACGGAGAGCAGGTCCAGTGGTCCGCGGATAAACCTTTCCACACCGAATTTGGATACGCCGAATTTTCGTTCCTGGTGGCGGACGACTTTTTCGCCGATCCGGTGGAAGCCCGCCCATTTGGCGAGTACGGGAATATAGCGGTGCATGTCGCCATAGATCTCAATGGCCCGGACCACTTCCCGTCTGTAGGCTTTGAGACCGCAATTGAAATCGTGAAGCGGGATACCTGTCATCCTTCGCACGGTCCAGTTGTAGAATTTGCTGGGCAGGTTTTTGGTGAGTGCCGGGTCATGCCTGACTTTTTTCCATCCCGAGACGAGGTCGAAACCTTCTTCACGGATCATGCGGACGAGCGCTGGAATCTCTTCGGGATTGTCCTGCAGGTCGGCGTCCATCGTAATGACCACACTGCCTTGTACGCGGGAAAACGCTGTCTGCAGAGCTGCCGATTTACCGTAATTACGGCTGAATCTCACCCCTTTCACTCCGGGGTCTTGGGCCGCAAGTGCGGCGATGACCTCCCATGAGCCATCCTGGCTTCCGTCATCGACAAACAGAATTTCCCAGGACCACGGCAGGTCATCCAGCACACTCCTTATCCAGGCATGCAACTCCGGCAGGGATTCCCGCTCGTTGAGCAAGGGTATGACGATGGACAGGTCCATGCCTACAGCTTACTCAGTCTCTTCTTCGCGGATCAGATCCTGGGGTCTCTTGCGCTGAAGGATCAGGGAGACGATGAGAGCGATAATGAAACCGGGAATGATCAGGCTAAAGGCGTAAGCCAACACACTTTTCTTGAGGGTAAGTTCAAAACCCTCTTTTTCCATGGCTTCGGTGATGGTATCCAGGGTTTCCTCATCGGCATTGGCCATAAATTTCTCCATGGTCTCCGTCACCACCTCCCGCTGGATATCGGCCAGGCCGGTGTCAATTACGTTGTAGAGGATGTAGGTAAAGACCGAAAGCAGTGCCGCTCCAATCACCCACACGAGAAAAGTCACTTTCAGCCCTTCCCGAAAAGTGAGAAAACCTTCCTGCTGGCTGCGAACGGCTTTGGCGGCCATGACCATGGTGGCAGCCAGTGCCAGGTACGAGAACCATCCTCCCCAGGTGATGAATCCCCTCACGTTGATAAGGTAATACAGGAGGGCCAGGGCGATGGCTGCCATGCCGCCGATCAGGCCGTAATGAACGCTTGTCTGTCTGGTCATCGGAAAACGGATATGGGGACAAGATAGGATTTTGCCGGTTATCTGCCGGACGAACGGGCCTTGAAAACGCTCCGGATCACGCCGATCACTTTACCTCGGAATTCGGCACCGTCAAGTGGGTTGTTCCGGCCTTTCGATTGTTGATCAGCCACGGAGAACTTCCAGGATATGCCCGGGTCGAAAACGGTCAGATCGGCGGGCTGGCCCGGTCGAATTTCTGCGGCCGGCAGTCCGAGCAGTTTCCGGGGACTGTGGGAAAGTTTTCGGACCAAATCCGAAAGGTCAAGGGTACCCGGAACCAGGTGGGTGTGGCACAGGGGGAATGTGGTCTCCAGACCGCTGGCGCCAAAAGCCGCATAGGGAAATTCGACTTCTTTCTGATCGTCCTCGAGCGGCACGTGGTTGGAGACAATGGCATCCAGGACGTCATCGCGCAAGGCTTGCCGCAGTGCATCCCTGTCGGCCGATTCGCGCAGGGGTGGCATTACCTTGAACCGGGTGTCATAGGAAAGGAGGGACTCATCCGTGAATACCAGATTGAGGGCCGGCACGGTGGCGTAAATGGAGAGGCCCTCGCTTCTGGCTTCCTTGAGGACATGCAGGCTTTCAGCGGCTGAAAGGGCGTGCAGGAGAAGGCGGGATCCCGCATACCGCAACAACTGGATATTGCGGTACACCTGGGAGGATTCGGCGAGGGACGGAATGCCCCGCATGCCCAGCCGCGTTCCCACCGGCCCTTCATGGATCTGTCCTTTGGCGGCCAGGGAGAAATCCAGCGGTTGATCAATGATCAGCCCTTCCAGGGCTTTGACATAGAGCAACGCCCGCAGGAGCAGTCCGGATTTCTGAACGGGTAGACTGCCGTCGGAAAAAGCCACGGCCCCTGCATCCCGCATATCGTACATCTCGGCGATGTCTTCCCCCGCTCCGTTGCGGGAGATGCCCCCGACAGGCAGGATACGGACCGGTTGGAGGTCATTGAGTTGCCGCAGGTATCTCACCTCGGCTTTGCCATGGGTGAAAGGGTCGGTATTGGGGAATACGGCCAGGGCCGTGTAGCCCCCTGCGGCACCTGCCCGGCACAAGGAGGCGAGATCTTCCCTGTGTTCAAATCCGGGGTCCATGGTTTGGGTGCCGATATCGACCCACCCGGGTGAGACATGGAGGTCTTCCCCATCCCAAAGTTCTGCGTCTTTTTCCCGGATTTCCGGACCGATGGCATCGATGTGCCCATCTTTCACCAGGATGTCATTCCGGCGAAGATGCAGAGGGTTGCCGGGGTCCACAATGACCGCCTGGCGGATCAGTACTTTCATAGGCGGGTCCTCAGGGCCTCCAAAGGCGGAGCAAGAGCGTCTCTGCCAGAAGGAAGGCCAGGGCCAAAATTACAAACCAACGCCATAACACCACGCCTCTTTCCTTTTCGCCGACCCAGGCCGACAAATCGGCGAGGGCCATGTCGTCTGGCAATTGGAAACCTGCTTCTTCCAGATCGGACGGTGTCAGGAATTCCTGTACGGATTCCCGACGGTCATCATGCAGGGCCACATGCCCATGGACGAGATCTCCCTCGCCCACGACCTGATAGACCCCTGCCTTGACAGGATCTCCGGGGACGCTGAGGCGCAGCGTCGTACCCACCATTCTTTGCCCCGGGATAAACTCGGCTTGTTCTGATCGCAGCCGTGCCGGCTTTTCGGATGGTCGCAATTCTTTGACGGTCAGCGCCATTTCTGCACCCGTCCCCAAGGTGTAGCTCATTGGGCGGGCCGGCTGACCAGCCAGGGCCATCCTGTAAATCATCGGAATGAACACCTCGCCATTGCGCCCCAGGTCGCTCCAGGCGGGATCGAGGGGCGCCGCAGAGAGGAAGAGATTGCCTTGTTGACCGGGGACCCTTACCAGCATGGAAGTACCATCCCGGTAGGTGAGCAATGCTTCCCGGGCCCCCGCTCCTGCCTTCGAAAGCCGGTAGTTGCCACGGGTCAGGGGCAATCGCAGGTTGGCATCGGGATTGGTATAAACGTCGCGAAAAAGTTGCGAAGCCGTATTCAGATTTCCAGCCTGGCGTTCGCGCTCTTCCCAGCCTTCGAGGCGAGGGGCTCCGAAAGCGGAAAGGGCTTCGTTGTAACCCGGCAAATCCTTTTTTCCCGCGGGAGGAAAGATCATTACATTCCCTCCCTGATCCGCATAAGCGCGCAACGCTGTCTGGAGGCCGCTGGAAATTTCAGGTACGTTATCGAGGACAATGAGCTGGTATTCACCAAACCTGTCGTAATCCAGCCGGTCCCAATTCTGCAGGGTGGGTTCGATGGCGTGAATGCCCTCCAGTCCTTTTTGCAGGAATGGGGTGGGCGCTCCTTCCCGGATGACCAGCACCTGTAATTTTTCCTTGACTTCGAAGGTAATGTGGTAGCGGTCGTCAAACTGTATGGGATAGTCGTGAATGAAGAGCTCGATGTCCTGCCATCCTGTCGTTTGCGGGACAAACACCACGGTATCGGTGACATCGGATCTGCCGGGGATGGTCAGGACGGAAACCGGCTTTTCCTGTCCCCCTTCCCGCAGGGCAAGTCGCACCTGCTCCACGGGTTCTGATCCGTAGTTGCGCAGTCGAACCAACAACGTCCCTGCCTGACGGGTGAGCCACACCGGTTCTTCCATCCACACGGAATCGATGGCGACATTCAATTCCCGGATGGGCGGGAAGGGGATGGCCACCACTTCCCATCCGGTGTCTGCCCGGATGGCTGACAGCTCGCTGTGCTTTTGAAAGTCGGAGAGGAGATAACTGACAGGGGTACGGTCGGGTTCGGAAGCCAGGACCTGGCGCTGACGGGCCATGACGGTTGAAAGAGGCGTCACCGCAGGGCCAGGGCGAATTTCGTCGATGGCACCCAGGGCTTCTTCGCGGTCCACGAGACGGAGTCCGGCACCGGAAGGATCATTGGTGATGATCTGGAACCGATCGGTGGGCGAATACCCCTCCACGATTTTTCTGGCGCGTTGGCGGGCCAGGTCGAGCGAGGAAACATCCCGGCTCTGCGCCATCATGCTGTAGGAGTTGTCGATATAGATGCTGACCGCTTTGGGACCGGAGGCTGAAGCTGTGCCTTTGGGCAGGAAGGGTTGGGCAAAAGCCATGACCAGGCTGAGGATCGCACCGATCCTTGTAGCCAGGACCAAAAGATTGCGCAGCCGGGAGCGGGAAGCCGTTTCCTCCTTGAGTTCACGCAAAAAGCGCACATTGGTGAAATAGACCGGTTTGAACCGCCTGAACCAGAAGAGGTGAATCAGTATGGGGATCACCACCGCCAGGCTGGCGATCAGGAATGTGGGGACAAGGAATTGCATGGCGGATATTGAACGCAGGGAAACCCCATACCGATACGCAAGGCGTGGGCCAAATGTTCAACCAAAATCGTGCATCAGGAAATGGATAAAAGTTTAAAAATTAACTTAATATACTCATAATGTGTCCATTGGACAAATCTGATGACAATGACGCCGGTAAAAAGAAAATACATGACAAGACGACGAAGAAAAAATCAGGATATGTGAAATTCAACGTGTCTCAAAAGGGTGCTACTGCAGCCCCTACTTGCTTCATGCACAGGCTTTCCCCTTCCTCTACATAGCCCGCTATGCCTCGTCAGCGAAAAAACTGATTCCATGGCAATCAGCGGCTTCACTACGCATCCTAATGCACGTTTGGGTTCAATGACCGGGGTTTTCGGCTGGTAAAAGGGATGCCGGAGTGTTGGCATCGTATTTGTAAAAGGCTCCATATGTTGCTCCGGTCAGAAGAGGCCGGAATGCGGCAGGCGCCGTGCCGGTCCTGAAAAACAACAGGCGGTATGGTTTCCTTCCGGACCGGACCCTGATACCTCGCTACAGGATTCCGGCGTTTTCCCATTAACCTCTCAAAGCGTCACCAAAATGTCCGACATCAAGGAAAAAGTCAAAGCTTATTTGCTCAATGATCTGCATTTGCCGGTCAAGGCGGAGGAATTGAATGATGCCACACCGCTTTTGAGCAGCCGCCTCATCGATTCCATCTCAGCCCTTTTGCTCGTCGAATTCCTGGAGAAAAACTTCGGAATCCAGTTCCAACCCCATGAGGTCAACAATGACAACCTCGACACCCTGGATTTGATCGAGACCTTTGTACGGGGTAAACAGTGACCCACATGGGACCATGGCGGACGCAACTCGAAGCGGCCCTGAAGCAAAATCCGGCCCATACCGCCCTGATGGACCTGAAAGGGCAATCCTGTACGTTCGGGCAACTGGACCTTTGGAGTGCCACGATCCGGGATGCCATACCAGCTTTTACTCCTGGTGCACGCATGGCCGTGTGTCTACCCAAGAACATCGGTGCTGTGGCCTCGATTTTCGGAATCATCCGGTGTGGAGGCGCATATGTGCCGGTGGATTATGATGCTCCCGGGTCCAGGAGCCTATACATCCTGCGTGATGCCCGTGTCGAACAGCTCATCACGACACCTGAGCGGGCGAAAGCATGGATGGATGATCTGGACGCGGATCAATGCCTGCTGGTAGATGCCGGAGGTACCACCCTGGCAGTGCTGCAGCTCTCCTGGCGCGGTCTGTCACCTGTAGAGGCTCCCCCTGACCTGGCCTACATCCTTTATACCTCCGGTTCGACCGGATTTCCCAAAGGTGTCATGATCACTGAGGATAACGCCTGGTGTTTTATCGACTGGGCCGCGCGCACCTTTTCTCTTTCCGGACAAGATGTGGTGTCCTCCCTGGCGCCCTTCCATTTTGACCTGTCGGTTTTCGATCTGTACGCCGGACTGTATTGCGGGGCTACGGTAGTCCTGATTGACGCCGCCGAAGCCCGCAATCCTCTTTTGCTGGCCGAGGTCATCGACCGGTTTGGCGTGACCGTATGGTATGCCACCCCCACTACCCTGAAGATGATGTTGCGGTTTGGACGGATGGAGCGCTATGGTCATAACACCCTCAGGGTGGTCCTGTTTGCCGGAGAGGTATTCCCCACCGAACCCCTGCATGCCTTGATGGCGAGATGGCCCCAGGCCGGATTTCACAACCTTTACGGGCCAACGGAAACCAATGTTTGTACCTGGTATTCCCTGCCGGAGTTGCCAGAACCCGGACGTACCGCGCCCTACCCTATCGGAAGCCCCTGTCCCTATGCCACATGTTACATCCTTTCGGAAGAAGGCATTTTTCCGGTCTTGCCCGGGAGGGAGGGCGAATTGCTCGTTGGTGGTCGCTCGGTCATGGCGGGGTATCTGCAGCAGCCGGAACGGAATGCCGGGGCTTTCACCTGGCACCACGGAGAAAAATGTTACCATACCGGGGATATTGTAAGGGTGGATGAACGGGGTGACCTGGTCTATGTCAGCCGCAAGGACAGGATGGTGAAGCGTCACGGCTACCGGATCGAATTGGGTGAAGTGGAGGCGGCCTTGCACCGGCATCCCGATATCACCGAAGCAGGAGTTGTCGCCGTGGCCGGTCCGGCGGGCGAGTGGCGCATCCACGCCTTTTACAGTACCCGGACGGCTGAACCGCTCGGCGCAATGGCCCTGCAGGATTTCCTGGGCCATCACCTTCCCGCCTATATGTTGCCTGACCAGACGGAACTGATGGGGGAATTGCCCAAGACCAGCACACACAAGATCGATTACCCAGCTCTCCAGCGAACACTCTGAGCCCCATGCTTGCCTTTCGTCTCAGCGATGATCAACAAGCCTTGCGGGAGGAGATCCTGGCATTTGCCCGGCAGGAGCTCGTGCCGGGTGTGGGCTCCCCTTATTTTGAACGGGACCGGTGGGAGGCATGCGGCCGCATAGGTTTGCCTGGACTTTCCATCCCCCGCGCCTACGGAGGACGGGGACTCGGAGCGCTGGACACCCTGATTGCCCTTGAAGCCTTGGGATATGCCCATCCCGACAACGGACTCAATTTCGCCTTGAGCGCCCATTTGCTGGCATGTGTGGTGCCGTTGTGGCTCTTTGGATCGGAAAGGCTCCGTCAGGAATATCTGCCCGGATTGTGCGACGGCTCACGCATTGCGGCCAATGCCATGAGTGAGCCCGGCTCCGGTTCGGATGCTTTTTCGATGAGAACGCAGGCAGTGCCCCATGAAGACCGGTATGTGGTCACCGGAACCAAAACGTTTGTCAGCAACGGTCCTGTGGCCGACCAGGTGTTGTTGTATGCGGCCACCGATCCCGACCGCGGATTTCTAGGGGGCATCAGCGCGTTTTGGCTGGACCGTCAGCACCACACTTTTGAAAAAGGTCCAGTGATCGAAAAGGCGGGATTGACCACCAGTCCGTTGGGTAGTCTGTACTTCCAACACATGGAAGTAGGCAGGGAATTTATGGTCGGGGGCGAAGGCAAGGGGGCGCACCTCTTCAACCGATCGATGGAATGGGAGCGGGTCTGTCTCGGCGGCGGCCATCTGGGCAACATCCAACGGCTGCTGGAGAAGGCGACGGAATTGCTGCGCACACGAATCCGGAGCGGAACCGAAAGGCATGCACTGCAGGTGGCCAGCCACCAACTGGCTGCCTGGCAATCCCAATGGGAGGCCGCACGGCTATTGGCCTATTCGGCCGCCTGGAAGATGGATGAAGGGCGTCCCGCAACCCGGGAGGCCGCCATGTCCAAGTGGTGCATATCCGAACTGTACAAGGAAGTCACTCTTGGCATCAGTCTGCTTTTCCGTGGATCGGGCATCGTGGACCCGGATGTGGAACAGTCCCACATGGACGCACTGGCCAGTACCCTGTATTCCGGCACTTCCGAGATGCAATTGACCATCATAGCCCAAACGATGGGCCTCTAACCCTTGTTTTTCAAGGAAAAAGATGCATAACTTTGTACTCATTTTCTGATAACAGCGAATATCTCTGTCCCATGAACAATTCTTATGATGTCATCATCATTGGTGGGGGTCCCACCGGGAGCACGACGGCGACTTTCCTGCGCCGGGAAGGCCTTTCCGTCCTCGTGCTGGAAAAGATGAAATACCCGCGGGAGCACGTCGGTGAATCCATGTTGCCCTTCTGCTACGACTTGTTCGAAGAGGTGGGTGTGCTGGAACACATGAAAGCTCATTACACCCGTAAACCGGGCGTTACTTTTTCCAATGCGGATGGCTCGAGGAGTTCCCATTGGTGTTTCACCAAAATCCTGGAGGAGCCCTATTGCCTTTCCTTCCATGCCCGCAGGTCCCTGTTTGACGACATGATGTTGAACAATGCGCGCAAAGAAGGCGCCATTGCGCTCGAGGAAGTGCATGTCACCGATGTCGATCTGCATGCACCCGGTGGAGGCGTGCTGGTCAAGACCACCCATCCTGTGGATGGAGAAAGAACATACGCGGGTCGTTTCCTGGTGGATGCCAGCGGACAGGATTGCTTCCTGGCCAAAAAACTGGGCAATCAAAAGCCCTTCGAGCGCCTTCATGTGCGCCTGGCACTGAGCTCTCACTGGGCCAATCCCAAGTACAATGCCTCGCTGGCCAACGGCAACATCTCCATTGTCCATTTTGGCGGCGACAAACTCGGGTGGATCTGGCTCATTCCGATTGGCCCCGACCGCATCAGTATCGGCCTTGCCATCAACATGAGTTATGCCCAGGAGCAGAGACGCATCCTGATGAAAGAGCATGGACCCCGGGAGTGGCAAAAGGTGTTGTATCTCAACGAACTCGCCCAATCGGATGTCGTCATGCAGGTGATTGACGGTGCGGAGATGTGTTGGGAGGTGGTCAGCAATGGTGATTTCTCCTATTATGCCGAGCAGAAGTATGGGGACAATTTTGCCATACTCGGTGATGCGGGTGCCTTTTTGGATCCAATATTTTCCAGTGGCATTTTTCTGGGGATGAAGAGTGCCAAGCTCGTATCGCCCGGTATTGCCGAATATCTTCACAACGGTGACAACAGCCGGCTGAAGGAGGGTTATGCCATCATGGAAAAAGGGTACAAGGTGGTGGAGGATCTGATCCTTGCCTTTTATGAACCTTCAGCGATGGCTTTCCCCGAACTTGCCGGTTCCGACGGAATTTCTCATGATCAGTTTGAAGCCATATACACCATCTACCACATGTTGCTGGCCGGTGATTTCTTCAATGATTCCGAGCGATATCGCAAGGCCATAGCCGCCCTCCGCGATCCGGAAATGGTGAAAAAATATCTCGCCCTGAAAAAGCACGATCTGGAGGATGATTTCATCCAGGTATGCCAGGGCCCCCTTCTTCAAGAGGTGTGAAACCCGAATGATCAAAGGACGTATGATCTCAGGTTATCCTTATCTTCAACCCATTCATTTTGCCCATAAATCAACATCCATGAAATTGATTGCCCTCCTTCTCATCACGGTTATGGCCCTGAGTGGTCAGACCGGTTGCAAGAACGGTGGAAACACCGACAATGCCACTACCGGAACCGAAACGCCCACCGCAAATCCCTCGACCGAAGGCAATGATGCGGCCCTGAATGCCGATGAAGCCCGTGAACGTGTCTCCAGTCAGTTTGCCGCTCAATTCGGGCGAATGGGCATCGAGCTCACGCCCGAGCAACTGCAGCAAGTGGAGGCTATCGCCGCGAAATACGATTTCGCCTCTGCGGCAGACCGTGAGTCCCGCAGAGCGATGCGCCAGGAATTCCAGAAAGAGGTTTTTGATGCCGTATTGACCGAGGAGCAACGCAACTCGGCCAATCTGCAAAGAGAAGAAGTCAAAAGCAATCGCAAGGAAGAGGAGTAAACCCTCCCACTGAGCTTGATGCAAAGAGTCCGTCTTTCCACTGGAAGGCGGACTCTTTTATTAAGGAGAAAAAGATGATTGTTCCGGTTGATGCGCTGCATCCCGGCAACCGCAAGGGCTGGAATACGGTCGGAAATCAATCATCCGAATGGTCCATTTCGGGATCCAAAGGCTGTGCATTCAAGACGGCCCTGGACGCCCGCCGGAGCCACCAGAAATAAAATCCGGAAGCCAATGGAATCATGATTACTGCCCAGGCTTCAAGGGCCTGCAACTGCCAGGTCCCGGCCATCTCCCACCACAATATCTCCGCCTGGGGTTGAAACAGACCTGGCCGGGAAGCCGGGAACCACCAGGCACCCAATTGCCGGAAAGGCAACGCGAGCATTACCTGTAAAGGGGTGAGCATCCAGATGACGCCCAAAACCAGCGGTACGGACAGGCGGAGAAACCAACAACTCATCAGCCCGATCAAAGACACCGGGCCCAGCAGCGGAATGGTGCCCCAAAGCAGGGCAAATGACAAGGCGAGAGCTTGTTGATGCGGGGACATCCGTTCGGTCAGAAAAGGTTTGATTTTCTGCCACCAACGTCGGGCCCATTTCTTTTCCATGACCGGCATCTGTCCTTTTCAAGGTGCTTTTCCGAAAACAGGAAATGCCCGGCCAGGGTTTCCCAAAATGACTTTCATTTCTGCCTTTCCAACGGAATCGGGGCAAAGGCCGTTAAGATGGAAAAACGATTATTCCATGTTGAAGGTTCCTACTCTTATTCTGTTCATTGCACTGGCCGGTGCGTATTTACATCCGGCGTATGGCCAATGTGACCTGCAGCCCACGCTGGAGGGAAGTCCCGTGTTGTGTCCTTTTGAATCCGGGCAGCTTTCCACCCAAGCATTCGATGCCTACCAATGGTACCGCATAGCATGGGGTGGTTCGGAAGCAGAAATCATTTCCGGTGCCACGGACTCTTTTTTAATCATCACCGAATCCGATATCCTTTGGCGCGTATTCGTGGCGGTCACTTCGGATACCTGTACGGCCAACTCGGATACGGTTTTGGTGGACGGGTGGGCCTTCTTGTTACCGGTAGTGCAACATACCGGTGATTATGAATTCGACCCCGTGGAGGAACATTTTGTCGTGTGCCGCGGAGATACCATGTTTCTCGAGCTACAACTGCCGTACACAGTAAACATCACCTGGTACAGGGATGGAGAACCTCTGGAAGGGGAGAACGGTACGATCCTCGCTGTCACCGAGGAGGGAGGTTACACGGTGAGCGGAGCTCCCGAGGTGTGCCCCAATTACATTCAACCGCTTGGCCTGGTGTTGGACGTAGTGACGGAGGATTGCCATTCCTCTACGGATCCGGAGGAGCCCGGAAAAGGTTGGGCTCTTTATCCCAACCCTTCGAACGGTCACTTTCGGGTAGAGGGGCCCGGAATGCCCATGGAGGGCGAGTGGGTGTTGTATGATGCCCTCGGTCGACGGATCTGGGAGGTACAGGCCTCCGGAGAATACCTGGCATTGGGCAACAACGTATTTCTCCCTTCCGGGGTGTACCACCTGACCTGGCTGGGCAGAGACGGACAGCGGTGGCAGCAGCGGGTCGTGGTGGCGCGTCCCTGAACCGGACCAGCCTGCGGGTTGTGGATACAGGGATTTGCGTCTATCTTTGCTGAAATCCCATCGACGTATGTCTGCATCCTCCCCTAAGGAAATTGTGCTGGCAGACCCTCATCCGGTTTTTCGCCTGGGCCTCCGGTATCTTTTGCAGGAATGGTTTCCCGGGGCGGTGATCCGGGAAACCGCTGACATACAGGACCTCTTGTTGCAGATTCAGCAACAGGTGCCCGACCTGATCATCAGTGAGTTGCACCTGCCTCCCGGCGATTTGTTGGAAGGATTGGAACAATCCATCCATTTACAACGGCTGACCATCATCGTGTACAGTCATTACCGCGAGCCCAAGCTGGTGAGGCAGAGTTTCAAATTGGGGATTTCGGGTTATCTGCACAAGTCCAGTCCCGCCCCTCATCTCAAGGAAGCCATTCTCCAAGTGCTCCGAAAGGAGGTTTTCATGGGAGAAGGTATTGTACTGAGTGATGGGCAAAGAGGGGAAGTCCCCGAAGTGCACCCGGCCTTTCGCGATTATTTCCATTTGCGTTTCGAGCTGACCCGCCGGGAGATCGAAGTGCTGGCCCAGATCAAAAAGGGACTGAACAACCGGGAGATCGCCGACTTGCTCTACATTTCCGAACAGACGGTGAGTGTCCACCGCAAGAACATTCTCCGGAAGGTGGGTGTGAACAACACGCAAAAGCTGTTGCATATTACCTATGAGCATCATCTGGCTTAAGACTTTGGCACGGAGGACACATTTTCCAAAACGGCCATATATAACAGGCAAGATTCCAAGTACAATTAGATATCAATAGTCTTTATATGTAAAGTATTTACATATTTCGATATGTTGTAATTTGAAATATACCCCATTCAGGGTATGCGTTTCGGCGGAATTGGACCTATTTTTGTCCTGTCAACGATTGAACAACATACCCAGAAAACCACGCGGAAACGCAACCACTCCAAACCGGGGAGAAAGACAATTTTTCCCCTGCCTGATTCCTGGTCCTGTGCTTTTTGTGCAGAACGCCATTCGAGATGCTTCTTCACGAATCGTGATTAGAGGATGTCTTGTTGGTCCGTGCCTTGCAACGGACAGGCATACGGGTCGCGGATGGTGGAATCCCGATGGACTTCCGGGTATCAAATCTACCATCCCATGAACACGTTTACGCGCCCTGCGTATTCCTGCGCCCTACCCTTTTCCGAAAGGGCATCTTTTTTCACCCACCGCATTTTGGTCAGTCTGTTGCTCCTGCTGGCCGCTGTTCCTGTCCTGCAGGCCCAGGTGGGTTTCACCATTGGTTCTCAAATAGCCCAACCGGGTACGACGATTGAAGTACCGGTTCAGGTGGTTCAATTCGACAGCATCGGGGGATTTCAGTTTTCACTGGCATGGGATCCGGCGGTCATTTCCTTTCAGGAAGTCACCAATTACGACCTGGACAAAATCGAATTATTCGACTACCACGAGGATACACCGGGATCATTCCGCGCCGTTTGGCAGGCGGACAATCCGGATACCGGATTCAGTGTGGAGGATGGACATACCATTTTTACCCTGAAGTTTGTTGTGGTGGGATCCGTCGAAGATTCCACGTGGATCAGTTTCAGCGATGTGCCGCTGGAGCCGGAGGTTGTCAACTACAACAATGACATCATGCCGGTGGAATTCACTTTTGGCCTGGTCCGGGTGGATGAAGGTTCGGCCGCCCGCTCGCTCCTGTCCGGTCCCATCGTCGTCCAGATCATACCCAATCCCTGCCGGGAATGGTGTGATGTGTTATTGTCCGTGACCCAATCCATGGACGTGCACATTCGCGTCGTTGACCTGTCAGGAAATACCGTTTACCAGATTGACCGGCATCTCGAGCCCGGCCAGCAGGAGGTCAGCCTGCCGGCCGTTCAAGCCCTTGCCAGTGGCGGATACTTCATCATGGTGGAGACATCCGGCAGCCGCTACATCAAAAGGATGCTGGTCCAAAAATAACCACGACCCCATTTCCCATTCCAAATTCCAAGGACAATGAAACCAATGCAATTGTTAATCCTGGTCGTGCTGCTCTTGTGCACGGGCTATGCCCATGCCCAGTTGCAGTTGCGGTTTGAGCCCGCCACGTCCAACATGACCATCGGGGAGGAGAAAACCTTCAACCTGGTGGTAGACGGGGGATTCACCAATCTTCTCGGTCTGGAATTCACCATGACTTTTGACAACGGCCGTCTCGATTTTGTAGATGCCTGGCCTTTGCTGGACACCCTGGGCGCCTTCAACGGCATGGAGCTGAATTACATCCCTCCCCCCGGCACGCCCTTTTTCGGCCCCGGTATCCGGATGATATGGACCGATGTCCAGGGCACCGGGAAGTCCGTAGCCCCCGGAACGGCCATCGCTGCCGTGCGACTGAGAGCCAAAGCCGCGGGCTCCTCCCAGCTGCGCGTATTCTGCGACCAGCTGAACAATTACAATTGCGAAGTCATTGACCAGAACGGAAACAATGTGGGTATCCCCAACCCGCAGCCGGCCACGATCAATATTTCGTCCGGGCCGTTCAACGGAGCCACTTTGATCCTGGGCAATGCCACAGGTCCTTCCGGCTCTACGGTTTGCGTACCGGTCACCGCCAACAATTTCAACAATATCCAGTTGGCTGAATTCAGTGTCACCTGGCCGCAAGCCAATCTTTCTTTCGCCAGCATCACCAACTGCAACCAGGCCATGGGGATTGTCTGCAATCCCGAACCCCCCAACTTTGGTGTTGTCAACAATACCCTGAATTTCAGTTGGTTCATCTTTAGCGGTGGCGTCACACTACCAGCGGGCACGACCTTGTTCGAGATTTGCTTCAACGTCAACGGGAACGTCGGCCAGACGTTTGGCGTCAATTTTACCGGCAATATCCAGTTGCGCGACTCTTCCGAACAAATCGTACCCACCAATACCGTCAACGGCAGTGTTACCATTGGCAATACCAAGACGATGACCCTGGACCTGGGCACGAGAGAGGTATGTCCGCAGGACACCTTTTGTGTCCCCCTCAAAACGAAAGACTTCACCAACATCATAGGTCTGAATACTTTCATGACCTTTGACACGACGAAAGTGAAGCTCGTAGCTGTCAAAGGATGCAGCCCGAAACTGGCGGGCATTGACTGCAATCTCGGTTCGCTTTCGTTTTCGCTGAATACCCAGGGTAAAAGCGACACGCTTTCTTTATTGTACGAAGACAAAACCTTCAACGGTGTCACCCTTGACACGAATGATGTTTATGCCCAGTTCTGCTTCCAGAATCTGATGGCGGAAGGCGACAGTGTGGAGCTCCGGTTTCTTACCGCCAACAGTAATGGCAGTCCTTCCGAGGCCGTCGACATTGACGGCGTGGTGGGCCTCATCCAGAAAAACGGCAAGATCCGCACCATCAAATGCGACTGTGACATCAACGTGACGGCCGCCATTACCACCAACGTCAAATGCAACGGCGGTACGGACGGTGCCATCAACCTCATCGTCACGGGAGGGTCGGGCAATTATACCTATGTCTGGCAACCCGTCCTGCCGAATACCAAAAACCCCACGAATCTGCAGGCCGGGACTTATAAAGTCACCATTATCGACAACACCATACCTGATTGCACCTGGGAGTCGGGCAACATCAACGTTACCCAACCGCCGGCGATCAATATCACAGGCGTCGTCACCCATGAATCCTGCGAAGGTGAATTGGATGGCAGTATCGCTTTGACGATCACGGGTGGTACGCCGCCCTACACGGTCAACTGGGGTGGCGGCAAAACGGGCAATCCATTGACCAATCTGGCAGGTGGTAATTACGCACCTACCGTCACTGACGCCAACGGTTGTACCCGTCAGGGTCCTTTGTTTACGGTCAACAGCACCAATATTGACCCGGGTATGACCACAACGACAAATGTGACCTGTTTTGGGGCCAAGAACGGCACCATCACACTGTCCTTGCCTCCCGGATCCTTTACCGTAACATGGGATCCCAGCACGGCCGGTACCGGCCCCAATCTCACCAACCTGGGGCCTGGTTTCTACACGCCCACCATCATGTCTTCCACGGGATGCACCGTCGTCCTGGAGCCCATTCAAATTACCGAGCCTTCCCAAATCCAGATCAGTGGGGAGAAGACCGACATTGCCTGTCATGGCGGCAATACGGGAAGCATTGTGCTCACGGTGTCCGGAGGGACGGGAAGTTATTCCTATCTGTGGAATGGTGGAAGTACCGACAAGGACCGAAGCAACATTGCTGCAGGATCCCATACCGTGACGGTGACCGACCAGGCCGGATGCACGCGAACACAATCTTTTACGCTGGTCAACAGCCATTCCGCGATTACCGTTACTTCCACCACCCAGAATGCCACTGCAGGCCAGGCCAACGGGGGAGTAACCCTGACGGTTTCGGGTGGATTGCCCAATTACACCTATCTGTGGTCCAACGGTGCTGTCACCAAGAACCTGACCGGTGTAGCCGCCGGCGCCTACAGCGTCACGGTAACGGATGCGGCAGGGTGTACACGTGTGCACAATGCAACGGTCAATCAGGCGGATGACAATCTGGTCACCTTCCAGTTGTCCCAGTTTGACATGTTCAACGTGTCCTGTCACGGGGTTTGCGACGGTACGGCGGTAGCCTTTCCGCCGGGATCTGCCGTCCAGCCGGTGACTTTCAAGTGGAGCCCAAATGCAGGAGGCAGCACTTCGGCCATTGCGACCAATCTCTGCGCCAATGTTGTTTATTCCGTGACAATCACCGACGCGACGGGCAAAGCATTCGTGGGTACGACCACGCTGACCTCTTCTGCGGCCTGGACCATCGAGGTGATCACGCTCGGCGAACCGCCACTGGCGGGTGCTTATGTCGCGGTCAACGGACCTTTCCAGCAACCCTATTCGTTCCTGTGGAATACAGGTGACACCACCGAGACCATTCAGAATCTGGAAGCCGGTAATTATTGTGTAACGGTGACCAATGTCCGGAATTGTTCGAAGACCGCCTGCGCCGAAATTGTGGATATGGAATGTCTGCAATACCGGGAGGTCATCACACCGAACAATGACAATACCAATGACCAATTCTGGATCAGTTGCATCACGGATGAGCGGTATCGCGATCACAAGCTGGAAATCTTCAACCGCTGGGGCCAACTGGTCTATGCCACGACGAATTATCAAAATAATTGGATGGGTACAGGCCCTTCCGGCACCGAATTGGCAGAGGGTTTGTACTTCTTTGTTTTGGAGTACGAGCTCTTCGGTGAAACCCAATTGTTGAAAGGAACCATCAACATTCTCCGTTGATTTCTCCCATCCCAAACATCCCAAGAACATGAAAAAGCTATACATCCTCTTACTGGCCGCTTGCACCTTCGGGACATTGCAGGCACAGGATGAAGCCATCTTCACCCACACGATCGTCAACCCGTTCCTGACCAATCCCGGATATGCGGGGATCAGTGGCGATCACCAGCTGAATTTCCACATGCGGAACAGTTGGGCTGGCTTCAAGAATGCCCCTTCATCGTATGCCGTCACCTGGAACGGCCCGGTGGCTGACCGGTTGGGGCTCGGGCTATTGCTCTTTACCGAAAAGGCCGGTGCCCTGGCTCGTTATCGGGGCCAATTGTCCTACGGCTATCACTTTTACGCCACCAAGGACTTTCGCATTGGCGCCGGGGTAAGTACGGAATTTCACCAGGAGCGGCTGGATGCCGGGATTCGCGACAACGTAGCCCAACAGGTCAATGATCCGTTAATCGAAGACCGCCTGGAAGGCGCCTCCTGGTTTGACGCGTCGGCTGGCGTGTACGGACAATTCCGTAACACCCTGTATTTTGGGTTAAGCACGTCCAACATGGTGCGTGCCCGTCTCAACGACTTCGAGGAAAATTCGTTTGCCGCTGAAGCCTTCAATTACTGGATGTTCCAGCTGGGTTACCGGTTTGATCTGAAAGAAAACGGTGTA
>CAYYGN010000034.1:0-20522 GCA_964471595.1 uncultured Saprospiraceae bacterium
GTCAATAACATCTGCACCCTTCGGGTGCCGAAGTGTTACTCCAGTAACACGAAGGAATTCATAACTGTCAATAACATCTGCACCCTTCGGGTGCCGAAGTGTTACTCCAGTAACACGAAGGAATTCATAACTGTCAATAACATCTGCACCCTTCGGGTGCCGAAGTGTTACTCCAGTAACACGAAGGAATTCATAACTGTCAATAACATCTGCACCCTTCGGGTGCCGAAGTGTTACTCCAGTAACACGAAGGCACCCCACGCATACGGATTGTAAAACCGGTCCCGCATCTCCCTTTGGGTCTTGCGGAAGGCCTCGGGAATGGTCAGTTTTTCCTCCAGCCAATTTCGGTAGAAGGTGGTCATGAATTCCATGGTCTCCCGGTCGGGTACCTGCCACAAGGACATGATGAGATATTTGGCACCAGCGATTTTAAACGCCCGTTGCAAGCCATACACCCCTTCATTGCCCTGGATGTCACCCAATCCGGTTTCGCAGGCCGATAGCACCACCAGTTCTGTGTTGGACAAATTCATCTGACTGATCTCGTAGGCAGTAAGAATGCCGTCTTCACGCCCTGGATCTGTGGGTTCACCGTTGCGCCAGGCATGATTGCCACCTGCCAACACAAGCCCGGAGCGGATCATGGGATTTTCAGAGAGCTGATATACGGGTGCCAATGCCAGGTCCGGGTTGGGTCCCCCAGTTTGTTCGTATGGATCAGGAAAAAAGTATCCATGGGTGGCTATGTGGAGCACCCTCGGGGAAGATTGACCGGCCATGTCCATGGATTTGAAATCTTCCTCAGAGGCATCATGCCGCGATAAGGAACGTACCGCAAACCCCCCTTCGCGCAAGGTGCCTGCTATTTGGGCGGACTCTTTTTCCGTCCATCGCAGAAAGGACCAGCCTGACCTGGAGTTATTATCGGTAGGCAGCTGTCCCTCTTTTCCTTTCAGAGAATCGACGAGATGATCGTATTCGATGCCACCCAACACCAGTGCATTTTTTCCCTGGAAGGCCCATGGTTCCACCGGAAGCAATTGGCGCGCACTGGCCAATCGTACCCATCGGAGACTGTCATTCCACACCCGCTCTTCATCCAGGGGAATGACGGGAAGATTGATGCGATGCAAATGGTCGGCAGGTACAAAATAGACCGTGTGCACGTCCTTCAAACCAGCATTTTGAATGACCTCATGCATCCATTCCGAAAGCGAGCGACGCGCGCTGCCCAATGCAATCATTCCTCGATCGGGCCATGCATACAGATCATTGACATAATCGGCCCTGCGGTCTTGATGGACCTGGACAATGGCTTCCAATTCTTTGGCATCTCCCGCAGGAATCCACCGGGGGTATGGGTCCTCCTTGCGCAAGGTCAATGCGACCAACTTCCTTTGTCCCGTCAGGTCGGGGTCATATTCCGTGTAAGCAATGAAATCCAGTAATGCCTCACCCGGCTTCAGGACCGCCTGCAATTCCTGCCATCCTGTTTCTCTGGCCTGATGGGCCGGCATCAGGTTGGCCAATTCTTTCTCCAGTTGTTTGGCCTGCTCCTCCAGTTCCGCCACATTTTTTCGCTGGCTGGCCGGTCGGGCATATTCCTGTGCCAATGATGTCTTGACCTTCCGCCAGGCCTGGAAAACCGGACGGGTTTCCGGATCGTGAAGCGCACGGGCTCTCAGCCGTTGCGAAGCATCCAGGACCATCCCTTTGTAAAATAGGGACAGGTCGAGACAGCGGGCCACCCACTCGCCGGAGGACTCCTCCTGTCGGGCAGCAAATGAGTAAAACTGGTCCAGGTTCTCCAAAAAGCGGGCTGCGTACAACACCTGTTCCTGTTCGGTCAGGAACCGGCAGGCATCCCCCAACAAGATTTTTTGTATCCGGGCAGCCTCTTTCAATTGCGCTCCGGCCTCCTCCATCCGGCCCTCTTTCCAGTGCAGGAGCGCCAACTGATTGCAGGTATTGGCCACATCCGGATGATCGGCACCCAGTGATTTTCGCCGGACCGCCAGGGCCTCCTCAAATTGAACCAGCGCTTCGTCCGATTTTCCGCTGGCGGCGTAAAGCTCACCGAGATTGTGCACGACCTGCGCGTATTTGGGATGCTCCACACCAGGCGATTCGGCCCAAATGTCTTTCGCGGCGCGGTAAAGGCTGTCTGACCGGTCCCAATCCTGCAAGCCCTTGTACACATGACCCAGATTGTTTTTGACGGTCGCAACATAATCGTGCTGTTCCCCTAATTTTGATGCCATCACGGCCAGGGCGGATTGGAACCGTTGACGGGCATCCTCGAAACGATTCAGCTTCAAATACAAATTGGCCAAATTGTTCTGAGCGACAGCCCAGGAGATATGGGTGTCACCCACCTGTGCCAATCTCACGGCGATGGCTTCCTGATAATATGCCTCGGCCTGTTCGTATTGACCGATCCGGTTGTACAACACCGCCAGGTTGTTCAGACTCCAGAAATAATCGCCGTGATCACGTCCGAGGGCCGACTCACGCCCATCCAGGGCCAGCCGGTGATATTTTTCGGACAGGCGGTAATTCCCCTTCCGGTAATAATGGTCGCCCAGATTATTCAGGCTCCACAAATAATCGCGGTGCTGGTTACCCAGTACCTTTTGGCGAATTTCCAGAGAGCGTTGATACAGGGGCTCCGCTTCTTCAAATTGTCCTTTGGCCGTGTAAAGGACAGCCAGGTTGTTCAACGTCCACGCCAGATCTTCCGGGAAGGGGAAACCGGAATTTTCCTGGATGGTTAATGCTGACTTGTATTTTTGTTCAGCTTCCTCCCACCGATTGAGCCGGTCCAGTGCCCTGCCATGGTTGAAAAGACAACGCGCAAATCGCGACGGGTCTTCTTCGACATACGGGGTGGCCAAAAGGGTGGCCGCCTCAACCAGCATTAAGGCTTCAGAAGGCTGATTGCGGGCTACGGCATCACGACTTGCCGCGACCAGAGAGTCCACTTCTGCCGACCACCCAACGGGCTGGGCACCCGCCCTCAACATCATCATGCCGAAAAAAAACAACCATCCCGCTTGAACCGAAAGGGACAAGATCTTTTTCATGATGAATGCCGTCCTGTGCATGATTGCAATTATCCAGGGCAGTTATTCCACAGCTATGCGGAAGACGTCTGTCTCGCCGCTGCCGGAAATCCGGCAGGCATACCATCCGGCCGGCAAGCCCGCAAGATTCATGACCGGGTTTTGTCCCGGATATACCTCCAGCATTACATCCCGCACCCGCATTCCCTGCTGATTAAAACATTGCACCGAGATCCGGCCATCCCGGCCTTCAGGGACCGATAAAAAAACAGGACCCGTGGTTGGAGAGGGAAAAAGTTGCCAATTGTCCATGGCGTTTTCCTCCTCTGTTCCGGTGGACAGGGTGGTTTCATAGCGCAATCGCCATCCGGGTTTCCGGCCTGAAGCATTGGTGCGGAACTGGACAAACATGGCTCCACTCACGGCATGAACGGGTGACGGCAGGACCGAGCCGGAAATAACACCCAATAAAGGAGCCGTACTGTCGGTCCCGTCGAAGACTTCGACCACATCCTGGGCCTCTTCGGTGTCCAGTTCCAACACGTACAGGGAAATACTGTCCGCTGACGCGGGTTGGATCAACCACTGGCACCAGGTGTTGTTGCCGTAATTTTCAGCTTCACTGCCATCGGACCATTCATGGACCGGAAGCGTGAAGAGGGTCAAACTATCGCAATAGGAGCCCGTTGTCGTCTGGTATCCGGCCGTCCATCCACCGGCAGTACCATCGCCATCCGAAACAAATTTCACGTACATGATGCCGTCACCGGACTGGACGTTGCCCGGAATGGTCGTACCGGTTGCCATGGCCAAAAGCGGTGCCGATTCATCCCAGCCGTCGTACACATAGACAAAATCTTTTCCGTCCTCTACATCAAATTCCGTAAAGGACAAAGTGATGGCGTTGGCACCGTCCACCTGAATGCGCCATGCACATTGGGATCCGTTGGCATAAGCGGCCATACCGCTCCCGTCCGAAAATCCACCCTGCGGATCCTGCAATTCCTGTAATCCGCTACACCAGGGTGGCGGTTCGGGTCCCTGTCCGATGCCGACGGCATACCAGGCCGCCTGCACCGCAGCGACTTCAGCCGATCCCGCGCCGTAAAGATCCTCGGCGGCCATGATGGATCCCGCCCGGGCATCTTCAAAGAGCGGGACCGTAGAAGCGATCATGTAGGCAGTCAGATTGCGATAGGCGATCTGTAATGCTTTGTCCAGGCCGATACCAGTGACGGAATAGGCATCGCCTTTGGCATTGACGCCCTCGCCGCCTTCGGCGAGTAAATAAAACCAGTAATTCTGTACACCGCTATTGGTATGAATGCCACCGGCATCCAACGTATCGGCAGGATTGATCCAATAGGGATCTTCCGGTCCGTAGGTGTCCGGATGCTGTTTGCTGTGCGGGTCGGCCATGGAACGCACATAATCACCCGGCACAAGCGCGCCTTCCTCGCCGTGCAACCAATTGGCATTTCCGGGTTTGATATGGAATTCGGCGGCGGCTCCGAAAATGTCCGCAAAGCTTTCGTTCAGCGCCCCGGATTCTCCCGTGTATTCCAGCCCTCCCCCTCCGTTGTGGAAAATGACTCCATGAGAAAATTCATGGGCCACCACATTCAGATAGGTGCGATAAGTGGTCTGAACGCCATTGCCGTCACCCAGGAACATCCGGCTGTCCAGCGTACCCCAGGCTGCATTCGGCCATCCAAAAGCAAAATGGACATAAGTGCGGATCTGACCCCCGAGCCCATCGTAACTGGTCCGGTTGAAGGTTTCCTCGAAAAAATCATAGGTCTCCTCCATGCACCAGTGCGCATCAAGGGCAGGATCGTTTTCTTCGACGATCAGATATTTACCCGAATTGCCAAAAGCAGTATAATTCGAAACTCCAGGAACCATCCCGACGGTAAACTGACCCCCAAAATCATCACTCATCGGGTCACCGTCATCATCCCTGAATGTGACCGTATAAGGTGGCTGTCGCAACGGCAACTGAATCGGGAAAGTAAAAGAAGGGAAAGAATCCTTGATGGCCGGTGTGCGGGCCACAATGGTATTGAAGCCATCGCGCAATTCCAGGTAAATATTCGGCTTGGGCTGCCCCCCTGTTTGCCACCAGGGAAACTGCATGTTATCCAGCGTAACCGTGCGCAACACTTTTATTTTTTCATCCCAGACATTATCGGCATCCGTAAAATCAATGGCAAAATTCAAATTGGTGGTGTGTTGCAGATTTTGCGTCCTGATCGGCCTCCCGTTTTCCTGCAGGCGGAAACCGCCGGCAAATTCGTCGGTCGTTATTGTCTGAATCCCGTTGTACAAAGTGTTCGCCGTGCCGGGTACATCTCCGGTGCAAACGGTAGGCAACGACAGCAATATCTGACCGGTCACGGCATCCAGATACCGGATGCCCTGTACGAGGGCTTCATCGGTCACAAATGAGATGCGATAAGCCAGCCGGGGTCCTCCATGGACATCGCCTTGGTTGGGGATCAGAATTTCGAGTCTCGCCGGTTCGGTCAGCCGGACCGCCATCCCCTCTTCGGCCTCCAAACGGACTTCCCCTTCTTCCGGGCTGAGGCTTGGCGCTGTATCCACATCCAGGCCGGGGGCTATCTTTCCGTTGGCCTTGTGGACGACGCCATCACGGAGATGCAGGACCAACCCTGTTCCCCTTACCGGTATCCCCCTGTGTTCCTGGCGGTAAAGCGCATGGGTCCATCCCCGGTTGTCGGTGAAGGCGGACACGGGCACCCAGGCATCTTCGGGACCCAGGCCCATCGGTTCCTTCCAGATGGCCAGAAAACCGGATGTTCCGGTGTACACCTTGCGCGCATCATTTTCCGTCAGGTCGGATACATCCAGCCACCAGGATACCAGGGTAGGGGAGTCAGCGGATTCAGGAGGGTGCTGGGCATTACCGGGCAGAGACAACAGGAGCATACCGGCTGTCAGGAAAACAGGAAAAACACGCATGACAAGGAGGTTGAGTCTCCAAGGTACCGGAATTTTCCCGCATGAAGAGGAAAGGGAATATGATAACCAGAAGGCAGCTCCGCAGAATGCGGGTTACGAAAGGCAAAGCTGACGTTGCCTATGAATGACCGAATCCGGGCTGTATCAGCAGACCCCTATCGCAACAGATTGAGCAGATATTCGCCGTATCCGCTTTTGAGGTATTTATGTCCCAGGGACTCCAGTTGGGCATCGTCAATAAAACCCATCTGCCAGGCCACTTCTTCGATGCACCCGATCTTGAGACCTTGCCGGTCCTCAATGACTTCAATAAACTGTCCTGCCTGCATGAGCGACTTGTGTGTGCCTGTATCGAGCCAGGCCGTGCCACGGCTGAGCACACGCACCTTCAGCCGCCCCTGCTCCAGGTAAATCCGGTTGACATCGGTGATTTCGTATTCGCCCCTGGCACTGGGTTTCAGATTTTGGGCAATGTCCACCACGCCGTTGTCATAAAAATACAATCCGGGCACGGCGTAATGCGACCTGGGATTTACCGGTTTCTCTTCGATGGAAAGAGCCTGAAAATCGCGATCGAACGTCACGACACCATAGCGTTCGGGATCTGCTACCTGGTAGGCGAAGACAACCCCTCCGTCCGGATGGACGCTTTGGCGGAGTTGGTCTTCCAGTCCGGCCCCGTAAAAAATATTGTCCCCCAAAATAAGGGATACGGCATCCGATCCGATAAACGACTTGCCCAGGACGAATGCCTGGGCAAGACCGTTGGGGACAGCTTGTTCCACATAGGAAAAGCGGACTCCGATATCCGATCCGTCCCGGAGAAGTTTCCGGAAATGGGGGAGATCTTCCGGCGTGGAAATCACGAGAATTTCGCGAATGCCCGCTGACATGAGGGTGGACAACGGGTAATAGATCATGGGCTTGTCGTACACCGGCATGAGTTGTTTGCTCACCGCCAGTGTAAGGGGATACAAGCGGGTGCCCATTCCTCCGGCCAGAATAATGCCCTTCATCCTTCCGTGTACTTGTCCAGCAATCGCATTACGCGCAAAATGAGTTCGGTCGGTTTGAAGGGCTTGGTGATGAAGTCATCCGCTCCGGCCGCAAAGGCTTCCATGACCTCTTCTTCCTGTTCGAGATTGGAAATGATGATCACCGGAACGGAACGTCCCGAGGCTTGTCTCACCCACTGCAGAAACTTCTGGCCGCCTTGCTGGGAGAGCGTCAGACTGATGATGGTCAAATCAGGGGGTTCGATCTGAAAAGCCTGTACCGCCGCATCAAACGTGCGCACCTTGACCGTCTGGCATCCGATCTTCTGCAGTCGGAATTCAATGGCCGTGATCATGACATCCTCATCTTCGCAAAGCAACACACGTTTCATGGACAGGTCCCTATTTCTCCCTCAAACATAGGCATCCTGGACCAGACAGGCCGCTATGAACTGCTCACCGGTTCTCGAGCGCCGCAATGACGGCCGAAAGCACCGGATCGAGTTGTTCCCACAACGCCTTCAGTTCGGCAGGCAATCCGCCGGCCCGGGCTGCGGTTTCCAGGGCCAAATTGAGGTCGCTGGCCATCCGGCACCCCGTATAGGCCAGCGTGGATTTGAGATGATGACTCGCCTGAAACACCCTTTCCGCCTCCGCCGCCTCCATGACCAAGGCAAGGGCAGCGCGATGCTGTGGCAACTCCTGGCGCAAAGCCTCCACCATTTCGCGCAATACCTCCGGATCTCCGCCGGATATGGTCTCCAGGTATTGCAGATCGATGGTCACGGGACCGGTCATAGACGAAGTTTTTTGATGGGTACGTATTGGAGTATCGTATGAAAGAGTTGCTCGGGCTCAAAGGGCTTGAGCACATAATCCGTGAATCCCTGCGATTTGAGCTGATTGTCCCGCGTGACATGGACATTGGCGGTCATCGCCACAATCGGAACGTTTCGAATGGCCGGGTCCTCATGGTTCCGGATATTGCGGGTTGCCTCCCAGCCGTCCATGCCCGGCATCAACAAGTCCATCAAAACCAGATCCGGACGGTAAAGCTCCATCAGGTCCAATGCCATTTTGCCGGTTTCCGCCATGATGACCGTCGCATGCGGCCATTGGCGTTCCAGGGTTTTTCGGGCAACCAGTTGGTTCAGACGGTTGTCCTCCACCACCAGGATGCATCCCTGAAACACCGCTTCCGGTTCTTCGGATTCCGCCCTTTCAGCCTCCTCTTCGCCTTCCGGTACCAGCCCGAAAGCCAACGCGACATGGAAGGTGGATCCAATGCCCTCTTCGCTTTCCACCCAAATCCTTCCACCCTGTTGTTCGACCAGGTGCTTCGTGATGGCCAGACCCAATCCGGTGCCTTCAAACCGGTACTGCGGCCGGCTCACCCGACCGAAATCCTCGAATATCGATTGCCGGGCTTCCAGGGGTATGCCCACACCCGTATCTTCAATGCGGAACAGGAGACCGACCCTCCCTTCCCCGGCTTCAAAGGGCTCTACGTAAAGGCCGATCCTTCCTTTGATCGTGAATTTGACGGCATTGCCGATCAGATTGAACAGGATCTGGTTGAGCCGGAGTTTGTCGCCGCGTACCTTGCCGGGTACATCGGAATGGATTTCGAGGTGCCAGTGCAGGTTTTTTTCCCGCCATTTGGGACCGAGAATCCGCTCCAGATCCCGGACAAGTCCTGAGGGTGAGAATACTTCATCCCGAAAATCGATCTTCCCGGCACGGATGGCTGAGAACTCCAGAATGTCATTGACGATACACAAAAGAATGTCCGAGGCGTCCCGGATGGATCCGATCATGTCCCGTTTTTCACCGGGAGGCTCTTCGGCCAAAAGGAGTTGGGACAATCCCATAATGGCGTTGATCGGGGTCCTCAATTCATGACTGATCCCGGCCATGAATTGTTCCCGGATGCCTGCCGTTTGACGGGCCAGGTCACGCGCATTGCGCAATTCCTCCGCCTGATAGCGGTCAGTGACATCTTGCAGGACACCCTGCAGGATCGAATCGCCGCCGGCCTGGGTCGTCATGCGGCATTGGACATGGAAGTACTGGTCATCCTGACCTTCACGACAAACCCGCGTATCAATACCTACCTGATGACGTACCAATGCCACCCGGTGAATCCTTTCCAAAAGGTCACGCAGGGATCCAACCGGTTGACCATTGACGATCTCATCCGGGTTGTTCCCCATCAATCGCCGCATGGGATCAGACAGGACAACCTCGTTGCGGGCCGGGTAGTATTGCCAAATCCCGATCCGGGCCATGTTCTGCAGATCCTCCAGGGTCTTTGTATACTGCCATCTTTCCAGCGTACACCGCAATGCCCTGCTCATGGACCAGGCTTCCGATTCTCCGATCACTATCACTTCTTCCGCGCCTTCGCGCAACGCAGCCAGACCCTCTTCCGGAAGTCCGGAATCAACGACCCACGCGATCCGCTGCGAGGGATTCACCGCCCTGATCCGGTGCGTCACGGCCGGCATGTCCATACCGACAGTGGGCCTGACGAGCACAACGGTGTGCGGTTTTTCCTTCAAGCGTTCGAGACCTTCCTCCAGATCTCCAACAACGTCGATGGCGGAGACGGGAATACCGGTATCTGCCCACAGCGTTTCCATGCGGAGAGACATCGCCTTCCGTTCATCCACAAGGAGTACGCGCAGGGCGGCCTCCTCTGCCGACAAGCCGCTCATACCCTTCAACAGGCAAAAACCGGACCATTGCCGGGCCTGTTTCCATTGACCTATCTTTGCGGGCATGACCTATGCCACGGTGACAGGAACCGCCATAGAGGAGGCCGCAGATTGGCTCAGGAAAGGACATCTGGTCGCATTCCCCACGGAAACAGTGTATGGCCTTGGCGGCAATGCCCTTCACGCAGATACGGTGGTACGCATTTTCGAGACCAAGGAACGCCCTCTGTACAATCCCCTCATCGTTCATGTCGCGCAGGTCGACGAGGCAAAGGCATTGCTGCGCCAATGGCCAACCGGGTTGGACATCCTCACGAATACTTTCTGGCCGGGCCCGTTGACCCTGCTGCTGGAACGAAACCATTTGGTGCCCGATCTCGTGACCGCCGGCCTCGATCGGGTCGCCATCCGGATACCCGACCATCCCATGGCCTTAGCCCTCATTCGCGCGTGCGGGTTCCCGCTCGCCGCACCCAGCGCCAATCTGTTTTCCCGGATCAGTCCCACGACCGCCGAACATGTCAGCCATCAACTCGAAGGTCGAATACCCTATATCCTCGATGGGGGCCCGTGTACGGTGGGTCTTGAATCAACCATCATCGGCCTCCAGGACGGAAGGTGGTGCATTTACCGGCAGGGCGCCGTGACAGCTCCGGATCTGGAAGCTTTTGTCGGCAAAGTCCATACCGCCCTCCCAACCCCTTCACCGGTCGCTCCGGGGCTGCTCCCCATGCATTATGCGCCGCGCACCCGCCTCGAATTCGGACCATTGGCACCTGGAGACCCTCGCCTCCGGTCGCCCCGCACCGGCTTGCTCCGCTTTGACCGAAGGCTGCCCGGCATATCGGCAGTCCAGGTCATTTTGGCGCCCGACAGCAGCCTGCACACCGCAGCCCGTGAATTGTATGCCGCCTTGCACCGGCTCGACAGCCTGCCTCTCGATCTCATCCTGGCCGAACCCGTGCCGGAAGAAGGTCTGGGCCGCGCCATCAATGACCGGCTGCAGCGAGCGGCCGGCTCCATGATCCCGGCTGACCCCCGCAATCAGGAATAATTCCGAATTTTGGTGGCATGAGGATGGCGTTATCCGGCCGATGGCTCCCCTGGGCGATTCTTTTCACCGCCACCCTCTTGGGGACCCTGGCAGTAATCCGTTACCATCAAGGCCAAAATATCCATCTGCTCCGGGCCACTTTGCCGGTACCTACACATCCCGCCCCGGAATGGATACAGGCCGTCGCCGATTACGAAGCGGGTCGCTTTGCCCTCGCTGAAACGGCGCTCCAGGATCACCTGGAACGCTATCCCGATCATGCCGAAGGTGGATATCTCCTGGGATTGTGTCTGCTGGAAACGGGGAAAGAAGATCTGGCCGCCGATTGGATGGAGCGGGTCCGGTTTAATGACACAAGCCTGTATGCTCCCGCCACCTGGTATCTCGCCATGGCCCGTATCCGCCAGGGGCGGGCCGATGAAGCGCGCATGCTTTGGACCGAATTGAAAAACGGTACCGATCCCGTTTACCGGGAGAAAGCCGGTGCCTTGCTGGATCATCTGGTTCTCTCGCACTAGGCATCCGGATGGTCAGGTGTATTGCCACTTTCTGGCCAACGCCACGAGAGACAACATCACCGGTACCTCGATCAAGACACCAACCACAGTAGTCAGGGCTGCTCCCGATTCCAGACCGAACAACATGATGGCCACGGCAACGGCCAATTCAAAAAAATTGCTCGCTCCGATCATGGCGGAGGGCGCACATACGGCATAGGACAACCCCATCCGGCGCCCTCCCCACCAGGTGAGGAAGAAAATGAAATAGGTCTGAATGGTCAGAGGAATCGCAATGAGCAGAATCTGAAAAGGCTTGTCCACGATTCGTTGGCCCTGAAAAGCAAAAAGCAGGATAAGGGTGATCAACAGGGCAGCCATCGAAAAGGGCTTCAGCGCAGGGAGAAACCGCCGCAGATACCAGTCCTCGCCTTTCAGGCGGATCAACCCGCGGTTGACCCTCCATCCGGCTACGAGGGGGATGACCACAAAGACGCCCACCGACATGGCCAGGACATCATACGGAATGTGTATGTTGGTGATCCCCAACAAGAGCCGGACAAGGGGAATGAACGCCACCAGAAGGACGAGGTCGTTGACCGATACCTGGACCAGCGTGTAGTTGGGGTCTCCCTGGGACAGGTATGACCATACAAAAACCATCGCCGTACACGGTGCCGCTCCGAGCAGAATGGCTCCGGCGATGTAGGCTTCCGCTTCCCCGGGCGACAACCAGGCCGTATAGATCTTGTCAAAAAAAATCCAGGCAAAAAAGGCCATGGTAAATGGCTTGATCAGCCAGTTGACCGCGAGCGTGAGACCCAGTCCCTTCCCGTAGGTCGTCCATTGCCGGATAGCGCCGAAGTCGATCGAGGCCATCATCGGGAAGATCATCAGCCAGACCAGGATCGCTACGGGAATATTGACACCGTACAATTCCCATCCGGCTATCACCCGGATGGTTTCACCTCCTACAGCCCCAAGGACGATGCCGGTGACAATGCACAAGAGGACCCATAACGTCAGATACCGTTCGAAAAATGAAATCCCTTTTGTCGCTGATTCCGTCATCTGGCATTGAATTGTCGGATCAAATAAAGGCACTCAGCGGCAATCTCACGGCAGCGCGCATCATACACGGCGGCTTCCTCTGGGTTGCCATCCGCTTCCCCGGGGTCATCAAACGGCCATGAAAATCGTCCGCTTGCACCTGGCACATAGGGACAACCCTTTTCTGCTTCCGAACAGACCATCACCGCTGCAAAATCCCCTGAGGGTTGGGAAGCATCATCGTACACCTTGGACCAGCACACCAAAGGGGAGTCCTCCTCGCCCGGAAAGATCTGATACCTGGGATTGGAGCCACCCGGATCGACGACCCTGAAACCGGCTCTTTCCAAAGCGCGAATGGCCTGGGGGTGAGAGGCCGTTGACACAGTCCCGCCCGACCAGGCCCTTATCCCTGTCACACCGAACCGGCGGGCCAGTACAGCCGTCCATATTTGGGCCATCTGACTTCGGCGGCTGTTGTGGGTGCATATGAAAATGACGTCGGCCGGCTGGCCGGCCCGCAAACGGGTACGGATCCAGCCGGCCAGACGATCGAGTTCCTCCCGTCTGTCCGGAAGCATGTCCGGAATGGCCAGGTGGTCGATATACAACAAGAGTGAAGGAAGAAAGGAGTGGGTAACCGACTCCCCGGCAACGACCGGCATGTCCAAGGATTTGGGTGAAACGAAATGCGTGAACGATGTACATCAGCAGCACCCGGTGCCGCAGCAGACAGCCGTCTCCGGTTTGCGTGCAAACACCGTTATGCTGTAAATGCCCGTGCCGGATGCACGGAAGGTGCTGAGCTGGTCTTCCGACAAATAAGCCTCCAGGATGTCGTCGGGCAACTCGATGCGCTTTTCTTTCTGCACAGTCACCTCCGCAAAGCCCTGTTTCCTGATGACTTCGAGATAGTCCGATTTTTGGATGGCGCCACTGACACAGCCGGCGTACATCTCAGCAGCTTCCTGCAGCCCCTCGGGCAACGCACCCTCCAAAACCACATCGGATATCGAAAAATGTCCCCCGGGTTTGAGGATCCGGAAAATCTCCGAGAAAGCCTGTTTCTTGTCTGGTACCAGGTTGAGGACACAGTTGCTGACGACAACGTCGGCCTGGTTGCCACCTACGGGCATGTTTTCAATGTCGCCCTGCCGGAATTCGACATTGCCGAATCCGAGCCGGGAGGCATTCGCGCGGGCCTGAGTGATCATGGCCTCGGTCATGTCGATGCCGATGACCCGGCCTTCGGGACCCGTCAGCGAACGCGCCACAAAACAGTCATTGCCGGCGCCCGAGCCGAGATCGACCACCGTATCCCCTTCCCGGATGTGCGCGAATTCGGTCGGAAGACCACATCCCAGGCCGAGATCCGCCTCGGGGACATAGCCCTGCAGCCGGGAATAGTCGTCGCTGAAGACGGAATAATCGACCGTGCTGCATCCTCCGGATCCACAGCAGGACGATTGGTTTTGTTCCCTGGACTGGAGCGCGATTTCGCTGTATTTCTCCCGGACGAGGGCTTTGAGTTCTTCTGAAGATTTCATGATTCAGTCAAGTATTGGGTGAATTAATGGTTTTCCTGGACAGCATTCAGCAGCAGGTTGTGCCGGCAAGTCGTGCCTGCTCGAAAAAAGCGCCCAACCGGTCCCGCAATTCGGACCACCGGGCGGCATCAAGACAGTAGCACACCGATACCCCTTCTATGTTTCCGCGGATCAGGCCCGCTTCCTTCAGCTCGCGCAAGTGCTGGCTGACGGTGGCCTGAGCCAATGGCAACTCCTCCACCAGGTCACCGCAAATACAGGCATTGACGCGGATCAGGTACTCGATGATGGCAATGCGGGCCGGATGCGCGAGGGCTTTGGCCATGGCGGCCAGTTCGTTTTGGCCGGCGGTAAAGGCGGCGGTTTTGGTCACTCCCACAGGTCAATTCATTTATTTATTGCAATATTACGATGAAAAGTTGAATCGCGTGTGTTTTTTCGAAAAAAAATTTCAAAAAGGAGTGTCTCCCTTAGAATATTCGCCGCCGCAAGACATCCGCCCCAGCCAGCAGGAAGGGCCGTATGGCCATGGATTGCATGAGACGTACCTCCTCCCCGAAGGACGATTGTCCGTCGAGAAACCGGAATACCCTGTCAATGGGGTTCTTCTGGTACAGATCGTAAAAAAGCTCGGGAGCCGGCGCCCGCTTTTGTTCCAATACATTGAGCATGACGGCGGCATACAATCCGAAACGCCATTGCCAGGGCGCCCGGGGTGCATCCCATTGACCCGTCGTCCGGAAATGCCGCACCAGTTCGGCAATCCTTTTTTGCGTGCGGGCAAAGGTGAATCCGGTAGCGGGATTGGTATAGCCCCCTGCTGTACCGATCCGCATGACGCGGCCGGATATCTTTTCACGAATCGGTTCATCGGTCATCGGGATCACACCGAATTCAGTTTCTTCCACTTCCCATCCGGACTGGCCCAATTGCCCGCGGACATACCCGTCCAGTACCTGTTCGTATTCCGGTCGGTCCAGCAGGGATTCTGAAAACACCGTAAATTCCACCAGGGCCCGGTCGGGGGCCAGCGGCAGGATATACATGAACCGGCACTGGTTTTCCTGAGGAATGCCGAAGTGCATCAGATCCGGCCAGTCCGGGTCGAACACCGGAGCCGGGGTGACGATCACCTTGCCGAAAAAGTGCTGCAGCAAATGATGCCTTCCTGGCGTCTCCATCGGAGGACGCCAGGTACTGTCCATGACCTGCAGAGCCTTGAATGTACCCAGGTCCGTCTCCACCTCCACCTCGGCTCCACAGTCCCTGATGGCCCGCATCTCCGCTACCCGACGATCGGTCATCGGATCCTCCAGGATGATCCGGTCCATGAAGCGGTAAAAGTCGATCCCCCGGATCATTTTATAGCGGTACCCCCTCAGAGGCAGATGGAGCGGTTTTTCCGGACCTCCGTGCACGCGTACCTGATCCCAGGATCGGTAAACGATGGCTTCGAACGGGCCGGTCCCGGTTTCCCAATAACACCAGGTGCGGTCATTGCTGCGCTTTTCCTCCCGGTCCAGGATCAATACGCGCAGTCCCGTCAACCCCGCCTGGCGGAGTTGGTACAGAAAAGAGAGTCCGGCCATTCCGCCGCCTGTCAAAATGAGGTCGTATTGCATGCAGATTCTGCCTTTCCCGAAGGTTCAGGCTATAACAGCCACACACGGAGGGTGTTCAGGGCCTGTAGATGCGGAAGTCTTCATCCTCGTGAACGAGCTCGTAAGGAAACGGGTCCGGACTGATATGACGGTCGATGACGATATACCGGAGGCCCTGTTTCCTGAAATCCGGCATCCAGGTCGTCTGACGAGCCTCATCCTCTTGGACGGTCCAGCCCCGCCGTCCGGCAAAATACATCATCGTCGGATTGAAATTGCCCTTGTTGACCATGATCTTTTCCTCCGGTCCTACATATCGGTCCACGATCTCTCCCAGCCTTAAATAGTGCTGGCCTTCCATCTGTCGCAGCGGTGCTCTGAAATTGACAAACAATCCCGGAATCATCAACACGACCAACCACCCGGTGCGGACGGCCACCGGCCGGGGTATGGCGGCCACCAGCATACCCGCCAGCCACGCCATGACCGGGGTATAGGGGATGACATAATAATTGTGAGTAGCGAAAACATTGCCCGTCTTTAAAATGAATAAAAAGAACACAAAACTGCTGCCGAAGAATATGGCCAGATCCGTATAGCGCCTGCCATCCAGCAAAAGAACCAGTCCGCCCAGTGCCAGCACGAGGGGTACCGGCGAGGAAAAAGCGAAATAATAAAACCGCCGGAACGTCTCCTGTTTCATGTCGAGGAATATCTGCCATCCTTCGCTGAGCGTGACGGGCCAGATCAACTGGTTGCGGTAGGTCTCCAACAAATGGGGCATCCAGACAAACATCCACCATGCCGCCGCACCCGCTGCGATTCCGAGGGCAATAAGTCCTGTCACTTTGCGGAAAACAGGGATTGACTTGTCCAGGAGCGCCGGCAGTAAAAAGGCGAGCACAATGAGGGACGGCACTTTGCTCAGCAACCCCGCCGAGACCGTCACCAGAGCCAGCGTCCAAAGCCATACGCGCCCCGTCTGCCAATACCGGCTCATCGCCCATGTTCCGGTCACCACCATGGACAAGGCAAATGCATCCGGCATGGACTTCAGAGCAAATTGATAGGTAATGGAGGACATGAAGACCACCAGCGCAAACAACGCGACCTGGTCCCCGTACCGGTCGCGCATCAGCCGGTAGTAAAACCAGAGGCCGATGCAGGAAAAAATCCAGGATACCAGACGGCCATTCCAGTCATGGACGCCAAACAACGCGTAAGTGCCGGCCACAAGCGCATTGAATACGGGAAACTCTCCGGCAATTATGCCTTCCGTTTCCCGCCCGATATCCGTCCGGGGGTGGAGCAGGTCGCCGTTTTCCAACAGGTTTTCACTGATGGACAAGGTCAGGGTCTGCCTCCAGGCATGGTCGTCCAGCGGGGGCTTGTTGATCACCAACAGTCCGCCCAGGAAAAAAACCAAAATCCAGAATCCGGGCTTTCGCCCCCATTCGCGTATTCTTTCCGACGATAAGAAGGTTTGCCGGAATTTCAGGAGCGGGCGCATAGGGCCGAAAGTTAACTGGAAATTTCAAAGGGCGTGGTGCGCATAAAACCCGAGGTCACGCCCGGTGCATCGTTTGGTCTCCCGCGCTACCTGGCCGGTGTGGTAGGAAAAATGCTCGATGGCATGGACGAGGACCGATACGCCGTCTTCCCTGAACACCTGGACCTCGTGCACCTGCAAAAGGCGATCCGTCGTCAACAGGGGCAATCCGGCCTTCAGATCTCGGTCCAGATCGGTCAAAATGGCCGTCAATGCCTCTTGCGTCAGGTGGGCCGTTTCCTCGAATTCCCGGTTGCGGTCGCGGGTATACGGTATCCCGCACAAGGTGTCCAGGATCCACTGGCGGGCGTTGCCGTTCAGATGGAGGATCAGATGGCCTATCGAGGCCATGCCCGTGACCGGCCGGTGCCAGATCTGTTCGGTCGTCAACAGGCCGAGACACTGCACCAGTCGGGGAATGTTTTCCTCGCAAATGCGGACCGAGACTTGCCGGACCAGCAATTCGCCCACCGTGCTCATGAGAGCATAATCATGGGGCAAAGGTAGTCCGGCGCCATCGAACCTAACGGCAATACCAATGGTTATGCCCTGTAAGCATGGAACTGCACTACAAAATCTCCGGCCAGGGGGAGCCTCTGGTCATCCTGCACGGCCTGTTCGGCACATCGGATAACTGGGCCTCCATGGCCAGGATTTTGGCCCGGCATCACACGGTGATATTGACCGACCTCCGCAACCATGGACGGTCGCCTCATCATCCTGAAATGTCCTATCCGCAAATGGTGGAGGACGTGGTGCGTGTGCTGGAGAAAGAATGGATCCACCGGACCCATGTCCTCGGCCATTCGATGGGGGGCAAGGTCGCCATGCACATGGCCCTCGAACATCCGGACCTCGTCGAAAAACTCCTGGTGGCCGATATCGGCATCAAGCCTTATCCCGGAGGACACGAGCACATTTTCGAAGCCCTGGAGCAACTGCCCGTGACTGAACTGCGCGACAGGGACGAGGCCGAATCCCTCCTCCGCGAATCCCTCCATGATGAAGCGGTCGTCCGCTTCCTCCTTAAAAACCTGGCCAGGGAAGGGGAGGGCTTCCGCTGGAAAATGAACCTCGAAGCCATCCGGCAACATTATCCCCGGATCCTGGCCGGAATCCCCGTCACCAAGTCCTTCGACAAGCCGGTGCGGTTTGTCCGCGGGGGTCGCTCCGGATATATCGGCCAGGATGATTGGCCGTCCATCAGGGAGGTCTTTCCCGCCGCAGATCTCGTCACGCTTCCCGACGCGGGCCATTGGGTGCACGCCGAGGACCCGGAAGGATTCGTCCGGGCAGCCCTCCCTTTTTTCGCCGGTCAATGAAGTCATGAATCGGGCATCCCGTAAGCACAGAGGTCAATATTTGCACCCCCACTTGTCACGGTCAATAAAGAGGGCGGCTGACTAAGCCTTTTATTGGAGGCCCCATGCCATCATGCAAGCCGGCGGGTTGATGCCTGTGACGGACGAGCTGATCAGAAATGTCTTCGCCATTCCAGCACCGCCACGACGGCCCGTGTCAATCCGTCCGGACGGGTTTCCCGCACCACCATAGGCATACCGGCCTGTATCTGGAGGAAGGATTTGTCCGTTATCGCATAATCAGCAAATGCCTGCAGGTTGACGGTCAATCCGCCGGAGCCTTCCAGGGGTTGACGAATCCCGTTGGCATCCAGATACCGATCCTCTCCCAGATGAAAGATGGGCAATACCCCGGGTGTCAACGTCCAGCGATCGGAGAGAACCATCGGGTAAGTGATCCGAACCATCACATCTCCCTGCCGCTCGAATCCTCTGGTCGAGGCAACTTCCCGCATGGGGGAATCTTCGGGGTACAGGCCGGGGTCAAAGGCATTGTCGTTTTGCGTGAGGGGGAGTTGAATGGCGGCAAAGACCTGCAATTTCCATACGGGAAATCCGGCGCCGGCAATGACATCCACCGTTCCCAGCCCGGGCTGGAGGTCCATGGGCAATGGCAATCCGTCCTTTTGGCGGTTGCCGTCCGCCAACGGCCATTTGATCCCGGCCGTGATCCGGGTACGCGGTGACAAGGCATAGTGCCCGGTCAAATAGACATCCCCCCATCCGGAGGAAGTCACCCCGAGACCCGACTGCGTCACATGGGTGAGCCGGACATCTGTGGCCCAGCGATCGCTCCAGCGTCGCTGAAGCTCGACATAACCCGTCAGGACGCCGATCTCGTAATCGGCCAGTCCGTAAGAGGCCCCGATTCGCACCAGATGGGGAAGGTCGGGCCCTTCCCAGGAGCGGAATGCGCTCACCGAACAAAAACCGGCATCACTGCAACCTTGCCCCTGCAAGGGAGAAGAAAGTGCGATCAGCAAAAGGACCAAAAGGAGCGGGTGGGAAAAAGAAGGCAGGTTCATGGCGCAAAGGATGATTCTCGATGTGAAATTCGGATGAATGACCCCAAGGTAGGACGGGATTACTTACCCAAAAGATCCTCCCAGGGTTTGAGATCGGGAAAATGACTGGCCACAAGACGAAAAACCGCGAAAAGCGGAAGGAAAAGGATCATGCCCGATACGCCCCAGATGAGGGCGCCCATGAAAATCGCCACAATGGAAGCCAGCGTATTGAGATCCACAAACCTTCCCACCACATAAGGAAATATCAGATTGGCTTCCAGGTATTGGACGACTGTAAACACGGCGAGGATGGCCACCGGTTGCCACAGGGAGCTGGTCTCGAGCCAGGTCACGACGATCGGGATGGCGCCACTGATGATGATGCCGAAATACGGGATGATGGTCATGATCGCCGTGATCATCCCGTAGGTGAACGGGGTTTCGACGCCGATGGCCCACAGGCCAATCGAATTGAGCAGACCGACGATCAGATAGACGACGACCATACCCCGGATGAAGCGGGAAAATATGCGCACCGTATGCCGGATCACCTCCGGTAGCCGGTCCTGGTACCTGGCCGGCGCAATGGCGATCACGAAACGCGCCAGGCGATCGCGATAGATCAGGATCAAAGCCACGTAGATGGGGATGATGATCAGGTTGAACAAGGCTCCGATGGCCGTTGTCAGGGTGACCTTTACCCAGGACCCGGCGTTCTCTCCCCATTTGTTGACCTGCTCCCGGGCCCATTCCACCTGCTTTTCAGTGGTCCATCCGAAGGCACTCTCCAATTGGTGCTGGACCCGGTCGAGAAACGGATCGAATTGCTGTTGCACCAGGGGCCATTTGCCTGCCAGAATGACCAACTCGTAGCTGAGCAGGGCTACCAGTCCGGCAAACAATGCGGACAGCAATAGAATGGGCAACATAATGGAAAGGGCGCGACCGGCACCCCGATCCTCCAGATACCGGCACATGGGAAACAAGACCAGGGCAATCAGAAAGGCATACGCGAGCGGTATGAGGAACGGTTTGCCGAACCACAGGATGGCGACCACCAGAACAAGGGTGATGAGCCGTTGATGGATGGCGGATAC
>CAYYGN010000034.1:20622-27223 GCA_964471595.1 uncultured Saprospiraceae bacterium
AATCAGGATGCCGGGATATGGACGACATATCGCTTGCCCGATTTGTTGGTCAGCTGGCTGCTCACCAACCAGGGATTGTACACCTTCAGCATCCGGTAGGTGGTACCGTGACTCCTCGCAAAATCACCCCAGTTTTCAACGGGCCCATCCACCACAACTTCCTTGACCGGCGTGAGGGCCTGATAATATTCCTCATCGGAAAGGTCATATCCATATGCGGCCGGATTTTCCATCAGGGTCTTGATGGCCACCATGCGAAACAAATAGCGGGAGGATTCGCTGTTCAGGTTGAGATCCTCGTATCGTTCGGCGCGTTGCAATTTCATTTCTTTTTCCAATCGGGGCCCGCCCATGTTGTATGCCGTCGCCGCTAGATGCCACGAACCGAATTTTTCCTTGTATGACCGGAGATAACGGCAAGCCGCCCGGGTCGCTTTTTCCAGGTGAAGACGCTCGTCCACCTCTCCGTTGATCTCCAGATCAAAGGCTTTGCCGGTGGGCTCCATGAATTGCCAGATCCCCTTGGCCCCGGCTGAGGAGGTCCCGTTCATCAAGGCGCTCTCGGCTACGGCGAGATACTTCAGGTCATCAGGCATCTTTTCCTCGCGCAGGATCCGCTCAATGACCGGAAAATAGCGACGGGAGCGCTTGATGTTGAGCAAGGTGGCGGAATGCAGATAGGCATTCACCAGCAACTCCCGTTCTAGCCGCTCGCGAATGTCAAACTGATCGGTGGGAAGGCGCTCCCCCGCGAAACGAAATTCCATGTGGATGGGTACAGATCGGATCTTTTGGGGAAGGAATCCGTTTTCGGGTATCGCACCCGGGTCCGTACCCTTTTGGTCATTGAAGGCAGTAGCCAGAAGGGCGAGGCCCGAGGCAAAAAGCAATATGGACAACCAGGCAAACCAACGCTGAGGCATAACCGGATTATTTTTTCGGTAAGGTAATCATTAACCCCGTTCCGGACAAGGGCACCGCCTTGCCGGCGATTCTCCCTGGAAGAAGCGGATCAGGGTTGATAATGGGTGCGGAAATACGTGTCGTAAGCCTCCAGCGTGCGATTCTTGAGGACCACCCGGTAATTCTGTTGGGTGATAGGATATACGCGGAATGGAGCCCCTTCCACGCCGATGAATTCCCGGGCATACTTCTGGCTCAGCCGATAGTACTCCATGGCTTTCTCCGCATTGTCAAACTTGCGGATGACCATAAGGGGTACATCCACATTCAGAAAGATATTGGCCGAGAGCCGCAACCTGTCTGCCTTGAAATAGGCATTGTTGAATTGATTGACCGCCTTTTGGGCGTCCTCCAGGGCCACGTTCTTGAGATCCCAGTTGATGATCACGTAATGCACGCCATCAGAATCCAGGGCAAATTCACTGTCGGGCTCCACCTGTCCGGGCAGGGCCTTGGGCGCCACGGATTTGTCACCCAGCAATCGGAGGATCTCCTTGGCCCGCTTCTCCTCTTCAGTATTGGGAAACTTGGCCACAAAGTCGCGCAGGGCATCGATATAAGCATCCTTGCCTTCAATGCTTCCTGTCGTCATGGCTTTCAAAAAGGCAAACTTGGTCTGGAGCCGGTTCGTTTTGCCGAACATGTCGTCCACATCCATGAGGCGTTTCCAAACGGCGGAATAATGGCCTTCCTGGAATAGGTTGTAGGTCGTTTCGTAATAAGCATTCAGCTTCCTTTCCTTTTCCTGCTCCTCCCCGAGATAACTGGGATCGGTCAGGACGCGCGCATAAGTGGATTCGGGATACTTAGCGGTAATCAGGTCGAAATACCGCTTGGCCTCTTCCTTCTGCCGAAGCTCCTGATGGGCGAGATACAGAAAATACCAGGCGTCCAGTTCGTGCTCCGAGTCCGGATACCGGGAGAGCATCTCGTTGAGCACCTCGATGGTTTTTTCAGGGTATTCCAACCGTTCGCGGTATAGCCGGCCCAGTGTGATCATGGCATTCTGGATCTTGTCGTGGGCTTCGGCCTGTGCCTCTTCTCCAAATGGGACGTCCTTGAACATCTCCTGTAATTCGGACTTGGTCAGCCGGGTTTCAATGGCTTCTTCGGCATTTTCGGCCTCCTGGACAGCGAGTGCGACAGCCCGCGAGCTCAGGCGCCAACCATCAGTCAGCGGCCGGTCACCCCATAGCTGACGGAAGTCTTTCATACCCCGTTCACGGGCTTTGTTGTCGTAGGCAAAGAAGGAAGATTTGGTCGACCCGCCTTGCGGGATACGGGCTGAAAGACCCTCCTGGCTTACCGCCCTGGCCAGACCCTCGCCTTTCGCTCCTGCTTCCGGGGTCTTTGCCTTCTGGGAGGCGGCCAACCGCTCGGCTTTGATGGCCTCTGCCAGTTCGATCCTCTCCTTGTCCGAAAGCCCGGCTATGCGGATCAGGCTGTCCTGCAACTGAATGATTTGCAGGTTGCGGGCGATTTCCGTCAGGTTGCGGCTGAGCCGTGAGGCCCTTTCATACCTGTCATCGGTGGCCAGCAAGCTTTCCAGAGCCTGTTCGTAAAACATCTTGGCGGCGATATAATCCTCCCGCTCGTAGTACAGATCCGCCAGGCGGAGCTGCGTCTCGGCCCGCTGCGCCTTGTTGGCCGGATTGTAAGCCAGGGACTCCGTCAGATGGATCAAGGCCTGGGCCGTATCCCCTTCAGCCAGTTCCACCTCGGCCAGGGCATAGTACAGGCGGTCCTTGAAATCGACGTTCTTTTTGTCCTGAATCATGCGCTGCAGGTCCTTCCGGGTTTCTTCCGCCACCGCCTGTCCGGCCATCCATGAACTCAGGGTCAACTGAAGCCGGGCGTTGAAATCCATTTCGTAACCCGGCCGGGATTTGCGCACCTGGGCAAATGAATGGGCCGCCTCGGCCAGTCGGCCCTGCTTCTGGTAGATCTGGGCAAGGATGTATTGATACCTAGCCCGCAATTTCTTTTTGTTGGCCTTGGCAATCGCTTCTTTCAAATGGGGAATGGCTTCCTCGTAGCGTTCCTGCCGGAGATACAGATGGGCCAGGGCTACCGGGGCCTCTCGCAGGACGGCAGGTGAGGCGCTGGGTTCCTGAACGGCCTGGTGGATCACCCTGAAGGCTTCATCGTACATCTGCCGTTCGGTGTAGGTACGTCCCAACCACAACAGACCCTCCGCATAAGCGGGCCGGTGTTTCAGAAAGTAATTCTCTTTTTTCGGGGTTTCCGGTTCGCTGTCCGTTGATGAAGTGTCGGGCAGAGCGGCAGGCTTTTCCTCCTCCGGGATGGTGGCGGCCGTTGTATCCGGGGTCTCGTCTGTCGTGACGGGAGTTACGGATTCGGCAGGCGGGGCTTTCTTCGGCAGTTTCTTGCCTTGCTTCCTGGCTTTGGCGCGGGCCTTTGCCTCCTTCCGGCGCTCCTTTTGTTTGCGGGCTGCTTCCTTCCTCCGCTCTTTGGCTTTTTCGCGGGCTTCTTTCTGGCGCTCCTTGCGGGCTTCCTCCGCGGCGGCCTTCTTCTCGGCTCTCTCTTTCTCCTGCTGTTTCTTCTTCTCCGCCCGCTCTTTTTCCCGGGCCTTGGCTTTGGCTTTGCGGCTGACCTTGTTCTTGCGCTGGGCCATGGCTTCGGGATTATACACTTCCCGCAGATATTCCAGCGTCTCCTCGGCCGATTCGTAGTCGTGCTTGAGATACTGGCCCTTGCCTACCAGGAGGTAGGAATCATCTGTCCAGACGCTGTGTTTGTGCAGCGCCACCACCACCGTCAGCTTTTCAATGGCCTTGTCGATATCCTGGGCCACAGACTCCGGGTTGGGGACATCGACATCATTGTACACACCGAGCACCTTGATGTAGTTGTCCTGATGCGAGGCGGCGAGGTTGGCCCGGCTTTGTTGGACCAGGACATTCGCGTTGAAATATCCGTTGTAGTAAGCCGTTTCATTGTGGTAAAAACGGTTGAGGGCCGACTTGCTCTCGCGGCTTTTCTGCGTGGCGCAACCGCTCACCAGCAAAAGCACGGGCAGCAGCAGCACAAGAGGTCGTATGGTGTTTGTGCACAAGGTCATTGGCAATCCGCGAACGAAGAAAAAACCCTTCCGGATGAAGGGTTTTCGCACGTTTGGGTTATAACAGGGTTTCAAAAGAAAATATTTTAATTCGCATCAAATTAAGCCCCGGATGGAGGAATCCCCCGACAAGCGGCCCAGGAAGCTGAAAAAACCGTACCGCCTCGTGGTCCTCAAAGAGGACTCCCTGGAAGAAGTAGGCTCCTACCGCCTCACGCCGCTGGGCTTATACGTATTGTTCAGTTCCTTGTTCGTCGGCCTGTCCATTGTGGTGGCCCTGCTCATCATTTTCACCCCGCTCAAGCGATGGATCCCGGGATACGGAGAGGGCAGCTCCCATACCGAAATGGTACGTCTACGCTCCCGGATCGGAGAAATGGAAAAGCAGCTTCTCATGCAGGAACGCTACACGGAAAGCATCCGGCGGATGCTCACCGGCGATGTGTCCTCTACCGAAGACGAGATCACCGCACAAACCACCCTCAACGATAGTCTGCTGCAGGTGAGCCGGATCGAAGAAGACGAGATCCTGCGCCAGAGCTACCTGCTGGGCGAGGGTCTCCCGGAAACGGCCGGACCGGTCCGGGAAAGCACGTCCACCTCCATACCCCTGGCCCAACTGTTGTTCACTCCGCCCGTCACGGGAGAGATCTCTGCCGGATTCACCCCTGAAGACAGCCATCTGGGCATTGACATTATCGCACCCCGTAACACGCCGGTCAAGGCCGCCATGGACGGATTTGTCGTCTTTTCCGACTGGACCCTCGAAACCGGAAATTCCATCGCCCTCCTCCACGATCACCACGTCGTCACTTTTTATAAACACAACAGCATGTTGCTTAAAAAGGCAGGCCAGTTTGTCCGGGCAGGTGAGGCCATTGCCATCATCGGCAATACCGGAACCATGACGAGTGGGCCTCACCTCCATTTCGAGATTTGGCACAAGGGCAAGGCCGTTGATCCTGCCCGGTATGTGCGCTTCTGAACCGGCCCCTGGTCGGTCGGTACACCCTACATTTGGGGTATGGGAATTCGTGCCACGCTCATTCGTCCGTTTGCCAGATATGTCGCCCGGGATATTGCCCGCTGGTCTTCAAGGGCTTTGGAATGCCAACAACAGGTATTCCATCACCTTGTCCGCAAAGGTCGCCACACAGCCTTCGGCAGGGACCATCAATTTGATCGCATCCGCACCGTGGCCGACTTTCAGCATCGCGTCCCCCTGCGCGATTATGAAGGCCTTCGCCACTACATTGAGCGGATCAAACAGGGCGAAAAGGATGTCCTGTGGCCGGGGCGCCCGAAATATCTGGCCAAAACTTCCGGCACTACCTCCGGCGTCAAGTACATCCCGCTCACGCCCGACAGCATGCCCAACCATTTCGGTACCGCTCGCAATGCCTTGTTCAATTATGCCGCATTGACCGGCAACTTCTCCTTTTTTGACGGCAAAATGATCTTCCTGTCCGGAAGCCCTGAGATGGACCGCACGGGAGGCATCCTCACCGGCCGGCTCTCCGGGATCGTCAATCACGAGATCCCTGCCTGGATTCGTACCAACCAGCTCCCTTCCTATACCACCAATTGCATCGAAGACTGGGAAGAGAAAGTGGAGGCGATCGTGACCGAGACCCTCCACCAGGACATGCGCCTCATCAGCGGCATCCCTCCCTGGGTGCAGATGTACTACGAGCGCCTCCTGGCCCGGAGTGGTGCTTCCACGATAAGCGAGCTGTTTCCCCAATTCTCCGTATTCGTTTACGGGGGCGTCAACTTTAGTCCCTACCGGGCCCGGCTGGAAGAATTGGCCGGCCGCCCACCCGCCACCGTGGAAACCTATCCGGCATCCGAGGGATTTATCGCCTTTCAGGACCAGCCCGGTCGTCCCGACCTCCTCCTCAACGTCCGTTCAGGTCTCTTTTTCGAGTTTGTGCCCCTGGAAGATGCCGGTAAGCCCGAGCCCCGCCGTTTGACCCTCGGACAGGTGGAAACGGGCGTTGATTATGCCCTGATCCTCCATACCAACGCCGGTCTGTGGGGATACGAGATCGGGGATACGGTGCAATTCGTCTCTCTGGATCCTTATCGGATACGGGTGAGCGGCAGGGTCAGTCATTACATCTCCGCTTTTGGCGAACACGTCATCGGAAAGGAAGTGGAAGAAGCCATGCGTCAGGTCGGCGAGCAGTTCGGTCTGAGCCTGGCCGAATTTACCGTTGCCCCCATGGTCAACCCGCCGGAAGGCGGTTTGCCTTACCATGAATGGTTGATCGAATTCACCCAATTGCCCGGGTCACTCCCCGAAGTGGCCACGGCCCTCGATGCGGCCATGTGCCGGCAGAATATCTACTATGCCGACCTCATCCAGGGCAACATCCTGCGTCCTCTCGTCATCACACCCCTCCGTGAAGGCGCCTTCCGGATGTACATGAAATCGCTCGGCAAACTCGGGGGTCAAAACAAAGCACCAAGGCTCGGCAACGACCGCAAAGTGGCCGATGCCCTGGACCCTTACCGGTTGCGCCAGGAAAACCAGAAATAAACCGCCATGTTCAG
>CAYYGN010000035.1:0-23202 GCA_964471595.1 uncultured Saprospiraceae bacterium
CAACCTGACGCCATCGCCCTGTCGGAAATACGGTCAATGCCATCCCGTCCCAGTTTGACATAAAACCGTCTTTTGTACAGAAACTGCAGCGTTCCCGTCGGATGGATCCGCGCGATGACCAGGTGGAAAGTGTTGGTTCCCAGGTCAATGACGGCAACCGGACCCTCGGAGGACTTCATGCGTTTACAAGGGCACGCCGGCGTTGGTGAGGAACAGAACACCCTGGTCGTTCAACCGCGCGGCGTAAACCGGTTTCTCGTTTTCCAGGAACAGGACAAAACGGCATTTTCCGGAGAAGTAAAGGTCTCCGGTAAGGACCGTCTGGCCGGAGGCCATGTAAAAGATCCGGCCTACCGGCTTGCAGCCATGATCTTGAGGCACCTCCTCCGGACCGGCTATATGACTGAGATGCGTCATGATCCCGTTGGGCTCGTTCAGGGAGATGCTGTGTTTGAGGTGGTAGAAGATGAAATCGATGTGCGTGACCAATGGCGCGAGGGAATCCAGAAGGGGGGCGGGCAAAACCGGATACATGGGGACAGGGGCTGTCACCTGGGGCGCCATTTCTCTGGGAGAAGGCGGCTGTTCCGAGCATCCGGCCAGGAGGAGGAGGCCGGAAAAGAGGATGACTTGGAAGTATGGGGCACTCATGACCGGAAAGTATAGAGGTAATGCAGGCTAAGATAATATCCTCGCAGCTTGCGGGGCACGGGGAGTGCCGCGCGGTCATCAAACAGGAAGTTGATGGACTCCGTGTATCGGAAGTGAAAACTGTTCTCAGGGTTCAGGTGGATCCCGAATCCCATCATCCAGCCGAAATCGTTGGCGTTGAGAAGGTCCTCCCTGCCTTCAAAGGGATTGCCGGTCATACGGGCGTGGATCAGGCGGCTGTAGCTGAAGCCCGCCGCAGCCTCCAACCTGTAAAAGGCGGTTTCGTCCGTTGTCACGGCCGCCCACTCCCTTATCCGGACCAGAAAAGGCACTTCGAGGTAATGCAGGCTGTACTTGTTGGCGGGCGTGGCATTGTCCTTTGAATAGGGGGCGCGGGATCCCCGTTGGCTGTACAAAAGATCCATACTCATTTCCCAGCGGGGGGCCAGACGGACCGCAAACCTCCCGCCAAGACTGAGACCGGCTTTGTCGAAGCCTCTCAATTCATCCCCGTCAATCTGAGCAGCGTTCATGCCAACAAGAAGGCCCGCCCCGAAAGGACTTTGCTGGGCACCGGCTCTTTGTGCCGATGCCAGCGCCATCAGGAGGAACAACAGGGTTATCCCGGAAAACGGGTGCATTGTCTTTCGCATGTATCTTTGCAAAAGTACCGCGAACCGGAAGAAACATGAAACCGACCCCTGCCAACCTGCAAAAACTGGAGGAACTCGTCCGGGCACTTTCCTACACCGTCCGCTACGAAAAGGGCAATTTTCAATCCGGTTATTGTATGGTGGAAAGCCGCAAAATGATTGTGGTCAACAAATTTTTTGATACGGCCGGACGGTTTTCCACCTTGTTGGACATTCTGGCTTCCCTGCCCATACATCCGGATCAACTGCCGGACAAAAGCAGGGAGTTTTATCATCTTCTTCACAGAAACTCGCTCATCCCTTCACCCGAATTAGGATGAGGGCAGCCACCCTGCTCGGGACAGGGACATCCCAGGGCGTCCCCGTCATTGGCTGTGACTGCCGCGTCTGCCGGTCAGCGGATCCCAGGGACCAGCGGTTGCGAAGTTCACTTCATATCCAGTGGGACGGGGTCTCCATGGTTGTCGACGCCGGCCCGGACTTCCGGCAACAAATGTTGCGGGAAGGGTTTCGCCGGTTGGATGCCATTCTTCTGACGCATGAGCACAACGACCATGTAGCGGGCATGGATGATGTCCGTCCGCTCAATTTTCTTCACCGGAAGGACATGCCCGTATGGGGGTCTCCTCCGGTTTTACAGGAGATCCGGACGCGTTTTGCCTATGCTTTTGATACCGATCCTTATCCGGGAGCGCCCCGATTGGATTTGAGGCCGTTGGCGGCCGGATCCGTCTTTGAAGTGGAGGGCAAGCGCATTCTGCCGCTCCGGGTTGACCACGGAGGGATTCCTGTACTGGGTTTCCGTTTTGGAGACCTGGTGTACATCACCGATGCCAAGGACCTCCCTGCTGAGACCAGGGAGGCCATCACAGGGGTCCCCTTTCTCATTTTGAACGCTTTGCGCCTTGAACCCCATTATTCCCACCTGCATTTGGACGCAGCCATCCAATTGGCCCGGGAGCTCAAGGCTGGTCAAACCTGGTTTACCCATATCAGCCACGACCTGGGGCTTTACAAGGAATTGAGCAGGCAATTGCCCCCGGGATTCCGTTTGGGCCATGACGGGTTGAAAATCCCATTCTGAATGACGGGTTGAGATGTCCTCCCTGGTGTATGAGGGATGCAATACCTATCTTTGGCATGTGAGTCAGCATGTATTTTCCGTGTCATCTCCTTTCGGGGGACGGGGCCCCAAATGGCACGCATCCTTGTGGTGGATTATCCCGGCGGTTGCCTGGATGACGAACGGAGAGCGGGTTGTGGCCCAGCAAGTACCCCAATATCTTTTCAGTCCATACAGCCTCGTCATCGAGAATCCGGCCGCCACGGGGATGCAGGCGGATTTGGTGCTCACCGGAGGGATGCGAAGGCAATGGATGCAGCTGCCGGGTCAGCCGGAGGGATTTCATTTCCAGGCCCAGGCCGGACTGCCCTTTGTGTCTTCCGGCGTGGGATTGAGCGTGCAAAGCGACCGGATCGGGTTGTTTCGCCATCTTGAGGTAGCCGGCAGTTACAGTTTCTCCAGGCCCTTTGGCAGGAATGGTGACTGGATGGCCGGCGTCAGTGCGGGGTGGTACCAATCGTCGTTGGATGGCTCCGCCATTCGTACGCCTGACGGGCAGTATCTGCCTGATCAGGGTCCGGACCATCGTGACGACCTCTTGTCCTCAGGTACCATGACGGGCGGGAGGCCCATCCTGCATGCGGGCGTGGCCATCCGCCATGGTCGTCTTGTCACAGGCCTTTCAGTCCGCCATTTGTTGGGGGGCGAGGTCCCGTTGGCATCGGATCAGGGATCAGCGGGGTGGCAACTGCGGCGCCATATATATATGCATGGGGCCTATGCCTTTGGGTCGGACGATCTTTCTGTACGCCCCATGGTGCAGTTGCGTACCGATGCGGTGCGGTGGCAGTGGGATGGTATGATTTATGCTGTCTGGAGGGAACGGTTCACGGCGGGTGGCGGTATCCGGGGAGGATTGGCCACCACGGCAGACGCCTGGATTCTGGCAGCCGGGATCCGGATTTCCGACCGGTTTTTGTTGATGTACGCCTTCGAACAGGGAATTTCTTCTCTCAGAAAGGTGCACAATGGAAGTTTTGAACTATTATTGCGATATGAAATGGGTGTACGGACCGGTAAGGGGGTCCTTCCGCCCAGGGTTTACAGCCCAAGGTTCCTCTAAAGGGAGGAACTTAACGTTCCCTTAAACTTTAACATTTGACGGCTATACTACACAAGTCCAGAGGGCGTTAGCGTCTTATGGGGAAAAAATGTTGGTCTTTCCTCAAACTTTTTTGGTTTATTGGAAAGAGCCGCTATATTTACAGCCGTTTTTAGGAAACCAACACTACTTAATATCAGGAAAATACGGGTAAAGGACATGAAGAACCTTGTAAAGTTTGTCGTGGCCGTAGGTCTGCTCATCCAGCTAAGTGCCTGTGGTTCAAAGGAGAGTGGACAATTGGTCGGTGTTTTGGACCGGCCGAGTTGGCAAGGCATCAATCCCTACGGGATGGTTTATGTGCCTTCCGGGACCCTGCACATCGGTTCGGCGGATTCGGATATCAGCCGGAATCTCCTCTCGCGGTCCAAGAGCATTTCCATTGTCGGCTTTTATATGGATGACACGGAGATCACGAATAATGAATACCGGCAGTTTGTCTATTGGGTCCGCGACTCCCTCGCTCATGGTCTGATGGACCATTACATGGAGAATGAAGACGGCTCCGAAATGATTGACTGGGAGATGGAGCTTGATTGGGAGGACGAAGAGACCATTGGCGAGTTGTTCTATCAAGGCAATGACCGGTTTGCCGGCAAAAAGGAGTTGAATGTAGAGAAGTTGGTTTACAACTATGAGTGGATGGACTGGCAGGCGGCTGCCCATGACAAAGGCCGTTCACCCCGGACATCTTTCATCAAGCGGGACAAAGTCAAAGTTTACCCGGACACACTGGTTTGGATCCGTGATTATGCCTATTCCTACAACGAGCCATATACCCGTAACTATTTCTGGCATCCTGCCTTCGACGATTATCCAGTGGTAGGCGTCAACTGGAAGATGGCGAATGCCTTCTGTTACTGGAGGACCAAGCTTTGGAACACCTACCGGGCTACCTCGAAAGGGGAAGTGAATACCGAAGAATTCAGACTGCCTACGGAGTCTGAATGGGAATATGCTGCCCGAGGTGGCAAGGACATGGCCCCGTTCCCATGGGGTGGTATGTACCTCCGCAATGCCAAAGGTTGTCTCCTGGCCAACTTCAAGCCGGGGCGTGGCAACTATCCGGAAGACGGCGGACTTTATACCGTCAAAGCTGATGCCTACTTCCCCAATGATTACGGCCTGTTCAACATGTCGGGCAACGTGGCGGAGTGGACGGCTACGGCATATGATGACAATGCCTATTCCTTCTATCACGATCTGAACCCTGACCTGCGTTATGATGCTGCCGACGACGATCCTGAGGCGTACAAGCGCAAAGTGGTTCGCGGTGGTTCCTGGAAGGATGTAGGCCATTTCCTCCAGACCGGAACGCGGACCTGGGAGTTTCAGGATACGACCAAGTCATATCTGGGCTTCCGTTGTGCCCTTACCTTCCTGGGTCGTTCCATCAATGATTTTTAACGGAAGGAAACCAACGCATCAACTGTCCGAACAATATGGCCTGTGCCCGGCACAGCACCGGGAGTGTGTTTTACCCGGTGGAGGCCATGTCTGATCGGTAAGGATAAACCTGTACTCCTATTCGCTTAACCAAATTTAAATTACGCAAAAAATGGGCTTGCAAAGTTTTGTGAAAACTCCCGGGTTCAAATACATCAAGAACCTGGCTATTGGTGTCGGAGCCGCGATCGTGCTTCTCGGTGCACTTTTCAAACTGGAAAGTTGGGAAGGCGCCAGTGAAATGCTGATCATTGGTCTTTCCGTGGAAGCACTGATCTTTCTTTTCCTGGGAATTATTGGCCCGGAGAAGGATTACTATTGGGAGAAGCTTTATCCCGGTTTGGACAAGTATCACAGCCACATCGCCCCGCTGACTGCCGGAGAAATCGGAGAGGCTCACCCGCTGGACGGCGAGGTTGTCGAGCGCCAGTTGGGCAGCATGATTACCGAACTGCAGTCGATGTCCAAGAGCCTTGGCGCCCTCAAAGCGCTTCAGGAAGTGGATTTCACGGGTACCAAAGAGCAGTTGGGTGCCATGAGCAACTTCTACAAGAACATGACGGATGCCATGTCCAACTTGTCCGAGTCTCTGGATGACACACGGGCTTTCAAAGACCAACTCACGGCGTTGAACAAGAATCTCGGTTCGCTCAACAACGTATATGGCAACATCCTTGGCGCCATGTCCAATATCGGCCGTTAAGCCGTACGTCAACCGAAGGTTTAACCAACGATAAAAGAAAAAACGCATGTCGATTCCAAAGGAACCGCGGCAGTTGATGATCAACCTGATGTATCTGGTGCTGACAGCCTTGTTGGCCCTGAACATCTCCGCGGAAGTGATGAATGCTTTCTTTACCCTGGATACGGGTATCAAGAACTCCAATGCCATTATTGACAATTCCAACACCCAGATCCTGAACGGGATTTCCAAGCAGGCGGATGCCTACAAGAATGAGCAGAATGATGCTTATCTCGCCGCGGCCCGCACCTCCGATTCGCTGACGATGGCCTTCACCAAATATGTGGATGAAGTGCGCAAGGAGCTTTTCGAAGCAGCTGGAGGACCCGGAAAAAAGGATCCAAACCAACCCAAGCGGATCAAAGACAAAGACGTCACTACGCGTCTGTTTGTCATGGAGCCTCCGCAGGGGCGCGGCCTGGGGCCTGTTTTGGAACAACGGATTCTGGATCTCCGGAAATCCTATCTGAACCTGGTCGAGAACGATGTCAACCTGACTTCGTCCCTCCCACTGGATATCACGGAGGAATGGAAGAAATCGGACAAGAAAAGCTGGGCGGACTTCATGTTCATGCAAATGCCTGTTGCCGCTGTTTTCCCCATTCTTCGCAAGATCGAGAATGATGCCAGGGCCTCCAACGCTGCCGTGCTGAACTACTTCTTCGAGAAAGTATCGGGCGAAGACATCAAGTTTGATGCTTTTGAACCTGTCGTTTCTGCGGCCAAGGGTTATGTGATCCGTGGCGAGCGTTACACGGCCGACGTTTTCCTGAGTGCTTTCAGTACATCTGCCGGGGATAATACCAAGATCTATGTCAACGGCGCCAATCTGCCCATGAAGGAAGGGAAGGCGGTATACGAAACGGTAACCTCCCAAATCGGTACCAAGCAGTACAATGTCGAGATCAAGGTTGTCAACCCTTTGACCGGGGAAGAAAAATCCTACAAGAAGACGTTTGAGTATGAGGTCGGTGAGCGCAGTGTGACGGTTTCCGCCGACAAGATGAACGTTTTCTACATCGGCGTGGACAACCCGGTATCCGTTTCGGCGGCCGGAGTATCCTCCAATGATCTGCAAGTTTCGATTTCAGGTGGCGGCGGAACGATCAAAAAGGTCGGATCGGCCAACTACATCGTGAATGTGTCGGAACAGTCCAACGACGTCAAGATCAATATTTCCGCACCCTCCATTGGATTGCGCGATTCCAAACCCTTCCGGGCCAAGCGTATTCCCGACCCAGTGGCCAAATTGGGTAACATTGCCTCCGGATCAATCGGGAATGGCGAGTTCCGTGCCCAGTTGGGTGTAGCCGCTCATTTGGAGAATTTCGACTTTGATGCCAAGTGCCAGATTCAGAGCTTTACCCTGTACCGGGCAGAGCCCCGCAAGGACCTGCAGGATGCACAAAATGAAGGCCCTCGTTTTGGTGGCAAGGCACAAGCACTGGTCAATCAGGCCAAGCCGGGTGACCGTTATACTTTCCAGGATATCAAGGCGCGTTGCCCGGGTGACAAGGCAGCACGTCCCATCAACCCGATGGTATTCGATATCCGCTAACCACTTCAATTTTAAGGTATGAAATCCTTGCTTTCTTTCTTCACCTGCCTGTTTCTCATCGGCGTTTTGGCTCCTGTGGAGGCTCAGCGTCCTGAGGAAATTCGCACGGAATCAAGTGATCCGGACCGCAAGCCACCGGTTGATGGTGTCGTGGAACGCACGCTGACTTCCGAGAAGAGGGTGCTCCCTTACGCCCATGTCCGTGAAGCGGATTATTACTGGGAAAAACGGGTTTGGCGACTGATCGACATCCGGGAAAAGATGAATCTGCCCTTCAAAAATCCTGATGGCCGGTTTATCACCATTTTGCTCGAGGCTGCCAAAGCAGGTGAGTTTACGGTTTATGACGACGAGGCCTTCACGGTACCTCTTTCTCTTGAAGAGCTTCTTCTCAAGGAAAAAGGAAAGCCTGACACGATTCTGCGGATGGACCCGGAGACGTATGAAGATGTGATCGAAATTGTACAGAACGACCTTAATCCGGATGATATCAAGCATTTCCGGTTGAAGGAGGTATGGTATTTCGACAAGCAGACTTCGACGGTGAAGGTCCGGATCCTGGGCATAGCACCGGTGAAGGAGATCAAGGATGAATACGGCAATTTCCTGGGTGTTCAGCCCATGTTCTGGGTATATTATCCGGATGCCAGATACGCATTGGCGCGCCATCGTGCGTTCCGAACGGGTAACGATGCCAGCCCTTTGACCTGGGAAGACCTGCTCGAGATGCGGTTCTTCTCCAGTTATATCTACAAACAGCGGAATGTGCTGGACCTTGGTCTCAAGGACATTTATACCGGTATCGATCTGTTGTTGGAGGGCGAGAAGATCAAGCAGGAGATATTCCATTACGAGCACGATCTTTGGTCATATTGACCCTGGACTCAATTCTTAAAAAAGGGCCGGAGCAATCCGGCCCTTTTTTTTAGTCAGGGGCGGTCCTGCTTGCCCAAAATTTCCATAATCGGGATTTTTATCTTTGACGGATGGCATTTCGTGTGTTCTTCTTCCTTTGGCTGCTGGGATCGGCGTTTTGGTTCAGTGCCTGCATGCGGACAGAGCCGTTTTATGAAGGCAATGATCTTCCATTGGTTTTCTCTACGGATACGTTGAGGTTTGACACTGTTTTTACGACCCAAGGATCAGCCACACGGATCTTCAAGGTTTTCAATACACGGGATGAGGCCATCCGGATTCCCGAAATCCGGTTGGCGGGGCACGCACCCGGATTTTTCCGGTTGAATGTGGATGGTAAACCTGGCGATGTTTTTCACGATGTTGAAATTCTGGCCAAGGACAGTATTTATGTTTTTGTCGAAGTGACCATTGATCCTGACCAGGATGTTTCCGTCAGTCCTTTTGTCGTTCAGGAGCATGTGTTGTTTGAATCTTCTGGACAATCCCTGGCGGTGGTACTGGAAGCATGGGGACAAAACGCGAATTATATCCCCAACAACCAGAATGCAGGTGGCATAGCGCGGCTTACATGTAATATGGGAGAGGTGATCTGGTCCGACCCTAAACCTTATGTGATATTCGGCGTCTTGTTGATCGACTCTTGTGTATTGCGCATCCGGGAAGGTATGCGGATCCACGTACACGGGGGAATTGTCAATAGCGGTAACGGGTTTTATTCGGATGGGTTGATTTACACTCAACCCGATGGTCGTTTGCTGGTGGAAGGTACTCCGGAGCATCCCGTCATTTTCCGATCAGACCGGTTGGAAAGCGGATTTAACGAAGTGCCCGGACAGTGGGCGGGCATCCGGTTGGGGCCAGGATCCGGAGCGCATACAATTTCCCATGCCCGGATACTCCATCCCGTAGTGGGTATTTTGGTGGATTCCAGCACCTCCCTGACCATCCGAAATACGGAAATTGCCTATACTGCTTCCAGTGGACTTTCGTCCTTCGCCGGAAACATCTCCGGAGATAATTTATTGCTGCATGCCAACGGACGGAACGGCATACAATTGTCGCTTGGTGGGGCGCACCGCTTCAGGTATTGTACCCTGGCCAATTACGGGAACACTCATGAAGCTTTGTATGCCAGCAATATTTTCTGTCTGGATCCGCTGTGCACCGAGGCATATACCCTTCCGCTGAACCTGGAAATGATCAATTGTGTCATCACAGGAAATCAAAAGGACGAAATCACTTTTATTGATGGCATTCAGAGTGGACCATCCGGGTTTTATTTTGACCTGGATCATTGCCTTGTGCGTATTGATGATCTGTTGCAACCGGATCAATGGCCTGATTTTCGGGATTATTGCCGGCAATGCCTGGAGGTTTCGCCGAACGACCGTTTGTTCCGCGCGCCGGACGAGGGGGATTTCAGGCCCGATTCTCTGGCCGTTTTTTTGGGGGGTGCCCTGCCATTGCCGGATGTGCCTGGGGATTTGGTGGGGAATCCCAGAGATCCGGTGGCACCTGATATCGGGTGTTACGAGGGGGAATAAGACTGAGCGGTATCCGGATCGCTTTTTTGGATACGGACGCCTATGAGGAGATTCAGACCTATCAGGAAGAAAAGGATCAACGTGAGAATGGCCGGTCGCATGCCACCGGTAAGTTCTTCCATGGCGCCCCAGGTGAACGTGCCCAAAACAATGGCCACTTTTTCAAGGATGTCATAAAAGCTGAAGAAGCTGGTTCTGTCGGGGGTATCGGGGGGGACGAGTTTGGAGTATGAGGACCGTGACATGGCCTGGATCCCGCCCATGACCAGCCCTACACAGGCTGCGATGACATAGAAGAATGTTTGGGTGTAGGTGTAGTACCCGCTGATGCATATGGCCATCCAGATCAGGAGCATGGTCATCAGGGAGGCCTTATTGCCAAATCGTTCGGACAATCGCGCGAACAGAAAGGCGCCGCCTATGGCGACCAGTTGAAGAATGAGGATCAACAGGATCAGATGCGTGGTTTCGAACCGGAGTTCTTTCTCGGCGAAGGTGGCGGCCATGTAGAGTACCGTTTGCACCCCGGCGCTGTAGAAGAAAAAAGCCCAAAGGAAACGTTTAAGGTTGGGCATGGCTTTCAATTGTTGCCAGACTTTGTGCAATTCGCGGAATCCTTTCCGGAGGGTATGGGTAGCGAATCGGCTTTTCCGGTCTTTGGGCAACCTTGCGAAAGTAATTTGGGCGAACCCAAGCCACCAGATGCCGACGGATACAAATGCCAGGCGGGTGGCCACGCTTCGGGATGGAAGGCCCAGGGCATCGTGGTTCATGATGATGGCCAGGTTGGCCACGAGAAGAATCACGCTGCCGATATAACCGAAAGCAAATCCGCGTGCGGATATCCGGTCAAACCGGTCTTCAGTGGCGATTTCTGGCAAGTAGGAATTGTAGAACACCAAACCTCCGGTAAAACCGATGGTGGCCAGGATGAATCCACCGGTACCTATCGCGATTTCGTCCATGCCTTTGAAGAAATAAAGGGCCATGCAACTGATGGATCCGATGGTGGTAAAAAAGCGAAGGAACACCATTTTTCGACCCGAGGCATCGGCCACGCCGGACAGAACCGGAGAGAGGAAAGCGATCAGAATGTAGGCCAGAGAGACGGAGTAGGCGTAGAGGGCACTGTTGGATATCGTGAAAGGACCGATCGGGATTTGATCGGCCGTTACGCTGACATAATAAGCCGGAAAGATGGCGGATGAAATGACGAGGGCATAAGCGGAATTGGCCCAGTCAAACAATGCCCAGCCATTAATGGTCCGCCGGTCATTGAGCAATCCCGGAGTGGCGGGCTGGGCGGTTGCATCCATTGTTCAAAAGTAGCCAATGGAATCGGAATGTCCTGAATGGAAGAAACCCGGTATATTTGAACAAGCGCGTTCCGCGGCCAGGATCGGGACGGGTCAATGCAATATGGAACTCGCGTTACTCACCCGCGGCCCGGGATTATACAGCTCCCAGAGTTTGTACCGGGCGTGCATACAAAGAGGCCACCAGACCAGGATCATTGACTACGGGCGGTGCAGTCTGCTGCTCGGAGATGGTGACAACCGGATATATTTCCGGGATCAGATGCTGCATGTTCCCCAGGGCATCATTCCCCGCATCGGGGCCACCCTGACCGGAGAAGGTGCGGCATTGATCCGTCATTTTGAGGGGATGGGCGTCGTCACCACCACGCCATCCCAGGCCCTTGTCCAGGCCCGCAACAAATGGCATTGTCTTCAGCGTCTGGCCAGCAAGGGCATGGCCATTCCACGCACCATCCTGGCCGAGCCGGAGGCGGATCTTTCCATTGTGATCGAACAGGTGCATGGATTCCCGTGTGTGGTCAAGCCCATGGAAAGCACACACGGCATCGGCGTCCAACTGGTGCATGCGCTGCCTGAACTCCGGATGGCGCTTCAGGGGATTTTCAATATGGGCCAGCCGGCATTGATCCAGGAATTTGTGTCGGAAGCCAGAGGGGAAGACGTCAGGGTGTTCATTGTCGATGGTGAAGTGGCAGGTGCCATGAAACGGGTGGCGCAGGACGGCGAATTCAGATCCAATCTCCATCAGGGCGGAATGGCCTACCATGTCCGGCTGACGGGTTTGGGGGAAGAGATCGCCATTCAGGCCGCACAGGTGATGGGCCTGGGCGTAGCGGGTGTAGACATCCTTGAGTCCGAGCGCGGGCCTCTGGTCCTGGAGATCAATGCCTCTCCGGGACTGGAGGGTATCGAAAAGGTGACAGGCAGGGATATAGCCGGGCAGATTGTCAGTTATTTGGAAAAGCTCATCGACCGTTGAGATGGAGAACGGACAGGCATGATCATGAAGGAACAACCCCTGAAATTGCACGGACAACTCATCCATCCCGGAGAAAACCGGGAGGTGAATTATCCCGTTGGATCATTGCCCTCCGGTCATCGGGTCCAGGCCAGCATTCATGTCTTCCGGGGTATTGGCCCCGGTCCCTGTCTGCTGCTGCTAGCCGGAATGCACGGGGACGAAATCAACGGGGTGGAAATCCTGCGCAGGAGCCTGGATGAGGGCATGTTTGGGCCCTTGGTGGCGGGCACGGTCATTGTAGCACCATTGCTCAATGTCTTCGGTTTCATCAATTTTTCCAGGGATCTGTCCGACGGCAAGGATATCAACCGCAGCTTTCCCGGATCGGTCAAGGGCTCTCTGGCCTCCCGTTTGGCCGGTCAAATCACGCGAGAGCTATTGCCTTCGGCGGATTACATCGTGGATTTCCACACGGGAGGCGCCAGCCGGTACAATTTTCCCCAGGTCAGATATTCGGACGACAACCCGGCGTCTCTTGAATTGGCGCGCTGGTTTGGCGCCCCTTTTCTGGTCAGGAAATCCGTCATCGGCCAGTCCCTGCGAGAGACGGCAACGCGAATGGGCAAGCCTGTCATTGTCTTTGAGGCGGGGGAGTCCCTTCGCTATGATCCGGCGGGTATCAGGGAAGGTCAGCGGGGAATTCGCCGGGTCATGGCCCGTCTTGGCATCACCAACGGGGAAGAGGAATCACCGGATCCGGTGGAATTGTCGGAGAGTACCTGGGTCAGGGCCACGCATGCCGGCTTGTTTTTATGGGCAACCTCGTCGGGCAGTTATGTGCGCAAAGGGCAGGTTTTGGGCGATATCCATGATCCTCACGGCAAAGTCCATCATATCGTCAAAGCCGGCAGGGATGCCTGGGTGATTGGTCACAACAATGCTGCTGTTGTCAGCCTCGGGGACGGCTTGTTTCATTTGGGATGGACCTGATATTCAACGAACCCGATCCATGTAAAACTCCGAGATACGGGGATCGACCCGGATGTCACCTGGCTTGATGGGATTGGTCAGCGTGATTCCTTCCAGGGTCCGGCAACGCGAAAGGGCCACATAGAGCTGACCGTGTTCGAACATACCTCCGGTGAGATCGATCTGGACTTCGTCGAATGTTTGGCCCTGGCTTTTGTGTATGGTCACGGCCCAGGCCAGGCGCAACGGCATTTGGGAAAAGGTGCCTACCACCTCTCTCCCTATTTCAAGGCTGCTGGGAGGCGGTGGTGTGTACCGGAACAACTCCCAGGAAACCGGCTCCACAAAAAACCTCTCTTCCCGTCCCTCTGCTTTTCGCACGGTGACTTCCACTTTGTCGGGCTCGAGCCGGGTGACCAACCCGAGCGTGCCATTGACAAAGGCTCCTTCCGGGTCGTTGCGGATGAACATGACCTGTGCGCCCACGCGAAGACGCAGCAAGGGGTCTGTCGGAAAGACTTGTTCATTGAATGAACCGGTGACCTTGGCCATATAGGTCTGTTCAGCCCCTTCCAATGCATTCAACCGGCTGCTGTTGATCTGATCGACTTTGGCATTTCGCGCTGCGAGGATAATCCTGAGATTTTCATCCGTGCCATCCATTTGTCCAACACGGGCATTCAGGGCGTCCAGTGTATCGGCATCGGCCCGGTTGGTGCGGATTTCATCGAGCAACCGGAGGAAGTAACGGTCTTTTTGCCGGAAAACTTCCTGAAGTTCGACCATTCGCCAGGCGAAGGATGTCTGGAACGCTTTGGCGTCGAAAAAATATGGACTGGGATAACCCCATGCTTGCAACATCTGGCCTTCCTCCCTTCGCACGACCGGTGGCAGTTGGAACAGGTCGCCAAAGAGGGCAAGACGGACGCCGCCAAAGGGGCGTGCATTATTTCTATTGATCTGAAGGAAGAGGTCCATGCGGTCCATGATATCTGACCTGACCATGGATACTTCGTCAATGACGAGTATTTCCATGGCCTGGTAAAGCTTCTTGAACCGGCCTTTCCTGACTTCGGAGGGTCCGAACAAATGCGGAGGAAACTGAAAAAAGGAATGGATCGTTTGCCCTCCGGCCTGTAAAGCGGCTACACCTGTTGGCGCGGTGATAACGATTTTCTTGGATGTCGTTTGATGGAACAGGCGCAGCAGCGTGGATTTTCCCGTACCCGCCTGTCCGGTGACAAATAGGGTTTCATGCCCGGATTCAAGCATATCAAGGATCTCCTGAAAGGCGGGAGTGAGTACCTGAGGTGTGAATTCGGACATGCGTTCAGGGTTCAACCGGCTTCACGAAATAACTGACCGTTGGAAAGTGGTCACTGTATCCGGATATGTATTCGTCAAAATCAAACGTACGGTAAGGATAGCCGCGATAATGACCCATGGGTTGGATCAAATAGGGTTTGTTGACGATGGCTGATTTGAAATAATGGAACCGGTCCTTCCTTTTCTCCAGCAGGGAATGGGAGATGAGGATCTGGTCGAAAAGGCTCCATGCATCGCGATAGGCCAGTGTCCCAAACCCCTTTTTGTAAAAGGAATGCCAGGGGTTAAAGAAGGTACCCGGGCGGGTTTTTTCCACCTCGGGAAAAGAGCGAAGGACTTGTCTGATGCTGGCATTGACCGGGTCGTCGTTGAAATCACCCATCACGATGATGCCTGCATCCGGGCTGGTCAGGAGGATGGAATCCACTATCTGTCTATTGCGGGCAGCTGCGGCGTTTCTCCAGGGTCGGGTGGCTTTCTCACCGCCGCGGCGGGAGGGCCAGTGGTTGACCAGGATATGCCATTCATGCCCCATCAAATCTCCATGTACATGAAGAATGTCTCGCGTAATCAAGGGGGTGCTATCTGCGGTAAGGATGTGAAGAGGCACTGATTGACTGGTGATTACGGAAAAATATTCCGGTTGGTAGATCAGGGCGACATCCACGCCGCGGGCATCCGGCGAATCATGATGCACGATCAGGTAATGGCGATCAGCCAGTGCCGGCTGCCTGACCAGATCCTCGAGTACATCCCTGTTCTCGATTTCGGCCACACCCAGAATGGCGGGACCGTCCGGTGTGAGGTCCGTACCCATATCTCCGATGACCTTTGCCAGGTTGTGCAGTTTGTCCCGGTAACGCGCGGACGTCCATTGGCGGGGACCTTCCGGCGTGAATTCGAAATCGTTGACATCCGGTGTATCGATGGTGTCGAACAGGTTTTCGAGGTTGTAAAATCCTACCGCAATGACTTGATATTGCTGGGCAAAGGCCGGGGCGACCAGGGCCATCCACAGAAGGGTGGTGAGGATTCTCATGGGGCGAAATTACGCCATTCAGGCAGGAAGAATTTCACGATCCATGGCGGGGCTAATGACAGATGGGCACTTCTATGAACCTCTGAAATAGGCCAAATTCAAAAAGAACCAAGTGGGACGAGGCGGCGTAACCGCGTGTCGCCATAGCTTCAGCGGTGGCACAAGGCGCATGGCCATAGCTACGGAACTGAGCGCCAACGAAGTAACACTTGAATAGCCCTTGTCAAAAGGACGATTGGCCATAGAATGGGGTTGATTGAGGTGCTCAGATAGATATTCGCCTTATAATCGTTTGGGAGCCGGCGATTACCCGGGGAAAGAAGAAATGCACATCCCGGAAATCCCAATCGCCTGGCAATTTGGAAAAATCAATGGAAACTTAATGAGGAATGGGTGGGAAAAGACAGTCGAATTCAAGGGCCAGTAATATTCAATACGAGGGCAAGGCCTACCTTTGGACATCTTAGCGTATGATGATCCGAACCCTGACCCTGGCTTTCATGTTGCTGCCTTGCTGGATGACGGCAACTCTTTGGTCACAAACGACAGAGGTGCGCGGTAGGGTGGTGGATGCCCTGTCCGGCCTTCCGATCGGAAATGCTGCCTTGGTGGCCGGTGACATGGTTTTTCCGGCCGACGAAAACGGCCGTTTCAGAGCGAGGCTGACGACGGAGGTGGACACTGTATTTCGTCTCACCGCCGAAGGGTGGGAGGATCAGGAGTACCGAATGTCTGCCCAGGCAGGGGCGGAGTGGGATCTGGGCGATGTCGCGTTGGTGGCCGCGTATGATCAACGATTACAAAACCTGGCGAGGGACATTCCGGTCATCGAGCTGACGGAAGCGGATTTTGACGAGAACGCTACTGGCAATATTTCGGGGCTGCTGCAGGCATCCCGTGATCCATTTTTGCGGGCTGCGGCCTTCCAGTTTTCATCGGTTCGATTCCGGATTCGGGGATACGAGTCGAGATTCACCACCGTATTGATGAATGGAGTTCAAGCCAATGACCCGGGCACCGGGGATGTATACTGGAGTGAATGGGCGGGATTGAATGATGTTATGCGAACCCAGGAAAACCTGGTGGGGCTGGCTTATCAGGGCGACATCCTTTCGCACATGGGTGGTGTGTCCACTTTTGATACGCGGGCGCACCGGCAGCGTCGTCAAACGAGGGTAGGGTATGCCATTTCCAACCGGACGTTTACGCACCGGCTCATGGCTACGCATTCTACAGGATGGAGAAAAGGGGGATGGGCTTTGTCGGTCTCCGGTTCACGGCGATGGGGTGATGAGGGATATCTGCCCGGCACCTTTTTTGACGGGTATTCGTATTTTCTGTCTGCGGACAAACGGCTGGGGTCCAAGCACATCCTTAATCTGACCGTTTTCGGTTCACCCGTGCGAAGGGGGCGTTCAACGGCGAGCACCCAGGAGCAGTACGATATAGCTGGGTCTGTGTACTACAATCCGTATTGGGGTTATCAGGAAGGCAAGGTGCGCAACAGCCGCGTGCTGGATACCCATCAACCAACGGCCATACTCCGGTACGACTGGCAACTTCGTCATGACAGACGGCTCATGGCCGCCTTTTCCTGGCAGCAGGGCAAATACGGGTCTTCGTCACTCGAATGGAATGGAGGAAGAGACCCCAGGGCGGAATATTACCGGAGATGGCCGAGTAGTGTGGAGGATCCGGGGGTGGGCGAGGAAATGCGGCAATATTTGCGCGAACGCGAGGACCTCCGCCAGGTCAATTGGGCCTACATGTATGCTGCCAATCGCCACAATCTGCAAACCATACGGGACGTGGATGGCATCATTGGGCAGGATGTGACGGGGCTCCGGTCCCAATACATGGTTCAGGAATACCGCAGTGATGCGCGGACATTACAGGGTCGGGTGACGTTCCAGACCAGCATCAACAACCGGCATCTATTCAGTGTAGGTGTGCAGGGCCAACAATTGAGTACGGATTATTTCAAGAAGGCCCTGGATTTGCTCGGGGGGGATTTTTGGCTGGATGTCGACCGTTTTGCCGAGTTTGATTTTCCCGATGATCCCGATGTGCTGCAAAATGATCTTGACCGGCCCAACCATTTGATCCGTGAAGGGGATCGTTTCGGGTATGATTACCGCATACATGCCCGTAATGCACAGGTGTGGTCCCAGCTATTTTTTTCCGGACGCCGATGGGACGGTTTTTTGGGAGGCGAAGCGGGCTATGCGGATTTTTACCGGGAAGGGAAGGTCCGTACCGGGCGGTTTCCGGACAACTCCCTCGGTCGATCAGCCATTCTGGATTTTCTGACCTGGAAGGCCAAAGGGGGACTCACCTACAAGCTGGATGGACGTAATTATTTCACCCTGGCGGCGTTTGCCTCCGAAGGGGCACAGGATTTCCAGAGCGGATTTGTCAGTCCTCGTACGAGGAATGATGTCATTCAGGATCTGCCTACCGAAAAGATTTTGGGTGGGGAAGCGGCTTATCATTTGCATTCTCCTGTCCTCAAATTCAGAGCTACCGGATATTGGACTGACATCCGGGATCAGGTGGATGTCCTTACCTTTTTCAATGACCTGGCCAACACTTTCGGCAATTACATCCTCAGGGATTTGCATCGCCGGCATGTCGGTTCCGAGTGGGGTCTTGAATACAAACTGACGCCGGCGGTGGAGCTCAACGGAGCTGCTGCCATCGGGCAATATTTTTACACCAACCGCGCCCGTGCCACGGTCATTCAGGATAATACCGGTTTGCCGGTTTATACGGATCGGGTAGTCTATCTCCGTCATTTCCGTTTGGACGGAATGCCTCAGCAAGCCTATTCCGTGGGTGCCACCTACAACAGCAGGAGGTTTTGGTTTGTCAACTTGCAGGTCAATTATTTCCGCAATACCTATCTGGACTTTTCACCGGACCGGCGCACAGCGGCTGCTGTGGAGGGCGTTGAACCCGGGTCACCAACCTGGGACGCCATCCTGGAACAAGAGGAGTTGCCGGACGGCATCATGGTCAACGTTTTTGGCGGCAAGTCCTGGAAAGCAGGACAAACATTTCTCTATCTCAATGCAGGCATCAACAACTTGTTGAACAATACGCGCATCCGCACCGGTGGATTCGAACAGCTCCGGTTTGATGATGAGTCCCGGGAGGTTGGGCGATTCCCCAACCGGTACTTCTACGCGTTTGGACTGAATTATTTTGTCAACCTCAGCGTGCGCTTCTGATCCATGAAAAAAACAATATTTCTTCTCTCCTGGGTTTTGCCACTGATGATGGCTTCGTGTGTCGATTTGAAGTTTGATGAGCCGCCGCCAGGCGGAGAACCCGTTCAAATCACCCCTAATGCTACCCTTGAGCAAGTCAAGGCCTTCTACGTGCCTGGGGCATTCACCCCCATACCTGATTCGATGGTCATTCGTGCCGTAGTAGTGGCCGATGACCGGTCGGGTAATTTTTACAAGACTCTGGTGATTCAGGATGAGACGGGCGGCATTGAACTGAAAGTGAATGCCATCGGACTTTTCAATGATTTTCCGACAGGAAGGGAAGTGTTTCTTTTTTGCCGTGGATTGCTGATCAGCGATTACAATGGTCTCCTTCAGCTTGGAGGCAGTACCTATCTGGATAACGGCCAAACCCGGCTGGGCGGCATTGAAGAAGTATTGATCGACAAATATTTGATACCCGGCAGGCGCGATCAGGCAGTAACCCCCAAAACGTCAACCATTCAGGGATTAGGCCTCGATGACCTCAGTACCCTGGTGCGTCTCGAGGAGGTGGAATTTGCGGATGACAGTGCCAACGAACCCTATGCGGATCCGGTCAATCAGTTTTCGATCAACCGAAATGTACAGGATTGTCAGGGCAACACGATAATTCTACGATCCAGCGGTTATGCGGAATTTGCGGGTGTTCCCACTCCGGGCGGAAAGGGAGACCTTACGGCGGTCGTAGGGGTATTTGGAGGATCGCTCCAACTCTTCATCCGGGACACTTCCGATGTCCGTATGGAGGGGCCCCGCTGTGGTCAGGGAGGTCCGGACGGATTGGACGCCTTGAACCAGGATTTCGAGACGGTTGGCAACCAGCAGGATGTCCAACTGGCCGGATGGATCAATACGGCCACCGTGGGTTCACGGGTTTGGCGTGGGCGCACCTTCGACAACAATACCTACGTGCAGGCCACGGCATTCGGCGATTCGGAACCGGACATGCAAACATGGCTCATCACGCCGGCCATCCATCTAACCGTTCCCAAAACGCTGCAGTTTCGTTCCGCAGTGGCCTTTTATACCCATTCCAGTACCGAAGTGTTGATTTCCACGGACTTCAACGGTACCGATCCGCAAACGGCTACCTGGATCCCGTTGACGGCTACGCTGGCTGGTTCCGGCCAAAGTAATTACCAATGGGTGTCATCCGGTGTCGTGGATTTGTCCGGATATTCCGGCAAGGGATACATTGCTTTCCGGTATGCGGGCAGTGGCCCCGGGGGACAGACCACCACCTTCATCGTGGATGATGTGGTCGTACAAAACAAATGATGTCGGGTGGTTGATTTCCTGAAGTTCCTGGTGCGTCCTGTCCGGGCAATGGCAATAGTGGCGATCATGTCCCACGCTTCGGCTTATGCCCAGATTCCGATTGTCCAGGCGAGATCCGAAGCCCTGGGGAGTACGGTTACCATCCGGGGATGGGTCACCAATGGTCCGGAATTGGGAAGCATTAGATATGTAGAAGATGAGACGGCAGGTATGGCCTTGTTCCCCGGCGTGGGTTCGGTGCCCGATTTTGCCAATCAGGTCAAAAGGGGGGACAGCATTGAGGTGACTGGTGTCCTTGTCGATTTCAACGGATTGTTGGAGTTGAATCCGGTCCTCGGCTATACAGTCCTCTCCCAGGGAATTAACCTGCCTGCGCCGAATCTGTTGCTTTTGGCAGAAGTGGAGGACGAAACCTGGGAATCGAGGCTTGTGCGACTCGAGCATGTCCGGTTCAGCGATGAGGGCTATTTTTCAGCCAACCAGCAATATCAATTGGAAGACGCATTCGGTGACAGTCTGGCCCTGTATGTACGTTCCAACCATCCGCTAGTAGGAGCGCCCATTCCTGTGGGCGATGTGGATGTCGTCGCCATCGTCTCCGATTACAACGGTGTCCAGGTATTGCCCAGGGATGGGGCGGACATCTCGCCATCCGGAAGCCTTTTTTTCGTGGATTGGGTCCGTCAGATTGACGTGAGTCCCACCACCGTAACTATGACCTGGGGTACCAATATCCCCTCCTCGGCCATTGTCCGGTATGGACCACCGGGCGGACCAGTGAGCGAAGACACGCTGGCTGGAATGTCTCTCCAGCACGTGTACACCCTGGACAGTCTGTTGCCGGCAACGGTTTATGAAGTGCAGGTGATGGCACGACATCCGGGCGGTGAGATACCCGGGAATACCAGGTTCATGAGTACGGCCTCCCATTTGCAGGGCCAGGTTGAAGTTTACTTCAACCATGGGGTTGATCCCTCCTTCAGTACCGGGCCCATGCCGATCACCACCTCCGGAGATGAAGTGCTGGACGTGCTGCTGGACGCCATTGCCCAGGCGGAGGCCTCCATTGATGTGTGTATTTACAACATCAACGAGACGGCGATCGTGCTTGCCCTGGAACAAGCCGTGGCTCAGGGCGTCCAGGTGCGCCTCATTGCGGCCCTGGCCACCGCCAATAGTGCGCTGAACCCGCCGCCTTCCTTTCCGGTGCTGTATGGCAATAAATGGGCACTGATGCACAACAAGTTTGTGGTTTTTGATGACGGGATACCCGAAAAGGCCGCTGTGTTTACCGGCTCCATGAATTTCACGACGCCGATGATCCACGATCATCCCAACAACATGTTGATGGTGCGTGATCAAGCCCTTGCAAGAGCCTATGTCATGGAATTTGAAGAAATGTGGGGTGGGTTCGGACCGGAGCCGGACAGTGTCCAAAGCAGGTTTGGTGCTGCCAAAAAATCTAATACACCACAATTGTTTCGGGTTGGTGACGACCTGGTGGAGTTGTATTTTTCGCCCAGTGACCAAACCAACAGGGCCATTATTGAAGCCATTGATTCTGTCAGAGAGGAGATGCAGTTTGCGTTGCTCACCTTCACGAAGGATGATCTGGCGGAAGCCATCGTCCGGCGGGTGCAGGACGGACAGGTGGTAAGAGGCATCATCGACAACATCAACGACAACGGATCAGAATTTGCCTATCTGAAGGCAGAGGGGGTGGATGTTCGGGATGATACGCCTACCCGGATTCTGCATCACAAATACGCGATTCTGGATCAGGAGCGCGTCATTACCGGATCCCATAACTGGAGCAATGCCGCCAACGTACAAAATGATGAAAACACCCTGATCCTGCACAGTCCCTCTTTGGCCAATCAGTTTCTCCAGGAATTCGAAGCGAGGTGGGATGAACTGGAACCGGCAGGTGTTCACCCGTTGGGCAGTCCGGCCTTGATGGAATGGCATGCCGGATTTTCGGCGGGACAGTTGTGGATACGGACGATATCCGTTGCCGAACAAACAGGGTACTGGATGTGCTCGGATCCAAGGGGCAACACGTTGTGGAAAACCCAAGGACGGATACAGACGGGTACCCAAACCCACCTGATGGCTGTACCGAATACCTCTTCCGGCTGGTACGTGTTGAGTTGGGTCTCTGGTGACCGGATGCCCATGCATTCCAGAGTATTGGTCAAGGCGGACTGATGGACGCCAAGGAATTCCGTTTCAAACAATTCCGCGTTAGGCAACAATTCGCCGCCATGCGGGTGAGCACGGACGGGGTTTTATTGGGTGCCTGGAGCCGGCATCCTTCCCCTCGGCGAATCCTGGATGTCGGTACAGGGACAGGACTTTTGGCGCTCATGCTGGCCCAGCGTTACCCTTCCGCCCGAATCGATGCCATTGAGGTGGATGAAGGGGCATTACTGGATGCCGAAAGAAATTTCCAGGATTCCCCCTGGTCAGAACGGCTGCGGCTGATCGGTAGCGATTTTGTGGCATGGGCCGATCATGCCGCAGAGACGGGCACTTATGATCTGATTGTATGCAACCCTCCTTTTTTTGCCGGTCAGTTGCCTTCCGCCAATAGCCAAAGAGAAACGGCTCGCCATGAAACCCGGATGACCCTTGCCTTACTGGTGCGGGCCGTAGCGAGTTTGCTGCGTTCCGGGGGCCGATTCGACATTCTCCTTCCTTCGCAAAGAGGACCTGAGTTGCAGGCAGAGGCGGCGGGATGGTCATTGTATACTCGGCGGATTTGGGCTGTTTCCTACCGGGAAGACCAACCTTGTTCCAGATGGTTAGTTTCCCTGAGCCGACAGGCAGGTGCTGCCGAACGCCATACCCACTTCATCCTGGAAAGCGGAACAGATCGATATACGCCTGATCACTGGCGTCTCACCGAGACTTTCTACCTGGAGAACGGAATAAAAATGGGGTGAAGAATTTCTTCACCCCATTTTTCAGTTGGCCAGGTTGACCTCTGCTTCGGCAAGAATGGCTTTGGCGAGGTCGAGAATACGGGTATCCGTGAGTTCGACATATCCGCCATGGGGGCCTGGCTGTATGTGTTTTTCCACCAGTTCGCCTTCATCGTCGATTTTGTTGGCCCCGAAATAATTTCTGACGGCTTGTTCGTCCAAATGGAGCTCGTCAGCGATTCTCTTCACGCTTCCGGTGGGAAGGGCGTGTTTTATTTTTCTGAGTTCTTCAAAGGTGATGTACATGGCTCGAAGATTTTGTCCTGGCCTAAAGTTAAGTCAATATTGATAACTGACCAAAAGTATTTCTATTGCGA
>CAYYGN010000035.1:23302-26329 GCA_964471595.1 uncultured Saprospiraceae bacterium
ATCAATCCCCTGCCTTTCAACCGTGCTATCAGGGAATAATCCGGGGAGAGGGAGCGGAGGCGATGGCTGTTGTCGACGAGAGCAAGGAAGTCCTCCCGGCCTTTCCAAAACCCTGAAACATCCATGCCCAGCGCTTCAAACATGAATGGCGGGGTGTCATAGGGCTCCAGTTCATCGGCCGGCATGTCCAGGGCATAGGCATCCGCGCCGGTTTCGACCTGCAGCCACCCGGAACGCGACCAAAAACGCATTTTGGGTGCGTCTTGTCCCAGGTGCCGGGCAATGACGTGGGCACTGGCCAATGTGGCATGGCCGCAAAGGCTGACCTCCACGGTCGGCGTAAACCAACGGATATGCCAGGCCTTGTCCATGGGGAGTAAAAAGGCCGTTTCTGCCTGGTTGTTTTCCTGGGCGATCTTTTGCATCAGATCATCCGGGATCCATTCCGTCAAAGGGATGACAGCAGCCGGATTGCCGGTAAACGGTCCTTCGGAAAAGGCATCGACGACATAAATGGGAAGGGTCACGGGAAGAGTTTTACACAAATAAACAACAATTCCCCATGCCGATTCTGTCAACCAGGGACTTGCCGGGGTGTTATCTTTGCCGAATGAGTCAGCTGATGGATATCCAATCCCATGACCTGCCAGGTTGGGACGCCTTGCCCGTCTCCCTTCGGCGGATTGCAGAAGGTGTCCGCGAGGGACGCAGGGTGACGGATGAGGAAGCCCTTGTCCTGTATCGCGAAGCACCTCTGGGTTTTGCCGGCACCCTGGCCAATTGGGTGCGGGAAAGGAAACACGGGAACAAGACCTACTTCAACCGCAATTTCCATATCGAGCCCACCAATGTGTGCATTTATACCTGTGCCTTTTGTTCCTACTCCCGTCTGATCAAGAACCGGGAGGATGGATGGGAGCTCAGCATGGACGACATGATGGACATCGTCCAGAAATATGACGATCAGCCGGTCACGGAAGTCCATATTGTCGGAGGCGTCATGCCGCAATACAACCTGGCATTTTACGAAGAATTGTTCCGTCGGATCAAAGACCACCGGCCCGGCTTGCATATCAAGGGACTCACCCCTGTGGAGTACTATTATATTTTCAAGAAGGCCGGTGTGGATTATGAAGAGGGATTCAGGAGATTGAAATCCGCCGGACTGGATTCCATGCCGGGCGGAGGCGCCGAGATTTTCCACCCTGAAATCCGGAAGAAAATTGCGGGTGACAAGTGCACCGGCCAGCAATGGCTGGACATTCACCAGGCATGGCACCGCTTGGGCGGAAGGAGTAATGCCACCATTCTCTACGGGCATATCGAATCGTACGAAGACCGAATCCACCACATGTCCCAACTTCGCGCGTTGCAGGATGAAACCGGAGGGTTTCAGACCTTCATTCCACTCAAATTCCGCAACAAGGACAACCAGATGGCGCACTTGCCGGAAGTGTCAACCGTTGAAGACTTGCGCAATTATGCCGTCAGCCGGATCTATCTCGACAACTTTGACCATATCAAAGCATACTGGCCCATGATCGGGCGAACCGTAGCGCAGATGTCGCTGGCTTACGGGGTGGATGACATGGATGGGACCATTGATGACACTACCCGGATTTATTCCATGGCTGGTTCGGAAGAACAGCACCCTGCCCTGAGTACGAGGGACCTTGTCGGTCTGATCAGGGCCGTCGGACGTCATCCGGTGGAGCGAGATACGTTGTATCGGGTGATCACGGACTACGCGGAGCATGTATTTGAGGAAGACGAGCAATTCCGGGGTTATGTGGATCTGCCTGTGATTGCCACTTCATGATGGAAAAAGAATGGTTTTTTGTCCGTCACGGCGAGACGGAATTGAACCGGCTCGGCATCGTGCAGGGGAGTGGCGTAGACACCGATCTCAATGCGACCGGACACCACCAGGCCATGCTCTTGTACCGCAAATACGGAACGACTCCTTTTGATTTGGTCATCACCTCCCGGCTGAAACGCACCCATCAAACCGTTACCCCATTTCTGGAGACCGGGATACCCTGGATCCAGACCACCCTTATCGACGAGATCTCCTGGGGAGAACATGAAGGTCAACCGGGCACGCCGGAACACATAGCGCGCTATAATGCCATGATCCGTTCCTGGGCACACGGAAACCTGCATGCCTGCCTGCCTGGTGGGGAGAGCGCCCATAGTCTGATTGACCGGGTCGACCGGTTCGTTATGGACCTCCGGTCTAAAGCGGAAAAGCGCATCCTGATTTGTACCCATGGCCGGACCTTGCGATGCCTGATCACCCGGTTGAAAGGAGGGGCGCCTTCCGATATGGAAAAAGTCACCCATGCCAACACCGGGGTTTTTCGCGTACGGTGGGTATCCGGGGTTGCGACAGTGCTTTCCGAAAACGATTTGACCCATTTGCATGAGCGGGGATAGGAAACGTCTTGTTTTGGTCAGCTATCTGAACACCCTGCCGATGCTGGAGGGGATCAAACAAGGGCTGGGGGATTCCGTGGAGGTCATCCAGGCGCATCCTGCTGATTGCGCCCGGATTCTCTTTGAAGGCCGGGCGGATTACGGGCTGGTTCCTGTAGGAGCATTGGCGGGTAGGAAGGATTGGCGACAGGTCAGCTCCATCGGTATAGGTTGCGATGGTTTGGTCGATACGGTATGTCTGTTCGGGCAAGCCCCCCTTCCTTCATGGGAGCGGGTGTACCTGGATTACCAGTCGCGCACTTCCGTACTGCTGTCGCGGATCTTGTTGCGAGAATTATGGCGCCATGAAATCCCTGGTTTTCCGGCAGAACAAGGGTACGAAACCCGCATATCCGGCAGGGAGGGTGCTTTGATTATCGGCGACCGGGCCATAAGCGCCCGGGAAGCATTTCCCTTTGTCTATGATCTGGGTGAAGGTTGGAAATCCCTTACCGGTCTGCCCTTTGTTTTTGCACTTTGGGTCAGCCTTCGCCCACCTGATGCCGGGTTTGAAAACCGACTGGAAACGGCATTGGCAGAGGGCGCCTCCAG
>CAYYGN010000036.1:0-24842 GCA_964471595.1 uncultured Saprospiraceae bacterium
ACGGCACGCTGAGCAAACGAAGCGTAGCCGTTGTCTTTCGGGAAGTCTATCCCGCGCTGAAGGGCGTTTCCAGTCGGGAAAAAGGATGTCCGGTTATTGGGCCGGGAAACGCATTCACCCTCCAAACGGGCGTCACATAACCGAAGATACAGCCGCCGGACGTCCTTTGCCCACGTTCCCGTCTGTCACGCACCGGGCCGGGCCATTGCCGGTCATCCCAACCTTACCGGACGATCTGGACATCGCCCCGGTAGATGAGTTCCTGCCCGTCGATAAATCGCACACGAACCGCATAGACATAAGTACCGGGATCCATCATACGGCCCCGGTAATGCCCATCCCACGCCAGAATGGTGCCATCAGACGGGATGACGGGTATTTCCCGGGCATGGATGTGATTGCCCCATCGGTCATAGATGTCCAGGGAAAGGACCTGGTCAACGCCTTTCCCCACATGTACCGTAAATACGTCATTGAACCCGTCAAAATTGGGACTGAAGGCCGAGGGAACGTACACGCGCCGGAAGGTCTGGACATTGACCGTCACTTCATCCTCGGCCGCGCAACCGTTGACATCCTCGATGCGCAAGGTATATGTCGTCGTTCGTTGCGGGGATGCCGTCGTTTGGGCACAGGTCGAACAGTCCAGACCGCCCGTCGGATTCCACAGATAACTGATGATCGTGAAGCCGCCAAGATCATTGACGGGGCCGAGGAAGGTGCTGTCTCCCAATTCAATGTCCACATCCGAACCCAGGTCGAGATACAGCGGATCCGGCTGGTCGATGTTGATCAGGGTATCCCGGCGGCAACCCTGGGCATCAAAGACGGACACCAGGATGTCCGAGCCGGCAAATGCCGCTACGGACGCCCCCAACATCATGGGTGTTCCGTTGTCGACCGAAAAGGTGAAAGGCCCTCCATTGCCTCCTGATGCCGAAGACACGGAAACCTGGGTGGATTCGCCGAAACATAGCGGTTCGTCCACCGGCGCCAAAACGGCGTTGATCGGCGGGGGTGCGAGCAGCGAATGGCTCAAAGAGGCCGTACATCCGCGGCTGTCGGTCGCCGTCACGGAATAGCTGCCTTCAGTGAGACCTGAAGCTACCTGTCCCGACAGGCCCGGAAGGGACCACTGATAACTGATCTGTCCGGCATTGCCCCCTGCGGGCAAGATTCCGATCACGCCGTTCGATTCGCCGGCACACCTTACGTCGCGTGTCAGATCGGGATCCAGCGCCAGCACAAACGGGGCAGGCTCTTCCAGTTCAACCAGGGTTGTGGTCCCCAGGCAGCCATTTTGGTCCAGGACGGTGATCTGGTAAAAACCGGGGCTGAGGCCGCCGTGCATGTCCGTGAGGGTGGTATCGCCGGGAGCCCACACGTACTGATATCCCGGTATGCCCCCCGAAACCGTTACGGAAATCGTACCGTCCGTCATCCCGAAACAGCTCACGTTGACCACATCGGGAACAACATTAATGGGCTCCGGAGACGGGATCAGCACAAAGGTGTCCATCACACAATTGGCGTCGGAAACGGTAACGGGTTGCATCCCTCCGCACAATTGTTGCGCCGTAGAGGAAGGCACCTGAATGTCGATTTCGCCGGATCCCCAGCTATACGTGAAAAGGCCGGAGCTCCCATCGGAATAGGCAGCGGAGGCCGTTGCCCCACCGTCACATATCCCCTGGTGACAACTGACGGAGTCCAGACCGGAGAATGTCACCACCATACGGGCAGGATCAACAAGGACCAGGTCCAGTACCTCGGGACCGCATCCTTCCGCATCGGTCACCGTGACCTGGTAGGATCCCGCAGGTATGGCGGCATTGACGGAATTAGGGCCTGGAACACCGATGTTTGACCAGGTAAAGGTGTAGGGAGCCGTACCGCCCACGACCTGCAGGCCGAGAGAGCCATCCGGCGTTCCCGGACAGGAAGGCGTAGTGACAAAAGTATCCACCACGGCAAAAGGGAAAACCACTTCGACGAAGGCGATACCGGCAGCAGCGCATCCGTTGTTGTCTGTCACGGTGAGGAAATAATTACCTGTTGCCAACCCCGATATCTGAGAACCGCTGAATACCGTCCCGTTGGGCCCCGTCCATGCGTACGTCAGGGTGGCGCCACCCGGAGCCGGTGTCACCTGGACTTCGATGGCTCCGTTGGGTTTGTCGATACAACCGGCCGGGGTGATGATGAATGTGTCAATGACCGGCGAGGCGGGGGCGGTGATGGTGATCGATACCGTGGCGGTGCAGCCGTTGTCGTCCGTCACGGTCACGGCATAGTTGCCGGCAGGAATACCGGAAAGCACGCTGCCCGTACCCGGCACATTCCAATTGTATTGGTAGGCAGACCCCTGATTGATGGTCCCGCCCGTAGCCTCCACCTCGATCATGCCACTGTTGATGCCCCCCGAGCAGGTTACATTCTGCTGATCGACAATGTCCACGACCAGCAAGGCGGTGGCGACCGAAACGGAAGCCTCCGCCGTACAGCCGTTGGCATCGGTGACCGTCAGCCCATAGTTGCCGGCATCCAGGTTGTCGATGCCATCCACTCCGGGACCGCCCTGACCATTGGACCAGGCAAAATCCAGGGCTCCGGTCCCCCCTTGTACGGTGGCCAGTATGGCTGCGTCCATCACGCCGAAGCAGGACGGATGAGCGACGTCAAACTGGATGTCGATCGGGGCCGGTGATTCGAGCAGGACCTGACGGGTCACCACATTTGGGACACCCTCGCTGTCGGTGATCGTAATGGAATAGATACCCGGTATGAGGTTGGGTATGGTGAAAGTGGAAGGATTGAAGGCCAGTATGCCCGTGCCCTGATAGCCCGGATTGGTGGCATGGGCCCAGGAATAGTTGTAGGGGGGGGTGCCGCCGTTGACCTGGACCTGAATGCTGCCGTCGTTGGAACCGGCACAGGTCAGCGGTGTAGGCGTGATGTCCACTTTGACCTCGCCCTCCTCGACAATACACACGCAACCATTGAGGGCCGAGATGGCGACTTGCGCGTCATTGCCTCCACCGATTCCGATGATGGCTTCGTTCTTGGCGCCGTCAAACCGGTTTTTGAGGATGATCGGACTGCAATCCCCTACCTGACCGACTGCCGTAAAGCAAATGGTGAAGATGACATTGCCGGGCGGGATCGTCTCCCCCGGGAAAATACTGTGGCTGATGGTCAGAATGGAGTCCCCGTTGACACTGGCACCGGATACCGGTGACCAGGTAGCCAGGGCCGGACTGGTTACGGAATTGAAGGTGATGACGGCAGGGTCATAGTGGAAGAACAACTGGAGCGCTTCCACACTGGTATAGTTCTGTACCGTAGCCTGCACGCATCCGGTGGCGCCTTCTTCGATTTCGATGCAATCGATCTCGACCACCAGACTGGGTGATGTGACCAGGAAGGTGGTACTGCAGCCTGTCCCGTCTTCAATTTCCACGACATATTCCCGGTCGTTGGGCACCGTAAAAGTCACGGTATTGCCATGGGTGGCCGGTGGGCTGGTGATGGTGCCCAGCACCATGGGGTTGGTGCGCTGGTAGATGTTGATGTTGTAAAAACTGCCGTCGAATTCGGGCTTGCCACCGGTGATGACGAATGAACCCGTGCCGGGCGAAATGCCGTATGGGCTGGTCACCAGCCCGGTCACTTCTACCCGGTTGAGATAGACCACCGGGAAGGCTTCGGCCGTATTGACCGCGACGCAGGGTCCTGCTCCTCCGCCCGGAATGGCTTCTTCATAGGTGTTGCCGAAAAAATGGTCGATGGTCATCGGGGCAAACCACACCTGGACCGGACCGCCATTATTGAAAAAACGCTGCAGGTATCCATCGTTGTGGAAGACCGCATTGCCGTTGGGGTTGGGACCCGACGTGATCCATATACCGGTAGGAGATGGAGGCGTGTTGAGGATGCAGGCGTCTCCGAGGATGTCGCTCAGGGTCATGCCCGGGACGGTGGGCGGACATTGATAAAATCCGTATCCGATACCGGGTACGGTAGAGGGATCGGGATCGCCGCTGAGGTCCTGGTCGCCATTGTGGGTGATGACCAGGGAATCATCAAAGCAGAGGAAAACGGGATCCTGGCTTTGGGCGCCACCAGCCAGGGTGACATTGACGGTACCGGCATCATTGCAGGTACTGCGGATACCGTCTGATTCGGCAGGAGGTGCCGTCCACAGAGCGGGGGTAGGTTTTTGCGCTTGCAGGGAGGGAGCCCACAAGAAAAAGAACAGGGTGATACGCAGGGGATGTGGGATCATGGGGGGCAATCTTGAAAGGCTACACAGCAAAAACCGGGCAAATTTACCCACTCCGGGGAGGGCAGTTGTTTGTCCGGCAAAACAACGCCCCATTTTCCGGAATATTTCGGCCATAATGCCCTTTCCACCAGCCAAAGCCGGTACGTTTGCTTTGACCCTGCGAAATTCGAGCCATTCCCCGTATAATGCAAATTTATGATTTATAAATCTTCCCATCCAGGACGATGGTCTTCACCAAATCGCTGCCGAATGCATAGGGCAGGAAGGCGATGGATGGTATCGGGCGGGTGATCTGCAGATTGGCTCTCTTGCCCGGAGCGATGGTGCCGAGTTCGCTGTCCAGTTCCAGCGCACAGGCGCCGTTGATCGTGGCGGCATGAACCGCCTCTTCGGGCCTCATGCGCATCTGGGTACACGCCAGGCTGAGGACGAAACTCATGCGTCCGGACGGACTGGTACCCGGATTGAAATCCGATGCCAAGACCACGCCCAATCCGGCATCGATCATCCGCCGTGCCGGCGGGTAGGTATCGTTCAGGAAAAACGGCGCGGACGGCAAGAGGACGGGCAACGTCCCGGCCTCCAGCAGATCGCGGATGTCCTCATCCGTGACGACCTCGAGATGATCGACCGACAGCGCCCGCTGCCGGATGGCCGCCTGGATGCCGCCGAGGCTGTAAAACTGGTTGGTGTGCACCTTTCCCCGGAGGCCATGGCGCCATCCCGCTTCGAGGATCCTTTCCATCTCGGCAGGTTGGAAAAATGCCTTCTCACAAAACACATCCACATAATCGGCCAGGCCCTCCCCGGCCGCACGGGGCAGGATTTCGTTGACGATGAGATCCACGTAGCCTTTGCGGTCCTCCCGGTATTCCGGCGGCAGTGCGTGGGCGGCCAAAAGGGTGGCTCTGACGGGTATGGGCGCCCTATCGCGCAGCCGGCGGATGACCTTCAGCATTTTCCATTCACTTTCCGGAGTGAGCCCGTATCCGCTTTTGATCTCGATGGCGCCGGTCCCCATGCGAACTACTTCAAGGAGCCGATCGAGGGCCTGCCCGAACAACTCGTCCTCCGGCATATCCCGGAGCCTTGCCGCCGAATTCAGGATTCCGCCTCCTTTGGCCGCTATTTCCGCATAGGTGAGCCCTTCGATGCGGTGGCAGAATTCCTCCTCACGTGAACGGGCATACACGATATGGGTGTGACTGTCCACCCAGGACGGGAGGACATCCCCGTCCCCGGCATCGAGCCTTTGAAAGTCGCCTTCCGGGCAGGTGGCCATCGGTCCGAAGCCGGCTATGCGACCCTCCCGGCACAGCAGCCAGGCATTTTGGAGAACCGGCAGCTCGCGCATCTCCGCGCCGGACTGCCAGCCCATCCGCCCCTCCGGATCCGCTTGCCACAGCCGGCGAATTCCCGTGATCAGCAGTTCAGCCATCTGTTATCCGCTTGGTTATGGGGCCAAAATAGCAAAGCCGGCCCTTACGGACCGGCTTTATACTATCTCAAAAGCCAAAACTCAAATTGATCTCTCAGGGTTGGCCCATATCCCGGATGAATCCGGGGATTCGGGCAGCGGCCAGGGTGGCACGCCAGGATTCTGCTTCCGTCCGGGTGGCGAATTGTCCACTCAACAACTTGAACAGCATGGCGCCGCCTTCCGGTCCGGCCTCCACAAAGGAAGGTTGTCCGCCCACCGATGCCAGTTCGCGGACTTTCTGCTGAACGTTTTCTTCCAGGGTGTACACGCCCACCTGGACGCTGAATCCCTTCGCCGGAGGCGATGGCAAAGTGTTTCGCCCACCTTCGGAAAGGCCACGCTGGTCCAGGGGGTTGACAGACCCCTCCGGAGCGGTAGCCACCGGCTCTTCGCGATAGACCGGCGCTTCCCGCAAGGGTCGCTGGCCGGCGGCCGGTAATTGGCGGCTGTGGGTCTCCAGAAGTTCCAGCATGGGAACAATGGGCAGGGATTCCTCCTCCCGGGCCAGAATTTGCCCGTTGGCATCCACCAAAAGAAGGGTGGGCAGGACGTTGACCTCGTATTGTTGGAAAAGCGCGAATCCCTCTTTCTGATCCAGATCGGCACGAACCGGAATGTAATGCTCCCGGATGGCGCCGATCACTTCCGGATCCCGGAACGTGGATTCCGCCATCCACCGGCAGGGCAGACACCAGGAGGCATAAAATTCGATGAGGTAATGCTTGCCTTCTGCCTGGGCCAGACGTCGGGCTTCCGAAACATCCGTCAGGAATACCAGTTCAGGCTGTCCGGATTCCGGACCGGTACCGGCACGGGCAGAGACCAGGGACCAGCAAAGCATCAAAAGCAGGGACGCGGTTTTCATGACCTGGGGGTTTGGGTGGGTGTACGAAGCCGGGAGTAAAAGGTTGGGTTTGCGTATGAAATTTTCCAGAAAGGATGGCTCGCCGGGGCGTGCACACGCCGAGTCCCCCTGGGTGTCATGAGCCGGATGGAAATCCTTATTCTCCCTACCTTAGCGCCCCCATTCAAACCCCATTTCGATGCATCCAAAGCGGGCGGCCATCACCGGCGTCGGTGGCTTTGTGCCGGATTATATCCTGACCAACAAGGAGTTGGAGACCATGGTCGACACCACGGACGAGTGGATTTTTACCCGTACCGGCATCCGGGAACGCCGTATCCTCAAAGATCCGGGCAAAGGTGCATCGGACATGGTGGTCCCGGCTATTCTCCAATTGCTCGAAAAGACAGGACACACCCCGGCCGACATTGACCTGCTCATCTGCGCTACCGTAACGGCCGACCGGGTATTCCCTGACACGGCCAATACCGTCTGTGACAAGATCGGCGCCGTGAATGCCTTCGGCTATGACATCAATGCCGCATGTTCGGGATTTCTCTTCGCCCTTTATACCGGCGCCCAGTTTGTGGCCAACGGCACTTACAAGAAAGTGGTGGTGGCCGGCGTGGACAAAATGTCTTCCATCCTCGATTACACCGACCGTGCCACCTGTGTCATTTTTGGCGACGGTGCGGGTGCCGTCCTTCTGGAAGCCGCTGACGACGACACCGGCATACGGGATGCCGTACTCAGGGGAGACGGCAACGGCCGCCATTTCCTTCACATGAAGGCAGGGGGTTCCGTCAAGCCCCCCACCCTCGATACGGTATTGGCCCGCGAACATTTCGTTTACCAGGAAGGCAAGACCGTTTTCAAATACGCGGTCAAAGGGATGGTGGATACCGTGACCGAAGTCCTCAGCCGAAACGGGCTGACCCCGGCCGACGTGAGCTGGATGGTCCCGCACCAGGCCAACATGCGCATCATCACATCGGTGGCGGAAATGCTCGACTGCCCGATGGACAAGGTGATGACCAACATCGAGCGGTACGGCAATACCACCGCCGGCACCCTCCCGCTGTGTCTGTGGGACTATGAAAAGCGTCTGCGCAAAGGCGACTGGATCGTCCTGACGGCCTTCGGCGGCGGTTTCACCTGGGGAAGCCTCCTGCTCAAATGGGCCTATGACGGCTGATCCTTCCGCATCGGCGCATAACGGACATTCATGTGGAGCCAGAGAGACCTCGAAATCCGGAAAAACCACACAAAGAGAAAGGCAAGGATGGCGATGAGGATGCTGAAGGAGGCCAGGAGACTCAAGCCGACCACCCAGTGAAGGAATGCGGCGACGCCGATACTGAAAAATCCGGACAGGATATAGGACAGAAACATGGCACCGTAGTAAAATCCGGGTTCCGGATGGTAACTCTGTCCGCAATGTGAACACCGTGCGTCCATGTCGAACGGGCGCCGGAAGGAAAAGGTGGTCGTGGGGAACATCCGCCCCTCCCGGCAGCGGGGACAGTGCATGCCGAGGATACTCCGGAACACAGTTGGCTTCATGGGGCAAAGGTACGGGAAACCCTGCGCCGGGTAGGTGATACCGGTCACAACGGGCGGGCGGGGTGTTTGAATGGCCGGTACCGCGTATCTTTGCCCCCCGAACGTAAAACCGACCCATGGCAACAACCTCCGATATCCGCAATGGGATGTGTATTGACCTGAACGGCGATATCTACACCATCGTGGAATTTCAGCATGTAAAACCGGGCAAAGGCAACGCTTTTGTGAGGACCCGGATCAAAAGCGTTACCACCGGCAAAGTGCTGGACCACACCTTCCCGGCCGGCCACAAGGTCAACGATGTAAGGGTGGAGCGCCGCAAGTTCCAGTTTCTGTACAAGGATGAAATGGGGTGTCACTTCATGGACAATGACACCTTCGAGCAGCTTGCCCTGCCCGAAAGTCTTCTCGACAGCCCGCAGTTTCTCAAGGAGGGCATGGAAATCGAAATCCTTTTCCACGCCGAAAAAGACGTTCCCCTGACGGCCGAATTGCCCCAACACATCATCGTGGAGGTCACTTATACCGAGCCGGGACTGCGTGGCGACACCGCCACCAACACATTGAAACCCGCCACTGTCGAGACGGGCGCCGAAGTGCGGGTGCCGCTTTTCATCGATACCGGAGAAAAGATCAAGATCGATACCCGCACGGGAACGTATATTGAGCGCGCTAAATAACGACGGTCACATGGACAACAAAGAAATCCACGACCTGATCCGCCTGATCAGCAAGACCAATCTCTCCGAGTTCAAGCTTCGCAAAGGCGACTTCGAACTCACCATACGCACAGAAGCTTTCTCCCAGGGCAAAGCCGGTGTGCCTCAGGTCATTGCACAGCCGGCGCCTGTGGTCGTACCCGCTCCGGCCGTGGCCGCCCCGGTACCGCCCCCGCCAGCTGCGGCCTCCACGCCAGCACCCGCTGAAGCGGACATCAAACCTGCGGCTCCGGCCCCGGCTGCTGCCTCCACCTTGCTGGAGATCAAATCTCCCATGGTCGGCACCTTCTACCGGTCTTCCTCCCCCGACAAGCCCGCCTTCGTCCAGGTCGGTGACCATGTCAAGCCGGGAGACGTCGTGTGTATCATCGAAGCCATGAAACTGTTCAACGAGATCGAGTCCGAGATTGGAGGCAAGGTGGTCAAGGTACTGGTCAATGATGCCAATCCGGTGGAGTATGACCAGGTGCTCTTCCTGGTAGATCCCGCCGGGTAACCCCCTTTCTCCCCAACCCCTCCGCTCATGTTCAAAAAGATTCTGATCGCCAACCGGGGAGAGATCGCCCTGCGCATCATCCGCACCTGCCGGGAAATGGGCATCCGCACCGTGGCCATTTACAGCACCGCCGATCGCGAAAGCCTCCATGTCCGGTTTGCCGACGAGGCCGTCTGCATCGGCCCGCCCTCCAGCAAGGACAGCTATCTCAATGTACCCCGGATCATGGCGGCCGTGGAAATCACCAATGCGGACGCCATCCATCCCGGTTATGGGTTCCTGGCCGAAAACGCCGATTTCGCCGAGGTCTGCCTCGAATACGGCATCAAATTCATCGGCCCCACACCGCTTCAGATCCGGAAAATGGGCGACAAGATCACGGCCAAAGAGACCATGGTCAAGGCCGGAGTCCCGGTCATCCCGGGCTCGGACGGCCTGATCAAGGACCTCAAACAAGGGCTCAAGGTCGCCAAGGATATCGGCTACCCCATCATCCTGAAGGCCACCGCCGGAGGTGGCGGCAAAGGCATGCGGATCGTGTGGAAAGAAGCCGATTTTGAAGCCGCCTGGTCCATGGCCCGCAATGAAGCCCGCAATGCCTTCGGCAACGATGGCATGTACATCGAAAAATTTATCGAGGAGCCCCGCCATATCGAAATCCAGGTGGTCGGCGATCAGTTCGGCAATGCCTGCCACCTCTCGGAGCGCGATTGTTCCATCCAGCGGCGCCATCAAAAACTGGTGGAAGAGTCCCCCTCCCCTTTTGTCGATCAGGCCCTGAGAGAAAAAATGGGCGAGGCCGCCGTACTGGCTGCCAAATCCATCAACTACGAAGGCGTGGGCACCATCGAATTCCTCGTGGACAAATACAAGAACTTCTATTTCATGGAGATGAACACCCGGATCCAGGTGGAGCATCCCGTGACCGAGGAAGTCATCGACCACGACCTCATCAAGGAACAGATCAAGGTGGCTGCCGGAATCCCCATCTCGGGAGAAAATTATTTCCCGATGATGCACGCCATGGAATGCCGGATCAATGCCGAAGACCCCTATGCCGACTTCAGACCTTCGCCAGGACGTATCAACTCGTTCCATACACCCAAAGGCCACGGCGTACGGGTGGATACCCACGCCTATGCCGGGTATCAGGTCCCTCCGTATTACGACAGCATGATCGCCAAAGTCATCTGTCGCGCCCGAACCCGAGAGGAGTGCATCCGCAAGATGGAGAGGGCCCTGGAGGAATTTGTCGTGGAAGGCGTCAAAACCACCATCCCCTTCCATAAAAAGCTGATGAAGAACGAGGATTTCCTCAACGGCAACTTCCACACCGGCTTCCTCAACAACTTCCGGATGGAGGATGGGGAGTAAGCCCCCAATCGCCCCCGCATGCGGGATCTGAAACGACTGATCCGATATCTGCTGCCCTACCGGCACCTGGTCTTCCTCAATATGGCCAGCAACCTGATGATGGCCTTGTTTACCGTGGTCAGCATTCCGGTGTTCATTCCGTTTTTCAGGATCCTTTTCCAACTGGACACCCCTCAAAAAGTCAATCCCGGACGGATCTCCTCGCTGTCCGATCTCCTGCAGGCCGCCAACTACCGCTTTACGGTACTCATCGAGCAGGAAGGCCCTTCCCGGGCCCTGCTGATTACCTGCCTCATCCTCGTCGGCCTGTTCTTCCTGAAGAACCTGTTCAGGTATCTCTCCATGTACTTTATCGCTCCGGTCCGCAATGGCGTCATCCACGACCTCCGGCAGCAGGTTTTTCGCAAACTGGTGAGGCTACCCCTCGCCTACTTCAATGAAGAGCGGAAAGGAGATCTCCTGGCCCGCATTACCTCCGATGTACAGGAGATCGAATCCAGCATCCTGAACGTCCTGGAATCCGTATTCCGGTCGCCGGTCACGATAGCCGGCTCCCTTTTCATCATGGTGTACATGAGTCCGGGGCTCACCCTGATCGTTTTCGGCCTGATGCTTTTTACCGGCCTGATCATCGGTGGCATATCACGCAGATTGCGGCGGCAGTCGGGTGTCCTGCAAAACCTCCTCGGGCGACTGGTAGCCACCGTCGAAGAGACCCTGGGTGGCATGCGGGTGGTCAAAGCCTTCCGGGCCGAATCCTTCCAGGAAGCCCATTTTGGCGAGATCAACCGCCAATATCGCCGCCTTCAAACCCGGATCATCCGCCGCCGCGACCTCAGCAGCCCCCTCTCGGAGTTTCTCGGCATTTCGGTGGTTGCCGTCCTCCTCTGGATCGGCGCCCAGCGCATTTTCGCCGGAGAACTGGGGGCGGAGTCCTTCATGGCCTTCCTCCTGGCCTTCTACAACGTTATTGATCCTTCCAAACAACTCACCAACGCCTGGTACCACATCCAGAAAGGCCTGGCCGCCGTGGACCGTGTGGACAAGATCCTGGATGCCCCCGACGGCATGCCCGAAAAACCGGCGGCATTGCCGGTGAGCAGTATCCGTGAAGGCATTCGCTTCGAAGGCGTCAGCTTCCGTTATCCCGGCACCGAAACCTGGGCGCTGCGGGACGTGAATTTCTTCCTCCCCAAAGGAAAAACCATCGCCCTTGTGGGGCTGAGCGGAGCCGGCAAATCCACCATCGCCGACCTCATCCCCCGGTTTTACGATGTCACCGAAGGCCGCATTACCCTCGATGGCACTGATATCCGCGACTTGCGATTGGACGACCTGCGCAGCCTGCTGGGTATGGTGACCCAGGAAGCCATCCTCTTTCACGACACCGTCGCCAACAATATCACATTCGGACACCCTGCTCCTGCTGATGCCATTGCCCGCGCTGCGGACAGAGCCCACGCGCTCTCCTTTGTCGATCAACTCCCCGAGGGCATGGACACCCAGATCGGCGACCGGGGCGGCAAACTCAGCGGTGGCCAGCGCCAGCGGTTGACGATCGCACGGGCGCTGCTGCGCGATCCGCAACTCCTGATCCTCGACGAAGCCACCTCCGCCCTGGACTCCGAATCCGAGCGCCTCGTGCAGGATGCCCTCGAAACCCTGCTTACCAACCGGACTGCCCTCGTTATCGCCCACCGGCTGAGCACCATCCGGAGGGCCGACGAAATCCTCGTTCTCAGCGACGGTCGTATCGTCGAACGCGGCCGCCATGACGCCCTCATCGCCGCCGGCGGACCTTACAGCCGCCTCGTCGCATTGCAGGGATTGGAGGATTGACCTCTTCCGCTATCTTTGAAGGGAAATCCATTGCCCATCATGACCCGAATCTTCCTCCTCTCCCTCCTGCCTGCCTTGTTCGGTACGCAACTACAGGCCCAGATCACCATCACCAATGCCAGCTTTCCGGGAGCGGGCGACTCCGTATGGATCGCCACGGCCGCCGATCCAGCCGCCATCACACCCGGCGATAGCGGTATGGGGATTACCTGGGATTTTACCGCCCTCGTGGCGACCAACGAAGTCCTGACCGTGGCCCGTCCCGCCGCTGAAGGGAGCAAACCCGCCAGTTTCCCGGGCACCAATCTGGTCCTTCTCTCCAGCGTAGGTGAAGCTTATTATGCCGTGGATGCCAGCGCCCTGGTCAATCACGGATTTATCGGCACCGGCGGATTCCCGCTTTCTGAATCCGTGGAACCCAAATACCTTCCACCGCTGGTCGAACAGAGAGCACCATTGTCCTTTTTCGATGTGAACACCGCCGAATCGGCGCTGGCCTTCACCTTTCCCGCCAGCTTCCTGCCCGATTCCCTGCTGGCCGGCTTGCCCCTGCAACCCGATTCCATCCGGTTCAGCCAGACCTTCTCCCGGTTGGATGTCGTGGATGCCTCGGGCACCCTCAAATTGCCCACAGGAGATTATGAAGTGTTGCGGGAACGACGTCGCACCATCTCCGATACCAAAGTCGAACTCCTCATCGGCCTCTTCTGGATCGACCTGAGCACCGTTTTTCCGTTGCCGGGACTCGGTGCCGATACTACCCTCGCCTACTATTTCTTCAGCAATGAAGCCAAAGGGCCACTGGCCGTTGTGGACGTGGTACCCGACACGCCGACGACCGTATTGAATGTGCAATTCCGCGGTACCGGCGCTACTTCCACCCATCAGCCGGTGGTGTTGGAAGCCCGGATTTTCAAAGGGCCTGTGCCATCAGCCGGCGATCTGTACTTTGACGCCACCCCGGCCGGCAGACCGGTCCGGGCGGAATTGTACAACCTGGCCGGCCAGCCCGTTCTGATATCGGAGCGCCATACGGGGGCGTTCCGGCTCGACACGGCTTCACTACCCCCCGGCTTGTGGATTTACCGCGTCACGGACGGCGACCGCCTGGTGGAATCCGGCACCCTGATCCTCCAGCGATAGCACAAGGGTCAGGTCTCGCATGAGCCCCCTTGTGAAGTGGGAAGATCCCGGGTTTGAGCGGCATGCCATCGAGGTGTTCTGGAAACGCGATGACCTCCCCGATCCCTGGTGCTGCGGCAACAAACGGCGAAAACTGAAGTACCTGCTCACTCCGGAAATCCTCCGGGGCAAGCAGGGGGTTTATTCCTGGGGAGGGCCGTTTTCCAACCATCTGGCGGCGCTCGCCACCATCACCCGTGAAATGGGCATTCCCTCTGCAGGCATCCTTAGAGGGGACCCGGCAGACAATCCGGTGATCCGACGTCTGCGCGAGGACGGGATGCAACTCCGGTTTGCCGGGCGACAGCAATGGATGGAAACGGCACCAGCGGTGACCGATCCTGAAAACTGGCAGCCCATCCCCATGGGTGGTGCTCATCCCCTGGCCCTGAAGGGCTGCCGCGAAATCGTGGAAGAAATCCGCGCCCAGAGCCCCGGGGCAATCACCCATTACGCCGTCGCCGCCGGCACCGGCACTACGGCGGCCGGTATGGCGGCAGCCTTGCATCCTGAGGAGACCCTCTGGGTATTTCCCGCCGTTCGCGGTGCGGATTTGCACCATTGGCTCCAAAACGTCCTCGGGACCTTCGGTGTCCTGCCAGCCGGCAAGGTCGTGGTGGACGACCAGGCCCCCCGCACCGGATTCGCCCGGCGCGATCCGGAACTGTGGACCTGGATGTCCGCTACCGAAAAGCAATTGGGATTCCCCCTGGACCCACTGTACACCGCCAAAATGGCCATCCGGATCCCGGAGTTGGTGGCGGGCGGCGCCTTCCCCCGCCATTCACGGCTGGTCCTGGTCCACACGGGAGGACGCCCGGGCCGGAACGGTTACGCCTGGCGGTTCGGGTTTCCGGCCTGAGACCCACCTGATGCCATTCAGCAAATTTTATCTTTGATCCTTTCTTCCCCCCTGAGCCTTCCATGCGCCTACTTCCATTCCTCCTTCTCGCCCTGGGATTCCGGTTTCTTTCTTTTTTTCCCTCCGTCCTCGACCATGATGAAAGCACCTATCTGGTCATCGCCGACCAGATCCTCGAAGGGGACATCTATTGGAAGGACATCTTTGACACCAAACCTCCCGGTATTTTTCTCGTATTCGCGCTCCTGCTGAAGATCGCGGGTCACTCCCTTCCCGGGGTGCGACTTCTGGTGGCATTGTGGATCGGGCTATCGGCCTGGGGCCTTGCTGCCATCCTCCGCAAGTGGATACCCCGGGGTCCGGGACCCTGGTTGGGGGGCGTGACCTACATCCTGTTGACCTCCCTGTACAAACCCTTTGGGGTGGCACCCAACACGGAACTCTTTTTTGCCGGCTTCAGCATCGCTGCCTTGTGGTTCCTCGTGGTTCATCCCTGGCGCCCGGGAGCCATGTTGGCCGCCGGGATTTTGCTGGGATGCGGTATCGCCATCAAACCCATGGCCGCTTTCGACGCCCTGGCCTTTGGCCTTTTCTTTCTGACGGCCGCTGTTCGTCAGCGGGAAAACCGCTTTCCCCGGGTCCTTTCCCTGGCCGGCATGACCCTGGCGTGCCTGGTACCCACCGCCATCTTGTTCGCCTGGTACGCCGAGAAAGGCCTGGCCGACACCTGGTATTTCCATTCCTTCGTGTTGCCAGGCCGGTACCCTGAAACCTGGCGTCTTTGGCCGGCCATCCGGTATGTGGGCGACTTTTTCCTGCGGTTCCTCCCTTTCACCGTGCTGGGTGTCCTCGCCCTGCGTCCCTTCAACGACGGCGTGCGCCTGGCCGGCATCTGGATGATGTGTGCCACCGTGTCCATCCTGCTGCCGGGCAACGATTTTCCGCATTACACCATCCAGTGGATGCCGCCCCTCGCTCTCCTCGCCGGATTGGCCCTGCGGGACGGTACCTTCCTGCAACGGCGCGTCGGGGAAGTTAAAATCCGGACCTGGGGACTGACGGCCCTGGGCCTGCTGCTCGCGGTTTGTCTTCACCTTCAATACAAGGACTATGTGGTCAAACCCGATCCCAAACGCGAAGCGTATGACCTCATCCGTCAATCCGTGCCGACGGACGCTTCCGGCCACCTGTCGGACAACCCGCACCTGATCTATACCGGCGATGTCGATTACCAGATCCTGTATTTTCTGCTGGATGCCGACCCACCGGTCGATTATCCCCATCGCAGCCTGTTGTGGGAAGAGGAACACCGCGCCAATTTCGGACTGGACCTGCGCCAGGAACTGGAACCGGTATTCCTCCAACCTCCCTTGTTCTGGCTGATGTCGAAAGAACATGAATTTGCCCCCGTCCGGCAACTGCTTTGGGACCGATACACCCCTCTGGATACCTTCGACAACCGGATCGTTCTCTACCAGCGCCGCATCTGAGCCGTCAGGTACCGCAAAAAGTGCGGTAATGCGGATCCGGCGCCTCCGGAGCCGACATCCATACACTGTCCTCCGGAAGGGGGTGGAACGGACGACCGACGGCATCCAGGAGGCTGTGGAAAGGAGCCGTATCGCCATTGGCCGCCGCATTGAGGACCCGTTCGACATGGTGGTTGCGCGGGATGATCGCCGGATTCATTTGCCGCATGCCTTGTCGAAGGGTCTCCGTGGATTCCGGTTGCCGTCCCAGGCGATCCTTCCATCGCGTTTGCCACGCCTGCCAGGCCGGCAAAAGGTATGCCGGCGCACCGGGAAGTCCATTTTCTGCCAGGGATCGGAAAGCAAGGGTCCAATCTGCCCCGTGTTCCTGCATCAGCGACAGGAACTGGCCGATCAGTTCCTCGTCTCTTTCTTCCCGGGTGGTCAACCCCAGTTTGGCACGAAGTCCGTTGGACCACAAAGTCTGGAACTTTCCGGGCAGCGTGCCCAGGATCTCTTCGGCCTTGCGCACGGCTTCTTTCTCGTCGGTGTGTATCAACGGGATCAGCGCCTCGGCCAGCCGTGTCAGATTCCAGTGGGTCATGGAGGCCTGTCGCCCGTAGGCATATCGTCCGCCGGTGTCAATGGAACTGAATACCGTACCCGGATCGTAGTGATCCATGAAAGCGCAGGGGCCGTAATCAATGGTTTCCCCGGAAAGGGCCACATTGTCGGTGTTCATGACCCCATGGACAAACCCGACCAGCATCCAGCGAACGACCAGGTCCATTTGACGATCGCAAACCGCCTCCAGAAAGGCGGGAATCCGGGAGGGCTCCTCCGTGGGAAGTCCGGGGTAGTGGCGTTGGATCGTGTATTCGGCCAGGATCCGCAGGGAAGCCGTATCGCGACGGGCAGCCAGATATTCAAAGGTGCCCACCCGTATATGGCTGGCGGCGACCCGGGTCAGGATGGCACCCGGCAGAACAGTTTCACGGATGACAGGCTCGCCGGTGGTCACGACGGCGAGGCTGCGGGTGGTGGGTATGCCCAGGGCATGCATGGCTTCACTGACGAGATATTCGCGGAGCATGGGGCCGAGGGCAGCCCGTCCGTCTCCCCGTCGGGAAAAAGGTGTCTGTCCGGCGCCTTTGAGTTGAATGTCCACCATTCTGCCGTCCGGGGTGATCTGTTCGCCCAGCAGAATGGCCCTCCCGTCTCCCAGCATGGTGAATCCGCCAAACTGATGACCGGCATAGGCCTGGGCAATGGGCTGGGCACCGGGAGGAAGGCGGTTGCCGGAAAAAACCTTGGCACCTGCCTCACCGTCCAGCGCTGCCGGATCCAGTCCCAGTTCTGCCGCCAGCGGTTTATTGAAAACGACCAACTGCGGCGCTTTTACCGGGACCGGCGCCTGACGATGGAACAGGATGTCCGGAAGTCGGGCATACGAATGGTCCAGGAGCCACCCTTCCTGCGTGCGCCCGGAGAGATCAATATCACCGGAGAAAAAAGGACGATTCACGGGAAAACAACCCCCGGCAACGGGGATTGGTTCAGGCATTGGACGGAGGGGAGATGATGATGGCGCCTTTGAACAGGATGTGAATCCTATGGCAAGGTCCATCGCACCCCGGCGTAACCGCGTATGCCCTGCAGAGGGGCGTAGTTGTAGGAGGGGTCAAACCGGTACCCGTGCGGATTGGTCACCGGGTCGTCTGCTTGCCGGTCAAAAGGATCATGGGGCCTCAGGATGGGGTGGACCGGTACAAAATCCAACAGGTTCTTCACGCCGGCATAGACTTCCCATCCGCCGGCATTTTTCCGGCTTACCTGCAGGTTGAGCAAGGCAAACCACGGCGACCATTCGGGCCGGAAATCCTGCGGAACGACCGGCAAACGCTGCGGCCCGTACCAGTTGCCGGTCAGGTCGATCGCCAACCGCGTGCCGGGATGTGTCCAATTGATGGCCAGGGTACCCGACCATCGGGGGGCCCGGATCTGGGTGACACGGGTGCCGTCCGCCTGCCTCAGGTAAACATCCATCCAGGTGACGCCGGCACTCAACCGCAAGGGAAGCCCATCCGAGTAATCGGCCTGGAAAGTCAGGCCCCGGCTGACCGCCCCGCCGTCCAGATTGGCGTAAATGATGCTAAGGGGGTCCGTGTCGTAATCCGGTACGATGCGGTTGGAAAACCAGGTGTAAAAGGCGGTACCGTCGAGGTTGAGAAAAAAGGCAGTTGCCGGCCATCGCCAGGAATAATTGACCTGCCCGCTCCAGGAGCGCTCCGGCTTCAGGTCTTCGGCGATGACAACCTCGCGGGCACCGCTCAGGGCCGCATGGTCTTCCGTAAACAGGTGGACGACGCGAAATCCGCTTCCCAGACTGGCACGCAGGTCTTGCCGCTCGCCGATATGCCGGTGCCACGCCAGCCGGGGTGACCACACCGGTCCGTGATGAGGATGCCAATCGGTCCGGAATCCTGCCAGCACATGATCGTGCGTTTGACCCTCCCATTCGTATTGAACGAATACCCCGGGGAGACCCGTGCGCTCCGGACCCGCCGTAGCCGGGGTGTTGTCGTCATACAGCGTATGCCGGAATGCCGCACCGGTCAACCAACGGTGTGCGCCATGCGCCACATCGGCATAAACCTGGGCAAAGGCGATTTGCTGCAGCGCATCATAACGCGTATCCCCGTACCAGGAATCCTGCTCATGCCGGTTCCACGATGCCTGGACAAATACCGGTACAGGCAGAGGCAGTGGCACCAGACCAAAGGCCTCCCACCGCCGTGTGAGGATGCTTTCGCCATAGACGTCCGAACCACCCCGGTGGACCGGCGTCCAATGTGTCTGTCCTCCCCACCTGTTTTCCCCGACATAGCGCAAGCCCCATTGGGCCGTCCTTCCTTCCGGCCAATGGGCCTGCCCTTTGTGAAACAGCGAAATCCGTCGCTGGATGGCGGCATCCGTAAACCCGTCGCCATTGTGATCCACCGGTGTGTCAAACCAAAAGGCATTGAGGCCGGCCAGCAGGGAGACGTTTTTTCCTGCGCGGATGCGGACACCGGCATCTCCGGACCATTCCTGCCAGCTCGTCCCCATAACGTCCAGCGAAAACGGGGGTGCCGAGTCCGCGTCCCTGGTGATGATATTGATCTGACCGGCCATGGATTCCGAACCATAAAGGGCGCCGGCCGGACCGCGGACGATCTCGATCCGGTCGATCATGCTGTTGGGGATGCCCATCAGGCCATATACAGTACCCAATCCACTGACGATGGGCATGCCATCGATCAATACCTGGGTATATACCCCGTCCATGCCGTGGATGCGAATGTCACCGGTATAGCATACGTTGCAGTTGAGGGTTGGCTGTACGCCGGCGATCATGCCGGTCGATTCGAACAGGTTGGGGGCCGGGTTGCGCAGGAACAGGCGCGAGGACACCACATCCACCGGAACGGGACTTTCGGACTTGAGCACTTCCCGCATGGAACCGGTGACCACCACTTGCTCGAGCTGGTGGGGCTGCAGGTCGATGACCACCAGAGTATCGCCCTCCTCCGGGAGCACCAGGGATTTCCGGGCGCCGAAATAGGCCGCATGAGAGGCCTCGATGCGGATTTCTCCGGCAGGCAGTTTTTCAAACAGGACGAGGCCGTGTTCATCGGCGACGGCTCCCAGATCCGGTCCGGCCAACCAAACGGTAGCCCACTCCAACGGCATCCCCTCCCCGGTCACCTCGACCCGCAGGCGCCCGCTGCCCGTCTGGCCCGGGGACGCCACGGAAACGGTCAGCGCCATGACGGTCAGGATCAAGGAGCGAAAAACGGGCATTGGTATCATTATTGGCACAAAGTTAATTAATTTTTAGACATGCCTAACTTTTTATTCTATAATGACAAAAAATTATTCCTGATTCCATGTGCATGCGGATGGGTAACCCGAGAGCCGTTTTCCGCTGCGGACATTCCGCGCCGGGATCCGGTGGTCATTCGCCGGATAGAAAGTATATTTATCCGTTGATTCCTTATTCACCAAAACCTTACACCCTATGAAAAAGGTATGGATCGGCACCATTGTAGGCGCCATTCTCATCTTTCTGTGGCAGTTTCTTTCCTGGTCCATGTTGCCCATCCACCAGGATGAATTCCGTTACACGGCCAATCAGGACGCCATCATTGAGGCCCTGAGCCAAAACCTGACGGAAGACGGGCAGTACATGATCCCCAACGTCCCGCCGGGCACGCCGCAAGACCAGCACCAGGAGGCCATGAAAGCCTTTGAGGGCAAACCATGGGCGCACATCAACTACCACCAAACCTGGGATTCCAACACGATGGGGATGAACATGGCCCGCGGCTTTGCCGCCGATCTGGTCGCCGTCTGGCTGCTGGTATGGCTCCTGATGCGATTGGAGGTACGCACCTTCCTTCCCATTCTCCTCGCCTCCCTGACGGTGGGGGTCATCGGATTCCTTACCGTCCCCTATCTCAACAGCATTTGGTTTGAGACCAGCTCCATGGGCTATATCATTGATACCCTCGCCCAATGGGGACTGGTCGGCGCCTGGCTGGGCTGGTGGCTTCCGCGACCCTGACGTACCACCGTACAAGGTTTACTATGACGCACCCTTGTGCCGGGGCCTGCACACAGAATTCCACGTTCTGCGCCCCGGCACTTTTTTCTCACCCCGGAAACCGAGATGATGGCATGGAAGGAATGGACTTTTAAAGCCGGGTCACCCTGCCTCTGGACCTGGCCGCTGCTTTTGGCCCGGGCCTCCCGGGCTTCAGACTCCACGCTTCTCCCCGTCCACAGCGATTTTGCTCATTTGGTCCGCGTCGTTGATGGATTCGGGGAAAATCGTTTTGTCAGCCTGATCCTTTTCGAAGAGGGCCTGGATGAAGCGGAACAATACCTGGAGAGAGATTTTCCCGAATCGGGAAACCTGGCCTCCTTCGTGTTGATCCTGGAGCCCGATCCCGGCAAAATCCTTTCTGCCGGCAAGCCGGAGGATGCTTTCCGGCAAAAACTTCACAACCTCGCCCGGGGCTTTCACGCCAGCGGCATCACCTGCCTGTCTAAGCCACAGACATCCGGGTGGTTTCTGACCGACCTGATCGTCCAACTTTCCCACAACCGCTCCCTCCCCCAGGTCCTGCGGGATCTGCGTGCACACGGAGCCCAACTGGTGGACCCCAAACTGGAACGTGAAACCCGGCTCGACCACTTGCTGGCAGGCATCATCGAGGAGCTGCGGTATGGTCCCCTCAGCGATGAATGGCTCGACATCCATTCCCGCCTGCTGCCCGGCCCATGGCACGGTAGCGGCGCCCAACTCGCCGACCGGCTGGCGCAAGACATGGTACATTATCAGTTCGACCAGGAACGCAAGGAAGCTTCCGGCCTGGCCGAAGTCACGCAGGTACTCTACCAAAAGGAAGACCCCGGCCGGTTCAACCAAATCAACGAAGGGTATTATCAGTCCGGGCCTCCCGATTCCGTCGCTACTGAAGAAGAAGAAATGGAAGCCTCCCCGGAGGGCGGAGATGGATTTTCCGGCTCGGAGGCCGCCGACGAGGTCTATGAAGAATCCGGCGAAGAGCCCATGTCGGAAGCCGGCCCCGAAGATGATTTCCCCGATTCGGCGCCGCCACCCCCTCCTCCATCTGCTCCGCCCGCCCGTCCACCGGTGGCACCACCGTCCCACCGCGGCCATAAGGATAAACCCAAAGAAGCCAATACCCCCAACGCCCGCTATCTCCAGGCACAGATTGCCGTTTCCGGTGAAGAACCTCCGGAGAATCCGCCGGCATTTCTTGCGCCTCGCACCGCCTTTGATCTGCGCATCCGGATCGGCCGCTGGCAAAAGGCCTGGAGCGCCGGTGCAGAAGCTTTCCCCGACAAGACGGTCTTCAAGCCCGACCAGAAAGAAGCGGAACAGATCAAACTGGTGTACAAGGACAATTTTTCGTCCGATCCCCAGGAGGATGTCCTGCTCGTCCGGCCGACCGGAGATTCCCCGGAGGCCTGGTTCACCTTCACCACCAAACAGGCCAGCCGCCACTACCTGGGTATCGTGTCCGCCTACCACCGCAATCGCCTCGTCCAGGAGCTGGAGATCTCGATCCCGGTCGCCGATCCGGCCCGGCCTCCGGTTGGCTTGCCCTCAGCCACCTTCACCACCGTCCATTCCCTGGCCCCGACCGAAAATCTGAAAGACCGTCAGGACTTTCGCCTGTGCATCCAGGTGGCGACAGACGGGCGACCCGATGCCCTTTCCGGCCTCGTCGAAAACAAACCCGTCACCCTGCGTTACAACCAGGCCTTGCGGGATAAGACGGCCCGCATCCAGGCCCTGATCGAATCCACCGTTGACAAAGAAGCCTCCTTCCCTCCCGACCTGCTCCACAAAAACAATGCGCGCCTCCTCCGTCAGCTGGCCGTACTGGGCCATGAGCTGTACACCGCCTGGAAAACCGACCTCGGAGCCCTGCAAGGCCCCATCCAGCTCGTCATCGGTCCCGACGAGTTTTTTCCGCTGGAATTTCTCTATTCCGGGCCCCTGCCCGACAAGAAAGCGCCGGTCTGTCCCCAGGCCGCCGAGGCCCTCGACAAAGGCGTTTGTTGTGGTCAGTGCGACACAGGGGCCGATACTTCGCCGGTCGTTTGTCCATTCGGCTTTGCCGGGATCCGCGAAATCATCGAACGCACCGGTGGACTCCTCCCGCCCGGTGTGGCGCCTGCCGGAGGCCAGCGCGTATTGCCGGCCCGCCAAAGCGTGCTGTTTGGCGCCACGGAGAAGGTGCAGGAAGTCCAGGCCGGCCTCGTGGCAGGGATGGAGACGGCGGTCAAAAAGGAATTTGAAAAGACCTGGGTAGCGCCGGATTGGAAAACCTGGAAAAAGCATGTCCAAAACGCCCCGCGCAGCCTGATTCTCGTTGTCCATACCGAGACATCGGTGGACGACCAACGCGAAGAACTGGAGATCGGCGTCAGGGATCTTCTCGCCAAGACCGTCTTTGTGTCGTCTCATCTCCGCGCCGGAGCGGATGCCCCTCCCCCTCTGGCGGTCATCATCGGTTGCCGCACCGGCGACCCTCAGCAACACGGATTCGACATCGGCTCGCTGGCCCTGCGCAACGGCGCCGCCCTCGTATTCAGCAATTTCACCAAGATCCTGGGCCGGCAGGCGGCCCCCGTCATCACCTCCCTCGCCCGTTTTATCGGTGAGCAACGCGGCAAGGAAGCGCGATTCGGCGATATTGAACGCCGCCTTCGCCAACACCTGCTGGCTCGCGGTATCATGGTCGGCCTCACCCTCGTGGCCCACGGCGATGCCGACTGGAAACTGAAACTCTGAGTCATGTTTCGCATCCACATGCTCCCCGCCGGCTTCGGCGACTCCCTCCTCCTTGAATACGGTCGTCGCACGCGCCGCTACATCCTCGTGGACGGGGGGCCCTATATGGCCCGGGAGGCCCTGTGGAAAGGCCTCCGCCGGGTAGCACCCCGCCTCAGGACCCTCGAACTCCTCGTCGTCACGCATGTCGATATCGACCATATCGATGGCATCATCCAGATGCTCAACCGCGACAAACTGCCTTTCAAAATCCGGGAAATCTGGTTCAACGGCTACCGGGAAATGGAGCAATTGCGGGATGACGCGCTCGGTGCCTTGCAAGGCGAATTGCTCAGCCATCTCATCCGCCGGCATGAGCTGCCACACAACACCTCCTTTCAGGGCGGACCTGTCGTGGTGCGCGATCCGGCCAACCCGCCAGTATTCACCCTTCGGGACGGCATGCGGATCACCTTGCTGGCCCCGGGCGTCAAGGCCCTGCTGCGCATGAAAAAACACTGGACCAAAGAGACCGGCCTCATCCGGGACGAGGCCGCCCTCGCCGAATACCTGGGAAAGAACCACCGCTACCGCCAACCGCCGGGCGATTTGCTGGGCGGACCCACCGTCGAGGACTGGCAGGAGGCCAAAGTGAAAGCCGACACTTCCGTTGCCAACCGGAGCAGCATTGCTTTCCTTGCGGAATATGACGGCAAAAAAGCCCTCCTGGCCGGCGATTCGCCCGGCCGCGAACTCCAGCCTCCCCTTCAACACCTGAAAGGCGACCAGCCCCGACTTGCCCTCGATGCGTGGAAACTGGCCCATCACGGCAGCAAGGGCAGCACCCCGGAATCTCTCATGGCGCTTATGGACTGCCCCTTGCTGATGGTCAGTTCCAATGGCGCCTACTTCGACCATCCCGATCCCGAGTGCCTCGCCAAATGCCTGAAGCACCATTTACGCCCGACGACCTTTGCCTTCAATTTCCGGAGTCCCCAAAACGAAAAATGGGCGGATGCTGATTGGCAGGAGGCCTATGCCTATTCGGCCGTTTATCCGCCCGCCGGGGAGGAAGGGCTGACGGTCACGCTTGCCTGAGCCTCGGCATGGCCCCGGGTTTAAACCCGGGACCATGGCAGGAAGTCAAAACTACAACCCTGAAGGGGGTTGAACAAGAGGGCATTGGGTGAGGGATCATCCTGAGTGGCTTGGGCAGCCATGCAGGTTTTTGGTTCCTTTTTGCCGCCTCAAAAAAGAACAACCCCACGGATGATAAACGTCCGGATCCAGACCTCAAGCGCCGGACAACGGCTTGCATCCACTGCCTATCGGGCCAACTCCTTCAGGGTGGGCATATGTTCATGTAAGGCGTTGGGCT
>CAYYGN010000037.1:0-24510 GCA_964471595.1 uncultured Saprospiraceae bacterium
CGTCTGTTGCATAAAGGATGGACAATCCTTCCGACCTCGGAGAGGTCGCAGAACAATGACCAAACCGGTTAATCCAAAGCTAAAAAAAAAAAAGGGCCGCCCGCGGGCAGCCCTCCACATTTTCCTTAGTCTGTTGCCGATCACTGGCGCACCATGCGCTTCGTCTCCGAAAAGCCGGGCGCTTCCAGCTTGTAGAAAATGATGCCGTCAGCCGGCAACAGCTCTCCGGGCACCGACATCTCGTGGTATCCCGCCGGATAACGGCCCCGGAACTCGGTGATCACCTGCCCACCCGGCGTGAACAACGTCAGGATCACCTCAGCGGCCTGCGGAATCCGGAATCCGATCATCGTCAGATCCCGGAACGGATTGGGACGGTTTTGATAGAGCGCAAAATCGGTCTCCGACCCCTCCTCCTCCGCTTCCCATGCCAACCTCAGGGCCGACTTGACTTCCGATGGCCCATCGGCCACCCACGCCTCCGGCTGCAAACCCGCCTCCGACAAGCGCATGGTTTCTGACAAACGTCCTTCCTTCATGGCCCTGAAGCGGATCCGGAACAAGGCCTCCTCTCCCGGCAGGTCTACGCCGTCCGCCTCCGACCAACTCATTCCGAGCCTGCCCTGTTCGACCGACGAAATCCCGAAATGTCCGGCTTCCAGATGCAGGCTTCCAGGCAGCGTCTGCAGCCCTTCGTATTCGAGGACATCGGGATCCCATTCCAATGCGCATTGCAGCGCTTGCAGACCGTTCACATCGCCAAGTGATCCGGTCCATTCGACGATATCACCGGCACGGAAATACCGTTCCCCACCCGTCAAGGTCAAAGTCCCCGGCTCCTGGCGAACCTCCCCCGACCACATGGTGCCAAAGGCATCACCACTCACATCGCCCACTTTGAGGGCGACCAGCTCCAGCGCGGTTTGGTTTTCGCCGAGCGGACCCAGTGTGATGGTCTCCAGACCCGCCGTCTGGAAGGGATCGGCGGGGTTCATGACCTGGGCGGGATTCAGGAAGCGCCAGGCTTTGTACGGCGATACATCCGGCTGCGGGTTCAGGATCCATTTGCGGAGCTGGATGATGTCGGCAATGGAAATATTGTCCGACAGATTGGCGTCCGCCGCCAGCCATTGATGGGGATCTTGGAGGCTTTTTACACCCAACAGGTGCTTTTGGATCAACAATAAGTCGTAGGTGCTCACCCCGGCCAGCGGCTCGGTGGATTTGGACGCCGACAAATGAAACTGTCCGCCGGATGCGAGGTCGGGAAACGAAAATTGACCATCCGGACCGGTTACCATCTGCATACTGGCATCACCGCCCAACTGAACAGTCACGGCAGGGACCGGCTCCCCCTGGGCGCTCATGACCTGACCACCAAGGGTAAAGGTCTTGTTGCCGGGACACAGGTCGAAATTGTCCTGCACATGGATATAGGTCACGCAAAAGGCCTGGTTGCCCGCCTTGTCGGTGACCCACATCTCCACCGGGATGGTATCATTCTGGTGTTCGCAGGAAAAAGTAATCATGTTGTCGGTGGTATCCGCCGAAAAGGAGAAGACCAACTCTCCCTTTGCCGAGCAATTGTCAAAGCTGTTCTGGTTGAAGAAGGAAGCCATGATCTTGACCACCACGGTGTCTTCACAGAGCCCGAGATCGGTGCTGAGTCCGTGCAAACATAACGGCGTGGGCGGAGCGAAATCCGACACCACCACATCCACCTTGCAGGTGCTGAAATTGGCGCAACCATCCGAGGCGGAGAAGGTCACCGTGGTCGTTCCCAGCGGATAATTGCCCGAGGCGTTCGGTCCTTTGTTGATGGAAAAAGGCGAATTGTTGGTGATCTTGACTTTGGGGTTGCAGTCATCCGCCGTGATGTCGGGCAGATTGGCAAAGATCACCGTGCAATTGGGTCCTACACTTACGGGAAAGGTGGGCGGACAATTGAGGACCGGTGGTTCGTTGTCCACCACCTTGATCATTTGCGTGTGGGTAAAGATCCCGACGGGATTGGGGTCTTGGGGGTCGTACAAACAGCAGTCGACCACCGTCCATGTACGCAGGATCTTGAAGCAACCGGGATTGGTCACCACCAGGGTTTCGTCCTGCCAGCCAATGGCCACGATCGAGCAAATGGACCCGTCCACGACAGGGCGGTCATAGGGGGGGGCGAGGCTGTCCGGATGCATGGCGCCCGGCGACACGCATTCTTCGAGGATCAGGTCTTCGGGCCAGGTGATCAGGCTGTCGGCAAGGGGTGTCGTATTGGTCAGCGTGAGCACCTGGGTGCAGGTGGCGGTATTGCCGGCCAGATCAATGGCGGTGAACGTGCGAAGGATATCCCCTACACCGCATTTGTCGCGAAGGTCTTCATGCATGACGGTATCCGGCGCCGGCCCGCAGAAATCGAAAAAGGTGGCCATGCCGTAATCATTCGGATTGCCGGTATAGAGCTCGCAGGGAATGATGGTGTCGTTGGGACATTCGACGATGAGGGGCGGGCTCTTGTCATACGGCACCACCATGGCTTCACAACTGTCGGTCAATCCACTGGCGTTGGTGACCCTGATGCGGACCAGGACCGGATCCTGGATATCGTCGCAGTTGAAGGTGGCTGTCGGACCATACGCGGTCGGTCCCGGCGATACGCGGCGCACCTCGCGGAGGACGATCCCACAGGGATCCGCCTCGGAGGCGATAAAGGCCTGGGCGGGGATTTGTACGGTACCGTTCTGGGGCAATCCCGGGCTCAGATCCTGACAGGTGACCGAGGGAGGTGAAGGATTGGCCACCGTTACGGTCATGGTGCACTTGACCGAATCGTTGGCTGCCGTGAAAGCCGTGTAGGTCACCGTGTGGACGCCGACCGGGATCTGATGGGGGCCCTGCCCATTGCCGAAAGGGGTGGTGATCTGCACCAGGACAATCGGGTTGCAAGAATTGCTGATGTCGAGGGGAGGCAGGGATTCTGTGACAAAGCACGTATTGGCCGGGGCGGCAAATACCTGGGGGGGCGGGCATACGATCAGGTCCACGGGTTTGATCTGCACCTGACAGACCTGGTTGGGTACGCCGTTGAAGGTGACCGTTGCCTGGAGGGTGTCATACAGATCTCCGGCCGACAATACGTTGCCAGGGATGGGGATGCCGTTTTCGTCGAGGACCACCAGCGAAAGGAGGAAGGGGTCGCAGGGTGGAACGGAAGGCACCAAAAATTCATGGGGCTGGACGGTGCGCTGACAGGTGTTGTCGATCGAAACCTCCACGATACCGGTGAGGCAGGTGAGGGTACACTGGGCGTGAACCGCGGAGGTGCACAGCGTGAGGAACAGCACCATCAGGGCGGTTCCCGGGCGGGGGAATAGGCGCATGGGATGAACGGGTTTTTGGGTTCTGCAGATAGCTGCAGACGGAGTGCGAGCCGGATCGCTGGCGAGACATACCTGTCCCTGGCAGGTGCAAGTCCTGTGGGGAGGGGAGATCGCGGAGGCGGTCCGGGGTGTGTAAGTCGAGGGTCCTGAGTCCGGATCGTTGACGGGGAAAGAAAGGCAAATATTATGCCTATTTTATATATTATAAAAATATCATGTCATGGCTCGTGCCGGGTAAAAGGCAAATGCCGGCGCTCCTTATCTTCACGGGATGAAACATCCCGAGGGTTTGCAACAGGGACATGACGGCGTGCTCCGGTGCTGGTGGTGTGGCGAGGATCCGCTTTACCGCCACTACCACGATCAGGAATGGGGCCGACCCGTGCGGGACGAGGTGCGGCTATTCGAAAAGATCTGTCTGGAAACCTTTCAAAGCGGGTTGAGCTGGTTGACCATCCTTCGCAAGCGCGACAATTTCCGTTCCGCCTTTGCGGGGTTTGACGTGCACAAGGTGGCTTCATTTGACGAAAGGGATTTCCAAAGGCTGATGGAGGATGCCGGCATCATCCGCAACCGGGCCAAGATCAACGCAGCCATCCGCAATGCCCAGGCGGTATGCGGGATGTACGACAAGGGGGAGACGCTGGCCGGCTTTTTTTGGGACCGGCTGCCGCCCAGAGAGGAAAGGCCGAAACGAATGACGTATGAGGCGATGATGCGTCTGACGGAAACCCCGACTTCCCGGCGCATCAGCAGGGACCTCAAGGAACGCGGCTTTGCTTTTGTCGGACCAGTGACCATGTATGCCCACATGCAGGCCATGGGTATGGTCAACGACCACTTGGAGGGCTGCACCTTCCGGCCTTTTGCGGGACCGGACGGCAAGCGGTGACACTTCGGACGCTTCCTGGAGGGGTCATCGCCACCACCTGGATACACTTTCGTCGGACCAAATAATATTTTTATCGAAAAAACGACGGAAACGATTAGACATCCCGAAGTTTCCTCCGTTTCTTTGCGGTCCTGAACCGCGTCATGGAAATCCCCATCCCCGTCATCGAAACCGCCACCTCGCTGTTTCTGCGCTACGGCCTGAAAAGCGTGAGTATGGACGATATCGCCGAAGGCGCGGGGATCTCCAAAAAGACGCTTTATCAAGCCGTGCCGAGCAAGGAAGCTCTCATCGATCACATCGTGGACATCCATATCTGCTCGGAAACCGGCACCATTGATTGCATCCGCGATCAATCGGTTGACGCCCTCGAGGAAATGCGGGGCATTGCTGCCATGGTCACGGAAACCCTCCGGTCCATGTCTCCCGCTTTGCTGTACGACATGCGGAAATACTACCGCCCCATCTGGGAGAAGATTGACACCCTGCATCGCGGCCACATACGGACCGTGATCGTCACCAATCTCGAAAGGGGCATAGCGGAGGGACTTTACCGGTCCGACATTCGTGCGGACATCATCGCCCGGCTGTATGTCGTCCAGGCCATGGCCCTGATTGACGACGATGTCTTTCCGGCGTCGGCCTTCGAACCGGAAACCCTCATGCGCGCATTCGTGCATTACCATTTACACGGGATCCTCACGCCTGCCGGAAGGCAAAAACTGGAAATCACACCCTTATGAGGCTAACATTCACCGCCCTCCTCCTGGGATCATTCACCGTCCTGTCTGCCCAGTCCGCCATGACGCTGGACCAGGCGATTGCCTTTGCCACCGATAACAACCAACAGGTCAAAATGGCCAGGTTGGAAGTCGAAGACGCCGCGGCTCAAATCATCGAACGACGGGCTTTCGGCATCCCTCAGCTGAACGGCGATGTCGGTTACAACCGGTTTCTCGCCCTTCCCGTCACCATTTTGCCGGAGGAATTCGGATTGGATCCTTCCACCGGTGAGCCCAATCCCAACTTCAGCCGGGAGGTCCGGTTTGGCGTCAGGCACAACATCACCGGTACCCTGACCTTGAAAACCATGGTGTTCGACCCCAGTTATTTCGTGGGATTGAAAGCCGCCCGTGCCTATCGCGATTACACCGCTCAGGAACTGGTCGCCACCCAGAGAACCGTTCGTTACCAGGTCATCGACGCTTTCCTGCCGGTTTTGGTCCTTCGCGAGAACCTGGCCAATCTGGACCAAAACATCACCAATCTTGAAAAGGTGCGTTCAGAGACCCAGCGCCTGTACGAAGAAGGTTTTGCCGAACTCCTGGATGTCGAACGACTGGACCTGTCGTTGTTCAGCCTCCGCACTGAGCGCGATCAGTGGGCGGCGAGAGAGACCGAAGTGCTCAACGGACTGAAGATGGTCATCGGATGGCCGATGGACAAACCCCTCGACATCACCGGCGATTTGTCGGGCTTTCTGGTGGCTATGTCCGACCAGGACCTCAGCGGCAGTCTGAACTATCAGGCCTGGCCGGACTACCGGGTCGCCCAGCAAGGTTATCAGCTCGCGCGTCTCAACGAGCGTCTCAACCGCTATGCTTATTATCCCAGCATGGAAGCATTCGCCAATATCCAACAGATGTACCTGGGCGACCGGTTTGATGACGGCGTGTGGGCTACCTCGTCGGTGGCCGGATTGGGCCTGAAAATCCCCTTGTTCGACGGGATGCTCACGCATGCCAAGGTGCAGCGCGCCACCATCACACGACAGAACACGGAGATCCAGATTTCCCTGCTCGAACAGCGGATTGACATGGAAGTGCGCAACGCGCGATCGGCCTACGCCACCTCCCTGGAACGCCTGCGCAACCAGGAGCGCCATTTGGCACTTGCCGAAAAAATCTACCAAACCACCCGTGTCAAGTACCGGGAGGGCATCGGTTCCAGCCTCGAAACGCACCAGGCCGAACAGGCACTCTTTGCGGCACAGCGCCAGCATATCCAGGCGCGCTACGAAGTCGTTCAGGCCATTTATCGCCTCAAACAAGCTCTCGGCCATTAATCCAACCCCGCCAATACACACCATGAAATACTTCATCCTCGCCTTGATTCCGGCAGCCGTCCTGTGGCAAGGCTGCCAGCCCGGAAATACCGGGTCAGCCGAAATCCCCGAATCTCCGGAAGCACGCCTCGCCCTGTTGAAGGAAAAACGAAACCAACTCGGTCAGCTCGAAAAGGAGATTGCCGAACTGGAATCCCTCGTCGGCAAAGCCGCTCTGGCCGGCCGGGAAGAAAAACCCAAACTGGTCACCTCTCTTGTGGTGCAACCCGTTACTTTCCGCCGGTATTCCGAGATCCAGGGCAATGTGTCCCCGGTCCGGATGAATGCCATCAGCAGCGAGACGGGAGGCCGGCTGACCAAGGTCCTCGTCCGTGCCGGCGATGAAGTCAAGGCCGGCCAACTCCTCGCCACCGTGGATATGGAACCCCTGCAAAAGCAATTGCAGGAGTTGGAAGCCGCCTGGCAACTCGCCAAAGACGTGCACGATCGCCAAAAACGATTGTGGGACCAACAAATCGGCTCTGAAATCCAGTACCTCCAGGCCAAAAACAATCTCGAAAGGCTGGACAAAAGCATGGAGTCACTCCGCAGCCAGATCCGCAAGGGCAGCATCATGGCCCCCATCTCCGGGGTCATTGAAGAACTGCATTACGAGCAGGGAGATGTCGCTCCTCCAGGCATGCCCATCATGCAACTGGTCAACACCCGTGACCTGAAGATCATTGCTGAAGTGCCCGAACGATTTGTCGGTACCGTCCGGGATGGCGGCAAGGTCCGAATCCGCATACCCGTGCTCAATACCGAGCAGGAAGCCCGCATTCTGACCGTCGGCCGGATGATCCACCCCGCCAACCGTACGTTCCGCCTGGAAACCACCCTGGACAACCGGAAAGGGATCTTCAAGCCCAACCTGTTGGCCCTCGTGGACATCGAAGACTACAAAGAGCCCAATGCCCTGGTAGTCCCCGTGGACATTGTCCAGCAGGAGGTCGGGGGCAAGCACTTTGTCTACATCAAAGGGGACGAGACGCCCAATGGATTCCTCGCCCGCAAGGTATATGTCGAACTCGGCGAGAGCCATGACAATGCCATTGTCATCCGGGAAGGGCTGAAAGCCGGAGACGAAATCATTGTCCGCGGGGCACGCAGCCTCTCCGACAACGATCTTCTCCACATCCAACCCGAAAGCCATGAATGAAGAACAGCAACCACAGCCCAAAAAAGGCAAGGAATTCTGGCTGACTTCCTTTTCGGTCGATAACGGGACCAGCGTTTTTGTCATCATGCTGATGATCCTGGTTTTCGGGATCAGCTCCTACAACGACATGCCCAAGGAGCAATTTCCCGAAGTCAGCCTGCCGACGGTGTATATCAACACCCCCTACTTCGGCAACTCGGCCATGGAGATCGAAAATCTCGTCACGCGACCAATCGAGAAGGAGATCAAAACCATCACGGGTCTCAAGAATGTCAAGTCCACCTCCATCCAGGACTTCTCGGTGATCACGGCCGAATTTGAGACTTACATGGATATCGAGGACGCTGTGCGCAAGGTCAAGGACGCGGTGGACAAAGCCAAATCCGAATTGCCGGACGATCTGACCGAGGACCCCGATGTCTTTGACGTCAATCTCTCCGAACTACCGATCGTGACCGTCAACCTCTCCGGTCCGTTTACCAACGACGAGCTCCGGAGCTTTGCCGAATATCTGCAGGAACGGATCGAGACCCTGGATGAAATATCCAGCGCCGAGATCAAAGGCTCCCTGGAAAGAGAGGTGCGCATCGATGTGGACATGGCCCGCATGGACGCCCTGCAGGTGACCTTCCAGGATGTCGAAAACGCGATCAACTGGGAGAATATGAACATGTCGGCCGGCGAGATCCTCAATGACGGATACCGGCGTTCGGTGCGGGTCATGGGCCAGTTTACCGATCCGGCCCAACTCGCCAGAGTGATCGTAAAAAGCGAAAACCAACGGCCCATCTTCCTCGAGGATTTTGCCACCGTGACCTACGGGTACAAAGACCGGTCGAGCATCGCCCGATCCGATGGCGACCCCGTGATTTCCCTGGACGTCATCAAACGCAAAGGCGCCAACCTGCTGTCGGCTGCCGACCACATCCGTGAAGCGGTGGACGAGGCCCGGGAAAAAGTTTTCCCCGAAAACCTCAAGGTCAGCCTGTTCAACGATCAGTCCGTGTACACCCGCGCCGAAGTGAGCAATCTGGAGAACAGCATCATCTCCGGCGTCCTGCTGGTCGTGCTGGTTCTCCTCTTCTTCATGGGCATCCGCAACGCCATGTTTGTCGGTGTTGCCATACCGCTGTCGATGCTCATGGGGATCATGTTCCTCCATCTGACCGGGACCACCATGAATATTGTGGTGCTGTTCTCCCTCATCCTGGCTCTGGGCATGCTGGTGGACAACGGGATCGTAGTGGTGGAAAACATCTTCCGGTACATGCAGGGCGGTGCAGACAAAGTCACCGCTTCCAAGGTGGGCACCGGAGAGGTGGCCGTTCCGATCATAGCCTCTACGGCCACCACCCTGGCCGCCTTCTTTCCGTTGATGTTCTGGCCGGGACTGATGGGCAGTTTCATGAAGTATCTGCCTGTAACGCTTATCATTGTCCTTACCTCCTCCCTGCTCGTCGCCCTCGTCATCAACCCCGTGCTGACCAGCCGGTACATGAAGGTGGACAAGCGCGCTGCCACGCCCGAACTTTCGGCCCGCCGCCGCCGCAATATCCATATCCTGGCCGGCATCACGGCCGCCATCGCCCTTCTCGCCCATCTGGGCGGAATGGTATGGCTGCGCAACCTGATGATCATCACCAGCGGCTTCAGCCTCCTGAATTACCATTTCCTCCGCCGGGCCTCCTTCCGTTTCCAGGCCACCGTCATGCCCTGGATGGAGGTGATTTATTACCGTTTTGTCCGGTGGGCCCTTGAAAAGCGCCGCCCACTCTGGATGCTCGCAGGCACCTTTGGCCTTCTGGTCGTCGCCCTGATCGCCCTGGGCGTCCGTGGCCCCAAAGTGCTCTTTTTTCCGCAGGCGGATCCGGTTTACATCAACGCGTTTGTCGATCTTCCACTGGGCCGGGACATTGACGAAACCGACAAGATCATGCGCGACCTGGAAAAGAAGGTCGAAGAAGTGCTGCAACCTCACGCCCGGGTAGTGGACGCCGTCCTTTCCCAAATCGGGGAAAATACCTCTGACCCCAACAGTCCTCCCGAGCCGGGTGTCACACCGCACAAAGCCCGTCTGACGGTCTCCTTTGTCCCTGCCGGTGAGCGGGACGGTGTCTCCACCTTCGACATCATGGAGGAGATCAGGGCGGTCGCCAAAGGCTATCCAGGGGTAGAGATCATCGTGGATAAAAACGCTGATGGCCCCCCGGCCGGAAAACCCATCAATATCGAAATCCAGGGGGAAGACATCGAATCCCTGGCCCTGCTCTCCGACGACGTGATCGGGTTTATCGAATCCAGAGGCATCCCCGGCATTGAAAAACTGCAGGCCGACGTATCCATGGGCAAACCGGAATTGCTTGTCCATATCGACCGCGAGTCCGCCCGCCGTTTTGAACTCTCCACCGCCCAGATCGCCTCCGGAATCCGGACGTCCATCTTTGGCAAAGAGGTTTCCAAGTTCAAATCCGGTGAAGACGAGTACCCCATTATGGTCCGCCTCAACGAGGACTACCGCAACGACATCCAGGCCACCCTCAATCAGAAAGTCACCTTCCGGAATCCCGCCAACGGGAAAATCGCCCAGGTCCCGGTTTCCGCTGTAGCCGACATCTCCTACACCTCCACCTTTTCCTCCATCAAACGAAAGGATCTCGACCGGGTCATCACCGTTTATTCCAATGTCCTCCAGGGATACAATGCCAACGAGATCGTAGCCCGCCTCAAGGAGGAACTCGCCACTTATCCATGGCCTGAAGATGTATCCTATGCTTTCACCGGTGAACAGGAACAACAGGCCAAAGACATGGCCTTTCTCAGCACCGCCTTCCTGTTGGCCATTTTTTCCATCTTCCTCATCATTGTTGCCCAATTCAATTCCGTCATTTCCCCGTTCATCATCATGCTGACGGTTCTGTTCAGTACCATCGGGGTATTCCTGGGATATGTGTTCACCGGCATGGATGTCGTCGTCATCATGACGGGTGTAGGCATCATTTCCCTGGCCGGCATCGTGGTCAACAATGCCATCGTCCTGATCGACTATACCAATCTGCTCCTCCACCGCCGCAGGGCCGATTTGGGCGTCCTCAGGGATACGGATATCCCCTTGCCGGAAGTTAAAGACGCCATCATCCAGGCCGGGTCACGGCGTTTGCGTCCCGTGTTGCTGACCGCCATCACTACCGTCCTGGGATTGGTACCGCTGGCCATCGGATTCAATTTCAACTTCTTTACCCTCATTACGGAGTCAGACCCCCATTTCTTCATCGGCGGGGACAATGTCGATTTTTGGGGCCCCATGGCATGGACCGTGATCTACGGCCTTACCTTTGCCACCTTCCTCACGCTGGTGATCGTGCCGGTCATGGTGTGGCTCAGCCATCTGGGAGTCCTCAAATGGCAAGCCCGTTTCGGTGACAAGGAGCCCTCCAACGCCTGAACCCCCACCGGCTACATCAAGGGTGACGTACCGGATGCCTGCGGGTATCCGGTACGTCAGGCGAGCAAAGGGAGGATTGGCATTCATGAAAACACAGGAACGACCAACGCCCGTTTCAACACCCTCAGCCGGCAAAGGAGGGGGGTGGGTGTTCGTCATCAACATCGACCCGCACCCGCTGATCGGGATGACGGCCTCCATTTGGGTAGCGCCGGGTACTTCCAAAGACCCCGGGCTGGCCTCAGTCCGGATCACGCCCGGCAATACGACCGACTACGGTTTGGGTGCGGAAGACCCGCTGACCGTGCTTTGCCGGGAGGCCGCCAACCATACGCCGGAAAACGTTCTGGCTCATTTCAACCGGAAAGGGCGTGTGGCCCGTTCGCTGGAGGAACTCATTGCTGTACCGGAGCTTCAGAAAGCCCTCGAACGCCACACCGACCGATGGGTCGCCCATTGGCTGGAACGGGCCGTCCGCACGAATGCGGTATTGACGAATGGTCTGGTGCGTCATGGCCTGCCCGAAAAGCACCGCATCACCTGGTTGCATCCGGACAGTCCTCTTCAATTATCTTTTCTCCAGACAGACCAAGGTCTGCGCTACCGCCTCCGTCTGGTCCATTCCGGCAATGAATTGCCTTTGCGGGGCATGAACTTTCATGTGCTGGCCGGCCCGTCCGGTTGGGCGCTATTGGGCCATCAATTGCTGGACCTGGCCGGTCCTGCCAACCTGCTCAAACCGTTTACGGAGAAGGAAGAAGTTTTCATCCCTGCCCGCCTTGTGCCGGTTTTCCTCCGGCAATTCCTTTTGCGCCATGCCGCTACCTCCGATATCCAGGCACAAGGCTTCGACATCCTCAGGCACAAGAAGATTACCGGATGTCGGTTGGGCCTCTTCCAGGACCTCTTTTCCGGTCGATTTCGCGTCCGTTTGGCGTTTGCCTACGACGACTTCTGGACACCTCCGCACGACGACCGGACCACCTTCCAAAGACTGGTTGAAGAGGCCGATGGCCGGTTTGTCATTCACCAATACCACCGGGATCCTGCAGAAGAAAATGAACGCATGCACGGGCTTTCGGCTTTCGGTCTGGTGCCCGAGCCCGGTGGCACCCTGGCTTTTGCCGATAACGATAACGGCGCGAATTTCACGGCGGCCGCCAGGTGGCTGATCTCCCACAGGGATGACCTCAGGGAAAGGGGGTGGGAGCTGGAGGAATTTCATACGCCCCAGGGCCGGTTGATCCCCGCATGGCCTCATACCGAGGAAGCCGAACCGGAAGGAGCGATGGACTGGCTGGACATCCATCTGCAGGTAGGCATCGCCGGGCGGAAATTGCCAATGACCCTTCTGAAAGAAACGATCCTTGAAGGGATTCCTTTTCACCCGATGGGTGACGGCACCTGCTTCCTGGTCCCTGCCGACTGGTACGGCCGCTTTCGCAACTGGTTTGCTGTTGGCACCATAGACGGAGAGACATTCCGATTCAGTCCCGCGCAATGGAAGTCCCTCAACACCACCACCACTACGCAGGCCGTAGGGGATGCATCCCCGGCCCCGGGCCCATTGGTTTTGCTCCCCTCCCCTCCCGGTCTCAAGGCCACCCTGCGACCTTATCAGCAGGCAGGATTTTCCTGGATGGCAGGCCTGTTCGATGCCGGCCTGGGCGCCTGCCTGGCCGATGACATGGGACTGGGCAAGACCCTGCAAACTATTGCCCTACTGCTCCATGTGCGGGCAGGACTCCCCACCGGAGAATCGGGAACGGTCCAGGGGCAATTGGACCTTTTCGCGTCTTCTCCCGGCCCATCGCGTCCTGCTCCGCTCGGAGCCCTCATCATCGCTCCCGCCTCCCTGCTGACCAACTGGGCCGGAGAACTGGCGCGATTTGCACCGGACCTCCGCGTCTTACTCCATCGGGGCGCTGACCGCCAACGCCGTGCGGATACCCTGCAGGAGGCCGATGTGGTCATTACTTCCTATCCACTGCTTGTGCGGGACGAGGAGTTGTTCCTCCAAACGGCTTTCCGCTGCCTGGTCCTCGATGAAAGCCAAACGATCAAAAACCCGGACTCCCGCACGTTTTTGACGGTCCACCGGCTCCATGCCCGCGTCCGGCTGACCCTGACCGGTACGCCTCTCGAGAACAGCCTGAGCGATCTGTGGGCCCAGATGCACGTCGTCAATCCCGGCATTTTGGGCACTTTCCGCGACTTCCGGCAACACTACGGCAATCCCGTCGAACGCAGGGATGACCGCGACCGGCTGGAACAACTACGCGCGCTCATACGCCCCTACATCCTCCGCAGGACCAAAGAGGAAGTCGCCCCCGAACTGCCCCCGCTGACTGAGCAAGTGGTGTATTGCACCATGACCGATGAACAGGCGCGCATTTATCAGGAGGAGCTGGAAAAGGTCCGCCGGCTGGTAAGGTCCGGACTGGCCGCCGGGCGGGCCGGCAGGGGACCCGAAATGCTAAATGCCCTCATGCGGCTCCGCCAACTGGCGAATGTACCCGCTCAATTTGAAGAATATGCCGGCATTGCTTCCGGAAAGACCGAAACCATTTGCGCGGAGCTGGAAACCATCTCCCGTTCCGGCCATCGCGGGCTCCTGTTCTCGGCTTTCCTCCGGCATCTGGAGGTTTATGCGGCGTATCTCGGTCAGGAAGGCATCCCCTTCGACACCTTCACCGGAAAGGATGATCTCCGCGAAAGGGAACGGGCAGTTGCGGCTTTGCAGGATGAAAAACTGGACTTCCTGTTACTCACACTCAGGGCTGGCGGCGCTGGTCTCAACCTTTATGGTGCCGATTACGTATTGCTGGCCGATCCCTGGTGGAACCCGGCCGTGGAGCGCCAGGCCATCGGCCGCGCCCACCGAATCGGACAAACCCGCCCTGTCATCGCCCTCCGTTTCATCACCCTGGATACCATAGAGGAAAAGATCGTCCGTCTCCAGCAACGCAAACAGAAATGGAGCGACGATTTGCTGGAAGAAGCCGATTTTCTGGGCAGCCTTTCGGACAGGGAATGGGAGGAACTCCTTGTTGACTGAGACCGGGATCTGCGCTGCCTTCAGCCGGTGGAGGTGCGACGCCGACGGGGCCACCAGTATTCGCTCAGCCAGGCAAACAACGAGAGCCAGGCCAACATGGCCACCAATGCCGAAAAGCTGAACCAGGACACCAGGGTCAGATCCGTTTGGGCCTTGAGGAGGAGGAGCCGGCGGATCGTGTCATCCACCAGATAAACCGCATAACAACCCAGCAGCAGAAACTGCACTTTTACCGTGCGCTTGAGCCTGAGCACTTGCAACAGGTCCGGGGGACGGATGCGGTGCCCCATCTCATGGCGCACAAACCGGTAGGCGAAATACAGATATATCCAGCCGGTCAGCACGAACAGGATGTTCTCCAGGGGATGGATATAGTAGCGGTAAAGACCCTCCCACAACTCCGCTTTGCGATAGACGGGTTGTATCCACAGTGTCAAATAGGCCGACAACTGTCCTACGGCAGGCAGGAAATGTTTGATGTCTTTGCGGCTCAGGTGGAATCCCGGATACAACCTGGCTTTCACATAGAGGAAGATGACCGGTCCGACGGCCAGCGACAGGGATACGGGTACAAACCGGAGGGCCACGACTCGGTCGTACACCCCCGACAAGAGGAGGGCTTCATGTCCGATCGTGGCACACAGCAGCAAGAGGCCCACGGCCAACAAACGCAGGGCCAGATTCCCTTTGCGGGAGAGAAACAGCATGGCCAAGGCCGTTAGGTTGCCGTAGAGGATCACCACGGCTGCCACGGCAAAAAGGCCGGATTCAATCCACAACTGCAATGTCTGTTTCAATCTGGGGAGGGTGAGAGACAAATATGGTATTTTGGCGGCAAAACCGAAGAATGGCACGACCTGTACATACCCATCTTGGACCCGAGGATTTCATGACCCGGTCCTCCAACGGCACCTCTACCTGGATCCACGACGAACCGCCTGCCAAGGGAGGACGTGATCAAGGGCCCTCCCCCGTGGAAGCGACGCTGGGCGCTGTGGGGGCCTGCATGGCCATCACCGCCAAAATGTATGCCCGCCACAAGGGTTGGGATCTCCGTGAAGTGGAAGTGGACGTCCGGATCGAGGGGAATGAACCGGGCAGTCAGCCGGTGGTGTACAAGAGAATCCGGATGACCGGCGATCTCACTGACGACCAACGCCAAAGGATCGCTTCGGTGGCATCCAAATGCCCGGTAGCCCGGCTTCTCAGGAGCGAAGTGCTAATGGAAGAGGAAGGGCAGGTTTGATCCGGGATTCGGCATTCAGACTAGTCCTTTGAGGCCGTAATCCCGTATGAACCGGTCCGGATCCACCCGACGGAAATAGAACACCGCAAATCCTACGGCAAATAAGCCGAGGTAAAGCGGATGGCGATTGAGCAGGAAAGCGATGACCGCCACCATATTGGCGGCTTCGGCCAGGACCCACCCGAAAAGGAGGGGTGCGCGATAGTGCTCCAGCTTTTTTTCGGGGTCCGCCAGCGCACGGCCGGCCGGCAGTCGCTTTCTGTACCACCATGTCGGAAACACGGCGGCGACCAATAGCAGCAAAACCGCCATAACGGGAAGGACCGCACCGCCGATTTCCTGACGAGGCAGTTCTTTTCGCAGGAAAAAGAGGGCTGGAGCAAGCAGGATCAACTGGCTGAGTCCCATGACCATCCAGACCACCTGCAGCACCTTGAGTTGAGCGCGCATGAAACGGGAATCTGTAACGCTCCGGCAGCCGGAGGCCCTTTCATGGCAGGAAGGGCCTCCGGTATCCGGCCAGGGAGCGTATGTTATTTAATGCCGTGCATCCACCGGGAGAGGACCGGGCCCAGCAAAATCAGCAAAACACCCGAGCCGATGGCAAAAAAACCGATATTGTTGAATACCCCCATGGCCTTGTTCATCATTTCCACCGGATCGGTGATCGAAGGGTCGACCGCGGTGTATCGCGCGATGTACTTGCCTGCCTGGTGAGCAATGGATGAGGAAAGGAACCAGATTCCCATCAGGAATCCGACAATCTTGGCCGGTGCGAGCTTGGTGACCAGAGACAGTCCCACCGGCGAAAGCGTCAATTCACCCAGGGTGTGCAACAGGTAAAGCATGATGAGGAATATGGCAGGCACCAGACCGGCCACGGCGGCGGGTTTGCCGAGATTCATCACGAGAAATCCCAAGCCCAAAAGGATGAGTCCCGAAGCAAATTTGTAAGGAGCCGCCGGTTCATATCCCGATCGGGCCAGCTTGATCCACAGCCACGAGAAAAGCGGGGCGAAGATCATGATGAACAGGGGGTTGACCGCCTGGAAGGAGGTCGTTGTCATTTCTATCCCCAGGAGGTTCTTGTTGATGTTCCGCTCCGTGAAAAGATTCATGGCCGACCCGGCCAGCTCGAAGAAGGACCAGAAGACGGTGGTGAAAAACAGCAGGATAACGATCACCCAGATGCGTTGTTGCTGGGGGCGTTCGTATTGCCGGGCCGACCAGAGGAGGTACAGCAGGATACCCGCGCCAAATATGCCGAGCAAAACATCCACCGCATCGTTGTAAGTAATGAGCAACCAGGCTGTGGGGATGAGCAACAGGGTCACCACATATGGGAATACGGTGGCGCTCATGCCCCAGATCCGGGTGGTGCCGGCCGTGTCGGGCACGAGGCCTTTGTCCTCATACCATCCCCCCCTTTGGGCCCACAGGAAAATCAGATATCCGAGGAGCATGCCCACGCCGGCGGCAAAGAAACCCCAGCGCCAGCCTTCCAGTTCTCCAATGGTGCCGCAGGTGAGCGGCGTCAGAAATGCACCGATATTGATCCCCATGTAAAAAATGGTGAAGGCCCCGTCGCGCCGGGGATCGCCATCGGGGTAAAACTTGCCGATCATACTGGAAATGTTCGGCTTGAAAAATCCGTTTCCGATCACCAACAGGGCCAGGCCGATATAAAAAGTCGTCTGGTTGTCAAGAAACAAGGTAAACTGACCGGCTGCCATGAGGAGTGCGCCCCACAAAATGGCTTTCCGGAAGCCCATCATCTTGTCGGCCAGGACGCCTCCCATGATGGGTGTCAGATACACGAGAGCGCCATAGGCAGCATAAATCCCGTAAGCCTTGGCATCATCAAATCCAAACCCGCCCCTCACCAACTCGGCCGTCATGTACAAGACCAGCAGGGCTCGCATACCGTAGTAGCTGAATCGCTCCCACAGTTCGACCATGAAAAGGGCAAACAATGCCCTTGGATGGACCTTTCGGTTGGCAAAAATGACGAAGGCCACCCACACGGCTACCGCCAACCAGGCGATCACCATGGCTTTGTACAAAGGATGCATAATGTGTCAGGATTAGGTTTGGTGAATGTTTCCGTTCAATCGGTTCCAAATATAGCCGTTTCCCCTAATCACCATGATGCCGGGACAAAAAATAGCCGGGTTCAAGGGTTTCTTCCGGCAATGCCTCCATGCCTCCGGCGAGAGAACGCATCAACCGGCCGGGGAATCGGGCTTGAAGCCGTTGGACGGCCATCAGGCTGCGTACCCCCTTTCTGCAGTAGACAACAAGGGGCGTCGTCGCACCCAATTCATCCGTTCTTTGGTTGAGTTCTCCCAGCGGAACCCATATTCCGCCAATGTGCGACGTCTCCCTTTCCCAGGCTTCGCGGACATCCAGCAATAAAAAAGGGCGCCCTTCCTCCTTCCATCGTCTCAGGTCGGCCCAGGTCAACTCCAAACCGGAGGGTGCGGGGGGCATGGCGTTCACGACAATGAGATCATCAACGCAAACGGGAAGCCAATGGATGACGCAGCTTGGAGTGGCTCTTCAACACCGCCTTGATGGAACCCACCGAAACCGGTGAGTTGATCAACAGCGGCAGATGGTTTTCATCGTCCGTGGCATAAACCGTCATCACGGCGCCTTCCGAAAACACGGTTCCGGCAATGGTCTCCGGCGACAAAGCGATGGCTTTGAACCTACCCTGGTGCTTGACCTCCAGGTCCGGAATCTTACCCAGATACTTGATGCGGAGGTTGTATTCTTCCCGGTCGAGAAAAACGCGCATGGGGAAAGTGGCTCCTTTGGCCAGGCCATCAAAAGGCTGATTGCGGACAAAGTAAATGGCCGACAGGACATCATGGGCACATCCGTTGAGTTTGAAATCCTTGGGGGTCAACTTGCCTTTCTCCTTGCCCCGCCAGGAAGTCACCGTTTGCCGGCCGTTATGGTATTCCACCTTTTCATAAAGACGATACCCGCCTTCCTGGACATCCCGGATGGTACGGATAGGGCGGAGAGTGGTCTTGTCCACTACGGCTTCATAATAATCCCTCACTTTGAAGAACCATTCGTAGCTGGCGTAGGTCCGCCCAGTGGCGGTAAGCTTGTAAGCATCGGGCAGTTCTTCCACACGAAAGGTGACTTCACCGGCGGAAAGCCATACAAAATTCCAGTTGTAATAGATTTTGTAAACGACTTCCTCGCCAGCCCGGAAGGCGGTGTTGCCCGACTCACAGAGGTCGAAGCCAGGATTTTCGGTTTCGATCTGCCCGTTGCCGGAAGGAAAGAAAGGAAAATAAAGGAAGGCGAGGGCCAGAAAGCTTTTCATCAAGGGGAAGGTCCACATATCTCTTGCCGGTTACAGGTCAGTCAACACGACCCCTTTGCGGGGAGTTCCCCTCCCTGTGGTGTGTACACTCGGGCGGGGTGTCAGCAGGGGGGATTGATTGGCACCGGTCATCATCGGGACCGGTTCCGTACAAAACGCTGCGTGGCCCATTGGTCGTGTTTGCTGTTTGATAAAGTCCGGATAAAGATATTCGTTGCAGGGATAAAGCCTAAAGATTTCCTAAAATCGGGCAGGGCTCATTCCGGGCATCTCCCTGGCGGAGCCGTGGTGGGGGACAAAGATTACCTTTGGTCCATGGCCGCCGATACATCCACCATACTCGGCATAGACCCCGGGACCAATTTTCTGGGCTATGCCGTCCTGAGGGTCAATGGTGCCGCGATTCGCGCCGAGGAAAGCGGGGTCCTCACCATGATGCATATTGGCGATACCGGCGAAAAACTGAGGCGCATCCATGAGCGGGTCACCCGGCTGATTGCCCAGTACCAGCCCACCCATATGGCCATTGAAGCGCCTTTTTTCGGCAAAAACGTGCAGTCCATGCTCAAACTGGGGCGGGCACAGGGTGTGGCCATTGCCGCTTCCCTGGCTGCCGGAGTCCCGTTTGCGGAATATGCGCCCAGAAGGGTCAAACAGGCCATAACCGGAAGGGGGGGAGCTACCAAGGAGCAGGTAGCCGCCATGCTGGAGCAAATCCTGCGTGTCCCGGTACGCGAGCAATTGACCGAGGATGCCAGCGATGCCCTGGCTGTCGCCGTTTGCCACTATTACCAGATTACCAGCACCGTAGTAGCCGGCAAATCGGGGGGCAATAACTGGCAGGAATTCCTGAAGAAAAATCCCGGGCGGCTGGTCCGTTAACCGGCATTGGCAAACCGGGAAGCCACCCGTTCCGACAGTTGGCCCATTTCCTCCTCGGAGAGAATAACAGGGGGGTTGCGGAAATTGATGTCCCCGACCGTATCGATAGGCACCAGATGGATGTGGGTGTGCGGCACTTCCAACCCGATGACGGCTATACCGATGCGGGCACAGTGCACCTCGGCTTCCAATGCCAGGGCTACGCGCTTGGCAAAGACCATCAACCTCGCCAGCTCTTCATCCTCCAGCCGGAAAATGTAGGACTCCTCCCTTTTCGGGATCACCAGGGTATGCCCCTTTTTGAGCGGCCTGATGTCCAGAAAGGAGAAGTGATGTTCATCCTCCGCAATCTTGTAACAGGGGATTTCACCCCGGACTATCTTGGTGAAGAGCGTTGACATCGGATGGGGTTTATGACACGACGGAAATATCCTTGATCCTGAATTCAACCAACCCGGACGGTGTCTCCACCTGGGCGATCTCGCCTACGGCTTTGCCCAACAGTCCTTTACCGATCGGACTGTTGGCGGAGATTCGCCGTTCCTTGAGGTCAGCTTCCGACTCCGAGACCAGCTGATAGGTCATCTCCTTGCCGGTTTTGAGATTCTCGATGGTCACATTGGACAAGAGAACCACCTTGCTGGTATCCACCTGCGAAGCGTCAATGATCCGTACGTTGGCCAGCGTTTTCTCCAATTCGTTGATCCGCATTTCAAGCATGCCCTGGGCATCTTTGGCGGCATCGTACTCGGCATTCTCCGACAGGTCGCCCTTTTCGCGGGCTTCGGCGATAGCGGTGGCGACCTCCTTGCGGCCGGTTGTTTTCATTTCCTCCAGTTCCGCCTTCAAGCGGTCAAACCCCTCCTGGGTGAGGTAGGTGATCTGTGACATAAACCTTCGTTTTTTTATGGGCCGCATCCCGATGTATGGCAGGCGGGGAGTGGCCAGGTCTTCATCCGATCCTTCCGAACCGGTCAAATAGACAAAGAACGCTCCCGGAAACGGAAGCGTCCTCTGCCGACAAAGATACAAAGACGAACGGATCCTACAAATTGAACCGAACGCCTATGTTATGACTGCCTTGGTAAATCTTGGTGACCCGATAGCCATAATCGATGGCAAAAGTCCGGTTCTTGTGTTCTTTGCTGATGGGTAGCACCAGACTGGCGCCGGCGGCAAGACCGGTATAAAGCGGAGCGTCTACCGCCGTCGCATTGGAAGCACCGATTTCATACCGGTAAGCACCGCGGACCATGAACATCTCCCTGATGCTCAACTCCAATCCCCCACCCAGGTTGTCCCGGGAAAAGGAATTCGAGGTAAAGTTGCCCAGGGCTGTAAGACGGTTGCGTTGTCCGATGTAAAAATCATAGGACAAGCCGATGTTCAGCGTGGAGGGCAACTCAAACTGGGATACGCGGTTGCGCACGCGGATGGTCGTACCGTTGTCATTGGGATTGGGCACCTCGAGCGTCACCCCTTCCCCGTCGAATTTCAACGGTCCGCCGATGTTGCGCAGGGAAATACCGAGCTTGAAATTGTCGCGATCACCGGTGACATATTGAACGCCGGCATCCAGGGCTACCCCAAAGGCGTTCAGGTTGGACAAGCCCTCCGAGATGCCCCGCACCAGCATTCCGACAGACACCTTGTTGGCAAAAAGGTGCGAATACCCCAGACCGATATTGAAGTAAGCCGGTGAGAAAGTGGCACCGGTACCTTCAGGGAAAGCATCCGTCGTCACGTTGATATCGCCGAAGTCAATGGACATGAGGGAAAGCCCCAATGCGCCATTGGAGCCCACTTTCTGGGCCAGGCCGAAGGCATTGAAATTGATGCCTGCCCCTTCGAGATAGCGAGTGTGCGCGATATTGATCTCGGTGCGGTGGATACGGCTGAGACCGGCCACATTGAGACGCATGGCCTCCACGCCGCTGATGCTACTGGTGTTGAGTGCGTGCAACCCGGCCATTCGGGCCCACGGCACCATCAAAAGCTGCGCTGCCCCTGCCTCCCCCTGACGATCAGGGTTACCGGCCGAGAGGATGCCTACCGAAACGATGGTAAGGACGAAGGCGTAGAAATTCTTCATACAAGCCCGCATTTTCTGTTTGAGTTGGAGGGTGTTCGTAGAATAAGAGGCTGACCGGGCCCCAGCAGGCCCGGTCAGCCCCGGAGTTACAGTTTGGATGGATCGAACTGGCGCTGGACACCAAACCATTTCAGGGTCCTGGTGCCTACACCGGGTACATTGACATGAATGAGGTAGATGCCGCTGGCTACCGGGATTCCTTTGTCATTCTTCAAATCCCATTCGAGATTGGGAATGATCTGGGTGGTCCGGATGGCGGAATTCTGCCGGTCAAGCTGGCTGATGCCCATTTCATTCCGGTTGAACCGGCGGATGAATTTGCCGTCCAGCGTATAGATCGAGATCTCCGCCATGGCCGGCAGGTTGGTGATCTTGACCGTCGTGGCAAACTCATTGTTCTCGTAGTGCGACAACCCGTAGTAAGGGTTGGGTACCACATCGATGGCAGCCAGCAATTCGGGATATCCATCCTTTTGCACGACCTGGGCTTCGCGGCCTTCGACCACCCATTCATAGGCCGGCAACCCGGCATTCACACCGGTGCTGTCCGGGAAGTTCATCCGCCAGGGCTCCGTCTGGTTGTCCGGCCGGGATACGACCTTTTTCTCGTAGGAGCGTTCCACACGCAATTTGACAGTCAGGTCGTTGGGGATCAACCCGTCTGCCCAGGAACGGAAGGATGTCTCGGGCTGCAAAAGAGGTATGGAGGTCCAGGTCACTTCCCGCAGGACGTTGGTCGGCAATCCCTGCACACCGGTCCGGCGAAGGCGATCCCAGAATCCGACGCAACCGTCATACGGAGTGCGGGTCACATAGATGGTATGCTGGCCGCCGAAGATATTCAGGAATGGTGCGGCAGGGTCGCCAAAGAGTGACTCGGCGGACGGATTCCACAACATATCCCGCCCGTTGGCTGCAATCAGCGGCACATCAGGAACGCCCGGGAACAGGTTCTGGAGGACCTCAGGATAAAAGACCGAGTTTTCCCCGTAGAAAATGTTCAGCCGACGACCGGACTCCACATCGATGGCATAACCGGGGAACCACCCCAACCCTATGGTATCAGCACTATACACCGGATCGCCATTGGCATCCGGCAACAATTGCAGCGAACCTTTGGCGCGCAGCTTCATCTGGGCCGGCGCCGGTGATCCTTCTCTGGGCAGAGGCGGATTGTTGTAGTTGGCATAAATGTCGGAAGCCGTTTCCACCACGACGCACCGGCTCCACTTGGAACGGTCGGAGGTGAATATGATATCCACATTATTGAGGGAATCCAGCGCGTTCCGCTGGTTGAGCGTCACCGTGTTGTTGGATGAATTCACCCAGGCCGGCGTGATCAGCGTCACCCCGGAATTGGGATCCGGCTCATAGTCACAGATCACATACGGATACCAGGTACCACCGGCCACATTGCTGAATGCCTGTTTGGGATCCTGGTCAAAGTAGAAGGGCCGGGTGAGTTGGTCCGTAGGGATGAACTTTACCTGCTCGCCGTCGATCATGGCGCCATACCATTGACTGCCGTTTGGATCCGCGTACTCCAGGACACCTCTGATCAGGCCGTTGCTGTCTTCGATCTTGGCGCCGGGGTTGGGCGTTTGTCCAATGGACACCGCAAGGCCATACTCCCGGAATACCTGTTCATTGAACCGCGACAATCCGAAATCAGGTCTCGATACAACGACATTCCCATCGGCATCTTCGTATTCCAGGTGCCAGGTAGCCGAAGGCGTAAGGAATCGCCCTGTACCCAGACCCTCGTCATCCATCAGGAGGCGGTAAGTGCCATCCTTCACGGCAAACGGATTGAACACGCGAACCTGAATCGGACCGAGTCCGGGCTTGTAGGTGATCGAGCCGTCAAATTCGGCGGAGAACAAGCGATCGTACTCGCCGGGAGCGAGATCTATGTAGTTGGGGCCTACCCCTTTACCGTCGAGGCGGGTAATGGAGAATCCGTCACCATAAACGCTGTTGAAGGCCACATCTGTGATGGGTCTTGGCGTCACCTTGTACACCTTGACGTTGCGTCTTCCTTCCAGATAGGGCGTCCGTTGGCCTTCCAGCGGATCGCTGGGAAGAAATTCGCCATAACTGTTGTAGGCATAGGCCACAACCGTATAGTAGTAATCCCGGTGATTGATGAGTTTCCTGTCGGTCGTCTTGGAAAAGAGATCCTGGGTAATTTTGAAAGTGTGGCGTATGCCTTTGTCGGCGCCATCCACCATCAGGGTGGGCAGCCATACGACCTCCGAAATACCGCTCAGGAAATTTTCCCTCCAGTTGTACAACTTGGAAATCCCATTGCGGATATCCACCTGGAAAGCCAACTGGGCCTTTTCGGCATTGTCCAGCTCCGATAGCGAAACGTTGGCATCCTTGAGTTGGTAAATTTTGTATCCCTCAAACCGGTAAATCCTTTCTTCTTCCGGCACCGTGGTAGGTGCACGCAGATCGAGGTCTTCATAGGCCTCGAAGGCGTTGTTGTTGAAGCGGAAACTGCTGTCGGGCTCGTTGGTGAGCACGGCGATCAGTTCCTGATTGAGCTCGATCCAGTCCATGTTGGGGGCATCGGGACCGTCGGTGATCTGGAAGCAGTTGTCGAACAGGGCCTGGGCGATACCGTCGGCAAAAAGCAGACGGTCAAGGCTAGGGCAGGGGTACACTTCATCAGGAACCCAAACGACACCAATGATCAGCTCGTTGATGGCGCCCGGCTTGAGTTGGAAAGGCCCCGAAGCCTGGACGGTACGCCGGTCGCCAAAGTCCAATCCTGCCGTGCACATGCTCCAGCCGTTGCCGTCATTGGGCGGGCTGCTCAGGGCGTGTGACACAAAATCCTGGCTGAGTACATTGTAACCGGAGCCGCCAAAAGTGAAGCGATTGCCGTCTCTCCAGGATCCCGTCATGTAACGGTA
>CAYYGN010000038.1:0-21902 GCA_964471595.1 uncultured Saprospiraceae bacterium
CCCAGGCCTGAAAGGAATCCCATAGAAAATCAGGCTGCCCCAGCAAATCCGATTCCAGCACATCCCTGTTGGCCAGCAGTTCCATCAGGATGAACCTGTTGATGCGGTTTGCCCATTCCCGATAGACCGCCGATGCGCGGACCGTATCTGCCGTTAGAGTGACATCCGGCGTTATGCCGCCTCCACCGAAAACAATTCGTCCGTGATAGGTGAAGTAGGTATTGGTGTCCACGGTGGAGGGGCCCGATGGAGTGTGTTCGCCTTGGCGATACCTCTCCTTGATTTCTTCCTTGTATCGGGTAGGGTCGCTGTAATCCCGTTGGATGGATCTTCCCGAAGGCGTGAAATACCGGGCAATGGTGAGAAGCAAGGCACCACCATGGCTCAAGGTGTATTGCTCCTGGACAAGTCCTTTGCCGAAGGTCCTGCGTCCTGCAATCAGCCCGCGGTCCCAATCCTGGATGGCACCGGCCACAATTTCACTGGCCGAGGCACTCCCTTCATCAACCAGCACTATGAGGCGGCCAACTTCAAAGAAGGTACGTCCGGTAGAATGGTATTCCCGCCGGTCCTGCTGACGACCTACCGTGTAAACCAACAGTCTGTTGCGTTCCTGAAACAGTTGGCTCAGAATATTGACGGCTTCGTGGAGATACCCGCCCGGATTGCCGCGCAGGTCGAGGACCAGATGTTGCATGCCTTCGTCATGGATCAGCCGCTCCAGTTGCTGCATGAACTCCCGGTAAGTATGCGATCCGAAACGGCGAATGGAAATGTAGCCGGTGTTTTCATCCAGCATGGCACCGGGAAGCACGCTGGGTACCTCCACATTGGCGCGTTGCAGAGAAACATCCAACAGCCCCGCCGTGGGACGCCATATCTTGAGACGAACTCTCGAGCCCTGTTCCCCACGCATCAGGTCCGCGATCCGGAGCGACTCCAGACCCTGACCCGATACGGGCGTTTCATCAACGGTCAGCAACCGGTCGCCCGGTAACAACCCGGCTTCCTGCCCGGGCCCTCCGGGAATGGGCCGCAGGACGTACACCGTGTCATCCATGACCGTATACTCGATGCCGATACCGGTAAATCGCCCCTCCCGAGATTCTTTCAGCCGAAGTACTTCGGCGGGAGGCAGGTATTCCGAATGGGGATCAAGCCGCCGCATCAGGCTTTCGATGGCCCCCTGAAGCAGGGAGTCCCTTCCGATCTGATCTACATACCGGGCATCGATATACCGGATCATTTCCTCCACGCTGCCTTCCAGGGCTACCGTACGCAGGGTATCGTGAAACCGCACCACTTCCACGACCGGCCCCGCTTTCTGCATGCGGCCTCCGAGCAACAGACCGAGGGCCAGCATACCGGACAGGAGGAATGGAAGAAGGACTTGACGAGAAGGAACATTCATGCCTTGGGGGGCCATGGGCGACGCGCAAAGGTAAAACCCCGGTCCATAAATGTTAGGGATTCGACAAGGCAGGGAATGTTTTCCCGTGTTTCTGCGTTTAGCAACAAGGTTTGCGCGAGATGGCCTATGGCAGATCGAATGTCCTTGTCAGTTGTCTGGAGTGTATGGGCGCTGTGTCTCTTCACCGGCGTCGAAATGCACGGCCAGTCCTGGAACCCGGAAGATTATGCCGGAGCAAGGCTCGGCGTTGTCTTCCTTCGGGATGTTCGCATTGAAGACGACAGGATTTCATTTACCTGTGATCTGGCCAATACCGGCCGCGAAACCTTGTACCTGACCGGCCCGTCTGCCCTTTCGCGGGAAATGCCGGTAGTCCTTACGCTGGAGCAGTCATCGGATATACCGGACATAGAAGATTGGAAGGAAGCCATGGCCCGGGCATTGCTCACCTCCGGCTTGAAACTGGTCCCTGGCGAATACCTGACCGGTCAGCGATTCAAAGGCTCCAGAACGCCACCCATTCCTTCCTCAAACAGGCAACCTTCCCGGACTGAACCCATTGAAAACAAACCGGAAATGACAGAATCTGTTCATGGTTGTCCCGATCTTGTCATCGACAGTGTATGGGTACTGAATGACCGGAAATACACGCTTCGTGTAGGCGTCCGTCTGCACAACAAAGGCGATGCACCGGCCTTACTGTACAAAACCGAAGGAGGGGAGGGGATGGGAATTGCCTTCTTCCTGGGCAATACACCATCCATTGCCCGCAGCTCCAGGTTTGTCCATGGCGAAATTCTCCGCTCCGGATTGGAGGCGGATAATGGAGCGCTTTTGCCCGGCGCATCCTTCGATTGGGAATTGAAAATCCTGCTGTCCCAACGCCCGGGTTATCTGACCAATCTGCAGTGCCAGCTGGACAACTTTCAGTTCGTGACCGAGTGTGACCGCACCAACAACACCTATGTCTGTCCGCTCGGTAACGAACCGGACGGGGATCAATAATAGGCAGGGCGGCGCACCCGGGCAGCATGCTTGGCCAGCCGCACCACCTGGCAAGTGTACCCGAATTCATTGTCGTACCATACGTATAGCGTGACGGTCTTCCCGTCCTCGCTCACAATGGTGGAAGGCGCATCCAGCACGGATGTGGCCGGCATACCCACGGCGTGACTGGATACATACTCCTCATCTGTTGAGAAGTAGATCTGCTCGGCCAGAGGGCCATTGAGGCTGGCTTGTTTGATGGTCTCGTTGATCTGGGCGACCGTCACCGGTTTGTCCAGGGTCAATACCATGATAGCCAGGGAGACATTCGGTGTGGGTACACGCACGGCGTTGCCGGTGAGTTTGCCCTTGAGATGGGGCAATACTTTGGCCACGGCACTGGCCGCACCCGTAGAGGTCAACACCATATTGAGGGCAGCCGCACGTCCACGCCGGGGTTTCTTGTGAAAGTTGTCCAGCAAATTCTGGTCGCTGGTGTAGGCGTGAACGGTTTCAATATGGCCGCGCACGATGCTGTAGGGATCGTCGATGGCCTTGATGATAGGGACAATGGCATTGGTGGTGCAGGAGGCCGCACAGAATACGGGCTCGTTGACAAAATCCACGGCATGGTGATTGACGCCGTAAACGATATTGGGAATGTCCTTGCCGGGTGCGGTAAAAAGCACCTGCGAGACCCCCGGGCGCAAGTGGCGGCTCAGGCCGGCGTTGTCCCTCCAGACGCCGGTATTGTCGATAACGACGGCGTCTTCGATGCCGTATTGGGTATAATCAATATCTTCCGGTTGGCGGGCGTGGATCAAAAAGACCCGGTTGCCGTTGATGATGAGCTCGCTGCCGTCTGCGGCTACTTCCACGGTCCCCTGAAAATCCCCGTGCACCGAGTCTTTCATGAGAAGGGCAGCCCGTTTGGTGGCATCGAGATGCCTGTCCTCCAAAGAGGGACGGACGACGATGGCACGGAGACGGAGTTGGTCGCCCCTGCCGGTGGTACTGATGATTCGCCGGGCAGCAATACGGCCAATACGTCCGAATCCGTACAGGATGACATCTTTGGGCATCAGGGGATCCTGCTGATCGTGGAGGATGCCCCCCAGCTGTTGCTGCAGGAATTGGGAAAGCTGGCCGGCCGGAATACCGCTGGCGGTCCATTCGGCGGTCAGTTTGCCCAGGTCGAGTTTGGCAGGAGGCAGGGTGTCCAATTGCTGGAGAGCCCGGGCTACTTCTAGACTTTGCTCGATGTGAACGGGTTGCTGGACATATGTCCTGGATCCGGCATGAAGACTCAGTAATTCACTGGGACGGCTGTCATAGATGTCCTTGCGAAAGAATACCAGCTCGACCGAACGGTCAAAACGCAACTCCCCGGTGATCTGGAGGAGTTCCAGCGCCTTTTTTTCCTTTTCACGCCAGTCGCCAAAGGTGGTTTCCCGTTGCTCACGGAGCATCATTTCCTGCATGGACATAGTATGAGGTGTTGAGAAAGTGAATGTTGACGCCGCAAATTTCCGAAAAAGAAGGGAATGGCCGGGCGCCGGGCGACAAACAGGAAAGCGCCCCGGAAGGCCGGGGCGCTTTCGGCCGGCAGAGCCGGCTGGAACTTCCTGCGATCAATATCAGTGAATGCCCAGATAGTGCTTGAGCAATTTGCTGCGGGAAGCCGACCGGAGCTTGTTGATCGCCTTGTCCTTGATCTGACGAACCCGTTCCCGGGTCAGTCCAAACTGGTCGCCAATATCCTCCAGGGACATCGGATGGTCGATTCCGATCCCGAAATAGAGCTTGACCACATCGGCCTGCCTGTCGGTCAGGGTACTCAGCGACCGTTCGATCTCCCGGCGCAGAGACTCCATATAACTCAGGTGTCCGTCGGTATCCGGCGTACTGGTATTTTCCAGTACGTCCAGGAGCGAGTTGTCTTCTCCTTCTACAAAAGGGGCGTCCATCGACACGTGGCGGGCGGCGACACCGAGTGTGGTTTCCACTTCCTCCGTGGCGATTTCCAGCATTTCCGCGAGTTCCTCGGCGGAGGGCTCCCGTTCGTATTCCTGTTCCAACTCGGAGAATGCCTTGTTGATCTTGTTGAGCGATCCCACCTTGTTCAGCGGGAGACGGACGATTCTCGACTGCTCAGCCAGCGCCTGAAGGATGGATTGGCGGATCCACCATACGGCATAGGAAATGAATTTGAAACCGCGCGTCTCGTCAAAGCGCTGGGCGGCCTTGATCAATCCGAGGTTGCCCTCGTTGATCAGGTCACTGAGCGAAAGCCCCTGGTTTTGATATTGTTTGGCGACCGAAACCACGAATCGAAGGTTGGCTTTGGTCAGCTTTTCGAGGGCCCGCTCGTCCCCCTGTTTGATCCGCTTCGCCAGATCGACTTCCTCCTCGGGAGTCAGAAGGTCTACCTTGCCGATCTCCTGGAGGTACTTTTCGAGAGACTGGCTCTCGCGGTTGGTAATGGATTTGGTGATCTTGAGTTGTCTCATGTTACCTGAATTGAATAGCGTGTTCCGTTGAAAGAAGGACTTTCAAACCGGTTAGGGAAAAATGTTCGTGGGATGGAAACGCGTGCGTTGTCTAAGACCCCACAAAAGTAGGGGGTTGCCGTTTCACTGTCAAGTCATCGGAAGCTAAACCCTCTCAAATCAATGAAAGTTCCCATGCGTGAAAAAAATTGGGGGCACATGACCGGATTTTGTTTTCTTTGGCGTTAATTGCGGCGATTCTTCCACCCAGATATCCTTCGCCATGGCCCGAACCAAGATAACCTGTGAATTTCTGCTGCGCGCCTCACCGGCCATCGTCTACCAGTTCCTCAGTGACGCTACCTGCCTGATCCGGTGGTTTTGCGACTATGTGGAGATCGAAGATGATATCTACACCTTCTTGTGGAGCGGGCAGGCCGAACAGGCAGAGCTGATCGAAGACATTGAGGACGACCGGTTGCGGTTTGTGTGGCTGGAGGCACAAGGGCCCAATGAATATCTGGAATTCAGAATCACCACCTCTCCGGTTACGGATGAAACAATCCTGACCATCACCGACTTCTGTGACGACGATGAAGTGGCCGATCAAAAGTTGTTCTGGCAGGCCCAGATCCAGAAGATGACCCGCGTTATGGGCGTTGTCTGATCCGCTGAAGTCAACCACCCGACATGCGGCACGCAGGACCCAACTGGCATCCCTTTCCGATGGTCCGGTTGGTCATTCCATTGCTCGGCGGTATCGGCACAGGGGCCTGGATGGATTTTGCCCCGGGCATCCCCCTCCTTCTGATCCCGGCCGCCGCTGCCTTGATGATCGGATTGGTGCGTCCGTTCCCCTGGCAGAATGCCGTTTTCGGGACACTTTGGTTTTCATTTGCCTTCCTGGCCGGCTGGGCCCTGGTATGGCACACCGACCCTTTGCGCCAGACCGATCACTGGCTGCGAAGCCATCACCAACCCCACACGGAAACCCGATGGGAAGCCGTGGTCCGCCAGTGCGACCAGACCCGGACCGGATGGCGACTCACCCTGCGACTCCACCGTTGGCAACCGGATCCCGGTGACCCCTGGCAATCCGTGTCAGGAGACCTGCTGCTCTATATCCCCGCTGAAAGTGACCCTGCCGGCCCCTTGGCAGGTGACCGGGTCCGGTTCAAGGGTTGTCCTGTCCCCATCCCGCCATCGTCGGATCCTGTAGGGTTCGACTGGCGGCTTTATCAGCGGATTAGGGGAGTCACCCACCAGTTGTTTGTTTACAATCCGCATATAGACCTCCTGCCTCCGGATGCTTTTTCCTGGGCCAGGTTTTGGGAGACTACCCGCTCCAGGTATGCCCGTGTCCTCGACCAACATCTGCCCGCCCCGGAATCCCGGCAATTGGCACGCGCCATCATCCTTGGCGACAGAGAACTCCTTGGCGATGCCCTGAATGAGGCGTATCAAGCTTCCGGTGCGGTACATGTCCTCGCCGTTTCCGGTCTGCATGTCGGCCTTGTCGCAGGTCTTGTTATGGGACTTCTCGGCTGGATCTCCCGCGCCCGACGGACGCTTTTGATCCGGACGCTTGTCGCCCTGACGCTGGTTTGGGCTTATGTCGGGCTGACCGGCGCCTCCGATTCGGCCATTCGGGCAGGTGTGCTCTTCACCGTCGTCCTGGGAGGCCGTTGTCTCTCCCGCCATGCGGATTCGGTCAATCTCCTCGCGGCTGCCGTTTGCTTTCTGGTCGTTTACCACCCCTGGATCCTCTTTCACGTCGGATTTCAGCTTTCCGTAGCTGCTGTGGCCGGGATTCTTCTTTTCCAACCGATTATCGAACGCTCCTGGTATCCGGGCCACAAAGGACTGGCCTTCTTTTGGAGTCTCTTCGCCGTCACCCTGGCAGCACAATGGACAACGGTGATGCTCAGTCTTTACCACTTCCACCGGTTTCCGATGTATTTTATCCTTTCCGGGTTGTTTGTAGTGCCCCTGGCTAGCCTGTTTCTCACGACGGGTGTGGTGACACTGACCGCCCAAGCCGCTCTGCCGCCCCTGGCCACCCTGTCCGGTTGGATGCTGGACAAACAGGCCCTCCTCATGAATAGCCTGGTGACAGGTATTGCGGGTTTGCCCGGCGCCACATGGGATGAGCTTTACCCATCTGCCCATTGGATACTGGGCGTACCGGTCTTTGGCGGATTGCTGCTTTTCGGGTGGAAAAAGCGCTCGGCAGCGGCCCTGACCGCTGCCGTGGCGACACTGGCCCTCTGCACGGCCTTCGAAGCGGTGATCCGTTATGGGGCCAGCAAGCAAAGGGAATGGATGCTGATCCGGCCATTTGGAGAAAAAACGCGCCTGATTTCGGTCTTTGACGGCCATCGGGTGGCGTTTGACCTGCAGGAAGGATCGGGCATCCCACAGCGACACCACTGGGCCGGTTGGGGACCGGTCTGGGTCGTGCCTGCAGAAACGAACATGGACGCGGGCCCATTGTCAAAACGGGGTGAGCGTTGCCGTGTGGGCACCGATTGGGTATCCTGGGGAGCCGGACCTCCCGGGCATTACCACATATGTCTGCCCGGCCGGGACCTCCCATCCGAAAGACCGGATTCCACTTCCTGGCTGTTGGCCGCCGAACTGACGGCCAGAGAAAAACGCCATCTCATCCGCCGACTGCCTCCGGACCGCACCTTCGACCTCCGCTCCCATGGCCTGTTGGTCCGTCCGTTGGCGGATGGAACGACCGGCGACCGCTAAGTCAGCCGGGAAAATGCTATTTTGGCCAGGCAGCAATGCGTATGCGTTATTTCCATTTCACAAGGGGCGAACGCCGCGGACTCATCGCCAGCACCTTGTTGCTGCTCGCGGCCCTCATATATCTGGCGTCCCGCCACCAGGAGCCCTTGGAAATGGTATGGGTGGAGCGGGAAACGGTCCCCTCCGTGCGGGAACACCATCCGGGAAAGCGCGACCGGTCCATGGTTCCTGTCGCGAGGGATCCCGCCGTATCGCCACCGGCACCACCCTCGGCCCGGGAAAAACAACCCATCCTTCCCCCTTTACCGTTCGACCCCAATGTAGCCGACATGGCCTCTTTGCGCCGGGCAGGCATGCCGGAACGCGTGGCGAGAACGATTTTGCGATACCGGGAGAAAGGAGGCCGTTTTTACCGCAAGGAAGATCTGAAGAAGATCTATACAATGACCGATTCCCTCTATGCAGCCATTGAGCCCTATCTGGTCGTGGAAAGTACCGTTCGTCTTCCAGAGGGAAAGCGGTATGCCCGGATTGATGTCAATCAGGCGGACGAGGAGACCTGGAAGCTCCTTCCGGGTATCGGCAGCGGCTATGCAGCCCGGATTTGCCGGTTTCGGGACGCTTTGGGCGGATTCCTTTCCATCAGCCAGGTCGCGGAAACCCGGGGATTGCCGGATTCCGTGTATCGTAGCATTGAGCCGCTTTTGGATATTTCCCCCTTGTTGAGAAGGCTTCCGGTCAACCGGCTTTCTGCCGATTCACTGGCCCGTCATCCCTATATATCCGCCAAACAATCCCGTTTGCTGGTAAGGTACCGGACGCATCACGGCCCTTACCATTCTGCGGAGGATGTGGAAAAATGCAAGTCGTTTACCAGGGAAGAATTGGAAAAAGTGTCGCCCTATTTCGATTTCGATCCCGGTTAGGAAGCGTGGGCAGGCCGAAATCCACGGACAAATGTGGCCATGTCTTCCACCATATCCGGTGACCCGGCCACGATGGTTTCCCGTTGGTGCAGAGCGGTCGCCTCACGCTCCATAATCCGCTCCAAACCAGTTGTGATGGCCATCCCTCCAGCCTGCTCGACCACAAATGCCATGGGATTGCATTCATACAAGAGACGGAGTTTGCCTTGCGGATGCTTTTGAGTGCCGGGATAGAGAAAAATCCCTCCCTGGAAAAGCGTCCGGTGGATATCGGCCACCATGGATCCGATATATCGCAGTCCGAGTTGCTGGTCGGCGCAGCGGTCAATATACCGGCGGATCTCTTCGTCAAACATCCGGAAATACCCCTGGTTGACAGAATAGCATGGTCCCCGGGAGGGGATCTTGATATCGCGGTGGGAAAGGCAGAATTCTCCGATGGATGGGTCGAGCGTGAACCCGTTGACCCCTTGACCGGTGGTGTACACCATCATGGTCGAAGTGCCGTATATGACGTACCCGGCAGCCACCTGGTCCACCCCACGCTGGAGGAAATCCTCCAACTGGCAGGGCACATGGATGGGACTCCTCCGCCGAAAAATGGAAAAAATGGTGCCGATGGATACATTGACATCGATATTGGAGGATCCGTCCAACGGATCGAAAAGCACCACGTATTTGGAGGATTTGCCGTCAATCCCTTTTACAGGAAGGATGTCGGGCAGTTCCTCGGAGGCCAGACCACAGCACTCCCCACTGTTCTGCAGGAATTCGATCATCCGGTCATTGGCGTACAGGTCGAGTTTCTGCACCTGGTCCCCGCTCTGGTTCTCGGATCCGTCTATCCCGAGAATGTTGACCAGGCCAGCCTTGTTGACCTCCCGGTTGATGATTTTGGCAGCCACTCCGATATCACGAAGCAGACCGGACAATTCGCCCGTGGAAGCAGAATGGGCTTTTTCGGATCGCAGGATGAACTCATCCAGAGTGATGATGCGCGGCGCTGATTCCTTCATGGTGGGGCATGTGGCCTGTGGAGCCCAAAGATAAGACTCCTCCGTCAGGCCGTGAAAGAAACCTACTTTTGCGGGGTCAATCATCGACGCCTTGAAGCACTTGCAGTCATTGAACCCCTGGTTTTGGAAATACCGCTACCGGTTGCTCCTGGGCGTGCTGTTTGTCGCTCTGGCCAATTATTTTGGTGTCCTCCAACCCAAAATGGTGCGTTTTGCCCTTGACGAAGTGGTGAGCAATATGCGCCTCTATCCTCTCCTCGATGGATTCGAAGCGCGGTCGGACTTCCGCTCTTTTATCGGTAGTCAATTGTTGTTTTTCGGGGCGCTGGTCCTGGCGTTTGCGTCCCTGATGGGCGTGTTCATGTTTTACATGCGCTGGACCATCATCGTCATGTCACGCCTGATCGAGTACGACCTGCGAAAAGGAATCTACGATCACCTGCAACAACTGGATACGGCATTTTACAAGCGACACAACACGGGAGATCTGATGTCCCGCATCACGGAGGATATCTCCAAAGTGCGCATGTATCTCGGCCCGGCCATTTTGTATGGCATCAACCTGATCACATTGTTCATCCTGGTCATTCAGGCGATGTTAAAGGTCAATGCCGAGCTCACTCTTTACAGTCTTTTGCCATTGCCCGTGCTTTCGGTGGCGATTTATTATGTCAGTGAATGGATCAATCGCAGAAGCGCGAAAATACAGGCACAGTTGTCCCGGCTCACCACCGTGGCCCAGGAAGTGTTCAGCGGGATCAGGGTGATCAAATCCTATGTACAGGAGAAGGCCATGGGCCGGCTTTTTGGTGCCGAGAGCGATGTTTTTTTGCGGAAATCCATGGCCCTGGCCAGGGTGGATGCCCTCTTTTTTCCCTTTATGGTCCTCATGATCGGCATCAGCACCATGATCACCATTTATGTCGGTGGATTGAAGGTCTTTGCCGGTGACATCACCACCGGTAACATCGGGGAATTTGTCATTTACGTCAATATGCTGACGTGGCCAGTCACCTCCATCGGTTGGGTAGCCTCCATCATCCAGCAGGCGGAGGCATCCCAGCAACGGATCAATGAACTCATGGCGGTCAGACCTTCTCTTCCGGAGGGCACCCGGACCTTGCAGCACTGGGATGGCGACATCGAGTTCCGGGAGGTCTCTTTTACTTACCCTGATACCGGTATCCAGGCATTGAAAGGTGTTTCCTTTCGCCTGACCCCGGGTACACGGATGGCCCTCGTGGGTCGCACCGGAAGTGGCAAATCCACGGTGGCCGAATTGATCCTGCGGATGTATGATACCAGCGAAGGGCAGATTTTAGTCCACGGCAGGGACATCAGGGAATGGAAACTGGAGGATGTACGCCGGCAGACCGGCTATGTCCCGCAAGACGTCTTCCTGTTCAGTGATACCGTGGCGGCCAATATTGCCTTCGGCATGGAGTCGGCCGACCGCACCGATCTGGAGGAGGTGGCGCGCTGTGCAGCCGTGGACCAGGAGATCCGGAGATTGCCGGGCGGCTTTGACACGGTGGTCGGAGAAAGAGGCGTGACACTTTCCGGAGGACAAAAGCAGCGGATTTCCCTGGCGAGGGCTCTATGTAAAAGGCCCCCGCTGTTGGTGCTTGATGATTGCTTGTCGGCTGTTGATACCGATACGGAAAAACAGATCCTCGCCCGGCTTGAAACCTGGATTCGTGGATCTTCCGTTATTCTGATCACCCACCGGCTAACCGGATTGACGACCTTTGACCAGATTCTCGTTCTGGACGAAGGGAGAGTGGTGGAATCCGGGGATCACGAGTCGCTGTTGCAGGCGCAGGGTTTGTATGCGGAGCTTTACCAACAACAGACCGTAGAGACCGGTCCCGAAAGTTGATCTGTCAAAATTTTGTCAAATCAATTGGGGACCCGGTTGAAAACCGGTAATCAGGAAGACCGGATGGATCGATCTCTTTTCTTTTGATCAAAAATCCGCTTACTGGTGAATCACGACGAAAAAAATCCGGAGCTCGTCCGTTCCCACAAAATTCATGCGGGACGTCGACGAACCTATTTTATCGACATCCGGCGCACCAAAGGAGATGACTTTTACATCAGTCTGACCGAAAGTGCCCGCCGAAAATTCGGGGATGGCTTCGACCGCCATACCATTTACCTGTACAAAGAGGATTTCAATCGCTTCCTGGATGGCCTGGAAGACATGATCCACCATATCAAAACCGAGCTCATGCCGGATTTTGATTTCGACGAGTTTGACCGTCGCCAACAGGAATGGGAGGCCCGAAAGGCACAGGAAGACGAGCAGGGAAGACCTGCTCATTCCCGGGATGGGGATGACGACGATTGATCTGCATCATCCATCCAGGTCTTCTGCGGCCACGGATTGCCGCCAGGTACTCGTCAACAGGAGGTATTTTATTCATCTCTATCCAGGGAGAATAGGGTTGGAGATGAGGTCGGGGTGCCGGATTACCCTGCTATCTGCCGCGAAATAAGATACCCGACATAACCTACATAGAACAGCAGCATGAGCACGCCCTGCCAGCGCTCGACGGTATGTCTTTTGCCGACAAACATCAGCATGAAGAGCAGGAGGCTGGCAAAAATGGTCATCAGGATATCCACTTGGGAGGCAGGGGCAAATGGCAATGGGGCCAGGACGGCACTCGTGCCCAGGATGAAGAAGATGTTGAAGATGTTGGAGCCTACCACATTGCCGATGGCAATGTCCATCTGACCTTTGCGGGCGGCTACCAGCGAAGTGGCCAATTCCGGCAGAGAGGTACCGGCGGCGACGATGGTAAGACCGATCAGCGATTCGCTGACGCCGAGGACCCGGGCAAATTGCACCGCCCCTTCGACAATCCATTTGCCGCCAAAAACCAATCCGGCCAACCCCAGGACCACATAGAATACAGAGCGGCCCACACCATGTGGCCTGGCTCCGGAGGACGCCATCGAAGCTTCATCACCAGTCACCTGGCTGATCCCGTAAGTGTAGTACAGGAAAATGATGAAGAAAGCGAGGTAAACCAGGCCATCTATCCGGTTGAGCTCCGAGGAGGCCGCGCCGTCAATCCATTGGTCGTTGGCGGTGATGCCGACAATGACAGCGGCCAGGAGGCTCAACGGGATCTCCTTCCAAACGGTGTTCCTTTGTGTGATCAGAGGGCACAAGAGTGCACTGAGGCCGAGGATAAGGAGAATGTTGAAAATATTGCTGCCCAAAACGTTGCCGATAGCGATGTCCGTATTACCCTTGATGCTGGCTAATACGCTGACCACCAATTCCGGCATCGAAGTGCCGAAAGCCACGATCGTCAGGCCGATACTGATGTCCGAGACCCGCATCCGTCTTGCCAGGGAGGAAGCGCCATCTACAAGCAGGTCAGCACCTTTGACAAGGATGACCAAGCCGACAAAAAAAAGGATATACGTCAGCATCCGTGTGTGAAATGTGGGGCGTCAGGATTGGAAATGACCCGGACCATGTGCCGGGCCCGGACAAAGGTAAGCGGGTAACCATTATTCCGGAGCAACTATTTAAGGTCCTGTTGGAAGGGTCGGGCACCAGAAGGAACTGCGGTGGTTCTGCCCCCAATAAAAAACTCCCCCGGAGGGGAGTTTTTCTGGGTAGAAGTGGAGCTGGAGGGAGTCGAACCCTCGTCCAGACAAAGCATCAGTGAGCTTTCTACATGCTTGTCCCGCCATTTGGTTTTCGAATCCAGGTCCGGTACGCGGGCCCACCAACCAGGATCTTAACTTCGGGGATCTCATTACCGGGGTGAAGTACTTCCCGGCAACCAGCCTGAGGGGTGTTGGTATGCGGCAGGGCTATGTATCAGGCATCAGGCGCGCGGCATAATGGTGCTCTAATTCCTGGAATTAGGCAGCCATGGCGTAGTTAGCTTCGCCAATTAATGAGGTCAATCGCCATTTTCTCCCGAAGGAGCGGAGTGAACGATCATGCTCCGGCATGCTTACTCAAAGAACATCTCTCCTGTCGATTCCGGTCAGCCCCTGAATGCAGGACGCAAAGATAACCCGTACGCTGGCGGGAAAGTTCCCTGGCTATGGTGTTGTCTTTGGTTTGGAGAAAATCTTCAGCGTTTTTCGAAAAACCGCCGCATCTCTGCACCGGTCCATCCGCCAAGTCCTGCAGTTATCCCACCAATCAAACCCGTCATACCCAGCAGGGCGACGCCCGGCAATCCACGGAATACCTGACCGACCTGGGTACTGAGGAGGCTTTCATTGCGCAAGTCGGCCAGCAGGGCCAGGCCTCCCCAAAGCAGCAGGCCGGCCACAAAACTTACGGCAAAGGCAACACCAGGCCCTGGCCGCCCCAAAAAACAAACCAAGGCGGCGATGGGGCCTGAAATCCACCAGGGGAAAAGCAGGCCTGCGGGATAAACCACCGCCACAATCAACAAACCCAGCAACAAGGAGCGATACATGGCATTATTGGGATTGGAAGGTGATGAAATGGAGTTGTTGACCGGGAATGTCTTTGGGTTCGGGATAAATGCGCAGGGACCGGTATTCGCCTTTCTGCCAAAGCGGGAGAAAATCGCGGTAGTAAGGGCTGCCCGGATTGCCCGATTGTCCGCCCGGGTAAATGCCGTAGGCCTTGACCACCGGGCCGAGTTCCACCACCATGCGCCAGGAAGGACCTTTGGTGGCCGTCATGGCATTCAGAGCGGAGGAATGGCCCCCCAACTCCAGATCCGGGACCGAAAAGGCTTCAATGCGGGCCAAATGGCGAATGGTGGTCTTCCTGTATTGACCCCAGGTAAGCCGGGTGTTGGATTCAAGCGCTTCAAGGCGAGCCACAGCTTGCTGTAAGGCCCAGGTGACGATATCGGTAGCCGATTCCTTGACAGGTGTGCGGGCGTGATCCCACCAGGACAGATCCGGCTCAGCAACCATCAGATCGAGCATCCGCCATGTCTCAGGGATTTCAAGAGGGAGGCTGTCCTTCCGGGCATACCACTCGTCCCAGGCCAGGCTGTCGAGTTGCTTGATCCACAAGTCAAACAAGACCGGAGTTCGGTCTCTGGCGTCAAACCGGTGATCCCAGGACATCAATTGCCGGTAGGCTTCCAGTTCGGGAGGTGCCAACCGGACCGTGTCCGCACGCAGGGCCAGTATCCGGGTGGCCTCCCTGGCCAGGATACTGGTATTGTCATTCTGGAGGGCCATCATGTTCTCGAGGGTAAGCCCTCGGGAAGGCCGGAGGACTTCGTTGATGTAACGGCCGCGCCAGTCTTCAAAGATCCCGGTATAGGGATAAGGAAAGTCGGAAGAGGTACTCCACTGGTTGGCTGAGGCCACATAGCCCTGGGCAGGATTCAACACAAGGGGATTTTCTTCCGCCGGAACAAATCCCTGCCATTGGTACCGTGAGTCCGTACCCGGCTGAACGGTCCGACCGTCAGCGGGTCCCCGGATAGGCATACTGCCGCTGACCCGGATGGCGATGTCCCCGGCCCGGGAGGCGAAAATGCCGTTTTGCATGGGGGCATTATACCGATGGAGCGTGGACAGCCAGTCTTCCAGCCTGGACGCGCTATTGATACGGGTGAATACGGAAGGCATCAACGGGTCCAGGGAATTGGCCGGAAGCCAGTGCATGGCGAGGGAAACCCCTTTGCCATCCTTGTCCTCCAGTTGAGGTACCGGTCCCCAAACGGTAAAGCGGACCGTATCCCTGACGGGTAGATCCCGACCTTTGACCCGTATGACCTCCTCACGTAGGACGGCTTCCTTTTCGAACCCGTCCACCAGGTAACGAGTGCGGCCTTCGTCTGTCCATTGGATTTCGTACCAGTCGAGGACGTCATGACCGGCATTGGTAAATCCCCATGCTATGTCGCCATTGAAGCCGATGGCAATCCCCGGAATGGCCGTGAAGGCCACTCCGTAGGCATGTTGTTGCCCGATGCTGATTTGCATTTCCAGCCAAATGGATGGCAGGGTCAGGGTCAGGTGCGGATCATTGCAGAGGATGGGGTGGCCGTTGAGGGTACGGGCGGCAGACACTGCCCAGTTATTGCTACCTGTCCCGGGCAAAGAGGTGGGGGTCAGGAATTCATACCCCCAGGTGTGGCCCGGCAATCCGGAGGAGTCAGGTCCGTGGACAACCGAATCAGGGGAGGAAGGAATGACGGGATCGTCATAGGGATTGCGATCGGGATACAGCAAGGCAAAGGTCTCTTGTCCGAACACCTTGAGAGCGTTGGTGAGGGGGATGTCATGTGCGGTGAGAGCCAGTGTTTCGGACATGGCCAGATAGAAGGCTGCGCAGTGAACGGAGGTCCATGGCTCGGGAGAGAAGTCGAGCAATTTGTATTCCACCGGCCATTCGGAGGGCGTCATTTGACGGATGCGGTCATTGATCCCTGCCACATAGGCACGGAGCAAAGGTCCTGATTCGGGGTCCTTCTCCCATGAAGCAGCCAGCCGTTCGGCGGCTTCGTACAATCCTTTCCGCCGCTGTTCGAGGTCGTGAGCCAGGGTGCGTTCGCCAACGATCTCGGAAAGCCTCCCAATGGGAGAGCGCGTACTCATGTCCATTTGAAAGAGCCGGAGCATGGCGGTTACATACCCTTGGGCATAAGCGGCATCCTCAGGATGACCCGCATAGATACGGGGTACGGATTCCCGGTCAATAATCAGGGTGAGGGGCTCATGGAGTCGGGCAGAGGTCAGCTCGATCCGCTGCAGGGATGGCCGGATAGGTTCCGCATTGCACCAAAAACCGTGTTGGGGAGAAAGAAACCGCCCGGGGGGAGGGAGGGAGGCGTCTCCGACGGGGTGAGGCTTGTCGAGGACAAGGATCCAACCTGTTGTCAACATCAGGGCCAGGAACAGGCGCAGCAGGGCCATGGAGGGAGTTTGGACCAAATGTAAGGCGTAGGGTTGAACCCTGGTCAAGGGGACCAATCCCCGGTGACGGATCCGGATTATTTGCTTGGGGAATCCGGAAAGAAAAAAGACCCGGACGGCAAGCCGCTCGGGTCTTTCAGACAGGGTTTCCACCCTGATATCCGGGGATCAATGGTTATGCAGGATCGTGGGCTTGCTGGCGGGCACGGCCTGATCCGCTTCTTTCTTGAGGACGTCCCCTTTGATGGTCAGCATTTTGGTGCCGATCGCTTCATTGGTGGTCAGGGTGATGGTTTTGGTAAATGGACCTACGCGGTTGGTGTCGTATTTGACATCAATGGAGGCCTTTTCACCCGGCATGATCGGCTCTTTCGGCCATGTGGGTACCGTGCAGCCACAACTTCCGCGGGCATTCTTGATCACCAAAGGCTCGGTGCCGGTATTGGTGAAGACGAACTTGCGGTTGCCGTCGGCATTCTGTTCGATCTTTCCGTAGTCCACTTCCATGGATTCGAAGGTCATCACAGGACCATCCTGGGCGTAGCCAGCCACAGCCAGAGAGAGGAAAAGAAGGAGTCCGAATAGTTTTTTCATCACAACTGAGGTTTTAGTGATTGCAGGAAGCAAATTTACATGATTTAACCATCCGGGGACAGAAAAGGTGACAGATGTTTCTGTTAATGATAGGTTAAATGGAAAGGGGGGTAGTGTGGTTCCGGCCACTCCGGGTCGTGCAAAAAATACTACCTTTGGACGAATTTTTTTCGAATGGAGGACATGCTCAAGGCACCGGTCAGGGAAGGCAGGGAGTCGTTCGAAAAGGAAGTACTGAGGGACTTCTGGATCGCTTCCGTCAGCCGGGAAACCAGCGTGCTGGCCCGCAAGGAGGTATTGACCGGCAAAGCCAAATTCGGCATTGTCGGTGATGGCAAGGAGTTGCCCCAGCTGGCGTTGGCCAAAGCATTCCGGAGGGGCGACTGGCGCAGCGGTTATTACAGAGACCAGACGCTTATGTTCGCCCTGGGGCTATCCACCGTGGAGGATTTCTTTGCCCAGCTCTACGCCGATCCGGATCACGACCCTTTTTCAGGGGGGCGGCAGATGAACGGGCACTTTGCCACGCCTCTGGTCGATGCCGATGGCGAATGGCTGGATCACACTGCCCGTTACAATATCTCGGCCGATATATCCAGCACGGGAGGACAGATGGCAAGAGCCCTCGGACTCGCGTTGGCTTCCCGGAAATACAGGGAGAACCCCGACCTCGCCGACGCCGGTCATTTCTCCCGCAAGGGTGATGAAGTGGTATTCTGCACGATCGGCGATGCCAGTACTTCAGAAGGTGTCTTTTGGGAGACCCTCAATGCCGCCGCAGTGATGCAGGTCCCCCTGCTTGTGTCCGTCTGGGACGACGGGTACGGCATTTCTGTACCGATTGAATATCAGACGGCCAAGAAAAGCATTTCGCTGGCGGCGCAAGGATTCGGGAGTGACCTTCCCGGGGAAGGTATCCGGATTGTGACCGTCAAGGCATGGGATTATCCGGAATTGGTGAGGGTGTATATGGAGGTCGCCGAGCATGTCCGGCAAACCCACCAGCCCGCCCTGGTCCATGTGCAAGAGGTGACGCAACCGCAGGGTCATTCGACCAGTGGATCGCATGAGAGGTACAAAAGCAAGGAGCGACTGGCCTGGGAAACGGAGTACGACTGTATCCGGAAAATGGGGGAATGGCTCGTCAAGAACGAAATCGCTACCGAAGCCGAGCTGGACGAAATCAGGGAGAACGCCCGGCAATACGTGCGTGAAGCCAGGGACAAGGCCTGGGAGGCCTGCAACCAGCCGGTGGAGCAATACAAGATCAGGGTGAACGGCGTACTGGAGGACTGTCGGTCTGTCTGGCCTGACCATCCCGCCGTGGAGGAGGCCCGAAGGACTTTGGCTTCGATGCGTCAACCGCTCTACCATGAACTCGTGAGCCTACTGCGAAGACTTGATTTCCGGCTGGCCGGAATGTCGGACCCTTCCATTGACCAACTCAAGGCGCTGATCCGGGATGCCTACCACCGGGCGGATGAATGCTACCATTCCCACTTACACAGTGAGACCGCACGTTCTGCGCTTCGCGTTCCTGCCGTACCGGCCGTTTATTCCGACGACTCACCGGTGCGCAACGGATACGAGATCCTGAATGCTTTTTTCGATAGTGCTCTGGAGCGGTATCCCGATTTTTACGCCTTTGGAGAGGATGTGGGTCAAATCGGGGATGTCAACCAGGGATTTGCAGGGCTTCAGTCCAAGTACGGTCAGGAGCGGGTGTTCGATGCAGGTATCCGGGAATGGACCATAATGGGCCAGGCCATCGGAATGGCCATGAGAGGCCTTCGGCCGCTGGCTGAAATCCAGTATCTCGATTACCTCATTTACGGTCTCCAACCTCTGACGGATGACCTCGCTACGGTGAGATACAGGAGCAAAGGCATGCAAATGGCGCCGGCCATCATCCGGACGCGTGGACACCGGCTGGAAGGTATCTGGCATGCCGGATCCCCCATTGGCATGTTGATCCATTCCCTCCGGGGGATGTACCTCGGTGTTCCCCGCAACATGACCCAGGCCGCCGGGATGTACAATACCCTGTTGAAATCGGATGAAGCGGGGCTGATTATCGAATGCCTCAACGGTTATCGCCTCAAGGAGCGAATGCCCGACAACCTGTCCGATTTTACCGTTCCGTTTGGTGTGCCCGAGCTGCTGCAGGAAGGAGCGGATGTCACCCTGGTTACCTACGGTTCCTGTGTGCGCATAGCCCAGGAAGCTGTAAACCGCCTGTCGGAGGAGTGGGGGATAGACGTGGAATTGATCGATGTGCAGACCCTTTTGCCCTTTGATCTTGAGTCTGTCATCGTACAATCCCTGCGCAAAACCAACCGGATTGTTTTCCTCGACGAGGACGTACCCGGGGGCGCCTCCGCATACATGATGCAGGAAGTGCTCGAAAGGCAGGGGGGATACCGGTGGCTGGACAGTGCTCCACGAACCATCACCGCCAAAGCCCACAGGCCACCTTATGGATCGGACGGCGACTATTTCACCAAGCCGAACGTGGAGGATGTCTGCCTGGAGATTGCCCGACTGATGGGTGAGGTACAGCCCGCACGATTCCCGTTTTTCTGATCATCCAACAACGCCCACGCATCCCGCAAAACCCAGCGCCTTTTGTCTGACAGCCTGATCATCATCCCCACCTACAACGAAAAGGAGAATATCGTGCGCCTGCTGGAAACGGTCATGGCGCTCGAAGGGGATTACCATGTTCTTGTGGTGGACGACAGTTCCCCGGATGGGACGGCAGCCCTGGTCCGCGAGGTCATGGACAAGTATGCCGGCCGGATTCATTTGTTGGTCCGCCCCGCCAAATCGGGACTTGGAACGGCCTACATTGCAGGATTCAAATGGGGTTTGGAAAGGACCTACGAGCTATTGTTCGAGATGGACGCCGATTTTTCGCACAACCCTGCTGACCTGGTCCGTCTGGCTGAGCCCATCCGGACGGGTGCCGCGGATCTGGTTGTGGGATCCCGGTACGTGAAAGGGGGGAAGCTCGAGAACTGGCCCCTGGATCGCATCCTGCTTTCGAGGGGCGCATCCCTGTATGTGCGCATGATCACCTGGATGCCCGTCAAGGATCCAACCGCAGGGTTTGTGTGTTATCACCGCCGCGTGTTGGAAGCCCTCGACCTGGATGCCATCCGCTTTGTCGGTTATGCCTTCCAGATCGAGATGAAATTCTGCTCCTGGAAGAAAGGCTTCCGGATCGCTGAGGTGCCCATCTTGTTTGCCGACCGGCGATTTGGCACTTCGAAGATGTCTACCGCCATTGTCAAGGAAGCCATACTTGGGGTTTGGTACATGCAAGGCAAGGCCCTTATGGGTGCTAACGCCAACTGAACCGTCAAGACGGAATCCCGACATACCCGGAGAGGCCATTGGCTCGGCACGGCCGGTGCCCGTGACGACGCCCGGTGGGAATGGGCAGGGATCAGATTTTTCTCCTATCATGTCTCCCATGTCGTTTTTGTCTGAATGTCAGCCATTTGGAAATGACTGATTCGGTGTATGGAAAAATTTTTTCATTTATTCGTGGGAGAATGTGGTATAAAATGGGAGGATCGTGTACTTTTGGGGGAAGAAATAAGGCATGAGTGGTACCGTTTGATCTGGTTGGGAATTACGACTGCCGTCTCGACGAAAAGGGGCGGTTGAAATTGCCGAGCGAGCTGCTCGCCCAATTGGGTCCGGATCATGCCGATACGTTTGTGTTGAACCGCGGGTTTGAGAAGTGTCTGGTCCTGTACCCCAAGGTGGTATGGGAGCGGTTTACCGAGCAGGTTCGGATGATTCCCGACTTCTCCGGTACGGCCAGGCAATTCCGGCGAGAGTTTTACCGGGACTCGTACAGACTGGTGAAGGATGGTGCGGGGCGGTTGCTCTTCAGTCGCGGGTTGCTGGACTACGCAGGGATTGACCGGGATGTCACCCTGGAGTGTCAGGGTGACAAGATCGAAATATGGAAGACGGATGCTTTTGAAGGCACCCGAATGAACCCGGAGGATTTTGCCGAGCTGGCGGAAAAGTATTTCTCCGGGCTATACAAAGGCAACAACCCCTGACGGCGCGTGGACAATGGGAACTACCACGAGCCGGTGCTGGCGGATGAATGCATCCGCGCTTTGCAATTGAAATCGGATGGCACCTACGTTGACGTAACGTTTGGTGGTGGAGGACACGCCCGAAAGATTCTGGAGCAGCTCGGACCCGATGGCCTGCTGTTGGCTTTTGACCAGGATGAAGCGGCCAGATCTAATTTGCCCGATGATTCGCGGTTGAAATTCGTTCCTCACAATTTCAGGCATCTGGCCCGTTTCGCCGGGTTTTACGGCATCCTTGCGGTGGATGGCGTTTTGGCGGATCTGGGCGTGTCTTCCCACCAGTTTGACGTTCCGGAACGCGGATTTTCCTACAGGTTTCCCAAAGAGCCACTGGATATGCGGATGGACCGGCAGGCGACGGTGACTGCCGCCGATCTGCTCAACCACAAAGATCCGGCTGAGCTCCAGGAAATTTTGGGCCGGTATGGAGAAGTGCGCAATGCCCGCAGTCTGGCCCAGGCGCTGGTTCATCATCGGGAAGGTCGTCCTTACCGGACCGTAGGTGATCTGCTGGAAGTGCTGGAACCCATGATCCGCGGAGACCGGCACCGTTACCTCGCCCAGGTTTTCCAGGCGTTGCGCATTGCGGTGAATGACGAGTTGGGTGCCCTGGAAGAGATGCTGACGGCAGCCGGAGTCCTGATCCGGCCCGGGGGCAGGTTGGTGGTCCTGACCTACCATTCCCTGGAAGACCGGATGGTCAAGTATTTCAT
>CAYYGN010000038.1:21912-22982 GCA_964471595.1 uncultured Saprospiraceae bacterium
AGCACAAAAGGACTGGTACGGCCATATACAACGGCCATTCCGGGTCATCACCAAATCACCGGTGCTGCCGGGGGATGAGGAAACCAAAATGAATCCGAGAGCACACAGTGCCAAACTCAGGATAGCAGAAAAGAAATAGGATATGAGTACCTGGACCATCAAACGATCGCTGGTGCTTCCGCAGGAAGCCGCCAACTATATCCTGACGAATCTCGCCTTCTTCGGCTGTGTCGCCTCGTTGGTCGTGGTGTATATCTATATCGCCCACAACGGCCAGCACAAAGTGAGGGAATATCAGTCCCTGCAGAAAGAAGTCAAAGCCCTTCGCTGGGAATATCTGACCGTACGTTCGGAGTTGATGGTCAACAGCCGCCAATCCGTACTTGCCTTGCAGGTGCCGGGCATGCAGTCCGAAAAGACCGGAACGGTTCCCCATATCCTGTCCCAACCCTGATTCATGGCCGGAAATCGCTGGAACGAACTTTTGGGTAGGACGTATCTCGTCTTTGCAGGCATCTTGTTTGTGGCGATGGCCATCCTGGGACGGGTGGTCCATACGCAGGTGTTTCAGGGAGACAAGTGGCGGTCCATGGCTGACAGCCTATATGTCAGGACGGTAGCCGTAGAGGCGGAGATGGGCAATATCCTTTCCGAGGACGGTGCCATTCTGGCCACCTCAACGGTCCTGTACGAATTGCGGATGGACATGAAATCCAGCGCCATGGCGGACGCGGATTTCCAGGCCAATGTGGACTCGTTGGGCTATTATCTCTCGACGGTCATTGACGGTTCTTTGTCACCGGGAGCATGGGCTGCCCGTTTGCGCAAAGCCCGTGCGAATGGCGAACGCTACCACCTCATAGCGCGTCGTGTCCATCAAAACCAATTGAATCAGGTCAAACAGTTTCCGCTGTTCCGTCTTGGCAAATACAAGGGAGGATTGATCGTCCTTGATCACCAGGTGCGCAGCCGGCCCTTTGGCGATCTGGCCCGCAGAACTATCGGCCACAGCCGTACGGGACAAGGATCTTATGGTCTGGAAGGCAAATACCTGAATGAGATCCAGGGCG
>CAYYGN010000039.1:0-22232 GCA_964471595.1 uncultured Saprospiraceae bacterium
TGTCAAGGAGGGGAAGTGGGCCTATTTGGCCACATGGCTTGATCTTTATACCCGCCGGCTTATCGGGTGGCATTTGGACAGGCACATGCGTGCAGATATCGTATTGGAATCATTGAAAAAGGCAGAAGGACGCAGCAAATTGAGTCCTGGAACCATCATACACTCAGACCGAGGGAGCCAGTATGCAAGTGCTGTATTCAGGAAACATTTGACTAAACGAGGGTATGTGCAGAGTATGTCCCGGAAAGCCGAATGTTATGATAACGCCGTCGCCGAGTCCTTTTTCAGCCGATTCAAATGCGAGCTGTTGCAGAAGAGTATTTTTGATACCTTTGAAGACGCATACACGGAAATCTTCAATTACTTGGAGTGCTACTACAATTCAAAACGTAGGCATTCCGCCCTGGGATATCTTTGTCCGGACAAGTTCGAGCAAAGGTACTTTTCTAACTTAACCAAGTGTCCGTGAAAACAGGACCATGTCATGCTCATGAAATGGACCAAAGATTAGGTTTCATTCATCCTTGGGATGATTATGAATGTTACGGCTATGAACCTAGTGATGATAAAGAGGCCCTTATGGACTATGTTAATATATTGAACGGATATAAAATAAGAGCATACCAATGGAAAAGCTATTAGTCCTTATTTATGTGCTTATTCCAGCGCATATATTCTGTCAATGTGAGGAATTGACAGCTTCAATTTATTCGACTCTAAGAGGTGAAAAGGTGAATATTCCTATTTCTAGGGAAAGTAATAATGAGAATTTGAGAGGATTAGCAATTGAGATTATTAAAAATGACACTCTTTTTTACACGAATAAAGGTTTGCATAGCGTTGTTAAAAGAGCTACAGATTTAGATTATAATTCATACTCTGATTCACTTTTTTTAGATGTTTTATTTCATAAGTTTACGGTATATTCTATTTTTGATGATGGACATTATATAAGAAATAATTTCAAGAAGAGTAATTACAATAATTCAGCATTGCAAAAACTTAGATTTTATTCCCAAAAACAAACAGTATTGTTCTGGAAATCCTGGACTCCTTATTACTTGAGTTTTCTTAATATACAAGATATTGATTCTACGATAATATTTCTGATGAACAATATTGATGATATTAATCATATACATTATCGGCTAAATAATATTTCAAAAACATTTGACACCTTAGATTTAAAGGTTTGTTTGGCACGATTAGGGAAAATGAACGATACGATAGTTATTACCGAATTGGACAAACGATTGAATACCTCTTCCAGATATAATTATTATTATTATTTTGAAAGCCTAACAAGAATCCGAACACCATATTCATTTCAAAAAATAGGTAATTATTTATTTTTAGATATAGATAAAAATGTTTATGATGGAGATAAGATTCGCATAAGACAAATGGCCTTATCAGCATTTATAGCTTATGTTAAGAATTTTCCAGATAGATCAACAAAACGGCAGGATACCTTTATACTTTTTTCATTGGTTAGTAATTCAAGGGGAAAAGATCCAGATTATTCAACTGATGAGTACATGGAAATGGCAAAGCAATGGTATGAACAGAACAAAAACAATCTTATACTTGATATGGATAAGTATTAATTATTCAGGTTAGCATGAAATATGACAGGCAATAAAGAGGTTACCTCACAAAAGGACCAACATTAATGCTATGCCTTTGCCTCATCCAGTCATTCTGATGCCTTCCCCGAAATCAGCTACGGATACAAGTACTAATTTCTGGAGCGATGAAGAAGTCAAAATTTTCAGAGAGTCAGATCGTCACGATATTGGCTCAGCATGAGAAAGGTATGAAAGACAGTGACTTATGCAGAGAACACGGGATAAGTCAAGCAACTTTCTACCAATGGCAACGCAAGTATGGAGGCATGGACGTCCACAATCTCATGCGATTGAAGGAGATGGAGGCCGAATTGGCCCAGTTCAAACGGATTGTGGCAGACCTTACACTCCAGAACCGGGTCCTGAAGGATGTTATTGGAAAAAAGCTCTAAGGCCTGACGATAAGAGGGAAATCTTCATGAGTGCTCAATCAGCATATCCCGAGTTATCTCTGCGTCAGGCCTGCAGCATGACGAATATAAGCACTTCGGTATTCCGGTACAGGCCTATAATCAGGAATGAGGATGTATTGTACCGGGACCAGCTCCTTAAGATGTCGCAAACCCGACCTTCATGGAGTTTTTGGAAGATGTATCACAAGATTCGGCTTGAAGGTCACACCATCAATCACAAACGCCTTTACAGGATATACACAGCAAGTAAGCTTTCCATGAGACGCAAATCACGCAAACGGCTCCCCAAGCAGATCCGGGAGCCATTATTGCAGCCGTTGTGCCCCAATCTAACATGGAGTATGGACTTCATGCGAGACAGCCTGTTCCAAGGCAAACCCTTTCGAGCGTTCAAAGTAATCGATGATTTCAACCGGGAAGCCTTGAACATCACCATTACCAAAAGTATTACCAGTACCAGGGTAATAAGTGAACGGAAGGATCTGATCAGCTGGCGAGGAAAGCCGGCGGCCATACGAGTAGACAATGGGCCGGAGTTCATCGCCCAAAAGTTGGAATTATGGACTCAGAAACAACAGATAGAATTGAAGTTCATCGAGAAGGGCAAGCCCAATCAGAACGGATTTATTGAACGATTCAATCGGACTTTCCGAGAGGATGTACTGGATGCCCATGTCTTCGATTCCCCAGCCCAAGCCCATAAGTTCAGTAACCAATGGATTTGGAGGTACAACAATGTACGGCCTCATGAATCCCTGGCCAACCTACCACCTACAACCTTCCTGTTGAAATATGGAAAACTCCATGTCCACCCGCAATGCCAAACCGAGTTTCCCACATTCCAACAGGATCATGATGATCATCTGCTTTCAATGGAAACCTCTATTTTTGAATGTAGCTAATAATGGGAAGGCTTCAAATCCTCTTGGTACATACGTGGCATAACTATGAGATTAGGGTTTATGACTTTTGAAGAAGTATGTAACGAATTAAGATTAAGTAATACTCCAGATTGGGGTAAGCACGGGTATTGCCTGTTCCATCAAAGAAATTCTCCGCCCGGTGTTTACTTTTTAACGAATTATATCAATGGCAATCCGGTGGAAGTCCGAAAAATCATCCTTCAAAGATAATTTACCAATCATGAAAGAACGATTTCTGTTCATTTTAGCCGTATTTGTCTTAGGCTCTAACAGCCTGCGCGGGCAATGGGTGGTTAAGCATGTGGATAGAGAGGGGCCATCTATCTTTGACCTCGAAATGCATCCTCTGGGTCACGGGCTGGCGGTAGGCAGTGCCGGGTTTGTTTTACGGACTGATGATTATGGCGAGACCTGGTTTCCCATCCCTAGCGGCATAGCGGATAATATCGATCATGTCGCATTTGTGAATGCCGATACGGTCGTTATTAGTACTAATAAATGGGAGAAGAATGGAACGATTTACCGGTCAAATGATGGCGGCTATTCCTGGGAACAAGTTTATACCTTTCCGGATTTTTTCCTTTCACTTCAATTTTTCAATGACTCTGTGGGGCTGGCATCGGGCCTGAATGTGATATTGCGAACGACGGATGGAGGGGCATCGTGGATTCCAATATACGATATTCCTGGGATGACCACGTTTAAAACAGGTATCATCTGGATGGACATAGCGACAGACGGCATTGCCTATGCCGGCATTCAGGCCTGGGAAAGTGGCTTGAACAATCTATCGAGATTTCTGCTTAAATCTGTTGATTCCGGCACTACCTGGGATAAGGTTGTTGATTTTGAAAATGTGGCTGGTAAATGTGTCATATTTTTTCATGATGAATGGAGGGGTTTTATAGAACTTGGTAGTTCTTTGGAACAAACCCTTGACGGGGGGGTGACTTGGAAGCAGACGAACAATCAATTGGGCGTTTTGGACATGGCTATGCCCTCCGATTCTGTTGTGTTTTCAGTGGATTGGCAGATCCCTCCTCAAGGGGAGCCGTCCAGTTTTGCTATCTGCACTTCCATGGATGGCGGGATGGTCTGGCAATGCAATTATCAAGTCGGACCAAGTCTGGAAGCAATCCATTTTCTGAATGATACGGTAGGTTTCGTAGCCGGGTGGCACAGTCTTATCCTGAAGACTGAATCAGGCGGGGGAGAAATTGTTGGCGACTTTCCCTGGGAGTTGTACAACGGTGTTTCCCAACCTGAGGGTGAAAAAGGATTGTTTCGCATCCATCCCAATCCTGCCCGGGGGCATGTCCAGTTGGAACTGGATGCTTATTTGCCACACAGCGAGACTTTGCAGGTCAGACTGGTACATATGTCCGGGACGGAGATGTATGCAGGACGGATCCCGCCTTTTGCTTTCCTGTATTCCATCCCGCTGGAAGGGATGGGATCGGGCATGTATATGGTTGAGATCAGGGACGAGGCCGGCAGACGATTGGGTATGCAAAAACTGGTTGTGGATTGATACGGCAGGTGGATGCTGAGGTGATATTCCATCCTGAGACGCTTGATCATGGTCCTCTCCCCGGCCTCTCCGAGGTCGAAAAAGTCACAGATCTTATAAGCAACAGACGTGGGACTTGTATGGAGTCCCTGAGGGCCCATGAAGCGGCGGGAGTGGGTCCTTGGACAGGGCAGCCACCTGACCCACAGATGCAAAAAATTTTGATTTACCCGCGAAGGGTCTTAAATTGAGGGGGATAATCCTTGTTCCACCCTCAAATTCCCTTTCCGATGAAAAGATCGTTCCTCTTCTTTGTGGCCCTCTTCCTGGGAGGTGTCCTGAACGCCCAGGACTTCCGTCAGCGGCTGGATGTAGGCGATGGCGCCTTGTTTCGCGACCTGCACCGGCTGCCCGGAGGCCAGATGATCGCGGTGGGCGAACTGACCGGAACGTCGGTACTGACCGGTTGGATCGTCTTTCTGGAAGCCGATGGCACCGTGATATGGTCCCAGGCAGCGGTCAGTACGGGTCAGGCATCGAGTTTCCGGCGTATCCTGCCCGATACCGATTCCACCTTTCTGGTAGGCGGCACCCTCTATGTCGATCCCGTCCGGGGCCTGGACCTTTTGCTCTTCCGGATGAATCACAAGGGCCAGGTCCTTTGGGCCCGAAATTTTCATGCTGACCAGGTGGACGAGTTCTGGGATATGGCCGTCAATGCCAAAGGGACCTATCTCGCCGGAAGCACCCTGGACCCGGCCACGAGCTTCGATATCCTGATCGCCCATATCGATGAAAACGGCAACCTGGCCCAGTCGCGCCAGTTTGGGGCAGCGGGCCTGGAGTACCCGGCGTCTATTCGTCTGGCCGGCCCCACCGCCCTCTATGTGAGCGGTACGACCACCAGTTATGTCATGCCCGGATCGCCGAACAACGCCTTTCTCATGAAAGTCAATGCGGATCTCACCCAGAGCTGGATCCGCGTGATCGGGGACAACACCCAGCATTCCGTCGAATCCATGGAATTGGATACGTCCGGCTATCCGGTGTTGGCCCTTCATGATGCCGGCGGCGGTATTTTCGGCAATATCCTCTGCCGCTTCGACCCCAACGGAGCCCTCGACTGGTCGCGGGCTTATACGACCGGATACCTGCGGACGATGACCCGGGGACCGGGAGGAAGGATTCATGTGGCCGATGATCAGACCGTGGCCGTAGTGGGTGCCAATGGCGTCATTACGGCTTCCTGGTTCCTGCAGCCCGACGGCAATTTCATCTCCTCGGCCCTTCAGGCGGGTCCCCAGGGGCAGTTGCTCCTCGCCGGATGGAATGTCAATACCGAAAATGAACCCGCCGTACACGTCATCCAAAACCCCATCGCTTCCGGATGCGGCGTCTTCGAAGCCAATATCCTGCACCAACCCCATGACCCGGTCGTGATCCCCCAGTTGATCAATGAAAAACCGGCGGGCCAACTGGATACTTTTTTCCTGGTTTTGGCCCCTGTGGATGCGATGCCGATGATTGATTGCATCGCCACCTCCATGGACGACGAAAAACAACCGGAGCAGGCGCTTGCCGTCTATCCCAATCCGGCTCATGGCAGGGTTACCGTGCAACTGCCTTTACAGGAGGCTGGCCGCCTGACCTGGTATGCTCCGGACGGAAGGGTATGGGCCGTCAGGGACCTGGGGCCGGAGGCCGCCGTAGTGGAGGAAGATCTTACCGGCTTCCCGACCGGCACCGGCATTCTCGAATTCCGGGCCGGAGAGCGGCGCTGGACGACTCCGGTCATCAGGATCGAGTAAAGACGCACCGAATGGGGCCGGCCTCCTTATCTTTCCCCCATGGCCGACTGGTCCCGACTTGACCGCTTGCTGGGCGCCGACTTTCGGAGAGACGACCTGCACCGGATCCTGTATGCCACCGATGCCTCGGTGTATCGCCAAATGCCGCTGGGCGTTGTCTGGCCGCGCGATGCCGGCGACCTCGGGGCCATTGTTGACTTTGCCCGCACCGAAGGGGTGTCACTCATCCCCCGCACGGCAGGAACTTCCCTGGCGGGCCAGGTGGTGGGAAGCGGGCTGGTGGTGGATATGTCGCGCCACATGACCCGGATCCTATCCATGGATCCCGACCGCTGCGAGGTGACGGTCGAGCCGGGCGTGATCCGTGATGAACTCAACCGCTTCCTCTGGCCCTTCGGACTCCATTTTGGCCCCAATACCTCCACAGCCAACCGATGCATGATCGGGGGGATGGTGGGCAATAATTCCTGTGGATCGACGAGCATCGTTTACGGCAGTACGCGCGACCGGCTCCTCGCGCTGGAGGTATGGCTCAGCGACGGATCGCCGGCCCGCATGGCAGCGGTGTCATCGGGAGAATGGGAAAAGCACCTCTCCCGTTCCGGCCTCGAAGGTCGTTTGTACCGGCACATGGCCGACCTGCTGGGCCGGGCCCGGGTGGCCGACGAGATCCGGGCCCGCTTTCCCAAAGCCGGCATCCACCGTCGGAATACCGGATATGCCCTGGACATGTTGCTGGCAGGTGCCCCGTTTACACCGGGAGGGCCGGACTTCAATTTCTGCCGGCTCCTGGCCGGCTCCGAAGGCACGCTGGCGCTCAGTCACCGGATCACCCTGAAGCTGGACCCTCTCCCGCCTCCCGAGATGGTCCTCGTATGTGCCCATTATCACCGGATGCGGGACATGACGGAGGCGGTCCGGGACGCCATGCGGCATCCGCTCTATGCGTGCGAGCTGATGGACCGCACGGTTTTGGAATGCACCCGATCCAGCCGGGAGCAGCAGGCCAACCGGTTTTTCGTCGAAGGCGATCCGGCGGCTGTGTTGATCATGGAATGCCGGGGTGAGACACTGGCGGAAGCGGAATCCCGGGCCGATGCGCTGATCGCCGACCTCCGGAAGGGGGGCGCCTATGCGCTGCCCAAAGTGAAGGCTCCCTTTACGGAGCGGGTCTGGGCCTTGCGGGCAGCCGGACTCGGCGTCCTGGCCAATCTGCCCGGAGATGCCAAAGCGGTGGCCTGCATCGAGGATACGGCCGTCGTCCTGGATGACCTGCCGGATTATATCGACGACCTCGACCGGTTGATCCGGGGATTCGGTCAACGGGCGGCCTATTTTGCCCACGCCGGCGCCGGGGAGATCCATGTGCGGCCCATTCTCGATCTCAAGAAAGCTGCCGATCAGACCCTGTTTCACGATATCACGGAAGCAGTCGCCGATCTGGTCAAATCGTATGGAGGCAGTTTTTCCGGAGAACACGGAGACGGCCGGTTGCGGGGCGGATTCATTCCCCGGATTTTCGGCGAGCAGGTGACCGGCTGGTTTCGTGAAGTCAAGGAGGTCTGGGACCCCGACGGGATCTTCAATCCCGGCAAAATCACCGAGGTGCCGCCCATGCTGCAGGATTTGCGGTACTCCCCGGGACAGAAAACAAGGTCCTTTTCGACCCGGATGGATTTTGACAAGGAAGGGGGCATCCTTCGGATGGCCGAGCGATGTAATGGTTCGGGCGACTGCCGCAAGTTGCCGGCTGCCGGGGGAACCATGTGCCCTTCCTATCACGCCACCCGGGAGGAAAAAGACACGCCACGCGCCAGGGCCAATGCGTTGCGCGAATACCTGACAAGGAGCACTCTGGCCAATCCCTTTGAAGAACGCGGTCTTGCGGACGTGATGGACCTGTGCATGAGTTGCAAAGGCTGTACACGGGAATGTCCCAGCGGCGTGGACATCAGCGCCATGAAGGCGGAATGGCAGTACCAGGTCCATCTCCGTCAGGGCGTGCCGTGGAGAGCCCGTTTTTTCGGTCAGATCGCCCGCTGGCAAAAGCTGCCCATGATGGCGCCGGGTTTTGCCAACCGGCTGGCCGGCTGGGCGCCGGTGACAGGAATGGTTCGTTGGATGCTCGGCATCCATCCCGAAAGGCGGTTGCCGAGGTGGAATGCGGAGCGATTCAGCCGGTGGTTTGCCCGCGAGGGATCGCGGATGCCGGTGTCTGCGCCGGAGCGGGGTGCGGTATGGCTGTATGCGGATGAATTCACCGAGCACTTCGATTTGGAGGCTGGAAAAGCCACTGTCCGTTTGCTGACCGGCCTGGGATACCGGGTACGCATCCCGGATGCGGCAGAAAGCGGCAGGGCGGCGCTGTCGATGGGACTCCTGGACGAGGCAACCCGTCTGGCCCGTGCCAACATCCGTTTGCTGTCTGCGGTGGTGGCAGACGGTACGCCCCTGATCGGGCTGGAGCCTTCCGCCGTGCTGGGATTCCGCGACGAGTATTTGCGCCTGGCGGGGCCTGAGGAGCGTGAAGCCGCCGGGCGTCTGACGGAAAGGACGTTGTTGCTCGAGGAATTCCTGTACCGCGAAGCGATGGCGGGAAAGGTGGGACCGGAAGATTTCGATAAGGTGCCCCGCCGGATCCTGGTTCACGGGCATTGTCACCAGAAAGCGTTGAGCGAGCAGGGGGAGGCCGCCTTTGTCCTTGGACTGCCGGCCGGTCACCAGGTGGAGGTGTTGGCAACGGGGTGTTGCGGGATGGCCGGCAGCTTTGGTTATGACCGGAGCCATTATAACGTCAGCATGCAGATCGGAGCACTGTCGCTATTCCCGGCTGTACGGGCTGCCGGTGAAGAGGTGCTGGTTGCGGCCTCGGGGCACAGTTGCCGCCATCAGATCGCCGACGGCACGGGGAGGGAAGCCCGGCATCCGGCTGAGATTCTCGCGGAGAGTCGGAAGGACCGGCGGGCCCGGCGTTAACCTTTCTTATTTTGGGGCGGGGCCAGTGCGGCGCAGGCCTCATATAAGTCTTTCCACCCGGTGCGATTGCGGATGACAGTTTCACGGTATTCGCGCCACACCTCGGCATCGGAAGTCGGGTCCTTGACCACAGCCGACGCCATACCGGCGGCGAGATCACCGACGCTGAGGGTGCCGTTGCCGAAGTGGAGGGCCATCGCCAGGCCCTGGTTGACCGTGGAGATGGCTTCGGCGGTGCTCAGTGTCGAGGAGGGTGATCTGAGTTTTTCGCGGGTGTCTTCGGTTTGGCCGTCGCGGAGTTTCTGAATGATCGAGAAAGCCAAATTAGCGCACAACCACCTTCTCTGCCCAACGTCGGCCGGAGGCCTCATGTACCTCCACCAAGTAGAGGCCGGGAGGCAGATCCTGAACAGGGATGAGCATTGGCGTTTCGTAAGGCATGCGAATCAATTCCCGGCCGAGCAGATCATGGAGATGTACGGAATGCGGATGGGTAGGCTGATGCCCGCCGAGCTCCACAGAGAGCACATCGCTTACCGGATTGGGCCAAAGGGTCAACCTCACCTCCTCCCGATGAGGATAGTCCGGCTGTATGGAGGTAGACAGCCACTGAATGGTGGTGTCGCAGATCGGGTACTCCGTCCCGGCCCGGTAGTAGGGTGTGTTGGGAAGAGTGCGACCATTGTAATACGGTAAAGAAATGGCCCGTTGCTCAAACCCGCACTCTGTACCTTTTCTATCGGGATGGTGAATGACATGTACGTACGGAACAGACGCCACACAACTCATGTAAATCCGGCAATCCGGCCCTGTTTGCATTTGATGGAATGCAGCAGGTAAAGAGCCAACCCAGTAGTTGTCCCATATTCCCACAATTGATTGAGAAGCTTGAATATCGGGTGCCTCCATATCAAACTGCCACAATGTATCATAATTGGCCGCATAGAGAAAACGACCGGAGGGCGAAAACATTATCCCACCAAAAGTCAGGTACATTTGATCTTCCACATGGATGTTTTGGTAATTGCTCAACAAACCGGTCTCGTTGTCAAAATCAAACAATTGCAGTTGCTCAGGTCCTGTTGAGAATACAGCATACTTGGTTCCATCACTATTGAAACAAGCCGTTCCAGAGCCAATACTATTGTATTCCTCCACCAACCCCGCTGACTGGATACCCATGATCTTGAACGTATCATTCTGAAACAGGATGGTGTAATACTCATCCGACAGGTGCCGCTTTTGCAGTATCCACCAGTCTTTGCCATTGGCGTGCTTTACGGGAAATAGATTGCCATAGAACATTTCATCCTCCTCGATGATGGGCACCCTTTTTTCCAGTACTTTGCCGGCGCCATTGTTGTAGCTCATGTCAATCAAGGCATACTGCAGGCGGATGATGGTGAAATAAAAGATGGTATCTGGAGGATTTATAATTTCATTAACTTGATTAACTAGAAAATATTGATTAGAGTCTTTGCTTGAAGGTAAAATAAATGCACCCATGTTTTGTGTTTGTCCCGCCAGCAAGGCGGCGCATTGTCCATCAGTGAGCCGACCTACAGATATGCTATCCCCATTTTCCATGATCTCATGGTGCTTGTTTTCGATCCAACAGCCGTTGCTCCAGAAGAGCAGATGGCCCCAGCGGTCGCTGATCGTGGCCGAGGTGCGCATGAGTGCGGATATTTTATCCGGTGTGGGACTGAGAATTACCTTTCCATCGTTAAATGAAAGTTGATTACCTCCGGTTTCCTGTGGTTCATTTGAGTATGCCTTGGCTCTGTACCCGAATACCCAATTGTAGTCGTATTTCAATTGTGCTTCTAAAGGCTGGATGATGCCTAAGCATAAAACAAATATAATTACCCAATTCCACGGCATAAGTATATACGTTTAAAAATGAAGCAGCCCCGCTTCGACGAAAGCGAGGCTGCCATAATACAGTTTACCTGTTATTCACCAAACGGGACACTGCGACCTGCTTGCCTGCTACATCAGTGGCTACACATTGGTAGATACCTGCGGGGAGCTGACCAATCAGCAATAAGGTCCTGTAACTCTCGGCTGCCACATCCTGATCATGCATTTGCCTGCCATGGATGTCGAAAAGAATTATTCGAGCTATATCAGGGTTAGTCCATGTCAAGATGACATGACCCTGAGACGGATTAGGGGAGAGGGACAACGCACCAGGAATTACACCTTGACTGCCAGGTGCACTACGCGGCTCCGCCTCGATGCAGGCATCGAAGTCGTCATATTGCGCAAGACCCAAAGGCGCCAACATGGCCCGGGCCATGAAGACCGGATCACCTCCATCCAAGGGACAAGTGGCAGCTACTGCTTCCAGGGTCTGTTGCTGGAGGGGAGTGAGATGGGTGCTGTCGCCGGCCATCCGGTTGCCATGCATGAGCTGGTACAACCGCTGGGTGTATATGCCTACATCCACGTTGTCGAAGTTGACCGGGCCGGAGGCTCCTTGTCCCATTATTTCTGGAAAATTGCCACCGTCACTGCGAGAGGATATCCCTCTACCTGAAAACGGATGGACGGCTGCCAGAGGTTGGATATTCTCGAAGAAGGCGTTCTTGATGGTGGCATTGGAGCGTTCAAGGACAATGCCGTTGGCGATGTTCTTGAAGGTGTTGCGCATCCCGGGATTGGAAGGAGTCAGCAAAAGATTGGTGGCCTCCAAACCGTAAATACCACAAAAGGCCTTGTCCTGTGCCGGAAAGTCCGGCTCTTGCTCAATACCAACGGGAAATTCCAGGGCTTCATTGAGACTTCCGCCAATAAAGGTATTGTCATCCAGGGCCAGCACCTCGGCGCTACCTTGCAGGTGCACACCGATGTAGTTATTTCTAAAAGTGCAATTTTTGAGAGCTACTTTCCCACCTGGTTTGACATCAATAGCCCTAATTCCGTCTCTGAACTTGACATTCTCACATATCAATGTGGCACCAGGCATGACCACGATGGATTCCCACATTTCCGGACAAGTCAGTCCGATGCCACAATGGCCACAAGACTCGATATCAATGCCTCTCAAGGTCAAAGTATTTGGTGCCGTTACCACTATTTTGGTTCTCTTCCCCATTTTCCAAGCCGGACGCGGATCGGCATTGACAGGGCTGAGAAAACAGAAATCATCATCAACGGCTACCACACCGGAAATACCGATATTCCAAGGATATTCCAATCCGCAAGAAGCGGATGCGGAAGGCAAAAAGAACAAACTGCTGACAGCCAGCGGATTTGAAGGGGTGCCTCCTTCAAACGGAATGCCTGTAGTGCCCGGCATGGTGGACCCGGGCACCTCCCAGGGCGTTGTAAAAAACGGATTGCCGGCTGCGTCCCAGGTGACAACCTGTACTCTCGGAAATGGACCCTCAGGTATCAGATATCGTAGGGGCATCAGGGGTTCAATGTCAAACTCCAGATAGGTGTTGGCATCGATAAGACCCATGTATTTGGTAATGTAAGTACCTCCAAACGGGCTTGTGAAGACGGTCCATCCGTCAGGAGGAAACGTGGCATGCACCTTGGAAAAATACAATTGAGTGGAAGTAGGTTGAATCTCGAAGATGACTTCCCATTGGAGAGGGAATTGGGTCTTGTTCTCAAATCCGCATTTGACACCAATCAGATTGCAATTGGATCGGGGGGAGTAATTTCCTATGGATTCGATATGCACTTTAACGGGAGGTTGAGCGAAGCTGGTTGAAGGAAGGATAACCAAATGAAGGAGAATCCATAATAGTGCCCAACAAAAAAGAAATGCCCTTTTGGAAATCCGGGAATCCGATGTACAAGCAACCTTGCTTCCAGGCAAGCAGGAGTTGCTCCGGGCATTCAGGGTTAATGACCTACGACCCGATACCGCCCCGAATGGGGGTGGGTAATGCGCAGAATGTCAGAAATATAGACAATTTTCATAATATTCTATTTTAAGGTGGAATAATCTAAACTCACGTTTGGCATCTATTGTGGTATATACGGAGCCTTCACAAGGCCGTACAACAGGATTTGTGTCATATCAACAGACAAACATAATCAAAAACACTTCAACAGCCAAAGTATTCACAATATTTGTCGTCAAAAGGACAGATCTTTAGTGCATGAGTCATCCAATGGATTGAATTCCGATTAACGGAAAGGAGCCCGGCGTTAACCTTTCTTTTTTTGGGGCGGGGCCAGTGCGGCGCAGGCCTCATAGAGGTCTTTCCATTCCGGGCGGTGCCGGATCACGGTTTCGCGATATTCGCGCCATACCTCGGCATCGGAAGTCGGATCCTTGACTACAGCCGACGCCATACCGGCGGCGAGATCACCGACGCTGAGGGTGCCGTTGCCGAAGTGGAGGGCCATCGCCAGGCCCTGGTTGACCGTGGAGATGGCTTCGGCGGTGCTCAGTGTCGAAGAGGGTGATCTGAGTTTTTCGCGGGTGTCTTCGGTTTGGCCGGCGCGGAGCTCCCGGAAGATCTGGACCAGCCGGGTGATCTCTTTTTCCGGGAGGGGAATTTCTCTTTGGAGGGGATCGAGGAAACCGGAGCGCACTCTTTCCATCACGATACGGACTTCCTCCTTGAGCGTGGCAGGCAAAGGCATGATCACGGTGTTGAAGCGACGGCGCAGGGCGGAGGAGAGTTCGTTGACGCCGCGGTCGCGGTCGTTGGCGGTGGCGATGAGATTGAATCCGGGCCTTGCGTTGACCTGCATGTTCAGTTCGGGGACAGGGAGGATCTTTTCCGAAAGGACGGTGATGAGGCTGTCCTGGACGTCGGAGGGCAGACGGGTAAGCTCTTCGATGCGTACGATGGCGCCGTCTTCCATGGCCCGGTATACGGGGCTGGGCACGAGGGCTTCGCGGATGGGGCCGTCTTTAAGGAGGCGTGCGTAATTCCAGGAGTAGCGCAGGGCTTCTTCCGACAGTCCGGCGGTGCCCTGGACGAGGCGTCCGGAGGTGCCGGAAATGGCGGCGGCGAGGTGTTCGCTCACCCAGGTCTTGGCGGTCCCGGGCAGACCGAGGAGGAGGAGGGCGCGGTCGGTGAGGAGGGTGGCAATGGCGGCCTCGATGATGCGGGCGGGACCAATGTATTTGGGCGTGATGAGGGTGCCGTCAGACAGTTGGCCTCCTAGGAGGTAGGTTTTTACAGCGAGGGGCGACAGGCGCCAGTTGGGTGGGCGGTGACGGGTATCGAGGCGGGCAAGGGCTTCCAGCTCTGCGGCATAGGCCACTTCTGCCGGAGGCCGTAGCATGGAGGTGTCAGCCGGAAGAGCAGGAGGAGGAGCAGGTGTTTTGCGCGGCATGAAAGGAGGATGGAGCGTCCAAAAGTACGGAGTAGGTTCCGGAGGAATCCCTTTTGTCATGACACAAATCAATGGGAAGACCGCCATGGATCATGGGGACCGCTGTAGCTGCCCGCTACCTTTGGAAGTCAAAAAAAGGTGTCATGAAAACAAGCGTATTTTTTTCTACCTGTTCGTTCGCGATGATTTTCATGCTGCTGATTGGGGGTACCCTACAGGCCCAAAACCTTTTGGATGCCGCCGTCCTCAGTCGCATGCCCAACCGGTGGGACATCACCGAGTGTTGCGGTTGGACGGGTGTTTGGCAGAGGCGTTCCGGCACGAATGTTTTTGACGCTTCCTGGCGACATACGAATGGAACGACGGCTACCGACGTGTTGGAATTCATCCAGTACAATTCGTCCACCCGGGAAGTGATCATCCGACGTGCCAGCCTCAACGGACAATACAAGGCCATTTATGATGGCACTCAAAAAACGCTTACGGGCGGCACTGCCACCTGGTATCCCGCCGGTGCGACGTGGAGCGCCAGAGCTGTAGAAGAAATCCCTGACGAAAAAGGAAAAGTCACGCTGCCCAGAAGGTAAGAGGAGGATTGACCACCGCCATCGCACGGCCACAGGCAGATGTCTGGCTTGGCCTACCTTTGAACGGTCATGTCCCTGCCCCGTTCCGCCCTTGTCCTGCCCCGGTGGTTTCTCCCGGTTTTTGTGGTGTTGTATGTCCTGTCCCACCTGTTGGGTCTCGGGGTCATGGAATACCGGGGTGAGGAGGCCAGACGCGTTCTCGTTTCGCTCGAAATGCTTTTGAGCGGGCAATACCTCCAGCCCACCATCTCCGGGTGGCCGTATTACAACAAGCCTCCGCTGTACAACTGGCTTCTGGCTGCCTGGATGGAGGTAGTGGGTACCGGGTCGAGGTTTTGGCTGAGGCTGCCCTCCCTGTTTGCCCTTGGCGGAATCGCATGGTTGACATATGTTTTTGCCCGTCGCGAATTGGGCCGGGATATTGCCTTGGTAGCCATGCTCATGGTGCTGACCGGAGCCGAGCTCTATTTCTACGGCTCTCTCCTGGCACTGGAGATGGACATCGTGTACGCCCTCGTCGTATTTGGCCAGTGGATGATCTTTTATACCGGTTGGCGCCGAAATCTGCCCTTGCTGGCTTTTGCAGGTTCATATCTTTTGATGGCCGCCGGATTCATGATGAAGGGATTGCCCTCCCTCGTGTTCCAGGCGCTCACCCTGCCGGCCTGGCTGTGGACCACAGGGCAATGGAGGTGGTTGTGGCGGTGGGAACACTTCGCCGGGCTGGCCATCGGTCTGGTGACTTCTTTCGGGTATTTTTTTGGGCTCCACCTGCAGGGAGGAGAGGCGGGACTGTATCTCCTCAACCTGCTGGAAGAATCCTCCAAAAAATCGGCCGGTGAAGGGAGTTTCGGGAAAATAGTCATTCAGATTTTCACTTTTCCGGTAAAAGGGATCCAGTTGCTGGCGCCCTGGATCATCGCATTGTTTTTCATATCGTGGAGGGGGTCATGGAAATGGTTTCGGGAGACGCCGATGCTGCGCTTTTTTGCCGTGGTATTTGCCGTGAATATTTTGATTTACTGGATTTCGCCGGGAACGCGTTGCCGCTATCTGTACATGTTCCTCCCGCTGATGGCGACGGGCCTGGCGGCCGCCTGGTCGCACGCAGGAAAAATGCACCGCAAATGGGTAATGGGCCTCGCGCTCGGCATGGTGGCGCTGCGATTGGCGTATTCCGTTTTTTTGTTGCCCGTCCAGCAAAAAAATCTGACCAACCAGCATGCGTACAAAGCCTGGGCGGACACCCTGGAGACCTATACGGCACTCGGCACATTGTCCTATGCAGGTATCCCCGACACGCTTTTCGTAAATCCGCAGATCGGACCGCTTCGACTGGCCAATGACACGATCCTCACCCCGCCCAAGGTACCTCACCTCACCTTGCTGGAGATCACCCGCCGCAGGGGGGAGGTGCTCCGGTTTGACACAATAATGCCCTCTGCGGGCACATGGTTGCTGTCCAACGATGCCACCTTGTGCCGCCGGACACCGCTGACGCGGTTCCCGACTTTTGACGGCCATCATTTGTTTCTGTGCAAAGAGAAATGATGGGCTGCCCATTGGTTCCTTTTCAGGCATACGAATGACCTGCTTCCGATAGTACGGTGGCCATCCAAAAGCTGATGTGCTTCCAATGCTTTATCAGGGAAAGGGTACATTTATCCCTGCAGAGCCCGGGAAGATTCCCGGCCTGTCAACCAAATGGGCTCCCCTTTTCTCCACATGTTGGATCGTATTATCCTGCTTTTCTTTTTGGCGATACCCATGTCGGGTGTTTCCCAGGAGATTTGCGACAATGGAGCAGACGACGACGGCAACGGGCTGATCGACCTGCAGGATCCTTACTGTGATTGTGAAGGGATCACGATCATCCAGGACGTAACCCATTATCTACCCAATCCCTCATTCGAAAATTTTTCCTGTTGCCCCGGATATTGGGCACAGATCAACTGCGCCACCGGCTGGGAAAACCTCAACCAAGGTTCACCGGATTTTCACCATGGTTGTGATTTCATTGGTGTCCCCATTCAGGATGCCGGACTGACGCCTTTTCCCGATGGGGACGGCGTGGGGGGCATCATTTTTTCCTCTGCTTGGAAGGAATATCTGACCACCTGCCTCAGCCAACCCCTGCAAGCCGGCAAAACCTATACCCTTCGGATGGAAGTGGCATCCGTCCCGATTACAGGAGCCGGTGGGGTGTGCAATGGCGGGAATGTGTATTACGGGCCGGTTCCGGTCTCTGTTTTTGGCCGTGCCGCATGCAGCAACCAGCCGCTGGCCACGCTTGATTGTCCGGGTAGTGTGGATGTGTTTTGGGTGGAGTTGGCTTCCGTGGTTTATGCCCCGGCCTCAGCGTGGAGCACGATCGAAATTACGCTGACCCCGGCCTTTGCCTTCTCCTCGATCATGATCGGTCCTCCCTGTGTCCTTCCCGCGGGATACACCAGCGGACAACCCTGCTACCCTTATTTTCTGTTTGACGGCCTGGTACTGGAAGAAATCGAAGAGGTAGGTCCGCTGGACATTGCCGTCAGTGGCCATCCCTGCTCCGACGATTTGATGCTCCTGGCCTCGGCCCCTGTGGACGGAGGCGCCTGGCAATGGTACCACAACGGCGTGGCCATCTTTGGTGAAACAGGTGCCTCCTTGTTCCTTGATGAAGCCGGCTATCAGCCGGGTATCTATACCGCCAGGTACATGCTGGGAGGGGAATGCCTGACGGCTGAAGTGGTGATCGATTTTCAGCTTCCCGAACCGGTGCTTGAAGACCATTATTTCTGCCCGGGCGATACCGTTATCTGTGCCGGCCAGCCTTTTGCCACCGAAGGGTTGTATGACGTCGTTCTTCCTTCGTGGCTGGGTTGCGACAGTCTCGTTCAATGTCTGATCCTGGAATATCCGTTCTCACCTCCCGTACCAGTTGTCATTCGTCATTGCGGGCCCGACACTGTAATCGCCTGTGGAGACACGCTCACCCAAAGCGGGATTTACACGGCTGCCTGTACCAATATCTGGGGATGCGACAGTATCGTAACGGTGGATCTGGCCGCCTTGAATCCGCAGGCATTGATTGCCCCTGTGGAGGATTCCGGTTGTGATACAACGCCAATCATTCGGCTGGACGGGAGCCTGTCGCCTCCCGTCATACACCCCGCCGGGCAGATGACCTTTCATTGGAGCGGTCCAGCAGGAGGACTGTCGGGTAATCCCGGTGATTCTGTCGTATGGGCGCTCAAGGAAGGATGGTATTGTCTGGAGGTGACCCATTCCGTTGACACCTTTTCCTGCAGAGACACGACCTGCATTTCCCTCTCATTTGCCAACGAACTGCCCGGCCCGCCTTTGTTGGATGGCCCTGCAGAAGGTTGTTTCCAGCCGGGGATCGGGTTGACCTGGAAGGTCTCGCATCCGGATTCCATGGCGTTGCTGCATGCCTTTTCACCAGGGGCGGTCCAACCCTCATGGCAGTCTGATTCCGTTCTGGTACTGGCGGCTGATCAACCGGGGTTGTTTTCCCTTTGTGTGTATGCGGAAAACGGCTGTGGCAGGTCCGATACCGTCTGTGTCCTCTTTACCCTTCATTCGGGCCACTCGACCAATAAGTCAGCCGTTACCTGCGACCCTTTGGAAGCAGGATTTGATACTTTATTCCTGATCAATCAATTTGGTTGTGACAGTCTGGTGATCACTGAAAAAATCTTGGGTGAAAATCATGTGGAATGGCAGACGGTCACCCTCTGCGGGTCAGGGACCAATTACTCGGATACCGTTATCGTAAGTGGAGGACCTTGCGACAGCCTGTTCATCACCGACTACCAGTATGTGGCACCAGACACCACCCTGCTGTCCGGCACCACCTGCGATGCCGCACAGGCGGGTACATTCACAACTGTCCTTCAAAACCAATCAGGCTGCGACAGCACCATCATCACCACGGTGGCATTATTACCAGTGGATTCGGTAGTGGTGACAGGCGACACCTGCGATCCCGCCGGGGCGGTGTACGAGGTCATCACCCTGACCAACCAACACGGCTGCGACAGCGTGGTGACACGATCCATCCAATGGGTGGGCACGGATACGACTTTCGTGTCCCGGACCTCCTGTGACAGTGCCCAGACGGGGGTGTTCGTCCACATCCTGCCCATGGCCGGCGCGCCCTGCGACTCGGTAGTGGTGGAGACGGTGACCTGGGCAGCGCAGTCCGTGACAGTGCTGCCGCCATCCCTCCGCTGCGACCCTACCGGTCCTGCGGCCGATACGACCCTGCTGACGGCATCCTCGGGTTGCGACAGCCTGGTGATCCGCCCCTATGCCTATACGCTGCTGGAAGGCCTCCCGGAGGTCCTGCCGGAGCGCTGTGCCGGTGCCGCGGACGGTCAACTATCGCTCGCGGCTACCAGCGGCAGCGCGCCGCCCTGGCAGTACCGCCTCGATGCCGGTCCCTGGCAGCCGGCGCCGGTGTTCTCAGGACTCGCCCCCGGCGTCTACACCCTATCGGTACAGGATGCCAACGGCTGCACGCGAAGCTGGGAAGGCCTGGTGATCCAGCCCGGCGAGAGCCTTGCCCTCGATGCCGGTCCGGACCGGGAGGTGGATCCCGGCGCACTGGTATCGCTCGCGGTGACATCGCCCCTGGCGCTGGCCCAGGTGCAATGGTCGGCCACCGATCCGCTGCAGTGCGCCACCTGCACAGCCACCGCGCTGGGCCCGGTGACGGTATCCCAATGGGTGACAGTGCAGGGCTGGACGGCGGCGGGGTGTACAGCCACGGACGGGCTGCAGATCACGTTACGGGAGACGGATATTCCCGCCGTGTATATCCCCAACAGCTTCTCGCCCAACGGAGACGGGATCAACGATGTCTTTGCCGTGTACGGCAATGGGCAGGTGCGCACGGTGCGTCATCTGGCCGTGTATGACCGCTGGGGCAATGCGCTGTACCAGCAGAGCCATTTACCGGTCAATGATCCGTCGGCGGGATGGGACGGCACCTTCCGGGGCCGGTTGATGGATCCGGGTGTCTATGTCTATGTCATAGAGCTGGAGCTGTCCGACGGCAGCGTACGGGTGTACAAGGGCGACGTGACGGTGGTGCGTTAATCAATGGCCTAATGCCGAGGTGACTGACGACCATTGGCAAGCTGGAGCCGACACAGAGGATTTCCTTATTAGTCAATCGTCTTGGGTTTTCCGTCAGTATCCGTCCTCGGTCATGGGTCATCCGTCATTTTGAAGCAGCGTTTATTCCAACCAATAGCTCCTAATAGTATAAGGATTACCCCATTCGGGTCTTTTCTATCAGAAGAATGGACACTTGAGGGTAGGACAAAATGTAGCGACCTGCCTGTGGGTATTGAACCGTACGGGCGGGTTGCCTTTTATACAAACATGATAATGGCAAAATTTCAGATAGGTATTATTTACTATATTGCAAGGGATATGCTGCTAAAAGAACCATGATGACATCTTATTTCTTTCCACTCTGTGTATTCCTATTCCTGCTTGGACTTCAGCCACTCCATGCCCAGGATTGCCAGATCCTAGACACTTCATACTGCTTTGTCAATAAAAAGTATCAAGCAGGACCTATTCAATTGGAACTGAAATCGGCCAGCAGCATTGATTATTTTAACACTTGGCTACCTCTAACGTTTGCTGATGTAACTGGCGACTGTTATCCTGAAGTTGTATTTATTGAGTATGGACGTATTTACGTTGTCAATCCAAGCACGGGAGATACTCTTTTTTCTCTTTCTCAGCAGGGATTTCCAGCAGTATATTCGCATACAATAGCAATTGCAGATGTTGATAATGATCAAATGCCCGAGTTGTTTTTTAATGTGAAACGTAATATCTCTTCAATATACAATGGGCGGATCGTCTGTTTGAATCTGGATGGGTCAGTCAGATGGATTTCGAATGACTATCATATTGACAACATAAGATATCCTTGCACCGGATCAGTGGGGTTTGCGGATTTCAATCAGGATGGAATACCCGAGGTGTATGTGGGTAATCGCATTTTTAATGCCCGGACAGGAATTAAACTGGCAGATGGGGGCGCATTTGGTATCGGTCAGGATCATTTCTACGCGGTTGCTGTGGCAGGTCAATTGGATGATGATCCTTCAGACCTGGAGCTCGCTGCAGGTTATACCATTTATAAGGTCCAGATTACCAATCCCGATGGTACTGCCGGGAACACCATGACACCCCACACCATCCAGGTGGATGGAAAATTCCGAGATGGATTTACGGCTATTGCCGACATCAATCAAGATGGCACCTTGGATGTGATCGTGAATAGTGAACCATGGAATTTAAAAAATGAGCCAAGGTTATATGTCTATACACTTGCAGGCGGTACACCTACTTTGCTGGCCAAGGCTATCTTGCCTTTAAATGCATATACTGATGCTATTGTTAATACAGATCTCCCTGTCATAGGGAGAATTTCCCCAATTGGTTCGCCATCCATCTTGATCGGGAAAGAATTCAAATTGCTGAGCTTTCAATATGATGGCACGGTTAATCTGGCTCAACAATGGACCCTACCCAATACAAATGAAGTTGGATACGGTGGTGTCGTACTTTTTGATCTAAATGGGGATGGTATTGCTGAAATCATCCAAAAAGATAATACAGATCTTAAAATCATCGACGGCAGTTCGTCGATCCCTCAAGTAATCGCCAGTACGCCTTGTCCTGGACACCCTGGGTATGCAAGCCCCCTTGTCGGTGATATCCTCAACAATGGCTCTTCACAGATTTGTACTATTTGTGGGATAGAATTTGACGGTCAGGTAAAAGTCTTTGGCTCTCCCGACAGTTTGCCACCCTGGATGCCTGGTCGAAAAGTCAGGAACCAGCATGCCTATCACATCAATAATGTCAACGACGATCTTACCATACCCGCTGTCCAGAAAAACAATGCCACGGACCTCAATGGCCGATACAACAGCTTCATGGAGCAGCAGTCCCTGCTCGATACTAATGGCTACTACCGCCAGAGGGCAGCGAGTTTGTACGGGGATCTCGGCTGTATCTACTACGACCCCATCTCTC
>CAYYGN010000040.1:0-20210 GCA_964471595.1 uncultured Saprospiraceae bacterium
GCCATACAATGGACCACCTCCAATGGCGTACTCTTGTCCGGCGCCCAGTCGCTGGGGCTGTGGGCCGGGGGACCCGGAACCTATCTTCTCCAGGTGGAAGACCTGCGCAATGGCTGCCGGGATACAGCTTCGGTTCTTGTGGTCGCCGACGCCAACCTGCCCGCAGCCAATGCCGGTCCCGACCTGGCCATTGACTGCGGGACCGCCTCGGTCAGTCCCCAAACGGCCGGTACTGCCCAGGGGCCGGGGATTACCTATCTATGGACCACCGGTGGGGGAGTGATCTCCTCCGACACCCTGCTGCAACCCGTCTTTTCCGCAGCGGGGTGGTACCTGCTGCAGGTGACCAATTCCCTGAACGGTTGTCGCGCCACCGATACGGTATGGGTTCAACTCAATGGGGATATCCCCGATATCCAGATCGCCTGGCCGGATACCCTGAATTGTCTTGAGGCTCAGGTTGCCCTTGTAGCCGATGTCACGTCCACCGGTCCTGTCGCGCTTTCGTGGACCGGGCCGGCAGGTGGGATCACGGCCGGAGGGCAGACGCTGTTGCCCCAGGTGGTGTTGCCTGGCTGGTATGTCCTGACCGCCGTGGACGCTTCCAACCAATGCATGGGCATGGACAGTGTTCTTGTCATTCAGGATACCGTTGCTCCCGTCCCTGTGATTGCCGCTCCCGGTGTCCTCGACTGCAACACCCCCCAGATTACCCTGGATGCCACCGGATCCCAGCCTGCGGGCATGGTGGATTTTCTGTGGACGACGCCGGACGGCCAAATCGTTTCCGGCGCCGCCGGCCCATCGCCGGTCGTCAATACGGGCGGGACTTACACCCTTACACTGACGCATACCGGCAACGGATGCACGGCCGTTCAGGCGGTTGTCGTGATGCAGGATCCCGACCTTCCTCAGGTCGCCGTGGACCTGCCGGATACGTTGACGTGTGAAAGAACGGAAGTTGTCCTGTCGGCCTCGGCCAATCCCCTGCCTCCCGGTTCAACCTTGCTGTGGACGACATCCGACGGCTCATTGGCCGGCCCTGCTGACAGCCTGGTGACGCAGGTGGAAGCGCCCGGCACCTATACTTTGACGCTTACTCTGACCGGAGGAGGATGTACGGCGATCGCCGAGGTGACGGTCGTTCAGGATACCTTTTTGCCCGGTGTCGTCATTCAGGGACTGGCGCCTTTGACTTGTGCCAACACGGTGCTGTCCCTCGAGGCCATGACGCCGGGATTCGGTGGCACACTCCTGTACACCTGGACAGATCCCGGAGGTAGTGTGGTAGGCCAGCAAGCCATCCTGTCGGTGGTGACGCCCGGCCAATATCTCCTTTCCTGGCTCCATCCGACCAACGGGTGCAGCGGATCCACGCCGGTCATTGTGGTGTCTGAAACGCAACCGCCTGTGGCGGATGCCGGTCCCGACCAAAACCTGCCCTGCAGTGGCGGTCAGGCCGTGCTGGACGGATCGGGATCTACGGGGCAGGGGGGGCTCACCTTTGCCTGGACGGCGATCACCGGATCCCTGACGGGCGCCCCCGATCTTCCGGCCGCTACGGCAAGCGGCCCCGGGTCCTATGTCCTTTCCGTCACGGACGCTTTCAACGGATGCACGGATGCCGATACCGTGCAGGTGGCCGCGGTGGGCCAGGGTAGCCATTCCTTTGATCTGGCACCCCCCCCTTGTGCGGGAGCCTCCGGACGACTGACCCTTTTGCCGGGCAGCGGAGGCACGCCGCCATATACCATGACCGTGGACGGTCTGACCGGTGCCTTTATGCCGGGGCAGGCTGCCGCGCTGGTCGCCGGCGCCTGGAATGTCCGTATCACCGACGGGTCCGGATGTGTCTTTGACACGCTGATCGTCATGCCGCAGGGAACCCAATTGGCGCTGACCGTTCCTGCCCAGATCCATGTATCAGCCGGGGATGAAACCACCGTTACCCTGACCGGGGGATTCCAACCGGGTGGGGTAGGCCAGGTCATCTGGACACCCGACCGTTTCCTTTCGCCGACGGCCAATCCGCTGGTATGGATCATCCGCCCTGAGGAAGACATCACCTACCAGGTAACGGTCACGACCCAGGAAGGCTGTAAGGCCATGGCCTCGATCCGGGTGCTCGTCAATGACCTGCGCCGGCTATACGTACCGAATGCATTCTCGCCCAACAATGTGGACGGCATCAATGACCTGTTCTTCCCCTATTCGGGCGAGGGAGGCTTTGACCGGATCCGGTCCATGGATATCTACGACCGCTGGGGCAATCATTTGTTCCGTCAGGAGGACTTTCCGGTATCGGATGCCGATTACGGATGGGACGGAACCTGGCGGGGCCGCAAGCTCGATCCCGGCGTGTACGTGTGGGTCATCGAGGTGGACACCGGCGGCGGAGGCACGCGGTTGTACCGGGGGGATGTCACGCTGTTTTGAGTCCTAACGTGATTGGCCGCATTTTGATTTAAGCTAATTTCGTCCGGATCTGAATACCCTGGCGGGGGAGTCGATCGACCAATTCCGGGCCGAAGGCCTCCACCGGGGTTCTAACCCCGCCCACCAAATGCCCATTGCGGAGGCGACCCAGCATAGCGAAGGCCGCCTGAGACAGCATTTTGGCGGTTTCGTCATAACCGGGATCGCCGCCTTCGATGACGGTGACGGCTTTGTGGCCACCTCCTTCGCCGATGACGGTGACTTCAAACCGGCTTTGGGCTCTTTGCGCCGGCGTCGGGCCGGTACCGGGCGGGAAACGGTTGAACAGCCAACGGCGAAACGGTCGCCAACGCACCAGGAACATGACGAGGCCGATAAGCGTTAGCAGGCGGACCATTCTGAAGAAATGGCCGACCGTGAAAAACTGCCCATAGGAAAACGCTTCGCCATAATCGGCGGGCAGGTGGCGGGCGCTGCGTTTGACGATATGCGGATCCACGACCGGCATGGGGATGGCCCAGCGACCGAGCTCTTTCTGGAAGTGGATGCGCAGCGGAACGGGCGGGGCGTCGGGGTGGCGGGGACCGCCGGAAAGGCGGGTGCGGTCGCGGGTGCGGCGGTAGAGGGCGTGGATAGCGGTGGTCCAGGTACCGCCGGAAAATCGCGCGTTGGTGCGGATATAGGCGCGGACGGCTTTGGGGGCGTCGAGCGGCAAGGCTTTGGCGGTGAGCCAGGCACCGAGATCGGCCGGTATGCTGTCAAACCCGCAACAGTGGACGATGGACGTTCCTTTGTCCAGGGCCGGAGTATGGTAGCGGGTGAACATGGCGTGCACGAATGCGGGCTCGCCGGTGATATCCAGATAATGGGTGCCCGCTTCGAGACAGGCCTTCACGACAGGCTCCCCGTACCAGTTGTAGGGACCGGCGGTGTTGATGAGAACATGGGTCCGGGCGGCCATGGCCTGCAAGGATACCGGATCATGGACGTCGGCGAGGACGATTCCAATGGAGGTCTCCGGTGCGGGAAGGGAATCCCGGAGGTCGGTGAGACGGTCGTGGTCACGGCCGGCGATGGCGATACGAGCTGACTCCCGGACGGCATGCCGGGCCAGTTCGGCGGCGACGAGCTGCCCGGTAAATCCGGTAGCGCCGAAGAGCAGGATGTCAAAGGGGCGATCCATGGCCGGGATTTGGGGACAAGATACACGGGTCCGGGCGAGGGGAGGATGGGTGCGGAAATGTCCAACCGGAACCGAAGGGTTATTTTCGGGGTTGATGAATCAGAAGACAAAACGCAATCGGGTCATGAAAAGGATTACAGGGGGACGGTGGACATTTTGCATGAGGGACAGTGGATTATGGTGAAAGGAATGACCTGATACCTTCCAAGATACGTCGATATCTCTCGTTGCGTGTTTCGTAATACAGGTTTGCCAATATGGCTTCCTGCTTGCGGGAATCCGCCAGAATTCTTCGGAATTGTTCCAGAAGATATGGTTTGACATCCGGCGCAGCATTAGTCAATTGGTGGAATACATCCGTCCTGTTGTCTAGCAAGTAAATGATATCCTCGAAATCATGGCTTGTGCGGGGATCTGAAGCTCCCCTGTCCTCAAAGGCTGAAAACTTGGAGGCCAGAAAATAGGGCAGAGGCAGTACATGGATGGGCAAATGGTCCAGCATTATTTTTTGTTTGGAGGCAAATCCTGGAGCAAACCATGGATTGGCGGGAGCCCAGCCTACGGGATGGGTACTCATCACATCCACTTTTGTCTCTTCATATCTGAAACGACAAATAATGTCATCCTCGGAGGATTGGACAAACCCTTTTTGCGTCAATTTCTCCCGTATGGATTCCAACTCCGACAATGACAGGATGGCCAAGCTGATGTCAATGTCTTTTGTCGGTCTTATGTCTTCGGCTGCCGGATCATCCACATACAAACTGACGGCAGCTCCTCCTACATAAATCACCAGGTCATTCATATCCCCCAATGCCTGGGCGATCTTGCCAATGACAGCTTTGTTGAGTATGGTATTTTTCAACGCAGTCTTTGTTTGAGTTCCTTGATGGCCGCCAATCTTTCTCTGGCCCGGCCCACTCTGAGGGCATCTGTCAGCGCCAAAAGCTGATGGAGCGATACATCTGTCAGCGCCGCATCCGGGACGGTCGCGTACAATGGGGTAATGGCAAATCCTCTTAATTTTCCTTTGGCATAAGGCCAGACGAAGGTGTCTGCGCCTTCAAACATATGACAGAGCGGTGGGGCGCTGTGCGCGGTGGGTATGCCCCTGACCTGCGCACCTGGTTTGGCCGGGAAGACAACCGGAAGGCCGAATTGCAAAAAATCCAGGAGCGTCTGCTTCATGACGTTTTTGCCCGTATCATCCAGCAACCCGGCATAAGCGGATCTCGACAGTGACTGGCTGACTTCACTCTGACTGATTTTCAGGGACTTGGCCAAGGGTACTTGTTGCCAATCCGGCTGTTCCATGCACAGGATCTTGAGAAGGACAACGATGTCCTGAGGCTTCATCGCTACGGGAGATTTTCGCATTGCCAACACGATTATTGTATAGTGCAATATGCAATAATAAGTGTTTTTTGCCAGGTATGCAGTACTTGCCAATAAACTTATTGCAAATCGAGATATGCGATAAGGCAAGCTTTCCCATGACCGGGTGGCTTTCCGGAAGGTACATCTGGAACCGAAGGGCTATTTTGAGGGTTGAATCATAATAACCTGATATCCGGATAGGTCATGAAGAAGATAACCGTGGGACGTGTGTCGTTACCCGTAGGGATTGCGCTTGTATTGGGGCTGATGGCCGCCTGCGGCTGGCTGGTGCGGCGTTATGTCCACGACATGGAGGCCTCGATGTCCACGGTGGTGGAAGACCGGCTTTTTGTGGAGAGTTACATCTATGATCTTTCGGGTCATCTGCACCGCAAGCGGGAGTTGATGCATGCCTGTCCGGGACCGGAGGTGCCGGATTTCCGTTCGGAGTTGCGCGTACATGACGATCGGATCGCCGCGTTGATGGCCGAATATGAGCGGACGCGGTTTACGGAGGAGGAAACGGCTGCTTTTCGTCAGTTGACGGATGAGCTGGCGCGCATCCGTCAGGCGGAGGGGCGAATCCTGGAGGGGGAATTGGTGGCCGGTGGCGGACTGGCCGCGCTGGATCAGTCTTACTGGATAGCATCCCGGCATCTCGACCACCTATCGGCGATACAGGTCAAGGAGGGCAGGAAGCATTTTGACCTGAGCCGGCGCAGGGCGGCAGGGTCCTCGTTGTTGGGGTATCTGGAGGTCATTCTGCTGATCGGGTTGGGGATGTTGTTGCACGCCTTGCTCCGCCATATCCGTCCCATCCCGTCAAAGCTGGTGCAGCAGCCGGGATTGAATTGAATCGGACGTCGGGTTTAACCCGACGCCGGTGTGGTCAACCCCGTTGGGGTTGGCATATATCTCTCATCGGACGTTGGTTCTCGCCCGACGCGGGGCTGTTAAACCCTATCGGGTTGCGGGAACGAAAATCAAATGTCTTATGAATTCCTGGACCCTGAAGGGGTCCATGGCCATAGCCCCGGGTCACACCCGTGGCTATGGCGGAAAATTAAAACCAACCCCGAAGAGGTTAACCCTTGTCCCATGCCAGGGAGGAGATGATCAACCCTTTTGGATTGAGCTCACGCACGCGACACCTTCGCCCTGGCTTCGGTGACCAGGTAAGGGCGAATGTCTGGTGGGCATTCCCCCGTCTTCGATAAAACTGCCGGATAACTTGAGCGAACCTGGACCATGCAGAAAATTACCATTCGATGGAAATCCTGACTTTTCCACCCAGGCCCTTTTCCACGATTTCATACAAGGTTTTCAGCGTGAGGTTGCTGCCGTTGTTCTCGATGCGGGAAATATAGGCGCGTTTCTTTTCCACCAGGGCAGCCAACTGCTCTTGGGTCATGTTTTTTTCTTCCCGCGCTTTTTTCAGCATGAGTCCGATCCTGAAGGATTCAAACTCCCGGTCAAGCGCGTCCCTGCGGGCAGTACCTGTCCGGCCATATACGTCATCCTTTATTTCACGCCAGCTTTTGGTATTCATGACCTTTCATTTTGTGGAGAAGAATTTTTTTCCAAGAAATAAGCATCCATCAGTTTTTGAGCTTTTTCAATTTCTTTTTTGGGCGTTTTTTGTGATTTTTTCTGAAATCCGTTGAGCAAAATCACGAGGCGCCCTTCATCAAAGAAACAGAACACGCGCCATATATTGGAGCCTAACCGGATGCGGGCTTCATACAAACCCTTTTTGGACTCGACATGCTTCAGGTAGGATTCAGGAACGCGTTCCAGGGTCTCAATCGCTTCGATCACTTTGTAGATCTTGTTTTGAACCTTCTCCGGTTGTTCGCGGAGGAAAGTCTCAAAGTAATCCCTAAAGGCGATGACCTCCCTGACCTTATTCACAAACGCAAAGGTAACTTAAAAGTTTCATTATTGTCAAAAATCTTGCTGGATTTTAACATTTGGGTTTCAGGATCACCAGAGACCATGATCCTTTGACTCCGAATCTACATTCCCTGCCGCCGGATCACGGGATGACAAGGATATTTCTCGCAAAGACGCAAAGGCGCAAAGGCGCAAAGGGGCTCTCGCAAAGAAGCAAAGGCGCAATGGGGCTCTCGCAAAGACGCAGAGGCGCAATGGGGCTCTCGCAAAGACGCAAAGGCGCAAAGGGTTTCTCGCAAAGACGCAAAGGCGCAAAGGGTTTCTCGCAAAGACGCAAAGGCGCAAAGGGTTTCTCGCAAAGACGCAAAGGGTTTCTCGCAAAGACGCAGAGGCGCAAAGGGGATCAATCTCACCCTTCAACCGGATACTGGAATGACAGGGATGCTTGAATGAATAGGGCTTTCAAAATCAAAATTCAAAATCAGAATAGCCCAATTTCAAAATCTGCATGATAAAATTTGAAATCTGCATGATTCCCGACCGATGGCCCGCCCCCGTCCAAAGCCCGTATCCGGCAGGCAAGACAGCCCTGTCCACCAGGAAGACTATACCATAATCCCCCTCCCGCCGGGAGAACCCGGCAAACCGGATCCTGTCGTGACGCTCACACACATGCCCTGCCGTGACGGCAGGTCCCGGACCCGACCAGGTGGCCTATTCCTGACCCACCGGCTCCTCCACCGGCATCTCCTCCGGAACGGGCAGCGCTGCCTCCTTCTCCTTCAGCACCCGGTCGCGGCAACGCTGGCAGAGCTCCGTGATGTTCTTCAGCTCGCGGGCCTGGGCCACACTGCCCTCAAATACCTCGGAAGTGCGTGCCGAGGTGATGTGCGAGCAGTCGTTGTACAAATGATACCGGCTTCCGGACGGCGTCCAGTACACAAAGTCCTGGCCCGTGAGATCCTCCACCTCCCGGATCTGATCGGTGTATTGCTCGACCGAAGGCGGATTGAAATCCACGCCGGCAATGCCGGCCACCAGCAGGGCGACGACCGCCACAGCTCCGGCCAGCCCCTTTTGCTTGCCGGACATGTCTTTGTTGAGGAAAATCATGATGACCAACGGCAGGAAAGCCAGCACGGCCATGATGGCACCAAGCTGATTCTGGATGAAAAACTTGGTCGGATTGGCCTCGGAGGCGGGATCGAGGCGGTTGGCTTTTTTCCAGAGCCAGGAACCCACCAGCGCCAGGACGAGGTTGACGGCAATGACGCCGATGAGCAGGCCCATCTGGACGGGCGGTTTCAGCAGGATGAAAAAGATGGCATACACCTGCAGGCCTATGGCCACCAGCCAGGCCAATCCGGCAAACAAGCGCTGCTGGTTGGCTTTGGCCACATTCTCTTTGCTGGCGACAAAAACGGTCTCGCTGCGACGGGGGGCATCTTCGCCGCCCACGCGCGTCATTTTGCGGTGATCTCCTGTTCCGGACATGGTTTTTCGTTTTGGTGGATGATGAAAGTCCCGCCCTTTCACCGCGAACGGCATCCGGCGGACTTGCCATGGCGAATATAACGAACCGCATTAAACTGACCCCATGTGGAAAACGACAGGATCGGCCAGGCTCCCTTTCTCTCTGGCGATCCAATCGCCGGGACCAGGGAGGCCAATCCTGAAAGTCGCTGTCAGTTGCCTACTTTTGCCCTCCCATGGCTGCCCCCGTCACCCGCAAGAAAAAACCGGCCTCCGCCACCGAATCCCTCCGGCACGACCGGATCGTCATAAGGGGCGCGCGATCCAACAATCTGAAAAACATTGACCTCGAGCTGCCGCGCAATCAGCTCATCGTCGTGACCGGTGTGTCGGGCTCCGGCAAATCGTCCATTACCATGGACACGCTGTATGCCGAAGGGCAGCGACGGTATGTGGAAAGCCTTTCGGCTTATGCCCGTCAATTCCTCATGCGGATGAAAAAGCCGGATGTGGATTTCATCCAGGGGATCGCCCCCGCCATTGCGTTGGAGCAAAAAACCGGCAGCAGCAACAACCGCTCCACAGTCGGCTCCCTGACGGAGATCTACGATTTCCTGCGCCTGTTGTATGCGCGCATCGGAAAGACCTATTCTCCGGTGTCGGGGGAGGAAGTCCGCCGGCACGAAGTCTCCGATGTCGTGGATTTTCTTCGCGAGGGTGCCGAAGGGGACAAGGCCGCGCTTTTCATCCCGCTCCCGCTCAAATACGCCGACCGCACGGTGCGGCAGGAGTTGGATCTCCTCCTCCAGAAAGGCTACACCCGTCTGCGGGTAGGTGGCGAGCTGGTGGCCATCCAGGACTGGCTGGAGCAAAATACGACCACGGCCCGCCGCAAACTCGGCAACTGGGAAGAAGCCGCCGGCCTGTATGTCCTGATAGACCGCTTCGCGATCGCCCATGAGGACGAAGAAAACTGGAAGCGGATCGCGGATTCCGCGCTCACCGCTTTTCAGGAGAGCGAAGGGATATGCATCGTCCACCGGTATGGGGGCGAAGAGCGAATGTTCAGCAACCGGTTTGAGCTGGACGGGATGGCCTTTCCCGATCCCACGCCCCAATTGTTCAATTACAACAATTCCTATGGCGCTTGCCCGCGCTGTGAGGGGTATGGCAAGGTGATGGGCATTGACGAAGAAAAGGTGGTGCCTGACACCCGGCTTTCGGTCTATGACGGCGCTATCGCCTGTTGGCGCGGCGAGTCGGGCGGGGAATGGCTGGCCCAGGTATTGAAGCACGCCCACCGCCATGATTTTCCGGTCCACAAACCCTACTTCCAACTGAGCCGGGCCGAAAAGAAACTCCTCTGGCAGGGCACGTCGTCCTTTGAAGGAATTCACGCTTATTTCCGCGCCCTTGAGGAAAAGACCTACAAGATCCAGAACCGGGTGATGCTGGCCCGTTACCGGGGACGAACCACCTGCCCGGACTGCGATGGGGGCCGGCTTCGCCGGGAAGCCGCCTATGTCCGGATCGCCGGCCGCCACATCATGGAATTGGTCGAAGAACCGTTGGACAAACTGGCGGCCTTTTTCCAGGGATTGCGCTTGTCGCCCCACGACCGCAAGGTGGCCCGCCGGCTTCTGCTGGAGATCGAGACCCGGCTGCAGTTCATGATGGATGTCGGTCTCGGCTACCTCACGCTCAACCGCGTGGCCGGCACGCTCTCGGGCGGAGAGACCCAGCGGATCAATCTGACCCGCATCCTGGGATCCAACCTGACCAGTTCGCTCTATATCCTGGACGAGCCCAGTGTAGGGCTGCATCCGCGCGACACCGAGCGGCTGGTCCGGGTGTTGCGGCAGCTCCGGGACATGGGCAATACGGTCATCGTGGTGGAACACGAGGAAGAAATCATCCGGTCGGCGGACTTTCTGGTCGATATGGGCCCGCGGGCCGGCATTCACGGCGGTGAAGTGGTCTATGCCGGTCCGTTTGCCGCCATCACCACCAAAGCGAAAAACAGCCTGACGACCGCTTATCTGACGGGAAAAATGGAGATCCCGGTCCCCGCCGTCCGCCGGCGGATTTCCAGCCGGATCATCCTGGAAGAAGCCCGGCTTCACAATCTGAAGAATTTCAATGCCGAGATCCCACTGCATGCTTTTACAGTGGTGACGGGCGTTTCGGGGTCGGGAAAATCCACATTGGTCCGCCACCTCCTGCATCCCCAACTCGAGAAAGTGCTGGAGGCCCGGCAGGAAGGGGGCGCGCTGCCTCTGACGTCGCTCAAAGGTGACCTCCGCAAACTGACAGGGGTGGAGATGATCGGCCAGTCGCCTTTGGGCCGCTCCAGTCGCTCCAACCCCGTCACCTATGTCAAAGCCTACGACGCCATCCGGGAACTGATGGCCCGTCAGCCCTTGTCGGCCATCCGCGGCTACAAGCCCAAGGAATTTTCTTTCAATGTGGAAGGGGGGCGTTGCGAAACGTGCAAGGGGGAAGGCGAGATCCTCGTGGAAATGCAATTCCTGGCGGACGTGCGTCTCGAATGCGAAGACTGCCGTGGCCGACGGTTCAAGCAGGAAGTCCTGGAGGTCACCTACCGGGACAAAAGCATTTCCGACATCCTGCATCTCACGGTGGAGGAGGCGCTGGTCTTTTTCGAGGGGCACAAGGACATCATCCACCGCCTGCAACCGCTGGACGATGTGGGTTTGGGTTACGTACAGCTCGGGCAATCGAGCAGTACCCTCTCGGGCGGTGAGGCACAAAGGGTCAAGCTGGCGTCTTTCCTGGGCCGCGAGCAGGCCGGCGAGCACATCTTTTTCATCTTCGACGAACCCACGACGGGTCTCCACTTCCACGACATCCGCAAATTGCTGGATGCCCTGCAGGCCCTGGTAGAAAAGGGCCACACCGTCCTCGTGGTGGAACACAACCTGGAGGTCATCAAATCGGCCGACTGGACCCTGGATCTGGGTCCGGAAGGCGGGGAAGACGGCGGCCATCTGGTTTTTGCCGGCCGCCCCGAGGATCTGATGGGCGTTAAGGCATCGCATACCGGCCGTTTCCTGCGCCAAAAGCTCCGTCAACCACCGGCCCGACGCGCGCGAAAGTCCGGATGATGCCGTCCGGCGTGCCCGCGTTTTCCCGTTATCTTCGCCGGAAAAGCAAACCCTTTGCTCGCTCTGTTCCGCACCTACCAGTTGGTGGTCCACGCCGTGGTCCTGATCTATCTGGCGGTGTTATGGCTGCCTTCTTTCCTGGTCGAAGTGCCCGTTCCGGTCGAACCCGGAGGTTATGTGATGCAATGGTTGCACAGCGTGCTGCCGGAATACCGGGCCCTGCATCTTGCACTTGCCTTGCTGCTGGTCTGGCTGCAGGGAGGCTTGCTGAGCCAGATGGTCCTGAATTATCGGATGGGGGCGCAAGGCACCCTGTTCAGCGGTCTGATGCTGGCCTGGTACTGCTCCTCGGCGCCCGACCTCATCCAGCTCAGCCCTCCTCTGGTGGGCAATACCTTTCTGATCATGGCCATGCACCAAGCCTTTACGTTGTACCGCAGCAACGAAGCCGCCCGTGCGCTGTTCAACACCGGATTCCTGATCAGCATGGCGGCGCTCTGCTACTTTCCGTTGGTGGTTCTGGCGGTATTGGTTTGGTTTGGCATCGGGATTCTGCGCAGCCATCGCCTGCAGGAAACCCTCCAGTATGCTGTCGGGTTGGGTCTGCCCTGGTTTTTGCTGTTCCTCATTTATTACTGGGCTGGACCGGAGGCTTCATGGGCCGAACTGGCGGGTCTGCCCGACAAGTGGCCACCAGTTTTCACCGGACCGCAGGGATGGCGCCTCCCGGTCCAGGCGGCCGTGCTGGGCACCTTGCTGCTGGTGCTTATCGGCCAGTCGCGTAGGTTGGGTTACGGTGAAACCATCCAGGTCCAGAAATACCTCTCACTGGCCTACCTCATGCTGCTGGGTGCCGGAGCAGGGCTGCTGTTGCCCGGCGTTTTCCGGTTTGATCACATGTTGACGGCGGCTTTGCCGGCGGCCTTGTTGTCGGGGATCTGGCTGACCCGGCTGCCACCCCGTGTGGCCGAAACCGTCCACTTTCTGATGCTTCTCGCCATCCTGCTCGTCCAATACTACCCGTTGCTGTAACTTTGCGGGATAATCGGATGCTATGAAATTTGGGGTGGTCGTTTTTCCCGGGTCCAACTGCGATGACGATATGGTCCACGTCCTTGGAGAAGTCATGGGGCAGGAGGTCGTCAAGATCTGGCACAAGGACGAGACCCTGAATGGCCTTGGTCCCGAAGACGGTATTGTTTTGCCGGGTGGTTTTTCCTTTGGCGACTATCTGCGTTGCGGTGCCATAGCGCGGTTTTCTCCCGTGATGCAGGCCGTGGTGCGCCATGCCGAAACCGGCGGGTTGGTCTGGGGGATATGCAACGGCTTCCAAATCCTTTGCGAGGCCGGGCTTTTGCCGGGTGTCCTGTTGCGGAATTCCGGCCAGCGATTCATCTCCCGGGTCATTCACCTCCGCACCGAAAATACCGACAGCCCGGTCACCTGCCGGATGGAGGCGGGGCAGGTGGTGACCATGCCCATCGCCCACGCCGAAGGAAGATACCATGCCGACCCCGAGACATTGGCGGCCCTGGAGGCCGGGGGTCAGGTGCTGTTCCGGTATTGCCATGCCGACGGTCGCGTGGACGAGGCCTCCAACCCGAACGGTACCCTCAACGGCATCGCCGGCATCTGCAATGACCGCCGCAATGTCATCGGGATGATGCCCCACCCGGAACGGGCGTCCGAGGAATTACTGGGACTCCGCGAAGGCCGCCCATTGTTTGAGTCGCTGTTGGCCTGGAGCCGGCAGGCGGTACAGGTATAAGGCGACAGGCCGGCTGCGGACGGGTCGCGACACCGGACGGCCGATGGGCGGTTGGCTTTTCATAAGTCTTTGGGCTTATGGGTTTTAAAATTGTGTTAATCCGGGGTGCTTGCCGTGCACCCTTCTGAAAATACGGCCAAATTGCGGCCTCAAAATGCCACCATGCGCTATTTCATCCTGTTGTCGAGTGTGTTTTTCCTGCAGGCTCCCCTTTCGGCCCAAAAGGTCAGGGACGTGACCAAGTGGGATCTCAAATTGGAAAAAGTGGACGCCACAACGTTCGACCTGGTGGCGAATGTGACCGTCGAACCGGGGTGGTATGTGTACTCCCGGTTTCTCGCCCAGGATGAAGGCCCCATTCCCACTTCCTTTACCCTCGAAGACGGAGTGCGGGTCCTTTCCCGGAAGGAGGAGGGCAACAAGCACGAGGCCTTTGATCCCATTTTCGAAATGGAGGTCGTTAAATTCAGCGAGCAGGTGACCTTCCTGACGAGGGTCCGTCCGCTGGCAGGCAGTCGTAAGCTCAAAGGCACCTACATCTTCATGGCCTGTGACGACACCAAATGTCTGCCGCCTATCGAACAACCCTTTGAGCTGGATCTGCCTTAAAGCCGCTTCCCCATGATGCGAATCCTCTTTGCCTTTGTTGCGGCTTTCCTGCTGCCCCTTCTGCTGCCTGCCCAGATCCTGGATCCGGTCAAATGGTCCCAGCAATACCGGAAGGTGGATGGGCAGACCTACGATCTTGTCCTGACGGCCCGCCTGGATCCGGGATGGTATATCTACTCCCAGCACCTGACCGGCGACGGGCCCATCCCCACGAGTTTTGTCTTTGAGCCGGGTTCGCATTACACCCGGATTGGGGAGGTCAGCGAATCCGGGGACAAGAAGGAGGGATATGACCCGATCTTCGACATGGATGTGGTCAAATTCGGCCGGGAGGCCGTTTTCACCCAGCGTATCCGGTGGACAGACCCATCCAGGCCCGTGGTCGGGATGTTGGAATTCATGACCTGCGATGACGAGCGATGCCTGCCCCCCAAAGAGGTGGATTTCTCTTTCCGGCAGGACGGGGAGGCAAACGCCGATGGCACTGACGAGGCCAGCCCGGCAGCGGAGGGGATTGCGGTGGCCGGAGAGCTGCCCGGCGAGGGTCTGTTTGACCCGGTCCTGTGGACCACCCGCCTCGAGGAAACGGCACCCGGTCGGTACAGGGCCGTTTTCAAAGCTGACATCCAGGACGGATGGTATGTTTATTCCAAAGACAACAGCGATGCCGACGGCCCCATACCGACAGCCTTTCGCTTCGGCGAGGCGCCAGGCGTACGCCTGCTGGGGGCGCTTCGTGAGGAAGGCCCGGACCGGATCGATGCCTTTGACCCGATCTTTGAAATGCAGGTGGTCAAGTACAAACATGCCTTGCAGTACATCCAGGAATTCGAAGTCACGGAGGCAAAGGCGGTGATAGAGGGCGAATGGGAATACATGACCTGTGATGACCAGCGGTGCCTGTTTCCCCCGGCCAACCTGTTCCGGATCGATTTTGCCCGGCGTGAAATCGTCCTGGTGACCGGGGCAGAAGGTCCCGAAGGCGAGGCTTCTGCGATATATCCGGTGACCGGCGTGGACCTGGCCAATCCGCTGAGCGATTGTTCGTTCAGCACTTCCGTGGATACCTCCCGCAAGGGCTTGTGGTCCATTTTCCTGCTGGGATTCATCGGCGGGTTGCTGGCGCTCCTGACACCTTGCGTCTTTCCCATGATCCCGTTGACGGTGAGCTTTTTCACCAAAGGGAGCAAGGACCGGAAAAAGGGCTTGATCAATGCCGCCCTGTACGGGTTTTTCATTTTCCTGGTGTATTTGTTGCTCAGCATCCCCTTCCATGTCATGGACAGCATCAGTCCGGACATCCTCAACGACATCTCCACCAATGTGTGGTTGAACATTGCCTTCTTCGCCATATTCCTGTTTTTCGCTTTTTCCTTTTTCGGGTATTACGAGCTCACGATGCCGGAGCGCCTGACCAACCGCGTAAGTTCGGCCGAGGGGGTTGGGGGTATGATGGGCATCTTTTTCATGGCCCTGACCCTGGCGCTGGTGTCCTTTTCCTGTACGGGCCCCATTCTGGGGTCACTGTTGGCGGGGGCTTTGACGTCTGATGGCGGCGCCATCCAGCTCACGGCGGGGATGGGTGGTTTTGGTGTGGCACTGGCGTTGCCGTTCGCCCTGTTTGCCGCCTTCCCGGGCTGGATGAATTCCCTGCCACGCTCCGGCGGATGGCTCAATACCGTTAAGGTGGTATTGGGATTTCTGGAGCTGGCGCTGGCGTTCAAATTTTTGTCCAATGCCGACCTCGTCAAGCACTGGGGCCTGCTCAAGATCGAACCCTTCCTGCTCATCTGGATACTGATCGCCCTGGCCATGGCGCTTTACCTCTTCGGATTCATCCGTTTTCCACACGACACACCCGGGGAAAAGCCCGGCAAAGTGCGTTTGGGAATGGGGTTGCTGTCGCTGGCCGCCGCCATATATCTGGCCACGGGTTTCCGGTATGATGAAGCCAAAAAGTCCTTCACCCCGCTCACCTTGCTCAGTGGCCTGGCCCCCCCGGTGGGGTATTCATGGATGTACCCCAAGGAATGCCCCAATAACCTGGATTGCTTCAAGGATCTGTCCGAAGGGCTGGCATACGCCCGGGAAAACGACAAGCCGGTGATGATTGATTTCACGGGCCATGCCTGTGTCAACTGCCGAAAAATGGAGGAGCATGTCTGGCCATTGCCGGAAGTGGACGGTTATTTACGGGACAAATTCGTCCTGATCTCCCTCTATGTGGACGAGAAAATTGAATTGCCCGTGGAGGAGCAGGTCACATTGCCATCCAAGGTAACCGGTACGCGTACGCTCAAGCGGACGGGCGACAAATGGCAGCATTTCCAGACGGAATTTTTCAACAACAACAGCCAGCCTTACTATGTCCTCATGACCCCTGAAGGGCAGTTGCTGAATGCCCCGGTGGGGTACACACCGGATGGCGCCGAATACGCCTCCTTCCTGGCCTGCGGATACAAGGCATGGACGGACCTTAGGGCATCCGGTCAGTAAGATCCTTTGGCCGTTGCCCTTTATCCCTTTCCTTTGAGGATGCTGCGATAACGCGGCTGGTCCTTGAGCAGGGCTACTGCGGCATTGATTTCTGGATCGTTGCGGAGCCCGATTTTCTTCCTTCCCATTTCGTGGTAATACCGCCCGATGATCTCGAGCTCGATCAGCCGGGTGATGTGGTCTTTTTCGGCGTCGAGGCGGGTCTGGCGGAATTTTTCCAACTCGGCTTCGACGGTGGCAAGCCGGGATTTCAAGTCGGAACCCACGCCATCCTTTTCCATGTCGGTTTTGACGGACAGGAGGGAGGTTTCCGTGAAGGTCTTGAAGGAGAATTTGCGTTGGCGCAGGAATTCGGTGAATCGGGACCAGTCCTCAAACCGGAATTCGTCCGGGGGAGCGACCGAATCGCGGTTGAGGGTGTATGTCGTGACGAATTCAAAGATCAGATCCTGCTCCCGCAGCGCCCGCACCAGCGCGCTTTCGTGGAGGGTGTCGAGGGGGATGTCGGGTTTGACGCCACCCCCGTCAAGGACCTGGCGGCCATTCCGCGTCTTGAAGCGGGCTCTTTCCGCATCGGGGATGTGTTCGGGTTCGCCCTGTTTGTACCGGACGGCCTGGATGCAGCGGCCGCTGGGGATGTAATACTTGGCGGTGGTCAGTTTGAGGCGGGCGTTGTAGCCGATTTCTTTGGTGTGCTGGACGAGACCTTTGCCGTAGGTGAGCTGGCCCATGACCACGGCTCGATCCAGGTCCTGGAGCGTCCCGGACACGATCTCGGACGCCGAGGCCGAGCGTTTGTTGACGAGCACGACGACGGGCATTTCCAGGTCGAGCGGGGCGGATTGGGTCCTGTAGGATCGCTCCTGGTCGGGCGTTTTGCCTTTGGTGGTGACCACGAGTTCGTTTTTGGGCAGGAAGAGGTTGCAGATGTTGACGGCTTCGTTGAGCAATCCGCCGCCGTTGTCACGCAGGTCGAGAACGAGGCCCTGCAGTTGCGGATCAGCGGCCTTGAGGTCCTGGATGGCCTGGGCGATATTGGCGCCTGCCTGCTGGGTGAAGGTCGTCAGCGATACATATCCGATATGATCATCCACTTTGCCGGAATAGGGCACATTGGGGATGTCCACCTCTTCGCGGGTGAGTTCGAGGGGGAAAGGTTTGTCCTGTCCGGGCCGGGCGATCTGCAATCGTATTTTGGTGCCGGGCACTCCCTGCATGATCTGGTTGAGATCCTCGGTACTGCGGTCGCGGGCATCTTGTCCGTCCACCTGCACGATGCGGTCGCCGGCCTTCAGTCCCGCCTTGAGGGCCGGGCTGTTTTCATACACCTGGAGAATGGTGACGTATTCCCCGATTTTTTTCACCTGGGCGCCAATGCCTTTGTATTTGCCTTCGGCGAGAGTGCGGTAGCCTTCAATCTCGCTTTCGGAAATGTAATTCGTGTAGGGGTCCAGGGCGCCCAGCATGGCATCAATACCGTGCCGCATCGTACGGGCCGGGTCGAGGTCGTCCACATACCCGCTGTTGAGTTCCTTGTAGATATTGGTGAAGATCTCCAGATTTTTGACGATCTCGAAATACCGGTTGACCGGAGACTGGAAAGCCAGGGTCAGGGAGGCGATGGCGACAATGGCGAGGAGCAGGTTTCTTCTTCTCATGGGGCAAGCCCGCTTTGTCGGGCCTGAAGGAAATAACGCACCAGATGGGTCCGGGATTATATCGCTTTGCGGGGGGTCCCGCATTGTCCGGTAGCCGTAAACCGAGTATCTTTGTCGGTTGTTGATCATGATCATAACCTCTTTGATGAACCGGATGCTTTCCGCCCTTTCGGGCTTGTTTCTTCTGGCCACGGCCGCGATGGCCCAGGGGCCGATTTCTGCACAATGGTGCGGCACCCGCGACGGGCGGGTGGCCTGGCTGGAGGAATACCAGCAAAATCCCCACAGCTATCCCAGGAGTGCCGATACCCTTTTGGTGCCGATCACCTTGCACCTTGTAGGGACCACCGGAGGATCGGGATTTTTCCCCATGCCGGAATTGCTCGATGCCTTCTGCGTGCTCAATCAGGATTTCGCCCCTTATGGCATCCGGTTTTACATCAATTTCCCCATCCGGTACATCGCCAATTCGGAATGGTACAATCACAATTTCCAGACAGGCGCGGAGATGATGGAGATCCATAATGTCGCCAACACGATCAACTGCTATATCTCCGAGAGCCCGGCGCCGGGTGTCTGCGGATACAGCGATTATGGTCGCGGCGTGGCGCTGGCCAAGAACTGCACCAATGACGGCAAGCATACATGGGCCCATGAGATCGGCCACTTTCTCTCCCTGCCGCACACCTTTTTCGGTTGGGAGGGTATCGAACACGATTACAGCCAGGCGGCGCCCGATCTCGTCAATTACGGAAGGCTCGCCGAGCGGGTGGACAGCATAGATTGCGAGTTGGCTTCGGACGGGTTTTGTGACACGCCACCGGATTACCTCAATTTCCGTTGGGCCTGCAATCTCGACAAGGAAAGCAACCTGCAACAAACGGACCCGACCGGTATGACCTTTCGCTCCCAGGCCCGATATTTCATGTCGTATGCCACCGACGCGTGTATGTCGGTTTTTTCACCCCAGCAGTCGGAGGCCATGCGGGCCAATCTGTTGACGGAAAAGGTGGACATGTTGTCCGATCCCACGCCGGTGCCGGACATTTCGGATACCGAGACGACGCCGATATATCCGGTGGATGGAGATACCCTGCCTTATTACAACAAGGTGCTGATTTCATGGGAACCCATTGAGGGCGCCACGCATTACCTGATCGAGATGTCGGCCAAAGCCGATTTCACCGGGCCCATTTTCCGGAGGGATGTCGAAGGCACTTCGTTCGTCCGGGAGGGTGGGATCAAGGAGCAGACGTATTACTGGCGCTTGCGGCCCTACAACCGGGGGATCACCTGCGGGCTGCTGTCGGATGTCTTTTCCTATACCACCGGTCAGGGTCCTGTCAGTGGCATCCCGGTGCTGCCCGGTATGGAGGAGTGGACGGTCTATCCCAATCCGGCCGAAGCCGGTACGGGGCCTGGCATGCGCCTCCGGATGGAGCGCGATGAAGAAGTCCTGTTGCGTTTGCTGTCGGCCTCCGGTCAGATCATGGGTGAAGCCAGGTTGAATCTGTCAGCCGGGATGCAGGAGGTTCCTTTGCCGTTCCGCGTGGAAGGAGGCGGTTGGTTTGTCCTTCAGATGACCGGCCGGGAAGGGGTTGCCCATCGTCGTTTTGTGGTCCGGCCCTGATCGCGCGTCCGATATTCCTGTTCGTTTTCCGGGGCAGAATCCTGATCCTTTGGCCTTGCGTCATGCGCCCTGGCTGACGATTTTTGAGGGAACGGATGTTAAAAAATCGCGCAATTCCCTTTCTTTCAGGCTTTTGGATTGATTTTTGCTGTAAACAGGCCATGCGCCTGTTCCCATCCCTTATCCTCATGGGGGGAGTGGCCCTCTTTTTCGGCCCCTCTTCCGTCCTCAGCGCCCAATCTCTCCAGCCCCAATTCATTGGCACGGCCGGGGCCCAAGTGGCCCAGGGTAGTGTCCGATTGAGTTATTCCATTGGGGAGGTGGTGGTCGCTTCCCTCACCGCCGACACCCTGTTGTTGACACAGGGGTTCCAGCAGCCATTCCCCGGCGGACCGGTATCTACCGACCCGGTAGCGGACGGATGGCAGCTGGCGGTATTCCCCAATCCTTCCTCCGGTACCTTTTACCTCCGTCCCGGGGGCATATCGGGTGGCATGGCCGCGGTGGAAATCCTGCTGCACCATGCCGATGGCCGTGAAGTCCTGCGCCGTACGGCCACGCT
>CAYYGN010000041.1:0-19177 GCA_964471595.1 uncultured Saprospiraceae bacterium
ACACCGAGCCCACCAGTACTGCATTGACCGTCCGGCCGCAGGCATCCGTGATCGATGCCGGCACCCCGGGATCAACAGCATCCGCAGGACAAGCCACCGTCGAAGCTCCGTTGGCCGGTGGCACCAAAGCTCCCGCATAATCGATCGTATAGGTATAGGTCCAATCGGCCGTTGTTACACCATCACAAGCGGTGTATCTGTAAGTCCAGATCACGGTGCCTTCGCAGGTAAGTGGTTCTGGATTTTTAGTCGTACTTAAAAATTGCGCATTTACAATTCTCCCACAGGTATCCGTAATTGGAGCAGGCGGTCCAGGATCCACCGCTAACGCAGGACATATTACCGAACTTGCTCCATGATCTGGCGGTGTCAAACTTCCCCAAAATTGAACGCGAAGAATATGTATACAGGAATCCTGATTGCCACAAAAATCCTGTATCCGATAAGTGCGCACGATGGTTACCGGACAAGCTGATGTGTCAGTAACGGTTTGGGAAAAGGACCAACTGGAAGGATCAACACCCATCAGGCACGAGGTTCCTACAGGTCCGACTTCTTGTTCAAAATCCTGTAAGGTGGCATAAGGAGGAGGAACATTGCTCAGGCAAGGGTACTGAACCGTATCCGGACAGGGCATGTTCAGATTGATGTGGGTAGCAAAAGGAAATAATGATGGATAGGCGAATGGTCCTTCTTCCCGATTATCCCATGGCTTTCTCACGCTTGTCAATTCGCCTCCTTCGGGAATAATCCGAATTTGCTTGTCATGGGAATAAGAAATCATGCCAATGTCAATATTCATTAATTCTCCTTTTTCAGACAATTTTGGAGAATTATTAAGTCGGCGTGTTGGAGTGTTCTTCTTATTGACATAATTCCCCTGAATTCTTGAGGAATGGTCCGGACCAGGAAAAGTACAAGGGACAGCCAAACTCCGTACAGGTATTTGTAAGACAAAAAATATTCCCAACAGCACAGCTGCTACCGGAAATATTCGTATATGTCTTGTGTTCCTCAAGTGTCAATCCGCATTTGAGTGAATCAAGACATTCGAAATACAGGGAAACCATTTCCCATGGCTGGCATCAGGGATGAAACTGAAACCCAATAAACCGACCCCACGGGCTCGCCTTCCTGAATTATTGCCGCCGGACATTGCACTACTTGCCGTGGTACCGGCCGAAATCACATGGCCGGCACACCCATCCACCATACGGGATGAAATGGCCATCTCATTTTGAAACAAGGATTGATTTGGGGTGATGGACCTCCCGGATAGCCTGGAGATTGGGCGAAACCACGTCGGACTACCAGATTGTCTGGGGGATTTCTGCCAGACTATATCCATGAACACGGACAATACCCGATCTCGGTTCAGGGACTTCAATCCCGTCACGAAAACGGATATTCCAGAAATTTTATATAATAAGTAAAAGTCTTCGTTCAGCCCCATATGCGCTTGCTTTACCTCTGAACAAAGTTAACTTTTGCGCATATGGCATCCAATCGTATATATACTTTTTATGTTTTTAAACTCCTCCTTTTGCCCAGCATATGCTTGTGTTGATTTAACTAAATTTACATATCAGATCTGTTGCCATACATACCGGCCATAGCCCTAACCTATTCAGCCTATTGGATGGAAAAAGGGTGGTGATAGTCCACCCACTTATCTGCACAAAAATTTCTTTACATCTTCCCGACTATCAAGTAGAGAGAAAGCAGGCACCTTTCGGACACACAGTGGACACATTTCGCTGAATTTCAGAGACATAAATAGCACGCATGGCTATTTTTTTGCATGAAATCATGCTTGCCTGTCTCTTGCCCGCCTCGCGTTGAAGGAATGCCCGGATCCACTTTGGTCAAAGCACAAGTGCCCTCGGCAATTCATGTTGAACCCATTCCATGACGGTATTCCTTTGCAATAATTTCTCATATCATCATCTATTGAAGTATATACTTTCTTGCTTTCTATTTTTCTATAGTCAATATAAAATAATATAATTAAAGTCCTTGATTTCAATGCCTTCATAAAAGTGTCACAAATAAACCATGATTAGGACAAAAATTTCCTGCCTGATCGGCCATGTCCGCTGTCGAAAGGGCATGCCGAAATTCCGGATCGCCTACCAGACCCATGCAACATTAACCTTGCGTGAAAAACTGGATGGCATTCGGCCTGCTACCCTCTTTTCCCGGCACTTTGCCCGTATGTCAGGATCCTCCTGAACCTCATCTTGGACCAGCTATGCCTAACGAATCACCATGACCTCGCCGCTCAGAAAAATCTCCGTATCATCCTCCATGGCCAATATTGCCGTAAATACATATACACCGGGATCCATCAATGCCCCACGACTGTGTCCGTTCCATCCATAACCGGGATCATTGGGAGGAAAATCGAAAACCCGGTCAAGGAAATTACCCCACCGGTCATACACGGATAAAGATACAATCCGCCGGACCGACTCATCGGCAAAAATCGTGAAACGGTCGTTGATGCCATCCTCATCCGGTGAAAATGCATTCGGAACGTATATCTGCTCTCCCCCTTCAATAATCAGATCCAGAATATAGAGTGAATCACAGCCATGAAAGGTAAATCCGGATGACTCATACCGCCCGGATTGGGTGTAGGTCGCCCCATTCACTGACCAGGTATAGAAGCGCCTCACGGTAGCCGATTCATGGAATGTGTATGAAGGAGAGATGACCAGGTGAAGCCGATAAATGGAATCACATCCATCCTTAGTAATAAAATTGGCCTCTACCACCCCGCTTTCATTATATGTACCCCCTGTCACCGGCCAGGTATAATCATCACAGCTATTGACCATTCCCTCCCAAATATAACCGGGCTGTACCTGTAAACGGAGTACTTCGACCGAATCACAACCCGCAACGGATGACATCCTATGTACATATATACCAGTGGAATCAAGCCATTGCCCGCCGAATGCCACACCCTCTCCTTCACAAATCCGAAGGGAAATGGTATCTGTCCAAACCGGCATTTTCGTCAGTTGAAGAAATACCAACGAATCACAACCGCCCACAGAAATCAATGTGTCCGAATACGTACCAGAGGAATCAAGCCATTGCCCGCCAAAAGCGTACATTTCTCCTTCGCAAATAAATGCCTCCAAATCACTTACCAGAAGGTCGGTCACTATGAGGGTCAATTCCACAATACTATCGCATCCGGATGAACTCGTCAGTTGCGCGGTATAAATCCCGCTTTGCGACAGCGACTGCCCATCAAACGAATACACTTCACCTTCACAAATCTGGGCCTCCTGTTTTACCGGTGCCGTCGCGTGAACATGAAGATGCAAGGTCAACAAACTGTCGCAGCCATCGGCGTTGGTATACAATGTTGTATAGGTTCCGGGTGTTTGAATCCATTGCCCATCAAACTCGTAACTTTCACCCTCACATATCCAAACCGTTTCTTCTCCGGCCGATGGCGAACTGACAGACAGTTCCAAAACAGCGATGGAATCGCATCCTCCCGTCGAGGTCAGTGTATCGCGATACCAGCCAGGAGCATGGAAATATTGACCGTCGAAATAAACGCTGTCACCAAAACAAATCGAAACGGCCTGATGGGTCTCAATGGCCGATACGACAGACAACGCCAAGGTGATGGTACTGTCACAGCCCGTACTACTCTGATAGGTCACTGTATATTGCCCGGAATTCACCAGTGTATCTCCTTGAAAGACATGAGACTGTCCTGCGCAAATCTGGACTTCCCATTCCAGTTGATGAACAGGCTCAACCGTCAAAGTCAACACAACAAGACTATCACAACCCTCTTCACCCGTCCATACAACGGGATAAATTCCTGCACTGCTCAGTGTATCGCCCTCATAAACAAAATAACTGCCTTCACAAATAGAAGCTTCCCATGCCGTTGTGTCCGCATCGCGGGTTTCAATCGTCAGGGCAATGGTGCTGTCGCATCCGAATTGATTGACCAAAGCAGCCGTATAAAATCCGGCCTGTGTAAGGGTATCTCCCTGAAAGACAATTTGTTCACCCGCACAAATGGAAATGGTCCAACTCGTGTCCATGGACGGAAAAACTTCCAGGGACAAGACAACCGTACTGTCACAGCCATACTGGTCCGGAAAATAAGCCGTATAAAGTCCGGTGGTTTGCAGAGACTGGCCGTCAAAGGCATAGGATTCTCCCTGACAAATTTGGGCGCTGATATCCGTGTAGCGGGAAGGGTGAACAACCAAATGCAAAATCAGGGTACTGTCACATCCGTATTGATCGGGAAGGACCATTTGATAATCCCCGGTTGTTGTCAGTGCATCCGGTCCGAAGGGATAGAAATCACCTTCACATATTTCAGCAAACAACTCCTCAAAATACAAGGGATGAACGGTGAGGTCCAGGTACACCACACTATCACAACCGTATTGGGAAAAAAGGACTTCATCATAATATCCCGGTTCGGTGAGATACTGTCCTTCGAAGAAATACACATCTCCTTCACAAATGGAGGCAGCCATGATGGTCTCGAATTCGGGATAAATTTCAACAGTTACCGCAGCGACTGTCGTGCATCCGGCAGCATCCGTTACCGTGACGAGATAACTTCCTGATTCGGTAAACATATTGACCGGGCTGTTGGGATTGGCACCACCACTCCAATCATAAGAGACTCCCCCGGAAGCTGTCAGCGTTGTACTCACACAACCAACCGTATCGCCTTCGATCTCCACCTCAAAGGGCGGAGGGTTCAATCCCCATGTTATATTGGTATAGTTCTCAGGCGTATCCGAATAAATGGTGACACACTCGAAATCGCCGGGAAAAACCAGAATGGCATATCCCTCCTGACCGATGACGGTTGTATTATTGGGGAAGGTCATACCACCCCCGTCAAACAATACCGTGTAAGGCAATGAAAATTCCAGCGTAACCACGATGCCGGGCGACCCCAGAGAAGAGATCAGGAGCACCGGGTTGGTGACTACTTCGGAAAAACACATGGTAGTCTCTCCGCCCTGGCCGGCGGCCCAGGTAGTTCGGGGCACCGTTGCATTGGGAGGAAGCGGTCCGTTGAATCCGGCAAAGGCACCGTAATTGTAAATGTTGTTGGTGTAGTCGAATGTATAATTGGCGTTCATGGTCACCTCGAAGGTCTGCCCCCCGGAGGTAATCGTCCCTGTCGCGGAATTGCCATTGAAATTCTCCCAAACAGCCCAGTCAATGATCTCGTTGCACTGACCTGAAGCTTCAACAAGGGCAGTCAACCCGAATCCACACGCCAAGGTGGCCAACACCGCACACCGGCATTTTTGCAGGCTCTCCCTCACCCGTGTGAACGGAGGGCTTTCCAATGACCGGGTTCCGTTCATATGGCATCCATAATGAATGCCAAATATAACTTTCCCCGGCAAATTTTCCCCTGCCGGAATGGCCAACCTATCTTTGAAGGATGGAAAGCCCAGCCCCCGGCACTTTATTCCTGATCCCGCTCCCCATCCATGACGATGGATCGGCAACCATCCCCAAGGCTACATTGGAAGTGTTGAGCGAAATCCGGTTCCTGATCGCGGAAAGGGCGCGTACGGCACGCCGGTGGATCCGCCGGCTTTGCCCCGAAAAAGACATATCCTCCCTGGTGGTGTTCGAATTGGACAAGCACCGGCCCGGCCACTTGGATGAGGCCTGGCTCCAGCCGGCCCTGGAGGGGCAGCATATAGGACTCGTATCGGAAGCCGGATGCCCCGGCATTGCCGATCCTGGCGCCCACATTGTCTTTCGTGCTCAGGAGAGGGGTATCCCGGTCACCGCCCTCGCCGGACCCAGCTCCCTCTTCATGGCCCTGATGGGATCCGGTCTCAACGGCCAGTCCTTCGCTTTTCATGGATACCTGGCTCCCAAGCGGGTCGACCTTCAGGCGGATTTGCTGCGACTGGAACGGATGGCTATTCAATCGGGACAGACCCAGATCTTTATAGAAACCCCGTATCGCAATCAAAACGTTTTCGAAACGGCCCTTTCCTGCCTCAAGCCCACCACCCTGCTGGCCGTCGCCTATGGTTTGACCGGACCCCATTCCCTGCAAATCACCCGCCCAGTGGGGCATTGGAAGCAGCAGAAACCACCCGCTCTCGACCAGGAACCCGCCGTGTTCCTATTGGGTACCCGGCCCTCCTGAACGATTACCCCCCACCCACCGTTATAAGCCTGTTAAAAATCCGGTTTTCCGCCCGCAAACTGGATTTTCAGATACCAAACGGATACCTTTATCCGCTCTAAAGGAAACAAATCCACCGATGACAGCAAGATATCCGCGCACCATGTTCAAAACCGGAAAGCCCGTATTTCTGTCCCTGATCGCTCTCACCGCCATCGTGGCTGCGGTCATGCCCTGGAACGATTCCCATGACAAAAAAGTCCTTCAACTCACCGGCATGATGGAAGGCCTGCGCCAATACCATTATCAGCCCAAACAGGTAGATGACGACTTTTCCCTCCGGGTGTACGACTTTTACCTCGAAAATCTGGATGGCAGTAAGCGGTTCTTTACCAAAGCCGACCTGGCCGCCCTCGAGGTTTACAAAACCTCCATCGACGACCAGATCAACAACAGAACTTTCAACTTCTACGATGATGCCACCGACCGGTACCGGAAGGCTGTTGACAAAGCCGCCGACTGGTACGTAAAGATCCTCGAACAGCCCTTCGACTTCTCCGTCTCCGAGCACATTGAGACCAATACGGACAAACTGGCCTGGGCTGCCGATGATACCGAACTTTACGACCGGTGGAGAGCCCAACTGAAATATGAGGTCCTCTATCGGATCTATGACCAACTCCAGGAACCCCTGGTCATCGACCCGGAAGCAGAACCCACTCCTTCCGACGAGCGCCCCGAAACCCAACCCGAAAAGTCCTTTGAGGAATTGGAATCGGAAGCCCGCCAAGAGATGCGGGAGCGCTACGAAGAATGGTTCAAACGGGTAAAATCCACCAAGTCCTCCGAATATTTCAGTACCTACCTGAGCAGTATTGCAGGAATATATGATCCACACACCCAGTTTTTCGAGCCTGTGGACAAGGCCAACTTTGACATTTCCATGTCCAACAAACTCGAAGGTATCGGGGCCCGCCTGCAAACGGAAAAGGATGAAACCAAAGTAGTCAGCATTATTCCCGGAGGTCCTGCCTGGAAACAAAAAGAGCTCGAGGTCAACGACGTGATCCTGAAGGTGGCACAAGGGAGCGATGAGCCCGTTGTGGTCGCCGGGATGAACATCAATGAAGTTGTCTCCATGGTGCGCGGTAAAAAAGGCACCGAAGTCAGACTGACCGTACGAAAAGTGGATGGCACCGTCAAGGTGATCGCGATCCTCCGGGAAGAGGTGATTCTCGACGAAGGACTAGCCAAATCCCTGATCATCCGCACCCCCAGCCAGCAGGACAGGGTGGGATATATCAGGCTCCCCCGGTTTTATGCCGATTTTGAATCCAAGGACGGCAGCTCTTGTGCGGTGGACATGGCCCGGGAGATCGAAAAACTCAAGAACGAAAATGTCCAGGGCATCATTATCGACCTGCGCAGCAACGGAGGCGGTTCTCTGAGAGATGTCGTGACCATGACCGGTTACTTCATTGAAAGCGGCCCCATCGTTCAGGTTCAGGCCCGAGGCGGCAAAGCCAGCTTGCACGAGGACCGCGATCCGTCTGTGCTGTACGACGGCCCCCTGATCATCCTCGTCAATGAGTTCAGCGCCTCCGCCTCCGAAATCATGGCGGCCGCCTTGCAGGATTATCAGCGCGCCGTCATCGTCGGTAGCAACGCCACCTACGGCAAAGGAACCGTCCAGCGCTTTCTGGATCTCGACAATGCCATTTCCGGCAACAACCTCCACAAACCATTGGGCGAGGTGAAACTCACCATTCAGAATTTCTACCGGATCAATGGAGGGTCCACCCAACTGAAAGGGGTCATTCCCGATATTGTTCTGCCGGACAATTATAGCTTGTTGGATATTGGAGAAAAGGAATACGATTACGCCCTGCCTTTCTCGGAGATCAATCCTGTGGTGTATGACCAAAGGGTGTACCGCACCGACAAGATCCTTCCCGATGTCGTCAAAATGAGCCAAAACCGGGTAGAGCAATCACCCTACTTCCGTCTCGTTCGCCAGAATGCGGAGCGCTTCAAACGCCAGCGGGATCAATCCGTCGTCCCCTTGCAAATCGATCAGTACAAGCAGATGGTGGAAAGCAGAAAGTCGGAGGCCGAGAAATACAAGGACATCTATCCGGCCAACGCTTCACTGTCGGTCACCAATCCCGCCCAGGATTTGGTATATATCAAGGCCGACTCCAGCCGGATAGCCCGCAATGATGACTTCATCCAGGGTGTCCGAAAAGACCTGCACCTGGCCGAAACGCTGGAGATCCTGAGCGATATGATCCGGCTCGACCGGCAATATGTCCGCTCCCGCAAATAGCACCGGTCGGGCACCACGGAGGGAATCCGCTATCTTTAGCGGACCAAAATCCTGTACGCATGGCCCGTTCCGCTCTCCTGGCCGGGGTGGCCCTTTTCTTCAGCGCCTGTCAAACAACGGAAAACCCGGAGCCGAACGGAATGGCCCGGTTTGCCGCTGACCCCGTTTTTTGCGCCGGTCATGATCTCCCGGTGCCGATGACGTACACCGCCCAAGGCGACCCCGTTTCATTTCCCACCCCGGACGGGAAAACGGGCCGGGGCTACAGATCAGGTCCCGCCTCCGGCGGAGATGCCGTCCTGATGGTCTTTCATGAATGGTGGGGACTCAATGATTACATCCGTCAGGAAACGGACCGGTTGGCCGACTCCCTTGGCATCACGGTTCTTGCCCTGGACCTTTACGACGGAAAGGTAGCCGCAACCCGCGACGAGGCTTCCCAACTCATGCAGCAAAGCCGTCCCGATCGGCTGAAGGCCATCATCCAGGGAGCCATACGGTTGGTCGGCCCCAAACCGCGGATCGGGACCCTGGGTTGGTGTTTCGGCGGGACCTGGAGTTTGCAAGCCTCCATCCTCGCCGCCAACCAGGGGGCCGCCTGCGTCATGTACTACGGAATGCCGGTCGAAAAGGAAGACGAACTCGCCCCTTTGTCCGCCCCAGTGCTCGGAATTTTTGCCTCGCGGGATGGATGGATTACCAGGGAAGTCGTCCTGAACTTTGCCGAAAAATGCCATGACATGGGCAAAGATTTCCAGTACTTCTTCTTCGATGCCGAACACGCCTTTGCCAATCCCACCAGCCCCCGCTTCAACGAATCCGCTGCCCGGGAAGCCCAAGCCAAAGCCCTGACCTTCCTTCGCGAGCACCTCCGGCTGCCGGGCCGGTAAGCCGCACCAAACCGGACGGCACCCCTATGGAGATCTATCGCCTGAAATCCTTCTGGAAACTGGGACTGGCCGTCGCCGGGATCCTCATCATCCTTTTTTCCATCGGCTATGCCCAGTATCTGGCCCAACGCATCAGGCACTTTGAACACCAGAAAATCACCTGGTTCAAAACCGCCATCGAAGATTACCAGGCCGAGGAGGGAGGTTCCTTCATCCTCCATGATGCCATCATCACGGCCGACCTTCAGGTACCCCTCATCCTCGTCAACGAAAGAGGCGCCGTTGAGTCAGCCCGCCATTACGGACCGGAAAAAGAGGCGGATATGGCGTTCCTCGAGCGACGATTGGCGGACATCCGCCAATCCGGTTACCCACCCCTGGAACTCCGTGACGGTAAAAAAATATATTACGAAGACAGCTATCTCGTCGCCCAACTGCGTTACCTGCCGCTTGTCCAGGTATTCCTTGTCGGCAGCCTGATTTTTTTGGGCTACCTGGGCTTTCACGCCTCTCGCAAAGCGGAAGAAAACCGGATATGGATCGGGATGGCCAGGGAAACCGCCCATCAGCTGGGCACCCCTCTCTCCGCCATCCTGGCATGGATCGAATACCTCCGTCAACATGCCGGTGACAACGACCACGTCCGGTTTGCCACGACCGAGATTGCCCGGGATGCCGAAAAACTCGATCTGATCGCCGATCGCTTCAGCAAAATTGGTGCGACACCGGAACTGGAGGATACCAATGTCCTCGCCTGTCTGGACCAAATGCGCCGGTACATGGAGGCGCGTTCGCCCAAGAAAGTGGTGTACCATTTTCCCGAACCCGACGCCCCTCCGCTGACCGCCCGCCTCAATGTCCACCTGTTCGAATGGGTCCTCGAAAACCTGCTGCGCAACGCGCTGGATGCCATGGAGGGAGAAGGAGAAATCCGGGCCGTGGTTTTTGCTGATGCCCGCTGGGTGCACATCGAGATCAGCGATACCGGAAAAGGCATCCCGTCCCGACGATTCCGCCGTGTCTTCAAACCGGGATTTACCACCAAACCGCGCGGATGGGGACTCGGTCTCTCCCTGGCCAAAAGAATCGTCGAATCCTACCACAAGGGCCGCATCTTCGTCAAAACCTCCGTACCGGGCAAAGGCACCACCTTTGCCATTCTTTTGCCCCGCACGGCAGGTGGGTCGGCTCCGTTACCGAATGGTTAAATTAATTCCGTCCTTTGCACACCATTTCCACAGGATCGTTATCGAGAAAACAAACCCCTATGCGCACTTTTTCCTTTTGCACGATTTTGGCCTTATCCCTTTGGCTGCCCTTTCAATCCCGTAGTCAGGAGATTGGAACGGGAGGACTGCACTTTCAGGTCGGAATTCCCCAGGGCGCCTTCGCTGATGCCTATGACAAAATCGGATTTGGCGGCGATCTGGACCTCTTTTTCAAATTGGGTAAAAACCTGCCTGTGTATGCCGGGCTGAATCTTTCCCTCATGGCTTTCGAGCAACACCGCCGACGCTACGACCTGGTCATCGGTGGCTTCGAACAGGAGTACCGTCTTCGTGTGGCCTCTAACCTCTTTTCCGCCTACACAGGAATCAGGATCATGCCGGGCAACGGACCATTGCGGCCCTATGCCGAAGGTTTGATTGGCCTGAAAAATTTCTTTCGCACTTCCCGGCTGGATCTCAGGGACAATTTTTCCTTCGAATGGAACGAAGTGGACAGCGACAACGACGGCAATTGGGCGCTGGGTTATGGCGGCTCTGCCGGATTGATGTATTTCTTCGGCGCTTCCGGCATTGCGCTGGACCTGAAGTGCTCCTATCTCGCCGGCCAACCGGTGGATTATTATCAGATCAAAGCCGAGATTGACCCCGTCGAATTCGAAGAGGACCCCTTTAGTGCCTTCGAGAAAAAACGCTCGGCCACCCACATGTTGATCCCCCAGGTGGGTGTTGTGTTCCGCTTTACACCGCTGACCGAGGAGATGCGCCAATTGCAGAACCTTGGCGACTGACCGTCAAGATGTCGCGGTTCAGGGCTTACCGGCCGCCTGACGCAGCAGTGCAAATAATTCCGCCTCATCCCCCGGGCGAAACTTTCGTTTGTGACCCGTAATCTCTCCTTGGGCATTCAGGAAGAAAGTCTGGGGCAAGCCGTTCAATCCTCCCGGAAGGATGCGGCTGAACTCACGGTGCAGATCCACGAATACCGGCCAGGGCCATTGCTGTTCACCCACCCGCTGTTCGACCGCCGCATAGTTTTTCGGAAAATCCGTGGAGATGGCGATGAGTTCAAAATCAAGGCTGTCTTGCCACGAACCGTACACCTTGCGAAGGGCATCGAGTTCCATGCGGCAGGGATAGCACGTCGTCAACCAGAACAACAACATGACCGGCTTGCCTTGGGGAAGGACTTCCGAGGACACCACTGTATCCCCCTGCACCGTCCTCAAGGGGATGTCGTGCGGATAAATGGCGTTGATCTTGTCGGCAGGCCTGGCGTGATCGATGTAATAATGAGGTTCCCTCGTCGTCAAAGGTGTCTCCTTCCCATCCTGGGCCATGATCCCGGCAGGCAACGACAAACCCGTCAACAGGGCCGATAAGACACGAATCCTTCTCATTGTTGCTGTTCGGTTTGGTCAAGTTGATCAAGGGCCGATTTGGCATCTTCCCAATTCGGTTCGAGGATCAAGGCTTGCTCGAAATCACGGCGGGCGCCTGCCGTGTCCCCCGACCACAAACGGGTGTTTCCTCTTGCCAGATAAGCGCGGGCGTGCGTAGGATCCATCTTGATGGTCAGGTCGAATTGTTCGGCGGCTTTTCGCAGGCTGTCTCTTTCCAGCCACAGGATCCCGCTGTTGAAATAGGCATCCACATACTGGGGGACGTGACCCGCAAGTTGGCGATACGCCTCCAGGGCGTGGTCAATTTCATCCCGGTCCTGGTGGTATTCCGCCAGGGCATGCCAGGCAGGAGCATTCATCGAATCCAGCCGTACGGCCCTTTCGAAATACGACAAGGCCCGGGCATCCTTTTTCTTGTGGAGCAATTTGCCACATTCCACCCAGGCGTCAATCAAAAAAGGGTCCTGGGCCGTAGCCGTCTGAAACGCCTTGATCGCTTCTTCGGACTTGCCTTCATCGCGCAGGATCATCCCTTTCCAAAACCAGGCATCTGCATTGAGCGGCTCCCGGGAAAATATCTGTTCCAACGTCCTTTCGGCCCCTTTCGTCATGGTCAGGATATACTGAAACTCCGTAAGCTTCAGGAGGGTAAGTGTATGACCGGGAAAGTGCGCCGCCGCCGCGTACATGGTGTTGAGAGCCATGCGTGAGTTGTAATAATCCATGTAGGCGTCCGCCAGCAGATGCCAGGCATCAATGTATTGACTGTCCAGCCGGATGGCCTCCTTGAGATCCTTGATGGCCTGGTCATACCCTTCATATCCCATGTAGGCTTCGGCCCGGGCCAGATAAAGGGTCGCGTCATCCGGGGAGGCTTTAAGCCGTTCCGTAGCCCGGTCAATTTCGGGATATCCGGTGGCAGATTGTTCCTCTTTTCCTTCACCTGTTGGCAGGCAGGCGGCCAAAAGGAGGAATGAAAACAACAGGATTCCCGGGACAAGTCGCATTACATTTCGCATACCGGCATCAAAGTTGCTGCTTTTTGTGAACCCTGTCGGCTTTGGACAGGGCAAAACCTCAAAACTGCCGCAGACGGGCATTCTTTGTCCTTACGGACAGCATTCTTAACGCCCTGTGCGTTAAAACCTGTATATTGTCAGCCGGATTACATTTCCCGTCCATGGAAGTCGTTCTCGGGCTGCAAGAAGAAACTTGTCTGGTTGAGGCCTGCGTTCGGGAAGAACGCTGGGCCCAGCAAAGGCTGTACGAGGAGAACTACGGGAGAATGATGAGCATTTGCTTGCGCTATGCGTCCCATGAGGAAGAAGCCCTGGACCTGCTCCACGAGGGTTTCATCAAGGTTTTCCGGTACATAAGCCGCTACAAGCCCGGCACCTCTCTGCAGGCCTGGATCCGTACCATCATCGTCAATACCTGCATCGATGCCTACCGCCGGCAAGTGCGCCGGCGCACCGAAGACCTGGATCAGGTCCAGGGTCTGGCCACCCTGGACGATTCTGCCCTGGAGATGCTTTCCGCGGACGAAATCCTGCAATTGGTCCAGGAACTGACCCCCTCCTATCGTTTGGTTTTCAACCTGTACGTGTTGGAAGGTTACTCCCATCGCGACATCGCTGAAATGCTCGATATCACGGAAAGCACCTCGCGGTCCAATCTGGTGAAAGCCCGGTCCAAGCTCCAGGATCTCATTCAAAACCGCCATCGGTCATGAAGGATTTCGACAAAAAGATCGGCGACCGGCTGCGGGAACACACCACAGCACGTCCTGCGAACGCCTGGGACCGCTTCAACCGGCAGATGACGGCCTCCTCCTCGCCTTCGGATGAGGCCTTTGAATCCTTCGTCCGCCACCGGCTCGAACACCATCAGACCCATCACGCCGAAGCCATACGCCATCGCCATTGGCAAACGCTGCGGACGCACATGGAGTTGGCGGCATTCCGCCTGAAAGAGTTGTGGATTTCCAAGTGTGTGGAAGCCACCCTTTTCCTCTTGATTTTCAGTGCCATTTGGCCGGCGGATCTCTCCCGCCCGGACGACTGGCCCCCCGACGCCCGGCCCCGCCAGGAAAATACCGCCCCACGCCTGATCCCCGCCTCTCCGGATTTGCCTCCGATGGCCAACCTTCAGGAACAAGTCCGCACCGCCCAGATGGTCCATGCCGGCGTCCCTGAAGGACAGGTCTCCGCCAATCTTGCCTTGTCGGAAAATGAATTCGGCATGCAGCCGTTGGCCGGTACGACAACGGACCTTCAATCCCTTATTTCTAAAAGGCAAAGCGCGGAAACGGCCATGCCGGAATCCGGAACGGTTTCGCCCCCGGCAACGGGCCGCCTTTCTTCCACCGACCAAGGAACAATGGCCTCTCTGCCTCACCCTGTTCCCGAACCTGTCACGCTGAGTCATGAACCCGCCTTCTTGCCACTTCCGGTGCTTCCGGATCCGAAAATCCGGTTTTCCCACCGGGTCAGCATGGCCGTGAATGGCGACATTCATTTTATCGAAACCCCCTATGACCACCTGCTGGGCAAAGTCGGCTACAACCAGCTTTCCGGCAGCTACGGGTTCGTGCTGGGCTATTCCTGGGAAGGAAGAAAATGGGGGCTGCGCTCCCAGATGGGATACAGGCATGTGTATTACCTCCCCAAGCCTTATACGGAAGTATTTGACGGCGACATCGAACGCGGTTACTTTACGGAAACCCTGCGCAATATCGAATTGAACCTCCTGTCGGTCGGCATCATGGCCACGCATCAGATTGCCAACATGGGCGCCTGGAATACCTATGGCCTGGCCGGTGGTACCATGCATGTGGCTTTCCTGGCCAATTACGACCGCAAACAGAAATACCTTCCCGGATCCGATCCCCTTCCTTCCGGAGAATTTCCGGAACCCGCCAAGCCATCTCTGACCAGTCAGAAGCGCTACGCCGACGGACTGTTTGAAGGTGGTAATCTGGAAGAAAATTATTACCTCAGTATGGACCTCGGCATCGGCATCGAGCGCCACCTGGGCGGAAGAATCAGCCTTTTTGCCGAGCCGGTCTTCCATTACAACCCCTTCCGTCGGTCGCTGGGACCCAACAATGACCGGATCCACTCATTGAGCATTTATTCCGGTATCCGGGTACTCCTCTGACCCTCCGGATCCGGACCCTACTGGCTACCTTTGCGCAAAAAGCATGCGTGTATTGCTTTTGGGGAGCGGCGGCCGTGAACACGCCATCGCCTGGAAACTGGCCCGTAGCCCACTCCTGTCAGCGCTTTTCATCGCCCCGGGCAATCCGGGAACCCGGCAGTGCGGGACAAATGTCCCCCTATCGCCCCTGGACTTTGAAGCCGTAGCTGACTTTTGCCGCCAAGAGGCCATCGGTCTCGTGATCGTCGGGCCCGAAGAACCGCTGGTCAAAGGAATCAGGGATTACCTGCACGCCAGTCCCGGTCTGGAACAATTGCTCATTTGTGGTCCGGGCGCCTCCGGAGCCAGGCTGGAAGGCAGCAAAGCCTTTGCCAAGGCATTCATGACCCGCCACCATATTCCTACGGCCGCCTATAGTGAATTTGACAGTTCGGAATCTGCCCAAGCCCTCGCATGGCTGGAACAAAACCCTCCCCCTTACGTCATCAAAGCGGACGGTCTGGCAGCCGGCAAAGGGGTGGTCATCACCACCAGCCGGACAGAAGCCGCGAATACCGTCAAAGAAATGTTCGACGGCCGGTTTGGCGCCGCAGGCCATAAAATCGTCCTGGAGTCCTTTTTGGACGGCATCGAATTTTCGGTCTTCGTGCTCACGGACGGGCATACCTGCCGGGTACTGCCCTCCGCCAAAGACTACAAACGCATCGGAGATGCCGACACCGGTCCCAACACAGGGGGCATGGGGGCTGTCTCTCCCCTTCCCTTTCTCGACGACGAATTGATGGTCAAAGTCAGGTCCCGCATCATTGACCCCACCATTGCCGGTCTGGCCAGGGATGGCATCTCTTACCAGGGTTTCATTTTTTTCGGACTCATCCGGGTGGGCCAGGATCCGTTTGTCATCGAGTACAATTGTCGCATGGGTGACCCGGAGACGGAGGTCGTCATGCCCCGGTTGGAGGGGGATCTCCTCGAACTGCTTCTCGCCACCTGCCAGGGTCACCTCGACCGGGTGCCCTGTGGAGAGACCCCCGAAACCGCCATGACGGTCATGGTCGTATCCGGCGGATATCCCGGTGAATATGCCCGCGGCATTCCGATCGCCTCGCTTCCCGAAGCCGGATTGCTTTTTCATGCGGGTACCACCCTGACAGAGGACGGCCAACTGGCCACAGCAGGCGGAAGAGTGCTCGCCTGTACCGCTCTGGGACCCGACCTCCATGCCTGCCGGACCGCCGCCTATGCCCTGGCCGGGCAAATCCGTTTTGAAGGGGCTTATTACCGCAGCGACATAGGACAGGACCTGCTATGATCCCCGGACTGGATACCCGTCAGGTGCCTCAGGGATCCTGGTGGCCCCACGCCCCTGAAAATCCGGTTTTCCAGCGATTGGCGACGGACACACGCCAGATTTTCCGGCCAGGTGACACCCTCTTCTTTTGCCTCCGAGGCACCCGCCACGACGGGCACAACTTCATCCGGGAGGCCTTCCAGCAGGGAATCAGACATATCGTCACCGACCATTTGCCTGACTTCAGGGAAGACGGCCTTTTCTACTGGATCGTACCCGATACCCTGGCAGCCTTGCAGCACCTGGCCGGTGCCTACCGAAGATCCCTCGCGGCGCCGGTCACGGCCATTACCGGCAGCAACGGAAAAACCATGGTCAAGGAATGGCTGTACACCTTGTTGCGCGAAGATTACAGGGTCTTTCGCAGCCCCAAAAGCTACAACAGCCAGGTCGGTGTCGCCTTGTCCCTCGCCATGGCCGGTCCTGCCGATGAAATCGCCCTCCTGGAGGCCGGCATTTCCCTGCCCGGTGAAATGGCCCGCCTCGAAGCCATGCTGACCCCGGACAACGGTATTCTGACTTCTCTGGGAAGTGCCCATGACGAGGGATTCCCGGACCGGAAATCCAAGTTGAAGGAGAAACTGACCTTGTTTCGTTCCTGTGCCTGGTATGTCGCCCCCGCCGGGATCCGCCGTGCCCATCGGGAATTGTTCGATGCCCTGCCAGGGGAATGCCTGACCTGGGCGGAGGAAGGAGAGGCCGACCTCGTGGTGCAGGAGGTGAAAGAGACTCATAACGGACAGAGGATCCGGTACCGGTTTTTGGAAGGCGAAGGAGAATATTTCCTGCCACACGGAGGGGCCATTGCCCGTCGCAACAGCCTGACGTGCTTGCTCTATGCCCTTCATTTGGGCATTGACCGGGATGCCCTGCACCGGAGAATGGCCCGGTTGCCTTCCCTGACCATGCGCCTGGAAACAAGGGAAGGATGGCAGCAGAATCTGATCATCAGCGATCACTACAACGCCGACCTGGATGCTCTGGGACTGGCCCTTGATTATTACCGCCAGCGCAAAGGACAGCGGGCCGGGTGGCTGATCCTGTCCGATCTCGATCAATCCGGTCTTTCCGACGAAGAGGTAGCCGACCACCTGGCGCAGATGCTGCAACCCTTCGCGGCCGACCGTCTCACCTATATCGGCCGGACCGGCCCGTTCCTGGCGACGAGGCTGCGCGCCGGATTCCGTCTGGAGACCTACCCGGACACCCCCGCGTTCCTGGCAGCCTTCCGGATGGAGGAGGTCCACCATACGACCATCTTGCTCAAGGGCGCCCGGCGCTTTACCTTCGAAGAAATCGGGCGCAGGCTGGTGAAGTACAGCCACCGGACCACCCTGGAAATCCATCTCGCCGCCTTGAGTCACAACCTGCACCAATACGCCCGCCATATTCCCCGCGACACCCGCACACTGGTGATGGTCAAAGCCTCCGCCTATGGAGGTGGCGGCCCGGAGATCGCCCGCTGGCTGGACCTGCAAAGGGCGGATTACCTGGGCGTGGCCTATGCCGATGAAGGCGTCGAATTGCGGAAAGCGGGCATCCGCATGCCTGTCCTGGTGCTGAATCCGGACGAGCCGGCCTTTCCCCTGATCACGGCCTTCCGTCTCGAACCGGAGTTGTATGCCCTGCATCAGATGCGGGATTTCCTGCATTTCCTGGGGCCTGCCGATCCGGTCATCCCCGTGCATCTCAAGCTCGAAACCGGCATGCACCGGCTGGGCTTCACCGAAGAAGACCTGCCCGAGGTCCTGCGGCTGATCCGGGAATCGGGCCAGGTACAAGTGGCATCGGTTTTTTCCCATCTGGCGGCCAGTGAGGACCCTGCGCAGGACGACTTCACCCACCAACAGGCGGCCCGCTTCCAGAAGCTGGCCGGCATCCTGGAAGAAGGACTCGGCTATCGCCCGCTGCGGCATCTGCTCAATTCATCCGGGATCTGGCGATTTCCGCAATATGCCTTTGACATGGTGCGTGTGGGTATCGGCCTTTACGGATTGGATGCCGCTCCCGGCGCCCGCGAACTTCTGAAGCCGGCCATGGCCTTGCGTGCCCGGGTCAGCAGGGTTCACGCAGTACCGGCCGGAGAAGGTGTGGGCTATGGCCGTCGCGGGGTGTCCGGCAGGGATCGCATCATCGCCACGGTCAGCATAGGATATGCCGATGGCTTGCTGCGTCTGGCCGGCGAAGGACGGTATGCGCTCCGGATCCGCGACCGTCTGGCGCCCGTTGTCGGTACCGTTTGCATGGACATGACCATGGTGGATGTCACCGATATCCCTGGTGTCCAGCCCGGTGACGAGGTCACGGTTTTTGACGACCAATTGCCGATCGGCGGGCTGGCCGAGGTCCTGCAAACCATACCGTACGAGGTGCTGACCAATATTTCTCCGCGCGTGCCCCGGATATATATCGAGGAGTAAAGAGGGTCATACCGGGGCCGCCATGCGCCCTAATATCCCCAACGGTGTAAATACCGGGACCATTTTTTCTGGATCCGGCGAGCGAGGTGCCGGCAGGCAGGCGTGACCTCGGAAAGCCGGTCGGGCCGGACCTTCCACCGGAATAAAGAATCGACAAAACCGAGCAACCGAATCCCGAAATGTCCGCCGTCCGTAAAGGAGGCTGGAAAAGAGGCAGGCAATGCGGTTTGGTCAGCGGC
>CAYYGN010000042.1:0-1725 GCA_964471595.1 uncultured Saprospiraceae bacterium
GCCACCGACATCATGATGGCCGGCAAAGTGGCTGTAGTGGCTGGTTATGGCGATGTGGGCAAAGGGTCGGCCGCGTCCCTCCGCGGGGCAGGCTGCCGGGTGATAGTCACCGAAATCGACCCGATCTGTGCCCTCCAGGCGGCCATGGATGGTTTCGAAGTCCGGAAAATGGTCCAAGCTGTGCCAAGGGCCGACATCATTATCACCGCGACCGGCAACAAAAACGTCGTTACCGGCGAACATTTCCGGATCATGCGGGACAAAACCATCGTGGCCAACATTGGCCATTTTGACAATGAGATCGACATCGCCTGGCTCAATACCCACTACGGCCAAACCAAAGTGGAGATCAAGCCGCAGGTGGACAAATACACGGTGGACGGCAAGGATGTCATCATCCTGGCCGAAGGCCGGCTCGTGAATCTCGGATGTGCCACCGGACATCCCAGTTTTGTCATGAGCAACTCCTTCACCAACCAGACCCTTGCCCAATTGGAGTTGTGGCAACATCACGATCGCTATGAAAATCGCGTGTACACCCTGCCCAAACACCTCGACGAACGGGTGGCCCGCCTGCACCTGGCCAAGATTGGCGTCGAACTCGACGAACTGACTTCCGAACAGGCGACCTATATCGGGGTCAATGCCGAAGGGCCTTACAAGCCGGATTATTACCGGTATTGACCGGCCATCCAATGTTACGGCAATATTAATTTTTGCTCTGGCGCCCTGCAGGAGGGTTCCGGCGGTGTGGTTTCCTGGGCGTGCGGTATCTTTGGCGCCCTGGGAAAACCGTAACCGCCATGAGCCTGGACAGCTTTATCCAATTCATGATCCCCAAGGATCGCAAATTTCATCAGTTGTTTGTCCGGGCAGCCGAAAATGTCAAAGCGGCAGCGACTTTACTGCTCCGGATTGCCGAGATGGATCCCGGCCCCGAACGGGAAAAACTCATCGCCGAGGTCGATGATCTGGAAAACGAAGGCGACCACATCACCCACTCCATTTTCCTGGAGTTGAATTCCAATTTCATCACGCCGTTTGACCGGGGCGATATCCATGAATTGGCCAAATGTCTGGACGATGTGATTGATCACATCAACCTGTCGGCCTATGCTCTCAACATGTACAACATTGCCACTCCCCCGCCGGAGTATCTGCCCCTGGCCCGCAACATCGCCGAATCCTCGGATCTGATCCTCCAGGCGGTGACCTTGCTCAATCACAGAAAGAGCACCAAAGCCATCCAGGACCTTTGCGTGAAAATCAACAAACTGGAGAATGAGGCGGACGGTTATTTTGTCAACGGCATGTCCCGCCTTTTCCGCGAGGAGAAAGATGCCATCAATCTCATACGTCAGAAAGAAACCCTCATTGCCCTCGAATTGGCCACAGACATGGCCGAGGATGTCGCCAATGTGCTGGACAGCATCACGATGAAAATCGCCTGACATGAGCGTGCTCGTCGTGTCCATTATCCTGCTGGCTCTGGCCTACGATTTCCTCAACGGAATGAATGACGCGGCCAATTCGATTGCCACCGTCGTATCCACCAAGGTCCTTTCTCCATTCGCTGCGGTAGCCTGGGCGGCCTTTTTCAATTTTGCGGCCATGTTCATCTTCGGCACGCATGTGGCCGATACCATCGGCAAAACCCTGCGACCGGAACTCGCCACCCAATACCTCGTTTTGGCCAGCCTTTCCGGTGCCATGATCTGGGTGTGG
>CAYYGN010000042.1:1825-12628 GCA_964471595.1 uncultured Saprospiraceae bacterium
TGGGTAGTGGTCTTGTGCTATTCGGCCATTAGTCTCGGTACATTACTGGGGGGCTGGAAGGTCATCAAAACCGTGGGTATCGACCTGACCGATTTGCGTCCGCCCAGTGGGTTCAGCGCCGAAACGGCCGGTGCCATTACCCTGTTCGGCACCGGATTCGCGGGGATTCCGGCCAGTACCACCCATACGGTGACCGGTGCGATCATGGGGGTAGGGGTGACCGGCGGGGTCAATTCCGTCAAATGGGGGGTGGCCCGCAAAATCATTTGGGCCTGGGTACTTACCATTCCCGCCTCCGCCCTGATGGGCGCGCTGATCTATGCCCTGATTTCCCTGTTCCTCTGATCGGTTGAGCCCCTAAAAAGTTGCCCCACAGCTTTCTGCGGGGCACTCTTAGCTTAACCAACAATTATCAGAAAAAACGGATACTTCGTAAAGAGGGATAATTTCCTTTTCGGCCATCATCCAAAAACTCCTAACCAATAGATACCCGGTTCATGGAATTCGTTGCCCGAAAAGGGAAAATTTGTGAAAATTTTTTATGGGCCATCCGGAAAGCATTGATCTCCTTGCACAACCATCCTGTCCGTTTCTGGTTTGGGTAAGTAAAAGCGATGTCCATCCTGCTTCTTGCCGGCGGCACCGGTTTGATAGGCACCCGGTTTCTGCAGTCCCATTCTTCCCGGTTTGACGAAATCCGGATCCTCAGCCGCAACCCCGGCCCGCATCCGATGGGCAAGACCTACCGTTGGGATCCGAAACACGGCAATTACGACCCGGAGGCGTTCCACGATGTGGACGCGGTCATCAATCTGGCGGGGGCGGGCATAGCCGACAAGCCATGGACCAAAGCCTATCGCGAAAAAATTCTCCAAAGCAGACTGGACAGCATAGCGACCCTCCGTAATGCGCTACAGGCTACCGGTACGCGACCTTCGATAATCCTGTCCATTTCGGGCACGGGGTTTTACGGAAACCGCGGGGATGAGTGGGTGGACGAATCGTCGGACCCCGGCTCGACCGAAAGTTTCCTTACCGCTACAACCATCGCCTGGGAAGCCGCCGCCCGCGAGTTGGCCGCAGATGGCCATCCCCTGGCCCTGGTGCGGCTTGGCATCCTGCTCAGCCGCAAAGGCGGAGCTCTCCCCAAACTGCTGATGCCTTTGCGATTCCGCATTTCCGGATATTTCGGGAGCGGACAACAGTACGTCCCCTGGATACATGAAGCGGATGCCCTGGATCTCATGGCATGGATACTGGAAGGGCGGCATGCGGGCCTCTGGAATGCCGTAGCCCCCCATCCGGTGACCAGTAGGAAGATGGGATTTGCTCTGGCGCGGGCTGCCAATGGCCTCTTGACAATACCAGTGCCTGCCTGGGTACTGAAGGTTTTTTTGGGAGCCATGAGCGAAACCGTACTGACGGGAGCCCGTGTGCGCGCCGACAAAGTCATGGAGGCGGGTTTTGCATTCCGGTATCCCTATCTGGAGCTGGCGCTCGATGATCTGATGAAGTCCGAATGAGACCTTGAAGACCGGTTGATGGGGGACCTGCGGCCGGAACCCGCCAGTGCCTACCTTTGCGGCCATGAAGGTGACCGACTATCTGGCACAGGCCGGGGACAGGACGCTGGTGTCCTTTGAGATCCTGCCTCCGCTCAAAGGGGGAGGCATGGATGCGATTTTCCGCATCCTGGACCCTCTCATGGACTTCAAACCGCCGTTCATTGATGTCACCTATCACCGGGAGGAGTTCCTGTATGTCAAGCGCGAATCGGGTTATTACGAGAAGGTTTCCATCCGGAAACGGCCGGGAACAGTGGGGATCTGTGCCTCCATCATGCATCATTACGGGGTGGATGCCGTGCCGCATCTCATTTGCGGGGGATTCACCCGGGAAGAGACCGAAAACGCCCTCATTGACTTGAACTTTCTCAAAGTCCAGAATGTGCTCGCCCTGCGCGGGGATTCCCGCCGGTTCGAAGACCGGTTCAATCCTGAGGAGGGAGGCCATGCATTTGCCATAGACCTGGTGCGCCAGATCTCGGACATGAACAACGGCCGTTATCTGGACGAGAACATCCGCGATGGTCAGAAGACGGATTTCTGCATCGGCATCGCCGGGTATCCGGAGAAGCACATCGAGGCGCCCAATATGGAGACCGACATCCAGTGGACCAAAGCCAAGATCGAAGCCGGTGCCCATTTCATTGTCACGCAAATGTTCTACGACAACCGCAAATATTTTGACTATGTGGCCCGATGCCGGGCGGCCGGCATTACCGTGCCCATCATTCCCGGCTTGAAGCCGTTGACCCGGATGTATCAACTGAATGCCATTCCCCGCAAGTTCTTTGTCCACCTGCCGGAGGAACTCATTCGTGAAGCTTCGGCTTGCACAACCGACAAAGCCCTCGCCGAACTCGGAGTTGCCTGGTGTGTGGCCCAATCCAGAGAGCTCCGTGACCATGGCGTGCCCTGTATGCACTATTACACCATGGGGGATGCAGACACGACCCGCCGCGTGGTCGAACAGTTGTTTTAACCCTTCTTCCGGAACCTTAAATCGCCCCTTTGTAAATTTACCTGAAAAGCATGTCCTCTTTCTCACCCGCTCTCCAATCCTGGGTCCCGTGTTCTCCGGATTCCGATTTTCCCATACAAAATCTTCCCTTCGGCATTTGCCGGCGACCGGGTGAAGACCAGGCATTTGCCGCCTCCATCATCGGCGAAAGGGTCATCGACCTGGCCGTCCTCCACGAGATCGGGGCTTTTGAGGGAATTCCCCTGCCGCCGTCGATTTTTCTGCATGATCAACTCAACCCTTTCATCGCCCTGGGAAAGAGTATCGGTCGCACGGTGCGCGAGCGGCTCACCGATATCCTGCGGGAAGGAACGACGCATGAAGGCATCAAAGGGGCGGCCACCCGCTGGTTGATCCCTGTCCGGGAAGTCCAGCATCTGCTCCCGGTGCAAATAGGCGATTACACCGATTTTTATTCCAGTCTGGATCACGCCACCAATGTGGGCAAGATGTTCAGGGATCCCGAGAATGCCCTGTTGCCCAACTGGAAACACCTTCCTGTCGGTTATCACGGCAGGGCTTCCAGCATTCAGGTGTCCGGACACGCCTTTCACCGGCCCAAGGGCCAGCTCAAGCCGGAAGAAGGTCCGCCAGTTTTCGGGCCCACCCGTTTGTTGGATTTTGAATTGGAAATGGCATTCGTCACCGGAAAGGAAACCGCTCCGGGTGACTGCATCCCCACTGCCCAGGCCGAAGAAGCCATTTTCGGGCTCTCCCTGTTCAACGACTGGTCGGCGAGGGACATTCAAAAGTGGGAGTACGTACCTCTCGGACCTTTTTTGGCCAAGAATTTTGCCTCCACCCTCTCCCCCTGGCTGGTGACTCTGGAAGCGCTGGAGCCGTTTCGGGTGTCCGGCCCGGTACAGGACCCTCCGGTGCTGCCTTATCTGCGGCAGGAAGGCGCCCACCATTTCGACATTCATCTCGAGGTGGCGATCCAGCCTCAGGGCGGGGAGCCTTTCACGGTCTGTCGTTCCAATCTTCGTCACATGTACTGGAGCATGCCCCAGCAGTTGGCCCATCACACGATCAACGGATGCAATATCCGCGTAGGCGATTTGTATGCAAGTGGGACCATCAGTGGACCGGATCCCGGCAGTTTTGGTTCCATGTTGGAGCTGAGTTGGAAAGGGACCCGTGAGGTGCCATTGGGCGATGGTCAGTCCCGCAGGTTTGTCCAGGATGGAGATACCGTCATCCTGCGCGGGTACGGGACCAGGGATGGAGTCAGGATCGGATTCGGCGAATGTGTCGCCACTGTACTTCCCGCCAGAGAAGACGCATGCGGCTGATCCTTGGATTCCTGGCAGTCATGGGGGCGGGAGTATTGTCCGGCCAGTCCCTGATCGGCACCACCGCCGACCGGCTCCTGGGTAATCCCGCACTTCGGGGTGCCCAGATAGGCATTTCCGTCTTGGATATCAAGACAGGTAACATGGTCTTCGAGCACCAGGGCAACGTGGCGCTGATTCCCGCCTCCAACATGAAATTGCTGACCACGGGGGCGGCCTGGAAGCTGCTGGGGCCTTCTTGGAGATATCCCACCGTTTTGGGTTTGTACGGCGAAGTGCGGGATTCCGTTTTGTACGGTGAGGTACGGATCACCGGTAGCGGCGATCCCGGCCTGGGAAGCGGCAGGTATGATCCGGCCAGCGAGGCGGATTCCCTGCTGGCCCGATGGACGAGGCTGTTGGCAGCGTCCGGGATTCGCGCTATTCAGGGGCGGTTCCGCGTGGTTCCGCGACGATTTCCGGGTTCGGCTGTGGCAACCACCTGGGAATGGAGTGATTTGGGTAGCTGTTATGGACAGGGGCAATGGCCGGTCAACTGGAAGGAAAATTGCCTGCGGGCTTCCCTTCAACGTCAGTCAGGAGGATGGGTGCTTGTGCAGGATAGCCTCAGGATTCCCTATACTATTGTGCACGAGTTGACGACAGGAGGCAGCCGGGAGCCGACCTACAGCCGCGTCGTCCCTGAATCCCCGACCATCGTGATCGGCGCCCCCTCCGATCTTCCCCTTCCTGTAGCAATACGCGTGGCCGATCCCGACCCTGCCGTTACGTTGGAGCGGGATGTTCGGGCTGCCTTCCAGGCGGGTGGAATTGTCTGGACGGAAGCCGGGACAGACGGCGATTCGCTGGAGCTGTGGAAGTCGGACACTGTTTGGTCGCTGCCGCTGAAGGATTGGATACCGGCCATCAATGCCGATAGCCGGAATTTGCATGCCGAATGCCTATTGCGCGCCATGGGGGGTGCCCGAAAAGGCATGCCCACTCCGGAAGGCGGGATTCGTGTCCTGCGCGAATGGTTGCAGGACATGGACCTGGGACATCATCCGGTTGCCATGTACGACGGCAGTGGCATGAGCAGGCACAACGGGCTGACCACCCGGTTTTTGGCGGAATTGCTGGCCGGGATGGCCCGTCGCGGGGAGGAATACGCGGAATGGCGGCAAACCCTGGCCCGTCCGGGACAGCCGGGTACGTTGGGCTCCGCATTGACCGACCGGCATCTGCGGGGCAAGGTGTGGGCCAAGTCCGGCTCCCTCAACCGGGTCCGGGGGCTGAGCGGGTATCTGGAGACCAGGAAGGGCGATCTCCTCGCGTTCAGCATTATCGTCAATCAATTTGCCGGTCAACCTTCCGAGTTTTATGCGATTTGCCAGCAGTTGTTGCTGGCCCTGCAGACCTACCAGCAGGAATAGGAGGCAGAATGGCCAAACCCGCTATCTTCGCCGGCATGTTCCGGCTCCTGCTTTGTGCCGCCATTTTCATGATGTATCCTGCTTGCCAGCCGGACAAACCGGATCCGGCTTCTCCTTCCGGTACGGAGTCCGGGAGCGGAAATTTCGAAGGCTTGGTGGATGATTACGAAAGCAAGGAGCGGGATGGCTGGCAAAAGCCCGATGTCATCCTGAAGGCACTGGGTGACCTGACGGGCAAAACAGTCGTGGACCTTGGGGCGGGATCGGGATATTTCAGCTTCCGTTTGCTACCCCGGGCCGGGAGGGTCATCGCGCTGGAGATTGATACCCGATTCATTGATTATCTTGAAAAGAAAGCCCGGCGCCTTCCCGACAGTTTGCGGAGCCGGCTCGATATCCGGCTGGCCACGCCGGCCGATCCCCATTTGCATGAGGGTGAAGCGGATGTCGTCCTCGTCGTCAACACCTATATCTACATGCAGGACCGGGTGGCGTATTTCCGTCAACTCCGGACACGGATGAAGCCGGGAGGGCAATTGATGGTGGTGGATTTTCACAAAAAGCCGCTCCGGCTGGGGCCGCCTTTGGAGGTCAAACTGGCTGCGCATACAGTGACCGGGGAGCTGATCGCTGCCGGTTACGAGGAGGTCACGGCCGACCATCACACCCTTCCTTTTCAATACCTGATCACCGCTCGTCGTCCGGTGGCAATCGAGGTCAGCGTTCGATAAGACTCTCCCTTTCGGGTCCGGTGGAGATCATCGAGACTGGTACATGCAGGTGCTCCTCGATATAAGTCAGGAAATGACGGCAGGCATTGGGAAGTTCGGCTTCCGAACGGCAAGCCTCCAGGGATTCCTCCCAACCGGCGAAGTCGTGGAATTCCGGCTCTACGGGGGTCTGGGTCAGGTCGAAGGGGATCTGGGTGTGGATTTTGCCGTCATACCGGTAGGCGGTTGCCGCCCGGATGAGGGACAACTCATTGAGGACGTCCACCTTGGTCACGGCAAGCCGGGTCACCCCGTTGAGCATGATGGTGTATTTGAGCAGGGGCAGGTCGATCCATCCGCAGCGGCGGGGGCGCCCGGTGGTGGAACCGAATTCTTGTCCGGCCCGGCGCAGGAATTCGCCATCCTCTCCGTGGAGTTCGGTGGGGAATGGGCCACTACCCACTCTCGTGCAATAGGCTTTGGTAATCCCGATGACATCACCGATATGGCGGGGAGCCAGGCCGAGGCCGGTACAAACGCCTGCCGTAATGGTATTGGAGGAGGTTACGTAGGGATAGGTGCCAAAATCCACATCGAGTAAACTGCCCTGAGCCCCTTCGGCCAGGATGCGTTTTCCGGCTACAATGGCATCATGCACAAAATATTCGCCATCCACCAGAGGGAGGGTACGAAGGGCGTCCAGGCTTTCCATCCAGGCGATCTCCTCCCCTTCCAGATCGAAAGGGATATCGGGAAACTGGGCAATCAGCCGGAGGTGTTTCTTTTTAAGCGCTTCATACCGGGAGGCAAACTCGGGCAGATGGATGTCTCCTATGCGAAGTCCGTTCCGCCCGGTTTTGTCCATATACGCCGGACCTATCCCCTTGAGGGTGGAGCCTATCTTTTCGGCTCCCTTGGAAGCCTCGCTGGCGGCGTCGAGATAACGGTGTGTCGGCAGGATGAGATGTGCTTTTCGCGCGACGACCAGATTGTGCCGGTATTCGACCCCTGCTTCATCGAGCTGTGCCAGTTCCCGACGGAAAATGACGGGATCCAGGACGACGCCATTGCCGATCAGATTGATGGTATGCGCATGAAAAATACCGGAGGGCACGGTATGCAGTACATACTTCCGTCCGTCTATGACGAGGGTGTGGCCTGCGTTGGGACCACCCTGAAAGCGGGCGACGATCTGGTAGTGCGGGGCGAGTGCGTCTACGATCTTGCCTTTCCCCTCATCGCCCCATTGGAGTCCTAACAATACGTCTACCTGCATAAGGATGGAGTGCTGGATAAACGGCAAATTTCGCTCATCTTCCGGGAATACCCGTCAGGTTTTTGCGGAGAGCAGAAATTCTTGCGTTTCAGCGATTGACGAGGAGAGCGGCGTCCACGGAGGGCACGAAATCGAAGATGGCCCTCAGCCGGGTCATTTCAAGCAGGCGCTGCACGGCAGGACGGGGCTCGGTGAGCATGAGCGGACACCCGCATTGGCGAAGGTGTCGCCACATGGCCAGAAGGAGATTGAGTCCGTTGCTGTCCATGTAATCGAGCTGGGAGAGGTCAATAATGATGTTTCGGCAGTCGTCTTCATGGACGGTGCGGTTGATCTCGTCCAGGATGACGCGATTGTCCAGATCGGACAGGAGCCGGTACAGGTAAAGAACCTGGGACTCCCCTTTGCGGGTGAGGCGATAATTCATGGGATCGGGATTTCGGGCGAATACGCGTGATATCACTTCAAAGCCTGTGCCGTCTTTTCACAGGCCCCGTGACACTCACCGTACAAAGTTAAGGAATGATGGCGGATCCTGAACTTGAGGATGTCGCCCATCACATCTTTGATCTGCTGAATGCGGGGGTCACAGAACTCGATCACCTTGCCGCAATCGAGGCAAATCAGGTGGTCATGTTGCCGGTATCCGTAGGAGCGTTCGTACTGGGTGAGGTTTTTGCCGAACTGGTGTTTGCGGACGAGATCGCAACCGGCTAGGAGTTCGAGGGTATTGTACACGGTAGCCCGGCTGACCCTGTAATTATGGGCTTTCATGTGGATGTACAGGCTCTCGGCATCGAAGTGCTCGGTGCTGCGGTAGATTTCCTCGAGGATGGCAAACCGTTCGGGGGTCTTTCGGAGCTGGTTGCGTTCGAGGTAGGCATTGAAAATCTTCAACGCCTCCTCCAGGATATGACCGGCGGCGGAATCCTTCAGATGCGTTTGGGTGTGAGTAGCCATGTGTAAAGGTTAACTGCCGGGCAAGCAGGTTGGTTCATGCACTGTCGAGGCGTACGACGGATGAAATCCCTTCGAGGGATTTGAGCGCGCGTATGGCCAGGATGACCTGGTCTTTGTTGTGGACGATCAGGCTGATCTTTCCTTCAAAATAGCCTTCTTTCCCTTCAATGCTGAACGACCGGATATCCAGGCCCAGGTTGGAGGAGATTTTCTGAGAAAGGCGTTCGATAACGCCGGGGCCACTGTCAATGCCGGTGATTTGAAGATCCACCCGGAAAGAGGATCCTGCCTGTTGGGCCCATTCGGCCCTCATGACCCTGTAGCCGTAATTGGCCATCAGATTAACGGCATTGGGACAGGTGGAGCGATGGATCCGGACACCTCCGTTGGTCGAAAGGAAGGCAAACACGTCGTCTCCCATGACCGGGTTGCAACAATTGGCCATCGTGTATTCATACTGGTCGGCCGGTTCTCCGTTGATGATCAGCCGGGGAAGACCGGTTTTCCGGTTGGGGTCCGGAGCGGCCTCGGGCATTTTGGCCTTGTCTTGTACCTGGGCGGCTTCGGTTTCCGGAGGAAGGAGGCGGTTGTTGTCCACCCGGAATTTCTTCAGGTCTTGAAGATTGACTTCCTCGGCAGCGACAGCGCTGTAGAGATCCAGTCGGCTGCGGTAACCGTAATGCTTGACCAGCATGTCGGCGTTGAGTTCAAGGTCGGCTTTGACATGCTGGAGTTTCCGCTCCAGGATTTCCTTGCCGATGGAACTCTGTTGCTGGCGTTCCTCACGGATGGCGGTCCGGATCTTTGACCGGGCTTTTCCGGTGACCACCATCTTGAGCCAGGCCTCGTTGGGCTTCTGGTTTTTATTGGTCTGGATACTGACCTGGTCGCCATTCATCAATTTATAGCCCATGGGCACCAGCCGGTTGTTGACCTTGACCGCCGCACAGCGGAGTCCCAGATCGGTATGGATCATGAAGGCAAAATCCAGGGCAGTGGCGCCTTTGGGCAGGATGCGCATGTCACCCTTGGGGGTATAGACGTAGATCTCTTCATGGAAGAGATTGGTTTTGAAATCGTTCAGGAATTCGATGGCGTCCGATTCCTGGTTTTCGAGAATTTCCCGGATGTTGTCCAACCAGCTTTCATACACGTCGGGCTGGTCACTCATGCCCTTGTATTTCCAGTGGGCGGCAAATCCCCGCTCTGCAATCTCATCCATGCGTTCGGAACGGATCTGCACTTCAACGAAGCGGCCATCCGGTCCGATGACCGTGGTGTGCAGGGATTCGTATCCGTTGGATTTGGGCGTGGTGACCCAGTCTTTCAGGCGTTCCGGGATAGGGCGATAAACGTCGGTCACTATGGAATACACCTGCCAGCAGGAGGCCTTTTCCATCTTACGGGGTACATCGAGGATGATACGAACGGCAAACAGGTCGAAAATCTCTTCAAACGAGACGTCTTTGGATTTGATCTTGTTCCAGATGGAGTGGATGGACTTGGGCCTTCCGGTGATGCGATAAGCAAGACCTGCGGCTTCCAGTTCCTCCTTGATCGGAATGATGAAGCGCTCGATGTAGGCGTTGCGGGAGGCTTTGGTCTCCTGTAATTTTTGCTTGATTTCCTGATAAGATTCCGGATCCGTGATTTTCATGCACAGGTCCTGGAATTCGGTCTTCATGTTGTACAGACCGAGCCGGTGGGCAAGGGGCGCATAGATGTAGTTGGTCTCTGCGGCAATGGCGAGCTGCCGGTGACGGGGCATGGCGCCCAGTGTGCGCATGTTGTGCAGCCGGTCGGCCATTTTGATCAGGACAACCCGGACGTCCTTGACGAGGGTGGAAAGGACCTTGCGAAAGTTTTCTGCTTGCGGGCTTTCCGAATTGTAGGCGCTGTCGAGCTTGGTGAGTCCGTCCACGATCATACCGATGCGCTCTCCGAATCGTTGGCGGATATCCTCCAGACTGTATTCGGTGTCTTCGACCACATCATGAAGGAGGGCGGCGATGATGGCCGTCGGTCCCAGACCAATCTCTTCGGCACAGATGCGGGCTACGGCGATGGGGTGCAGGATATAGGGTTCGCCCGACTTGCGTCGCTGCCGCGCATGGGCTTCTACGGCGAGGTTGTAGGCCTTTCGGATGTCCTCCTTGTCCTGATCATCCATAGGGGTCTTGATGGACTTGAGGAGTTCCCTGTAAGCCCGCTGAATGATCTGCTTCTCTTCCTTGGCAATGACGAGTGTCTCGGACATACGAACACGGGGCCCGGACAGGCAGTCCGGGAACACCGCGTCAACAAATATACGGAAATTGCCATTACTTCGAAAGTGGCGGGCAAATGTTTAACTTTGCCCTCCTTTTGAGCAAACCGGTGCTTTTTACCGTTTGGCGGGTGTGGCGAAACTGGTAGACGCGCCAGACTTAGGATCTGGTGCCGCGAGGCTTGGGGGTTCGAGTCCCTCCACCCGCACACGAAGTGGAGGAGTGATGAGGGGCGAGAAGTTTATCCCGTGCCGACGAAGGCGGAGCGGGAAGTCCCTCCACCCGCACACGAAGTGGAGGAGT
>CAYYGN010000042.1:12728-18177 GCA_964471595.1 uncultured Saprospiraceae bacterium
CCCTCCACCCGCACACGAAGTGGAGGAGTGAGGAGGGGCGAGAAGTTTATCCCGTGCCGACGAAGGCGGAGCGGGAAGTCCTTCCACCAAGATGTTGATGAATGCCACCTCCGGAAGGGAGCACCCCTGCCGGTGGAGGATCAAAATGACCCTATTTTACGATGGACCGGTCTTGCCGGCCCGTTCAATGAATACCTACCGAATTTTTCCTTTTTCCCATGCAAAAAGTAACCCGAGAAGAGACAGGTCCGCTGAGCGCCCGCCTGACCGTACATGTAGGCAAATCCGATTATTTGTCCCTGTTTGAGGACAAGCTCCGGGAATTTCGCAAAAAAGCGCAGCTCAAGGGTTTTCGCAAGGGCCACACCCCTGAAGCGCTGGTGCGAAAAATGTACGGCGAATCCATCCTGGCGGATGTGGTCCAGAGCGAAATCAACCAACGGCTACAGGATTATTTGAAAGAGACGCAACCGGTTTTCTTCGGGGAGCCTATGTTGGCGGAAGACCAGGAGGGTCTGCGCTTCAACCTGGATGATCTTGGGGATTATCGGGTCCATTTCGACCTGGGGCTGATCCCGGAATTCGCTCTGGAAGGGTTTGGAGCATCGCAAAATGTCGTCTTGCCCCGTGTACAGGTGCCGGATGCGGATGTTGATCGACAGATCGGCATTCTGCAGCGACGTCATGGAGAGCGGACAGACCTGGAAGACGGAACGATCGAGGATATGGATTACGTGGAGCTCCACCTCGAAGAATGGGAGGATGGCCAAAAAAAGGAGGGCGGCGTGCATACGCACACCCATTTTCTGGTCAATGAACAGATGTCCGACGCCCTCCGTGAGGTGATGATCGGCAAAAAGAAGGGTGATACCTTCCGGTTTGATCCCTATCAGGCTGAGAAAACGGCCGATGATGCCGCCACCCGCAAATACATTCTCCATCTGGAAGAGGATGCTCCTGAAACCAGCCGTGATTTCCTGGCGCGTGTGGACAAGATCACCCGGGTGACACCTGCCCCTTTGGACCAGGTGTTTTACGACAAAGCTTTCGGGCCGGGACAGGTGTCCGGTGAAGCCGACATGCGGGAATTGGTCCGACTGCAAATGGCTCAAAATTTTGCCCAACCGATTCGGGAATATGCCGAAGTCCTGATGAAGGTTGAAATGCTGGAGTTGAATGCGATGCCCTTGCCGGAGGATTTCCTCCGGAAATGGGTGGTCCAGCGTGCGCAGGATGACGGTGAGAAGGAAATGTGGGACGAGGAAAAATACCGGAGGTTTTTTACCGACCTGCGTTGGTCCCTGGTGAGGGACAAGATGCTTGACTTGTCGGACATCGAAGTGCAGGACGAGGAATTGCTGGAAGCCTACAAGGTCAAGTTGCGGGAATATTTTGGCGGGCAGGCAGACGAGCAAATGTTGGACCAGCTTGCTCCCAGGGCGTTGACCGACAAGGAGTTCAGGGGCAAATTGGCGGACGAGATCGTCCGGCACAAACTGACGGGCGCCTGGCTGGAGCGCGTCACCCTGAAGGAAGAGGAGATGTCCCCCGACGCTTTCCGGGATTGGATGAATCGCGCTTATGAAGACGTGGAAAGAAGGTACAAAGCACTTTGATCGACGAAATGAGGCATTTCGGCCAAACCTTTTCCCACGAAACAGGTATACCCATTAAATTGCACGCATGAATCAGGACGAATTCAAAAAATACGCCACCAGGCACCTCGGCATGAGTTCTCATCATCTGGAGAAGTACATGGCCACTTCCGTGCCCAATATCCATGCTTTCACCCCCCAGGTCATTGAGGAAAGGCAACTCAATATTGTAGGTATGGATGTCTTTTCCCGGCTGATGATGGACCGCATCATTTTCATGGGTGTGCCAGTCAATGACTATGTGGCCAATGTCATTCAGGCCCAGTTGTTGTTTCTGGAATCCACCGACCCCAAGCGGGACATCCAGATGTTCATCAACAGTCCCGGAGGCTCGGTCATAGCCGGTCTGGGTATATATGACACCATGCAATACGTGACACCGGACATCGGCACCATTTGTACCGGGCTTGCGGCTTCCATGGGAGCCGTCCTGCTGGCTGCCGGCACCAAAGGCAAGCGATCATGCCTGTATCACAGCAGGGTGATGATCCATCAGCCGATGGGAGGCATGCAGGGTCAGGTGACGGATATGGAAATCTCTTATCGCCTCATCAAGGATCTCCAAAAGCATCTCTACGACATTCTTGCCCATCACACGGCCCAACCTTATGACAAGATCGAGGAGGATTGTGACCGGGACAACTGGATGACCGCGCAGATGGCCAAAGAATACGGTTTGGTGGATGAAGTCCTGGACCGGAACAATCCGCGCAAGAAGGACTGATCCACCGGCTGGCGCTGACGGCTAACCAAGGTGCGGATTATAAAATAAAACAGGCCCCGGGTGCTGAATCCGGGGCCTGTTTGGTTGTGTTAAGGTTGCGACAGGGATCAGAGCGAGTCGTGCAGCTTCATCTTGCGAATCACGAGGGAGCGGTCCTGGCGGACAATTTCGTTGCGATAGGTGCCCCGATGAACACTGGTGGTACCATCCGCAGCGGTGCCTTCCGCTTTGTAGGAGCCTGTGGCGACAATACTGCCGTCCGCCTGAACGGCGGAGCTTTCATGGCGGATCATCACCTTCCATTTGCCGGACTGGAACATCTTGGTATAGTATTCACTGACGGCATCCGGGCCTGAAAGGGCAGTGCCGTCTGCATTGGTCCGCTGAATGTCGGCGGCCATCAGTTTGCGAAGCGCCATGACGTCCGCTGAGTTGTAGGCATCTTCCCAACTTTTGGTGAGGGAGGCTACCTGATCATCGACATTCGCGCTGCCGCCGATGCTGCTGGATTGTGCGGAAAGGAGGGTGACGGAAAGAGCCAGGGCGAGGCATACGGTAAAAAGTGTCTTGAACATACCAATTGGTTTAATGGTGGAAGAATAGGATACGGTTTCTTTATTTGAGGGTCTGCCGAGAGGATACCCCCAAAGGATGAACATTGTCGCCGCCGGCCTTTGGCCCCCTTGTCGCGCAGCTTTGGCTGCCCTTGGTGGAAGCGGGTTTCAAATATTCGGCGCCGATGTTTACCAAAGATAGAAAGAAAGGTGACTAATGGGCCTGACAGACATATTATTTTATCTGTCAACTGATTCAAAGTATTTTCTATGAGTAAACTCGCTCTTCAAAATGCAGGGAGCTGCGGTTGCGGCATGGATAAGAGCAATGGCTACCTGAGCAAAGTAACTTCCCCTCTGGTCTGCCGGTCTGTCGAATCTGGCATGGGACGGTATTCAAGCAGCCAGAGGTAAGTATCGGAGGGTTGTTCTTTCCCTAGAAAAGTGCCATCCCATCGGGTATCGGGCCGGGATGAGGCAAAGACCACATGGCCCCAGCGATTGAAGACCGTCAACCTGTAATCCGGGTACGGGCAGGCATCCACGGGTCCAAAGTCGTCGTTGGTGCCGTCTGCATTGGGGGTAAACAAATTGGGGAATCGAGGCGGACAATCGCAATTAGGAGCTTTGGAAATCCGGAAGGTGTGAAGGAATGTTTGACAACCTGTCTGGACTTCCACCGTGTATTCACCCGTCAGGGAAAACGTACGCCGGGACGTTGTATCGCCATTCGACCATCGGTAAGCATCTGCCTTGGGATGGGTCGCATCGGCTCGAACGGAATCATCCGGACATAATGGCAGGATCGTTACGGTATCGGCGATTGGAGTTTCTACATCGCGGCACAGGACATGAGCGTTCAGTGACACATCATTTACATAGGTCTCGATATCGAATGGTTCCCATTGCAGGGTGTCCATCCGGAAAGAAAATTGACCCCAATGGGACACACTGGTTTGGTAAGGCAGTACATCCTTGCGGATGACCGTTCCACAAGCTGGCATGTCGGCCAATGAGACCTGCACGATGGCCAGGCTGCTGTCCAGATTGGCGGCGATGGCGAGTTTTTCACCAGGCAGGAGAGCAAAATCGTGGTTGAGCAGGCGGTATTGGTAGGGATCGGGATTGAAATGCCGTTGTTCAATGACTTCGCCCATGTCCGAAAGGACAACAACGGAAATGAATCCACGCTCTATCGAATCTGTTGTGACCGTCACCAGACGGTTGTCCGAGACCCGGAGGACGCGACGCATTTGAATATTTTCTGTCCACTGGTTGGAGTTACCATTAGCCGGGAACATCTCCCCCAACGAGATAAATTCGCCATCATCCCCCACGAATACAGGAACAGCATTTCGTTTGTCCAGGCTGTTGGCAAACTGACCGAGCAGCATCCAGCCTCCCGGGATACGGGTAGGGATGACTCCGTTGTAGAGCGGTGCCACTAGTCCTTGACGCCAGATGACCTCCCCTTTATATGGGTCCACGAGTGAAAACTGGTCACCTCGACGGAGCAGGATTTTGCCATCCGGTGTCGATGCACCGACAGTCTGGTAACCAATGGTTGACTGCATATATCCGAAAACAGGTCCCAGGTTGCCGGCGGAGTCAATCAGTGTGGTAAAATCGGTTGGACCCATTGGCGGGTGGTTGATTCCGGTGAGGAATATCTGTCCGTCAGGCATAAGTCCCATGGAAAATACGCCGCCTCCCATGCGGTGGTATCGCCAGGAGTGATGCGCCATGAATTCGCCGCTAACCGAAAACCGCAAGAGGGTGAAATAACCAGGTTGACCGTGGTGCATGATCCCGGCATGCAATATTCCGTCGGGAGTGATAATCAAATCCGAAGATCGGGTGGGACGATAAAGCAAGTTCATGGTCACGATCCTGGCCCACTGGAGATCCCCGCAGTGATCAAACCGGAGGATATGGATATCGCCGAGCTGGGGATGCACTTGCAGGACCGCAAAGCCCCCGTCCGGAGTTGCGGACATTTTGGCAAAGCCGAAGTATTCCTGATTGACGGGGATATTGGTAAAATGAGTGAATTGGGTGACTTGAGCCTGGGAAGAAAGTGATAACATTAACTGGCACCACGTCAGAACAACTCCTAAAAGGGAATGATGGCTGAAGGAATGGTGAAAACAGATTACCATACAAGTGCCGTCCGTTTGGGATAAAAATGCTTGACCGGACCAACAAATTTAAGTTGGAATTAGGAATAGGACGGGCACTAATAGCTCTAAATGTCAAGGCTTAGGAAAACTTTGATTCATGGCATAATTCGACATTCTCGCCTTTACGAGTTAGTTTATTGCTAAGGTATTAATTATCAACAGCTTAGTAAAAAGTAAAATTAAGAGATAAAATTTGGGTGTATTGTCTAAATCATATATCTTTGTGAGGCGGTCTGGTTTGGACGGACACGAATCTAACTTAAATTTGTGTCATGAAGGAAAAGCAACAGAAATCCTTAAATGCCGCAGGCGGGACCCGCCTGCGCCGGAGGTATG
>CAYYGN010000043.1:0-17034 GCA_964471595.1 uncultured Saprospiraceae bacterium
CTTCGTCTCGCGCAGTTCCGCCATCGAGAGTTCCTGCTCCGTCTTCTGCTGGGACCACACGGCAAAATGGTCCTGATCTTCCCGGCTTATCTTGTACTGTTCCGCCAGATTTTCAGCCGTCTCCCCCATAGCCTCGGTGCCAAACTCGGCCTTCATACGGGGGTGAGCAAATCGCCAGCCAAAACTGCTGTCGTACATCTGCGCATCACGGCCGTAGGCGGTGGTGGTCTTGGAGATGACCCAGGGATCCCGGGTCATGTGCTCAACCCCTCCCGCGAGGAATAGCTCTCCTTCACCCGACCGGATGGCCCGCGCGGCCTGCATGACCGCCGACATCCCTGAAGCACATAGCCGGTTGACCTTTTCGCCCGGTACGCTGACCGGAATTCCGGCGAGGAGCAGGGCCATCCGGGCGACATTGCGGTTGTCCTCGCCTGTCTGATTGGCGCAGCCGAGAATGACGTCGTCCCACTTGTCGGGCGGTATGGCGGGATGCCGGGCCACCAGGGTGCGAAGGACGTGGGCAGCAAGATCGTCGGCCCGTACATCTGCCAGGCCTCCGGCAAATTTTCCGATCGGGGTGCGCACCCCATCCACAATCCAGGCAGTTGGTGTCATCAGGAGGATTTGGTACAAAGATAGGTCCCGGCGTCATTGCCATTCTCTTCAAGGGGCAGGAAACCGTCCGGTTGCCTCTTTGTGAACCTTTCCCCCGCCACCCGCATTTTCCCTCCAAAACCAAACCCGTTTTCATGCGTATTGTGCCCCGCCTCATTGGGATTCTCCTCATGACCAGCATAAGTCTGCCCGCCCAGGAGATCCAATTTTCCGTCCGCACCAGTTCCGATACCCTCCTGGAAGGTCACCTCCTCCAACTCACCTACCACATTGAAAACGCCGATGTCCGTTCCTTCCAGCCACCTGATTTCCACCCCTTCGACATCGTCAGTGGCCCCCAACAGTCCACCTCCATGCAAATCATCAACGGCAAGGTGAGCCGTCAGGCCAGCATTACCTACCTGCTCCACGCCAGAAAGCAGGGCTCGTGGATACTCCCTCACGCCCGAATCTCGGCCGGCGATCAAAACCATGAATGCCCGGGACCCACCATCGTGGTCCACCCCAATCCGGCCGAATTGCCGGATCCCCGTTTTCCCGGCTGGAAACCCAAAGAGGCACGACCGGAACCCGGCGATTCGATCCGGGAGAAGCTGTTGGGCAACCGCCGCTCTTACCGGCTCTGATCCGACCCGGGTGGATCCAGGACTTCCAACAGAAAATATCCGTCATCTCCCTGGCGCTGATAACGCGGCATCAGGATGAGAGCATCCACCGGCGACACCAGATCCTCATCGCCGTCCTTGCCCAGCCACTGCCCCCGGTGCACCGGTTGGAAATTGATAAATCCGGGCGCCAACACAAAGGCATCCTGATGGCGGATCGGGTGTACACCAATCACACGGCACACCCTCGGCAGATCCCGCGAGTATGCTTCCAGGATGGCATCATGCCGGTTTTCCACATCCTCCGGCGCCACCATGCCCAAAGCCCTCATGCACGCAATGACAGCCGCAATGGCCCGGTCCACCGACAGTGGATCCGTATGTTGCCCGGCTTCGAAGGCAAACGAAAGCGCCTCCCTGCCCAGGACCTCCGTGCGGAAATAGTGCATCGTTGTGCCCCGGATGCCCGCCAACAACCCGAGAATCACCGGTGCATGCAATTGAGCTGCCAGCGCCATACTGTCGGGATCGTCGGTAGCAATGCAGAAAATGCCCCCTCCTGCCGTCGTGGTGTGGAGATCCATGACCACGACCGGACTTTCGGGATACATGGCCATCAGTTCGTCAGTCTCCCGAAGCAAAGCCCGCATTTCGGCCTCCTCATCCTGCAAGGCGGTGGGCGGCAGACGCCGTATCCGCGCTACCTCTTCCGGATCCCACATCCGGTTCATATCCCGCGCCATGAATCGGCGGCCCTCCTGCAAAGCCCCCAGATTGCCGGCAAGCCCGGCCAGACAACCCCGAAACACAAATCCGGGACGGAGGCGCTCCTCCTGGTCCAGGAGATTGAAAACCCGTTCCAGAGCCTGAATACCGGCGGGCTCGTTGCCGTGCATGGCTCCCGTCACGATCAGTAGTGGACCCGGCAATCTGCCGCCATACATCCCAATCCGCCTTGACCGCCGGGTATCCATGGAGGGCGAAGATAATCAGGTCCATCAGGCCGGTGGCCTTTACCGCATTATCAAGACATCGCCCTTGAAAAGCCGTTCCTGACCATCCGGCCACCGGAACAACATCGCATAGACAAAAACGTCCAGCTCGGCGGGACGCCCCCTGAACGATCCGTCCCATCCGACATCAGGATCCCCCAGATTGAATCCGCCACTCCGGAATACGGCATTGCCCCACCGGTCGTATATCATGAAGTCAACCACCTCCACTTCCGGGTCGCCAAATGGCACAAAAAGGTCATTGATCCCGTCACCATCGGGACTGAATGCAGTAGGTATGAACACACGGCGGACAATGACTTCCACCCAAAGAGCGTCTTTGGCCTTGCAACCTGCTGCATTGATTGCCTCCAGCGTCACCTGGAAAGAGGAATCCCGTGCCCAAATGAGCGGCGTCAGGCAGCCGGGACACAAGGGAGGATCCCATTTCAACGAAATGATGGTGGCCGTGTCCGGGTAAACGACCGGAAACAACGTCACCCTGCTTCCCGATTCCAGGACCAAGTCAGGTCCCAGTTCAATCGTGAAAATCGACTCTCCAGGCACCTGGATCAGGGTGTCCCACCGGCATCCCGCGGCATCAAAGACCTCCAGCCTGGTCGGACCCGGCACCAGGGCCGGCCACAGACCCGGAAGCAGTGTATCCCCGTTGGCTATCAATCGGTATGGCCCGGCACCACCGGCCACCGGCCAACTGGTCATCTGGGGCAACACGCCATCACATGGGTCCTGCTCAATGGCCGGGAAAGCTGTCAGTAAAGGGGGTTCGGTCAATGTATCACCGAGGACGATCTCGCATCCTGAGGCATCGGTGATGGTCAAGCCATAAGTGCCTGCCCCGATCCCGGTCAGGGTATCAGCGGCCTGTCCCGTGGACCACCAGGTGGAAAACGGGGGCACACCTCCGGAAACCGGCATCCAGGTCAATGCGCCTGACTGATCTCCGGCACAGGCAAGGTCATACCCGCCGGATGTGCCAATTTTAAGCAATTGCGCCAGGAAAGGCGGAGGAACCGGGACGGCCACCGTATCGGTCCAGATGTGTTGTTGGGCATCCTCCAAATGCAGGTAATAAGTGCCAGGGGGCAGATCGGCCAGCAAAAAGGGAATGCCGGAGGTCAACCATATCGAATCCCTTACCGTACCGCTGATGCTGTCCGTCCAAATCACCCATACCGGAAAAGCCCCCGATGCCGCCTGTAGCAGGATACTTCCTTTATCTCCTGCACAGACACCGGGCATGACAACCGGATCCACTTGCAGCTGACAACTGTCTTCCGAAAGAAGGAGGGTCGTCGTGATGATGATACTGTCACATCCATGGACATTCGCCAGGGTTTGTACGACGATGCCCGTATCGGCGGGCAGACAGGAAGACAACCATCGCTCCTCCCGGGAGGAAGGCAGCAAAGCGATCGCCGTTATAACGGTGCTGTCACATCCCCACTGATTGGCGCCTACCCATACCGTAGTATCCGCCTGGGAGGGATCACAGGTCGAACCGGTCAGGGTCAGGGTATCCGGATCCCGGAGAATGGTCTCTATCAGGACAATACTGTCACAACCGGCCTGGTTGCTGAGGAGGAGGGTGTCCCACCCGGCCTGGGAGGCGTCACAGGTCGAGGTGGTCAGCATGACGGTATCGGCTTCCAGAAAGGAAATTTCGGTCACTACCAGGCTGTCGCATCCAAACTGGTTGGTCAACAGTACCTGGAATACCCCAGTGTCCGGAGGATGGCAACTGGTCATCTGGATCAGCGTGGTATCCCCTGCCTGAAGCCGGATAACGCGAATGACCACACTGTCACATCCGTTCAAACCAGTCAGTACTGTTACGGTAAGACCCGTATCCTGGGGATGACAACTGCTGAGGGATAATTGTACGGTATCCGATAGCCACAAAACCACGGATACCGTATCCCGTGCCTGGCAGCCGTTGCTGTCCGTGACCATTACCCAAACCGGACCCCCAATGCTTACCGGTACAGAAGGTGAAGTTTCGCCGTTTGACCACAGATGCCCGGTGAATCCCGGTCCTGTCGTCAACATGACCGTGTCTCCGGCACAAAGAGCCATAGGTCCGGCAATCTGGACCATTGGGGTTGGGAAGGTATCTACCAGATAAGTCACCGTATCGCGACAACCCGACGAGTCCACGGATGCCACAAAATACATTCCCGGATCACCGACCAGTATTTGAAGCGTACTGTCTCCGGTTGACCATACCCAACCGGCAATCCCGCCCGACAAGGACAACAATACCGAATCGCCCGCACAGAAGAGGGAGTCGCCGGAAACGACCGGTGGTTGGGCGCTGCCTTCTTCAACGGTCCATTGGGCGACGGCGGTGCAGCCCTCGGCATTGGATACTGTCACCGCATATGTTCCTGACTGGGATATGGTCGTTTGTGCAACGGTATCCCCTGTTGTCCACTGGTAGGCAACAAACAGGTCGTCGACCTCAAGCAAAGCGCTTTGGCCGGTACAAATCCTGTCTGGACCGTAGATGAACGGATCGGGCAGTGGTAGTTCGAATATCTCCACCCAGTCAGTCCCCGTGCAACCGAAGGCGTTGGTCACAACGACTTCATAAGCACCGGGCCATTGGATGGGTTCCGTTTGGTTGTAACCCCCGCTGGACCACTCGTACAGTGAAAATCCCGGACCGGCATCCAGAAAAATGGTCGATCCCGGACAAATAGCCGTAGGGCCGGTAATTTCAGGGTAGGGAGCCGGATACTGATCGATGAGAACAGAGGCCGAGCCTGTGCATCCCCCTTCATTGGTCACCGTCACCGAATAGGTTCCGGGTGTCTGAACAGCGATGGCAAAATCCGTGGCGCCGGTACTCCAGAGGATGGCCGTATAATTCCCGTTGACCGAAAGGACAATTTCCCCGCCTTCACATACCGTCGAGGGTCCATCGATCACGGGCACGGGATCTGAATAGGCTACTCCTACATTGAAGGATTCTTCGGCCGAACAACCACTGGCATCCGTAACGGTGACGGTATAGGTACCGGCTTCCAGTCCTGCCAGATCTTCGGTTGTTTCTCCATTCGACCACACGATATCCGGATTGGAGAGGCAATCACCGCTGACGGTCAGGTCTATGGTCCCTTCACTACTGCTGCTGCACAAGGCATCCTCAATGACCGCATCCAACTCGATATCCGTGGCGCAGCACACTTCACCGCCGCAATGAAAGATGAAATCGCATTCCGATGCGGGCAGGTCCACATAAACAGGATTGTTTTCATCCCCGTACAGCAGGGTGATGACATCAATGCCCGTCATGTCGTCAATCCGGAAGGTAAACGAATAGCCGCACCCGAGGCCTCCCACCACACCTCCATCGGTGCAGCACTGGTCCCACACGAAATTACCGGTAAAAGTGGGCGGAGCGCCAGTGAGTTCACCTGCGTCATCCGAAACCGCCACATAGGCCGAATTGGGCATGCAAGCAAGGGTGGCTTCAAGGGTGCCGCCACTTCCGTCATTGGGCAAATCGGCGATGAAAATAAAACTGACCTCTCCGGATCCCGTGTCCTCATAGAGCATGAGAATCAGATGGTTGGACTGCTCGAAGCCGGTATTGGCACAAGACCCAAGAGGGATTCCATAGGAGAAAAACGAAACGGCCGATTCAGGCCCGGAGAAAAAGGGGAGCGACATGCTGAACGCCCCGTGGGATACCGTACAAGGACATACTGTGGCGCTTTGACCGGCTGACGGGCTTTTCTCCGGCAACGGCGTCAAGCCGTCAGCTTGTATTGCCGTTGGTAAGACCGGATGGCCACCAAGGGGAAGGGACATCCCATGCACCGAAGGAAGTAACAAACAAAAGAGCAGGAAAATCCTTAAAAAAGACATGGCGGCATGGTACTCAGAGGATAAACTCCGAACGCAAATGCCAAATATAGTCCATCACCCCCAATGATCATCTGATAATGAAAAATTTCGGACCGGAGTGACAACCATAAGGCCCGTGTTAGCGGATCATCCTGGTGATCTCATCATCCATCGGGTCCACTTTCTTGCCAAAATGGCCGATGAGCCGGCCTTCTGGTGACACCAGAAATTTGTGGAAATTCCAGGTCACTTCATGGAAAGTCTTTCCATCCAATGGCTGGTGGCACAACCATTGATATACCGGGTGCTGTTGGGGACCCTTCACGTTTATCTTCTCCGTCAAGGGAAAGGTCACCCCGAATTCCATCTCACAAAAGGCCTTGATCTCTTCTGCGCTTCCGGGCTCTTGTCCCATGAATTGATTACAGGGAAATCCAATGACCACAAGTTTGTCACCATAGAGGGTATAAAGCGATTGCAGCCCTTTGTATTGGGGTGTGTATCCGCATTGGGAAGCCACATTGACACAAAGCACATATTTGCCTTTGTAGTCGGACATGCGAAGGCTATCACCGGAGATGCCGGCAACGACAAGATCGTGGAATGACCTGTTAGCCACCTGAGTGATTGACCCCTTCGAAGGCCTTTGGTTTGTCGTCAAGGCGAATCCGGCCAGCAATACCACCAGCAGGAGGATGATCAGATAGTTCAAAACCGTTATTTGGGATAAAAACAGGAAAATGGTTTCCCGGTTTTGTTCGTCTTGTTATTTTAAAGTCCTCGTTGCAATCCATGAAAGTCATGGCCGGGTTCAGGGAATGGATGGATGACTTGTTGGGGTTGGTATATCCACGCTTGTGTGCCGCTTGTGGCAGCGCTCAGCCTTTGGGTGGCCATTGCCTGTGTCTGCATTGTGAATGGGACCTTCCCCGGACAGACTTTCACCGGGTCGCCGACAATACCATGTCCCGTCGACTCACGGGCCGTTTCCCCCTGGAGGGTGCTGCCGCCATGTTTTACTTCCTGAAAGATTCATCGGTTCAACAACTCCTTCATCGCATCAAATACCAGGGCCAACGCCAGGCAGCCCATGATCTGGGTCGGTTTTACGGCAGAGAGCTGATGGAATGCCAGCCATTTGACGAGGCCAATGCCATCATTCCCGTCCCGTTGCATCCCCGTCGTCAGCACTTTCGCGGATTCAACCAAAGCGCATGGTTTGGGAAGGGCTTGTCCTCTGTGATGGAAATTCCATTACTGGAGGATCGTCTGGTCCGGACAAAAGCCACACTTACCCAAACATCCATGTCCCGTTCGGAAAGACTGGACAACATGAAAGGTGCCTTCCGGTTGAAAAGTCACAAAGGACTTGCCGGTCAGCACATTCTGCTCGTGGATGATGTCATGACCACAGGAGCAACGCTTGAGGCATGCGCGCTGAGCCTGTTGACCGTGCCGGGAGTCCGGATTAGCTTGGTCACATTAGCAATTGCCCGGGATTAAGCCCTGAGATTGAGGAAGTTGCGAAATCCGAAGGTCCCAAACAGGGTCTTTGTGTTCAGATTGTATCCCCCGTCAAGAAAAAGCTCCATGTTGCGGAAATAATCCCTGATGCGAAAATAGCCGAGCTCAGCACCCACGGTAAATTGCATTTCGCCGGGTTCGAAGGCATACATCAGGGAAGCTTTGGGCAAGACCGTAAATGCGTTGGAATCGTGATGGGCGCATTTGTTGCCGTTGGTTCGCCACATGCCGGCGCCGGCTTCCAGGCGTACATAGGGCAGCCACAAAAAGGATTTTTCTATTTCGTCTGACTCGAAGTCGGCCGTCACCGCTGTGCCTCCACTCAATCTGGTCATCAGATAGTGGGTACCCGCCCCGAAACCAAAATCGATACCCATTCCGGCATTATTCGTAATAGCCTCCAGATTGGGGCTGTGGAAGTAAATCGAAGGGGCATCCAGGAACATCCTGATCTCCTGGCTGAACGCAATGCCCCAGCAGGAAGTGGCCAACAGAAAACTCAAGAACCATTTCATCGTGTATGCAGTTATTCCGGCTAAAGATAGTCCTCCTCCTTCAAACGCTGCCTGAAGAGGCCGCAGGTTGGGCTATCTTTGCGGTTCCAATCAGCTTATGAGCGATCCCATCAAACACGAGTGCGGACTGGCGGTCGTCCGCCTGCGCCAGCCGGTCCGCTATTTTCAGGAAAAATACGGCAACCCGCTTTACGGGATCCACAAGTTGCGCCTCCTGATGCAAAAGATGCGCAACCGCGGGCAGGACGGGGCCGGTCTCGCAACCATCAAACTCCATCCCGAGCCGGGCCAGCGCTATATCAGCCGAAGGCGAAGTGTCAGCCCCGATTATCTCAAAGATCTCTTTGCCGGCGTTTACGGCCATTTTACCAACCTGTCGCCCGAGCAGATGGCCGATACCGATTGGCTGTATCACGCCAAACCCTACACCGGCGAATTGCTGCTGGGTCATCTCCGGTACGGTACACACGGTGACAATTCCATCGAGACCTGCCACCCCTTCTTGCGACAGAACAACTGGATGACCCGCAATCTCGTATTGGCCGGCAATTTCAACATGACCAATGTGGACGAGCTCTTCCAGCAACTCATCGAACTGGGCCAATACCCCAAGGAGCGGTCGGACACCGTTACGGTCATGGAAAAGATCGGCCATTTTCTCGACGACGAGGTCCAACGCCTTTACACCTGGTTCAAACCCGACGGCTACGACAACCGCCAGATCAATGATCTGATCATTGAACACCTCGACATTCAGCGACTGCTTCGCCGGGCCACCCGCAAATTCGACGGCGGCTACGCCATTGCCGGATTGCTGGGACATGGGGATGCCTTCGTCATTCGCGACCCGTCGGGAATTCGCCCTGCTTTCTATTATGAAGACGAAGAAATAGCAGTAGCTGCCTCCGAGCGCCCGGCCATCCAAACCGCCATGAATGCCCATTTTGATCATGTACGCGAGTTGAGACCCGGCCACGCACTCATCCTGCGCCGCAACGGTCAGGTCGAGGAAGTACCCTTCACCGACCCCCGTCCCCCTGCTGCCTGCAGCTTCGAACGCATTTATTTCAGTCGCGGAACAGACCGGGAAATTTACCAGGAACGCCGCCGACTGGGCGAATACCTGGCGGGACGCGTCCTCGAACGCGTCAACCACGACCTTGAGAATACCGTCTTCTCCTTTGTACCCAATACCGCAGAAGTGGCCTTCTTCGGGTTTATCAGAGGAATCGAACAACAGGAAGCGCTGCGCAAATCAAAGGATATCCTCGCTTTGGGAGCAACACCCGACCCCGATCACCTTCAACGCATACTTTCCCGATGTGCACGAGTGGAAAAACTGGTGGTCAAGGATGAAAAACTCCGCACCTTCATCAGCGCCGATCAGGCAAGAGGAGAACTCGTTTCCCACGTTTACGATGTGACCTACGGCATTATCCGGGACGGTATCGATACCGTAGTCCTGCTGGACGATTCCATCGTAAGAGGGACTACCCTGCAGGACAGCCTGATTGCCATTGTGGCGCGATTGCGACCCGGCAAAATCATCATCGTATCCTCCGCCCCCCAGATACGCTACCCCGATTGTTATGGCATTGACATGTCCAAAATGGGCGAATTTGTCGCTTTTCGTGCCCTGATCCGGCTACTGCACCGTGACGGTAAAGAACATCTTCTTCAGGATGCCTATGAACGGTGCAAAGCCTCCGAAAGTCTCCCACTTTCCGAAATGCAGAATGAGGTGCGTTCGCTCTACGACCATTACTCCGTGGAAGAACTGTCGGATGAAATCGCCCGACTGGTTACTCCAGCCGGTCTGGACATCCCCGTGGAAGTCATTTACCAAACCCTGGAAGATCTGCACAAAGCCTGTCCCAAGACAACCGGCGATTGGTATTTTTCGGGCAGGTATCCTACCCCCGGAGGAAACCGCGTCGTCAACCGGGCTTTCATCAATTTTATGGAGAAACGAAATGTAAGAGCCTACTGAATCCAGCATCATGACCCATCCGCCATCCTTACCCGGCTCCACCATGCTCACCGCCTCCTCCGCAGTAGGTATCCTCCTGATCTTCTTCGCCAATACTTTGCTTCCTCTGCCCATCGTCACCCAAATGGGCCGATGGTCGGAATTTCTTGTTGTTTTGGCGGTCGTCCTGATGATATGGTCCATACTTACCCTGGGCCGCATGATGTTTACGGCTGGCCCTCCGGCTCACCTTGTCACCCATGGTCTATACCGTTACAGTCGACATCCTTTCTATTTTTCCCTGATCCTTGGGTTTACCGGTCTGGCCCTGGCCTCCAACAACTGGATCGCCCTGGGGGCTGCCCTCCTGATCATTTTGCCCGTACAGATTTTGCGTGCACAACGGGAAGAACACCAAATGGCCGCTCATTTTGGGGAGGAATGGGATTTTTACAAAGCCCGCACCGCCTTCATGATTCCAGGTCTTTGGTAATATGGTTCCCGCCGGTTATTCAGGGTTTTGACTCGTGTTGTTCCCGGGAATTGTCTGTCTGGCCGAATGCCTCAAGCATTTCACGCACCAGATCCATGCGCCGGCGGTATTGCCGGCGATCCATGTACACCGCATAGAGGACCAGAAGCAACGCAGGAAGCAGGCTCCACAACAATAAGGCCCCATCGAACTCCTCCCTCAAGGCCGCCGGGTTTTCCATCTGCGTTATGGCAAACATAGCGGATGCAAGGACACCACCGGTGACATACAACCAGCCCGGTTTCCTGTTGGCTTCTATCCATTCACCGACTTGGGGGATTTGATCCTTGACCGGCAGCCGGCTGATGGCATGCCAGGCATGTTGCGGATTGTTCCGCCTGTAACGCCACCAGGAAATCACCCCCACCAACCAACAGACAAATCCGGCCATGTACATCCATGAGGAAGTGTCAAAGGCGTAAAACACCATAAAAAACATGGAAGCAATGCCAAACCAGACAAAAGGACCAAACCGGTACCACCACGCATCCTGTTTCATACTTTGAAGCAATTCCTGCCAGGCAACGGCCAGTGCCTCGGGACTGTAAGGTGATTGCGTTGATTTCGGATCCATCCTGGATTTCGGATTTTGTGGTTGGTGCAACCTGTGGATACAAATTTAACCTACGGGATCATACTTCTTGCCTAACCGTTACCTTGCCGGCATGAAACCCTCAGGACATCCCTCTGAAAAACATCGTCTCGGATTGGTTCTTTCAGGGGGTGGCGTCCGCGGAGCTGCTCATGCCGGTGCTTTGCAAGCTTTGGAAGAACTAGGCATTTGGGTAGATACCATTTCAGGCACAAGTGCCGGTGCTCTGGTAGGTGCCATGTACGCCGGCGGTATTGCCCCGAAGGAAATCCTCCGGTTTTTCAAGGAAACCCCACTTTTCCATTGGTCGCATCTCACCTGGCAAAAACCGGGTCTGATCAATACAGAGGCATTCGTACGTGTATTGCGCCGGTTTTTCCCGAAGGATGACTTTGGCGATCTCATGAAACCCATTTATATCACTGCCACAGATCTCATGAAGGCAGACGAAATCTGTTTTCATGAAGGTCCCCTGATCCGGGCGATCCTCGCTTCCTGTGCCTTTCCTGTCGTCTTTTCACCGGTGGAAATAGATGGCCGACCCTATGCCGACGGGGGTATCCTCAATAATTTTCCCGTCGAGCCCATCCGCGACCAATGCCACAAGGTGGTCGGCATTTTCGTACATGTCCTTCGGGAAATGGAAGCCAACACCATCGACTCCTCACTTCGGCTGATGCACCGCGCTTATGAAATCGTAACCATCCGTGACGCAGTGGCCAAATTCGAACAATGCGACATGATCATCAATCCGGCTGAACTGGGTCGTTATTTCCTTTTCGACCTCAGGCAGGTCGATGAGATTTACCAGATCGGATACGAATCCACCCTGAAACAAGGACCTGCCCTCCAGCGCTTGTACAAGTCAGCTACCCAGGCAAAAAAAAGGCACGTCTGAAGGGTCATTATCTTTGAGCCATGACTTTGGATTACCGCAACTCCCACTTGTTGCTGGACACATCATCGGTCCTGGAAGGCAGTGTCACATGGCGCAGCCCTTCCAATCTGGCTTTAATCAAATACTGGGGAAAGCACGGCCAACAATTGCCCCGCAACCCTTCCATCAGCATTACGCTGCAAGAGGCCTATACGCATACCCGACTTTCATTTCGACGCCGTGAAGGCGTGCCCTCATCCGCCATTTCACTCCATCTGCAATTCAACGGCCATCCGGAACCGGCATTTGCGGAAAGGATGTCCCGGTTTCTGGAAACGCTTACAGAAATCTTTCCTTTCCTGAGGCAATTGGAACTAGACCTGGATACCCTTAATTCTTTCCCGCACAGCAGCGGCATTGCCAGTTCGGCCTCCGCCATGAGTGCCTTGGCCCTTTGCCTTTGTACCCTGGAACAAAAATTCTTCGGCACCCTGGAAAACCGCGACGACTTTCTGCGCAAAGCCTCCTACATCGCCCGTCTGGGTTCCGGCAGCGCTTGTCGATCTGTCTATCCCGTTATCGCCGCATGGGGGCGGCACGGTTCCCTCGATGGCAGCAGCGATGAATACGCCATACCTGCCGCCCATTTGGCTCATCCATCCTTTCACACCCTGCGCAACACCATCCTGATCGTCAGCAGCAAAAGCAAGGCAGTTTCGAGCTCGGCCGGTCACATGCTGATGGACCAGCATCCTTACGCCAGCGTGCGCTATGCCCAGGCTGCACAACGTCTGGGGCAGCTCCTTCCGGTACTTCGTCAAGGAGATTGGGAGACCTTTGGTCAAATCGTGGAAGACGAAGCGCTTACCCTCCATGCCCTGATGATGGCCTCCCGGCCTTCCTTTGTTCTCATGCAACCACAATCCTTGTCCCTCATGGAGCGGATTCGGCAATTCCGGAAAGAAACAGGCCATCCGGTATGCTTCAGTCTGGATGCCGGGCCCAATCTCCATGTGCTTTATCCGGAAGCAGCGTCGGCTCCGGTAGAGGCATTCCTGAGAGAACAATGTCTGCCGTTGTGCGAACAGGGTGCTTTCATCGCAGACCGCGCCGGTCAGGGCCCTGCCGAGGAATGAATCAATGGGTGAATCACCTGCATCAATCCCCGTGCTTCACCCTGAATCCTTTGCGCATCCAATCCCTGGCCAGGAACAGGGCTACCGGACTGATCATCGCAATACATCCGTAGATAAGCCACATGGTCTCGGTGTCCAGATCCGCCATCGGCGAATCATCCGGACAATATTTCATCAGGAACCACCCCGCATATAGACTGGTCACCACCTTGGTCAAAAACCAGGGAAACTGCCCGAGCCCCATGTAAATGCCGGTCATGTTCTTCGGAGCTATGTCCGCCACCCATTGAAGAAATCTGGGTTGCCAAATGGCCTCTCCGATGGTCATGACGACCAGAAACGCAAAAAGGGTCCCTACATGTGGACCCGTTGCCAGGATAAAAGGGGACAAACCCATGATCGTGGTGCCCAAAATCATCATCCGATAGGTATCTTTTGTCGCCGTGTATATGGCCACTATGGGCGTCAGAATGAAAATGAGCAAAGGATTGAAATTGACAAAAAACTCGAAGTTTTCCTGCACGATCCCTGAAAACGCCCTTTCACAATATTGAGGAATGGTCAGCCAGTTGTGCGCGAACAGGGTTTGTACGGGGATGAGGATAAAAATGAAAAACATGAAACGAAGGTCCCTGAGCGGAAAATTCCTGATGTAATACATGAATTGATCCTTCAATGATCGCTTCTCCTCATCCCCACTTTCCTCCTCCTTATTCCCCGCCAAATGCTGAGCCTGAGCCATCGCCTTTTTGGTGATTAAAATGGCGACCAGGGCCATGGCTATTATCGTCACCCCGGCATACAGCCAAAAAACTCCGGTAATCCCGAAGGCCTTTCTGACGGGAGGAGAGATCAGACCTGGCAAAAAGGCCCCCAGATTCATCAGGGCATACAGCATGGCATATCCCATGGCAGAAGTGGCAGGGGAAGTAAAACGCTTGACAGCCGTATAGGCCGCAGGCTGGTATATGCCACTCCCCAACATGACCCAGCATATGCCGAACATGGCCACCAGGTGAGTGCCCGTCCACAGGCCCTGCCCGGGGAGCAGATCCGGTGCCCAGGCAATACAAACCCTTCCAATCAGCATCATCCCGAATGCCGTCAGGAGCGCTTTACGTACACCGATCAGATCTACCGCCGCACCCAGAAAAAGCATGGTCAGCGTAACACCCGCCGTGAGGATGCCCACCATCTGGTCGGCCTGGATATCATTTAGACCGGCATATTCATTGAAATACATGGCCAACAGACCCAACATCCCGAAATAGGCAAATCCCTCAAGCAGATAGGTGATGTTGACGCCCCAAAGGGCACGGGGCACCCTGAACAGGTTCAGAAACGGATCAATCATCTCCCGGAGCGCATCCCGGATGCCTCCTTTACCGGTTGGTGAAGTCATGTAAGCGCAATTGAAACCGGAAGATAATACGGCCATGGCGATCCCGTATACGGCTACTCCAGGGGTTCGTATTCCAGGGAAAACCGACTTGACCTGCCAACCGACCCTCGCGAGGGTATACCGCTATCCGGATCTGCCTGGGTGGAGCCATTGACGTCAAAGCAGGCGGCAAATGCCGAAAAGGGTTGCCCGTTGTTCGGACAGGGTCCGGAATTCACAGGTACTTCCGGTACAACAGGAAGTAGTCCTCAAGGGGCATGAATGCCAGCAACAATGAGAGAGGCGTGAACCTCAGGAGCTTAGATTCGGGTGAATCGAAGGGTGACCGTAGATCCGGGCTGCCGGACCTGACATTGATACATACCGGGCGAAAGATGGCTCACATCAAAAGATCCTGTAAACTGCAGATCCTGCCATACAAGTCTTCCATGCAAATCATAAACCGCCAATTCTCCTTGGGGATATTCCCGGGTTCCGGCATGCCGGATATGCACCCATTGGTTGGACGGATTCGGAAACAATTCCAGGGGATCTCCGGCAATGACCTGGTGGGTAGAACTGACCAGAAAACTCCTGAAAAAATCAACCGTAGCCTGTGCAGCAGGGGTCACACATCCTCCGTGGTTGAGATTCACCCCTTTACTCTCCGCCAATACATCCGAAGCCCCACCATCCTGGAAGGTTTCCATGGCTAAAATACTGTTTTGATAAGGTACCTGTTCATCCGCTTCACAATAAAACAACCGCATGGGCGCCTCCGGTACCCAATTCAGCAGGTCATTGTCCGTGATCGCAGCCCATATCGGATGAGCAGTCGGATCCGTGAGCAATTGTTGCCGGACATCATCCCTGAGCATGTTGCGAGGCTTGAGTGTACCGGTGTTCAACAATAGCGTGGTAAACAGGGATGTTGCCATGGCTGAAAGTGTCGTGCTTCCATCCCTGAATTGTTGAATGGGTCCAATGTATTGGGGTTTGAAAATATCTGTAAGATCGCTGTATATATTGCCATAGACCTCCTGATACGACAACACCAGATAAGGCATGAAGGCAATGCCCGGGATGTAATTGAGATCGGCCATCATTTTGTCAAACATGATGCCCGAGAGGGAGTAAGGGCCGGACATTGGTGAAGACGCCGTGACGGTAAACTCCCCGTCCAATTCTTGCTGGATCATCCTGTGCATGGCCATGGCCGAATGTCCTCCCTGGCTATACCCCGAAATGAAAAGTTCGTCCATCGGCTGGATGCTCAGATCGGCAAGGACTTCCTTTACGGCCCGAAGCATTTCAATGCCGGCCATGGCCTCTGATTCGGCATGTACATAGGGATGAAATCCCCTGGAATTGCCAAGTCCGAGGTAGTCCGGTTCGGCCACAATGAAACCATGGGAAGCAAAGGCCGGACCCAAATGGAAATGCGCACTCGGTATGTAAGTCCTGTCGGTGGTTCCGTGCATGTCACAGAGCAACGGGAATTGCTCCCCTTCATTCTTCCAGGGTATGGAAAGCGCGCCACTGGCCGTATCCGGCTGTCCATGCACATCATTCATTACATACAGGACGACATAGATGTCAACACCACGCTCCAAAGGCGTATTGGGATCGTATTCGTTCTTCAGTTCCTCCACACTAAGACTTTGGCGGAGAGAATACGAAACAAGGTTCTGGGCCTTGGAAGACCCAATGCCAATCAGAAAAAAGAAAAGCAGTAAACGCATGGACATGAGTGATGGATGGTTAAAGCCTTCCGGAAATGATTCCGGCATTCGTACCGTGAAAATACAATTTGGCAGGAATAAGCCCAACATTTCAAACCAGGCATATTTACAGGTGGACAAAACCCGATGTTTCCCACATCATACCCGTTCTTCGTCAGGACCCGCTCGCCAGCCCTTTCCCGGTCAATGCCGTGATCGAAAATTCCTGGGGAACATCCGCTGGATCATTACCCGGCTTTTCATGCCCTTGATCCGGCGCTCCTCGTTGATGGCTTCCTCTACCGTCAGACATTCGGACGTCCATACTACCTCCCAATCCTTCGCGCGAGCCGTGTAACCCTTGTGCTCCGTTAAATGTCGCCGCAGCCGTTCTTCCATACTGCCTGTCGTATGCCCGATGTAATACCGATCCATGGAAGGTGAGTATAAGATGTAGGTCGTCGCCATAATGAAAAAAGCCTCCTGAGGGAGGCTTTAGTGGGTGGGCGCAGACCTGTCCCGGACATTGGCCATGCCAAGGTTCGGGAAGGATTCGAATCCCGACACTTCGCTGTCGGGACAGGCCCTCCGACCCCCTTTAATTGCCTTTTCGTCCCTCACGGATCAGGCGCTCAATGACCATTCGGCTTTTCATGCCCTTGATCCGGCGCTCCTCGTTGATGGCTTCCTCTACCGTCA
>CAYYGN010000044.1:0-16057 GCA_964471595.1 uncultured Saprospiraceae bacterium
ATCTACACCTTGGCTGGCTGCATTCGCATATACTCGATTATAGCCAAACTAAAGATGGCCCATGAATGAATTCATGGGCCATTGGGGATACCCAATCCAAACACTCCATCAAACCCGTCGCTCTTTGCCATCATCCTCCCATCCTTCCATATATCCCATGAATTCATTCATGGGATATGGGGCTTCCCCAAAGCAAACACCCCAATAAGCGTTGCGCTCAATGCCGTAGCCCGCATCCTCTCATGATACATGGCGAGGATACCTGGCCGGGCGCCGGTCCAGGAGTGGGGCGAAGGCTATAATCGGGGGGAACGATTAACTGAATAAACACTTTGTTGAGGAGAATGAAACGATTTGAAGCCTATGGTCGTTATTCAGGGATAAAGAACGATTGATAGGCATGGACCAAGAACTTCAATCAAGACTGATCAAATACCTGCTTCCCTACCATCCTGTTAAGATAGGTGTGTTTGGCTCTTTTGCCAGAGGCGAGAACAAGAAAGGCAGCGATTTGGACATCCTCATCAAATTCAAAGACCGGATCAGCCTACTCAAGCTTGTTATGATTGAGCAGGAATTGAGTGACACGCTTGGCATTCCTGTTGATCTGGTCACAGAGAATAGTCTGAAGCACCCTCGTCTCAAAACGTATATTTATAAAGACCTTATCACCATTTACGAATGGAAAAAAACGACCGCATCTATTTAGATCACATCGTGGAGAGTTTTTCGAAGATTATCCAATATCTGGAAGATGTGGACTTTGAAGCATTCTTGATGGATGAGGAGAAACAAGATGCGATCATCCGAAAAATCGAGGTTGCCGGGGAAGCCACCAAACGATTGAGCATGGAATTGCGGGAAAAGTATTAGCTGATTCCATGGCGGGCTATATCCGGTATGCGCGACAAGTTGATCCACGATTACTTCAACGTTGACCAAGAAACAGTTTGGGAAACAGCCACGAAGGACATTCCGAAGATATTACCGGATATTGAATCTATTATAAAAGAATTGGAATGAATTCAATTTCCAATATTGTCACAGACACCATATGGATCGGGATCGGAATTATATCTGGATACAGCTGGTCTGAAATGGATTAGGAAGTCTTATAAACTTACACATTCCAAAACGAAATGTCATCTCATAAGTCAAACATTGATAATAAACAGCACATGAACCATGAAACCCTTTGACATCATCGAGTCAAACATTCTGCGTTGGAACAACTCTCCTGTTGAAAACTTTCAGGGATTGACACCAACGCAAATGCACCATCTGATCAATGACACCTTTGGACTCCATTCACCTGTTCATCTTCGCGATGACATTGACCATGAAACACTTTCACATCTACCCTTATTTCGAATTGTCGAGGAATACCTTAAAATCATCCAGCGAGACGGGCAAATCAAATTGACACCATTGGGCGCCCTGCCCAAAAAAGTACTGGTTGAGCTGTATGAAAAGCGATATCTGCTTGATGAGCACATAGAAAGCGGAATTTGCAAGTTGTGGAAAGAAGAAGACTGCATTTCCATCAAAAGTGCAAGATTGACAACACAAATGGCAGGTCTGGTCAAAAAGGTAAACAACAAACTGACCCTGACCCGGAAAACAATCAAATTACTTGAAACCAACAACAGATTTCAAATTTTCAAATCGTTCTTTCAAGCATTCACGGAAAAATTTAGTTGGAGTACCAATGACGGTTATCCGAATCAACCCATTGGACAACTCGGCTGGGCATTTTCATGCATGTTACTCGATAAATATGGCGATCAACCCCGTAAGGTAGATTTCTATGCCCTTAAATATCTGGATGCATTTTCCCATTTCATTTCCTTATTCCAGCACAAATACGCGCCACCAAACCACCAATTCACCCAATGCTATGGCATTCGGACATTCAATAGATTCATGTTGTGGTTCGGCTTTGTGACCGTGGACAAAACGAGAAAATTAACCGATCTCAATACAGACAATTTCATGGCCACAGAATTGATGAAAAATATTTTCCATTTCGACTCCTTGTAGAACTGTAAATACACCGAAATTTGAACTTCGCCCTGCCCTTCCAACCACCTCACTTTCCCCAGCCACAAAATCACTACTCTTATGACACGCTACCTGCTCCCCAAACTCATCGGTCTGGCCCTGCTGACCATGGTCGTCCTCATCATTTTGTCCTTCCTGGAAGTGGCCATTTACTCTTACCTGATCAACCCGGGACACGATGATGCCTTTTATGAGGCCCATGCGTATGACTCCGCCCCCTGGATCTCCGCCATCTTCGGGTTTGTCATCTTCTTTCTCGTCCCCCGGTACTGGAAAAGGAAGGGCTACAGCAACCTGCTCCGGTTGATCGTCCTGTTTCCTGTGGTCTATGTGCTCCTGGATGTCGTGGTCATCACCTCGGCTGGGGCCGGACAATGGTCCTCGTTCATCTGGATCTTCCTGATCGCCAATGGTGCCAAATTTCTCGGTAGTTTTGTGGGATACAAATGGGGCTGACCTCTGCCGGTCAACCCCATGGCCTCCCTCCGCGAAACAAAGCCTGCTCCCATGGCGCAAGAAGAATTCCGGTTGACCATCCATATGGTGGCCAGTCTGGATGGCTACATCGCCAAACCGGACAACAGCATCGGCTGGTTCAACGCCGCCTCTCCCTATGAGCAAGGAGTAGAAGATCCGGATCCCGAAGCCTTCCTTGCCACCATTGACGCCTATGTGATGGGGTCGCATACCTACGAGCACGCCGAACAACTCTCCCGGGACTACGGCTGGCCCTATGGCGAAAAGCCCACCATGGTATTGACCTCCCGATCGCTCCCTGCGGAAAGGGCCAGCGTGTCCTTCTTTTCCGGAGACCTGCAGACTCTGGTCCAAGAACGCCTGAAACCCCGCTACCGGCGCATATGGGTCGTGGGAGGCCCAACCATTATCAGGGACTTTCTGAGGCAAGGGTTGGTGGACGAGATCCGCATCAACATTTTGCCCATCCTGCTGGGCGATGGTCTGCCCTTCTTTGATCAACTGAAAAGGGAAATACCGCTGCATCTCCAGGAAGTAACCGCCACTAAAAACGGTATGGTGGAACTGTGTTATGCCCTTGCCAACCATCCACAGGAATGAGGACGAAATTGATCACCCTTCTGACGTTCATTCAACTCCGATGACAGAAAATCCGCCGCATAAACCCCAATGGGGACACACCCCTCCCACAGCATTGATCCAACCATTCCCACTCATCTCATTTGCCAAACTTTCCTCCACCATGAAATACATCTCGTCCCCAGGGCTTTGGATGGTCATAACCATCTGCCAAACTTCGGTTTATGGCCAACCCATCTTCAACACAACCATGTACGAACCGGTCCCATTGCCGGCCTATGCCCTACCCAGGGATTCGTCCATGAAAGAAAACAGCCTGGTGCGTTACAACATGGATGAACAAAAGTTTGACACCATCCGGTCATGGCGTGACACGCATTCCCCCCATCCTTCGTCGCCATCGCCGCTCTACCGGCATGAAAAAACCAAACCCGTTGGGGATCTATTTTCATCCTTCGAATTCTCCAATTTGCAACCGGCTGATCAGCTTCCGGAATTCCCCGATTATCCCTCGTCGGCCATTGTTAAATTGTTTTTGACGTTCTTCAATCCCGTCAACCAACAAAACAGTTTCGGCACCTGCTCCGGCATCATGATCCACCCGGAATACATCCTGACCGGAGGGCATTGTGTCAAAAGCCTTTTTGATTCGAGTTATGTCATCTCCTGTACTGTGGTTCCCGCCTACAATTTGGGCAGTCTGCCATTCGGCACCACCACGACCACCGACTGGTATGCCTTCTCGCAATGGACGATGAACGGCAATCTGGACTACGACATCGCCATCATGCATTTGGCGGACCCCATCGGCAACGAAACCGGATGGATGGACCTGGCCTATACGCCTGATGACAGCTTTTTTACAGCAGATACCAACGTGTTCTTCAGTTTCGGTTATCCGGGATATGACGCTTACGGAAATCCCGCTTTTGAAGAAGGCGAAAGAATGTATTACATGACCGGCCATATGGATTATTTCAGCGCCGTGAATACGGTGTGTCACTACAACATCGGGTACCAGGGACAAAGTGGAAGCGGTTTCTTTCATCAGGATTCTACAGGGCGAAGAAATGTGTATGGGGTGTTGAGTCACGGAAGCGGCATCGCCACGCCCGCCTTTACCTGTCATTGCCGGATGGATTCCGCCATGTTCAACCATTTCAACAGTATCGTGCCGGTGGTCAGTGATTTGGAAACCGTGTCCCACCCGAAAGAAATCCTGATATATCCCAATCCTTCCAACGGCCTTTTTACCCTCGACTTCAGTCAGATATCCCACTCCGACATCACTCTGAAGGTCTTTGATGTTTGGGGTCGACAGATTTCCATTGTGCCTTTTGACCAGGCCTCTACCATGGCGCGGATAAACCTGACGGCATTCCCGGCAGGCACTTATATCATCCAGGCGACGTTGGACGGGAATACGGCCATCGGGCGATTATGCAAGATCGAATGAATAAATTATTTATCGTCTTGGTCCCATCACTCCTCCACACGTTGGAAAGATCAGTCCTGCCCATTCTCCAATCCTGCAAATCCTGATCCCGACATCCTGATTCATCCGGGTCTGGCTCCCCCAAAGCCATGAATCCTGTATTTTTGCCCCTTGCCCCAACACAAATCTCACCGTCATGAAAAGCACCGCCCATCACGACGCGCGCATCGCCGCCATGACCTTTGCCTCCGTATATCCCCATTATGTTGCCAAAGTGGAGCGCAAGGGCCGGACCAGGGAGGAACTGCACCAGGTCATCCATTGGCTCACCGGCCATGACGACCGCCGGCTCCAGGCCCTGATCGACGAAAAAGCCACTCTCGAGACCTTTTTCCGGGAGGCCACCCTGCATCCCAACGCGCCCCTTATTACCGGCATGATCTGCGGATACCGCATCGAAGACATCGAAAACCCGTTGACACGACAGGTGCGCTACCTCGACAAGCTGGTGGAAGAGCTCCGCATCAACGTTTTGCTTATTATGCAGGGCGTTGGTCTGCTTATCTTTGATCAACTGAAAAAGGAAATACCGTTGCATCTCCCGGATTTGACTGCCACCAAAACGGCATGGTGACGTTGTTTTATGCCATTCCCAAACAGTAATAGAGATGAGGAAGCCGGAAATTGAAACCCGAGAAATGCCTCCAATTTCCATGATGGCATTTCAAAATCCCTTGATGGAGAACGCGAATGGCGATTGCATTTTGCAATTTTCAACTAACTGATTCCGTTCAATTTCTGTCAACATGGCCCTTATACCCGAATCCTTCCCCGATAAAAATCCAGATACGTACGACCTTCCGCCGGATGAATTCCGCCGGCTGGGTTACCGGGTCATTGACATCATCAGCGACTATTACCGTACGCTGAATGACCGGCCTGTTTTTCCGTCCGCCACCTCGCAGGAGATTTCCCGGATTTTCGAGGAGGCGCTGCCTGTTCGCGGACAGGAGGCGCAGGAAATCCTCGATGCCTGGGAGGCAAAAATACTGCCTTTCGCCACCCATTTGGGCTCGCCCCGGTATTTCGGATTCGTTAACGGATCCGGTACGATGATCGGCGTTCTCGCGGAGGCACTTGCTGCCTCAGTCAACATGAACCCGGGCGGCTGGAAGCCTGCACCCTCCGCTACCGAAATCGAGAGGCGCACCATTGCGTGGATGGCTGAGCTTATCGGTTATCCTGTCACCTGTGGGGGCCTGTTTACTACCGGTGGGACCATGGCCAATTATACCGCTTTGCAAACCGCACTGCGCAATCAGGCCCCTTATGATACCACCTCCTTGGGCTTGCAAAAGCCGGACTTCACCGGCAGCTTCCGGATTTACATGTCCGATCATGAGGGTCATATCTCCATTGTCAGGGTCGCCGACCTTCTCAATCTGGGCCGGGACTGTATCCGCCGCGTGAAAAGCAGGGAGGATTTTTCCATGGACACTGAACACCTGGATGAATTGATCGAAGAGGATCTCCGCCGGGGGGACTTTCCTCTTTGCGTGGTGGCCCAAGTAGGCTCCATCAACGTCGGGGTGGTGGATCCACTACAGGAAATCTCTGAAATCTGCCGTCGCAGAAACATATGGTTTCATGCGGATGGGGCATGCGGTGCCGTAGGACGCATTTTGCCTGAAAAGGCGGATCAGTACAAGGGTCTGGAGTACGCAGACTCAGTGACGTTAGACCCCCACAAATGGCTTTATATCCCCTATGACTGCGGGTGTGTCCTTGTGCGTGATCCCGAAAAAATACGAAGGGCATTTTCGCTTGAGGCGCCTTACTTGAGGGGCATTCTCCCGTCCGAATACACTGGAATGTACTACCTGGATTATGGCCCGGAAATGTCGCGATGTTTCCGGGCGCTAAAGGTATGGATGTCAATCAAACACCTGGGCGTCGATGGTTATCGCACCTTGCTGGCCCGGAATGTGAAATGTGTAGAACATCTGGATGCATTGGTCAGAGCGGACGCGGATTTTGAGGTGCTGCACAAGCCCAACCTGCATATTTATTGCTTCCGGTACTGCCCTGCATTTATGGTTAACAAATGGAAAAATCAGCCCGAGAAGCTAAACGATCGCCTAGATATCCTCAATCAACAAATCGCCGACGCCATCCAACTCTGTGGAAAAGCGTTCGTCATGACCAGTAAACTGAGGGGACAAATCGTCCTGCGAATGTCCGTTTGCTCCCATCGGACAACTCCCGAAGATATTGAATCGGTTTTTAGCACATTGAAACAATTAGGAGAAAAATTGACACATTCCGAATAATGACATTGACGCTGCAACACATGCTTAGTCGCAACAGATCACAAGGACCAAATATACCATCCATCTCATCTCCGGGTTTGCACACTTACAACTTGGATACGACAACTTCTCTTGCTCCATTTGCCCGGACCTGGTTTCACGGGACAAAGGCGTATCTGAATCCATGGCATCTAGTTGTGCCAGGGGATTCTTCCATTTTCTGTCAGCGAAAAAATGCGCGATACATTTTTCTGACAGGCACTCTGGATGCAATGATATGCAACGCCAAATACAACAACTTACAATGTTTTAATTTCAAAGGTATCTTCCAGAAGGGGAGCGATGGATACATTTGACGATATGATCAAATGTGGGATATTGCCAAATGTGTACACCATCAACAGATTTTTCCCTTACTGCAAAAGGCCGGAGAAAGGACGAGAATTGTTGAATATGATGAACAAATATCAACTTTGACCCAACACCCAAAGTTACAATGCCCTGATTTCCTTAGCGTCAGACTTGAATGAAGCATTACAGATTCGCGAGGGAATGACTCGGATTGACGTGGAAATAAATACGGTGCCATACAGTACTCTCTTCGCTTTATCAGACGATTTCAATCAGGCATTTAATCGGTATATCGAAATGAAATCTTCAGGACTCCGGCCCACCATCAATGTCTTGGTCTCCCTATTGAAAAATGCGGGGAACAAAGAAAACATTGCCCACCTGGAAAGAGAAAAACAAGCCCTCGACATCCCTTCCAACCCTGCCTGGGAAATTCACCTCAGATCGAAATGGGCCAAGTTGTCATAAGTATATCTCGCGAAACCTTCCTCATTGGTCCAACGCCCTTTCGTGAAAGGCTTTCAAGAATGATCATCGGACGCTACCTCCCTATTTAAGTACAGAATCCGTAATATTGCCTGGTCAATAAATTGTATTAATTTTACCTTGAGCCATTGACCGGTATGATGAAAAGCACCGCCCATCACGACGCGCGCATCGCCGCCATGACCTTTGCCTCCGTATATCCCCATTATGTTGCCAAAGTGGAGCGCAAGGGCCGGACCAGGGAGGAACTGCACCAGGTCATCCATTGGCTCACCGGCCATGACGACCGCCGGCTCCAGGCCCTGATCGACGAAAAAGCCACTCTCGAGACCTTTTTCCGGGAGGCCACCCTGCATCCCAACGCGCCCCTTATTACCGGCATGATCTGCGGATACCGCATCGAAGACATCGAAAACCCGTTGACACGACAGGTGCGCTACCTCGACAAACTGGTGGACGAATTGGCCAACGGGCGCAAAATGGAGAAGATCCTGCGCGCCGGGTAAATAGGCGATTCGCCTTCCGCTTGACGCGAAGCCCATATAGTGCCCCCGGCTGGAACCATTCTTTGCACTGACACCGGTCCTACAAACCGCTCCACAAAATCATGAACCCCATGGATGCCACACCACCCGACCGATCCCCCTACCCTACGCCGTTCGCCAGGACTTATTTTCACGGGACCAAAGCCGATCTGAAACCCGGCGACCTGATCGGCGCCGGTTATGCTTCCAATTACGGAAAAAGAAAAAACGCGAAATTCATTTTTCTCACCGCCACGCTTGATGCCGCCATATGGGGAGCTGAGCTGGCATTCGGTGACGGTCCGGGACGTATATATCTGGTCGAACCCACGGGGCCCATTGAGGACGATCCGGATCTGACAGACCGCAAATTTCCAGGGAATCCGACATGCTCCTACCGCTCCCGGGATGCGTTGCGTGTTCTGGCCGAGGTCATGCATTGGCAGGGGCATCCCGCCGAACAAGTCAACGCCATGAGAGCGCACCTTCAACAGCTCGACCAGGAAGGCATCGAGTCCTTGAACGTCTCAGAGTGATCATCAGGATTCGAAATTTTTTCCCGGTGACCCTGCAAGAGATTTTCTGACCTATTGAAAAGGACAACTTCATGATCACTGCCTAAACCCGGGAGAGGGGGTGATCCCTGGGCAGTAGGATGGATTGTCCGGAATTGCCGAACTTGTTCCCGTGAAAACCAAAGCCTCCCTTTACTTCGGGCCTTTGTCGGCAATCGCCTTGTTGTTCACAGGATGGTGTACCCTCCCGGGCTGTCATGTCCACCAACGTTTTGCCAAGACGGATCCTGTCCCCGAAGGCACCCTGGCCTTTCTCACCACCCGCGACGGGCAATTCGAAATCTACACCATGGATCTGGCAACGAGGCAAACCACCAACCTGTCCCGGCACCCGGCACTGGATTTCTGGACCTCCTGGTCGGCGGATGGCAGACAGTTGCTTTTTTACTCCGACAGGGACGGAAACAAGGACATCTACCGGATGGACGCCGATGGCAGCCATCCCGTCAACCTGACCCGGCATCCGGCCTATGATTACCTGCCAAGCTGGTCGCCCGATGGCCGCCACATCGTATTCTCGTCCAACCGGGACCACGAGCAGGGGGAGATATACCGGATGAATGAAGACGGATCGGAGGTGGTTCGGCTCACTTTCAACGCATTCTTCGAGGAAGTCCCGACCTGGTCTCCCGACGGGAACAGGATCCTTTTCACCCGGCAAATCGCGGGGACGGGGGATTCGACGGGAGTGCCCAACGGAGAGATCTTCATTATGGACAAGGACGGAAAAAATGAACAAAGACTCACGTTTAAGCAAGGATATGACAGCGGCGCCAAATTTTCACCGGATGGACGGCGTATCGCTTTTTACGGTACGGACGAGAAGGACAATTACGAGATTTGGGTCATGCAGGCAGACGGTTCCGGAATCACCAATGTCACCCGGGATGATCTGGAGGATTATTCCCCGGACTGGTCGCCCGACGGAGAATGGCTCGCTTACACCAGTGGCACTCCCCAACAGTACGACGTTTGGGTGCTGCACCTTTCTTCCGGAAAGAAAATTCGGCTGACTGACGAACCGAAAAGGAATGAATCGCCTGTGTGGAAGCCCGTGACGAAGACGCACCGAAAGTGATTTTCAATCTTGAGATATGGCCTATAAAAACAAAACGGCGGAAACGGATGCCGATGTAACAGCGTTCATTCATTCCTTTGTCGAACAGGATGCCAAAAAAGCGGACAGTTTCAGGCTCATTGAGCTTCTGCAGAAATGGTCAGGATATCCACCGAGGATGTGGGGACCTACGATTATCGGATTCGGGCAATATCACTACCGTTATGCCAGCGGGCATGAAGGGGTGGCGCCCATCCTCGGGTTTTCCCCCAGGAAAGCCGCTTTTTCATTGTACACATATACCGCCGTTGATGAGCACAAGTATTTGTTGGAGGGTCTTGGCAAGTTCACCATGGGCAAATGCTGTATCTATTTCAAAAAATTGTCGGACCTCCATCTGCCGGCCCTGGAAAAAATGTGCAAAACCACTATGGTTTACATGAAGAAGCACTATGATTGCAGCGACGGCCCCAAAACCCCCGATAAAAAATAGGCGGGACAGCAAAACCTTCTACCGGATTTTTGATTCGGGGAGATGTGAGACACACGGGCCTCAGCCGGTTTTTTTTCTGGTCCCCAAATGCACAACGAGTCCGGTGAGTGTAGCCATGAAAATCGCCAGGGTCGCCGCCACGGCCGGATTGCGCACCGCGCCCTCGGTGTAAGGGGTCAACTGCCCGTAATACACCGCAAAGTGGGTGACGACCGCCGCCACGGAGGCAGCCACCGGCACCGCCAAATGGACCTTTTTCCCAAAAATCCCGAACAATACCGGAATAAAGGCCGCCGAAAAATAGGCGTACACGCCGTTCTGGGCGAAGATGCCCACGCTCAGGGCCGGATGCAGCAACTGGTCGCGCGAAAACCACCACGATACGACTGCCAAAATGACGATCACCCCCCGGTTGACCCAAACGCCCCGGGCCCCCATCGTCGCCGGATCCCTTCCTGTCAGCGGCGCCAGCATGTCCGAAGTCACCGTGGTGGAGAGGGATTGGATCAGGTTTTCAAGGGTGGACAATCCCGCCGACAAAAGCCCCAGGATGACGATCAGCCCCACCCATACCGGAAATTCGGACACTACATAAGCCGGGATGATTCCGTCCATGGGAATGGCTTTTCCTTCTGCCGCCAGGTCGGGAAAGGTGAGTCGTGCATAAAATCCGGCAAAGACCACACTGAAAAACAGCAATTGGGTCAGGACGGTCGTCCACAGGAAAACCGGCACATGACGCTCGTCGCGCAGCAGCATGGAGCGGGTGATGATATGGGGTTGGCAGACGATGGCCAGGCCAACGACCATGGCGCAGACTATGATCTCGAAGGCGTCCCGGAACAAGGGGCTCGACGGGTTTTTCCACGAAACCAGCAAAGGATCGATGGCGGTCAGTTTGTCCATGAACCCGTTCACCCCTGCGCTGAAATGCTCATGCCCGGACCCCAGCAGAATGATCGCCACCAGGATCATGATGCCGGCCTGGATGACATTGGTGTACACCATGCTGTTGGCGCCTCCAAACATCATGTACCCGAAGACAAAAGTCACGAGGACAGTCAGGACCGTCACTTCATCGGCATTGAGCGCACCGGCCAGCACTTTGGTCATCCCAACGGCGATAAGCACGATGAACGTGATGAGCAACAGGGAAAGCACGGCAAACCACAGGGCGAATCCGCGGCTGCCGTACCGTGTGCCCATCCACTGGGCCATGGTAAGGGCCTTGACGGCCTGGCCGTGACGCCGGAAGGCACGGGTGAGGACCACGAGGGACACGTACAGCGCCAGGGGCGTAAAGACTCCCAGGGCCAGAAAGCCGCTCAGTCCGTACAGGGCGATGAATCCCGGATTGATGATGAAGGTCGCCGCGCTGGTCATGGAGGCGGCCAGCGACAGGCCCACCATCACCGGATGAAAGGCGATGGTGCCCAGGGCATAATCTCCGAGGGATCCGGTATGTCGAGCGCCACGCACGACCAGAAACAGAATGAGGGCGGCATAAACGACGACCAATACGATAATGGCGGTGATCAGGGCGGAGGAGGCCATGTTGCAAGGTTGGATCGGCGAAATCTACGAATACGGCTGCACACCGGAATGTCCCTACCTTTGCGCGGTGCAGGTTGCCTACGAATTTCATGATACCATCGCGGCTTTGAGCACACCTCCCGGTGTGGGCGCCCTGGGAGTGATCCGCATCAGCGGACCGGACGCGTTGGACATGGCCGATCGCATTTTCCGGGGAAAAAAATTGTCGGATCAGCCGGCACGCACGGTCCATTTCGGGACATTGAACGATGAATCGGACCGGGTCATCGACGAGGTGGTAGCTACCATTTTTCGGGGGCCCCGATCGTTTAGCGGCGAGGATACGGTCGAATTTTCCTGTCACGGCTCGCCCTACATTCTGCAGGAGGTCCTGGCCTTGCTGGTGCGTCAGGGAGTCCGGTTGGCGCGCCCCGGCGAATTTACCCAGCGCGCTTTTCTCCACGGCAAAATGGACCTGGCCCAGGCCGAGGCGGTGGCTGATTTGATCGCGGCCTCCCATCAGTCGGCGCATGATTTGGCGATGCGGCAGATGCGGGGCGGGGTGTCCCGGCGCATTGCCGATTTGCGGGATCGTCTGGTCCATTTCGCCAGTCTGATCGAACTCGAGCTTGACTTTAGCGAGGAGGACGTGGAATTTGCAGACCGCCGGCAGCTCCGGGATTTAATGAAAGAAATCCTGGCATCCATCCGTTCGTTGGGAGAGAGTTTTTCTCTGGGCAATGCCCTGAAGGAAGGTGTATTGACCGTAATCGCCGGGCGGCCCAACGCCGGAAAGAGCACCCTGCTCAATGCGTTGCTGGAGGAGGATCGCGCCATCGTGAGCGATATCCCCGGTACCACGAGGGATTCGATCGAGGAAGTCCTCAATATCGGCGGCATCCGTTTCCGGCTGGTGGATACGGCCGGTATCCGTGAGGCACAGGACACGATCGAAGCGCTGGGTGTGGAGCGTACTCTCGCTCGTATCGGAGAGGCGGCGGTCCTGGTGTATGTCTTTGACGTACGGACGATGACTCCGGAAGAAGTGGCCGCTGATGCGGGTCGGCTGTCGCGTGAGGGGTTGGAAGTATTGCTGGTGGCCAACAAGATGGACCTCAACCCTTACCTGGACCCCAATTCCTTTGCCCTGCCCGGGATGGCGGCGGACAGGGTGGTGCCGGTTTCGGCCCGCCACCAGATGAATGTGGCTTTGCTGAAGGAGCGGCTTTACGGGTTGGCGCTGTCCGGTACAAGGGCCGATGCCGACACACTGGTCAGCAGCGCCCGGCATGCCGAGGCGCTTTACCGGGCCGGGCAGGCGCTGGAGCAGGCGTTGAAAGGATTGGACGAAGGACTTCCGGGGGATCTTCTGGCCGAGGATATCCGGCAAACGCTGCATCACCTGGGCGAGATCACCGGTGCGGTGACGACTGACGATCTGCTGGAGAATATTTTCCGCAAGTTTTGCATAGGGAAATAGGAATTTTCAGGAATTGGTCACAGACCGTGCCGCTATCCCCTTGGCCTCTTGCAGGGCATCGATGCGCGAGGCAGAAATCGCCAAAAAGAATTTCAGGCCGGGATGAAAAGGGCAACCGCCCTGAGGTTGATGAATATCCTTGGGGGACCTATCAACATCATTACGATGACCCTTGCCATAAGGCCATACCTGTACAACTACATTTTGATCAATCGCCGCGACAGCACCGTTCCGCCTTTACGCACGTGGACCACATAAGCACCTGGCGGAAGGTCGGCCAATGGCACCGCACCTTCCTGCAAGGTGGCCGTAGTTCTCAGCTGTCCATGCACATCAAAAATTTCCAGGGTGACAAACTCGCTGGCATCTTTTTGCTCGACCATCAAATAATCAATAAACGGGTTTGGATAAACTTTCATCCCCTCTGCAACAAAATCATCAGTACTCACCTGACCTGTTTCAACGACAAACAACTCTTTTCCATACTCGGGCGTGCGGCAGATCAGAAAAAGGTATTTGTCCGTACTCGTCATTTGGGTCGGGACCGCTTCATCCTGACCAGGGATGATATCAATGCAACGGGTGTTAGCGGTTTGGCCGCCAGATACCCACAACTCTTCGCCGACTTGTGAACGGGATCCGTAAAAATACAGGGAATCCTGATGCTCCACCATGAAATCACCGCCGAAAGAAAGTCCGCCGCCTAAATTGAAAGCGTCAATAGCCCGGACCGTACCATTTTGGGTGCCGTCTGTTTTGTACACATTGAAAATAAATCCCAGGTCATCCGCCTTGAAATAAAGCTCACCATTGTATGGCGTGAAAAAGGCAGGTTTGGACCATTCGTCGTTGATGCTGATTTTGAACGTACCGGGCACCGTTCCGTCCGAGACATACAATTCGTCCTGATTGCCGCCGGCGTCAGGAGCTCTCCCCCTGAAAAACAACTTTCCCTCCCAGGAGAAAACGGACCGCGATTTTTCCAGATCCACAAAAGTGATTCGCTGCAGATCGATCAGGGGCTTCGTCCCCGAAGTCGTGCCATCGGTCACGTGGAGGACATAGGGCTCGGAGGGTTTGTTGTAAAAGAAAAAAAGTTTGCCTGCCACTTCGGTCATATAATAATCACCACTGAATTCGCTGCCGTTGTTTAATTGGTAATAGGCGTTTGTCCCGGAATTGGTACCATCCGATCGATACAATTCAGTTCCGTTGGACTCTCCCCCAATAAGGATCAGCTCATCGCCCAAAATACCTATATCCCGGAGGCCCCGGAACGAACCGAACTGATAGACGAGCTCCGACATTTTCGTGCCCGGGTCCACTTTCATCAGGGCCTTGTTCGATTCAAAATACAAGAAGCCGTTCAGGAAGGCGAGAAAGTTGATGCCCTCCTGATTGGTGTGAATCCGCGAAGTGTCCAAAGCGGTTGTCGATAAAGAATACAAGTGTTTTCCATTGTTGGCGTCGATACTGTAATAGACATGACCATCATCTCCCGGGACAAAATCCCTGAACGAGGCATTATTCCCAAGCTGATGGATGATGTACGTCCCTGCCTCCTCGCCGTTGGAAATCCAAAGCGCATACTGACCGTCGGATCCCTGGACGATAAACAGGATGTTTTCTCCAAATCCCAGGACAATACCATCGTCTTCCGGTACAAAGGAAGATGCGAAGGTGGAGCCCGGACCCGGGTTAATGTCCTTGACAATTCGGACCGTTTGTCCGAACAGGACACCCATCAACAATAGCGGGGTCGTCAGGAAGACCGTAAATGTTTTGATCATGATGCAAGGGGTTGTGCCTGGTTGGCGGTTGAAGGATGAACCGTCGGCTATTAGGGGGGTTTGCTATTCCGCGATGCAGGCAGGTGGCTGGCAGCTAGCGGTTTTCATGCCAGGGCATTATCTGGATTTGAGCCCTTGGTGTAAAACTAATCCATTTCAGTGAAAGGCAGACCCTTGGGCAAGATTACTGATCCCATTCGGATCCATAGAAATTTCATATGCATACTATAGATATTATCTATTGACTTTCAATATTGCATAAACAAACCTTTTGGTAGTTTTGCTCTTTCATTGGTACCGAAACAACCTTTATCATGGATCATACGCAACATCCCCATTCCGCGGACACCAATGCCTCCAAGGGCAATGGCTCTGCCCAATGCCCGGTGACGGGCGCCACCCGGTCTCCGATGACGTCCGGCGGTACGACCAACCGCGATTGGTGGCCCCACCAACTCAATTTGGGCATTCTCCACCAACACGCTCCGGCATCCAACCCCATGGATCCGGACTTCGACTACGCCAAAGCATTCAAAAGCCTTGACTATCCAGCGCTCAAAGCCGACCTGCAAAAATTGATGACCGATTCCCAGGACTGGTGGCCGGCGGATTACGGCCATTACGGAGGGCTTTTCATCCGCATGGCCTGGCACAGTGCCGGCACCTACCGCACCGCCGACGGACGCGGGGGGGGAGGCACCGGCAACCAGCGGTTCGCTCCCGTCAATTCCTGGCCCGACAACGGCAACCTCGACAAGGCCCGCCGCTTGCTTTGGCCCATCAAACAGAAATACGGCAACAAAATCTCCTGGGCTGACCTCATGGTCTTAACTGGAAACTGCGCTTTGGAATCGATGGGCTTTCAGACGATCGGTTTCGCAGGTGGGCGCGAAGATGTGTGGGAGCC
>CAYYGN010000045.1:0-15242 GCA_964471595.1 uncultured Saprospiraceae bacterium
GGTTCCTTTTTGGCGCCTCAAAAAGGAACAACACCACGGACCGCAAGGGCATACATCCCGACGCCTAAAGCGCCAACACCTATGTTACTGTCACCCGGCAGCAAAATTCTACCCATTTACCAATCCTTAGAGGCTGAGTAACCGATAGCCGTCCCGGAAGGCAGACCTGGGAAAAAAGGAGCGTATTTACCGGATGCCTTGGGATTCTTCCGTGATCAGCCGTATCAGATAGCCGGCATCAAATTCAAACCGGTAGTCCAGCTCCCTTTCTTCGACATCCCCGTCTTTCAATCCCTGGCAAATGACGGGGATGGTCAAGGCCACACCATCGGTCAGGGCGCTCAGGGACGCCCGGTCCCAGTCAGGGGTGTAGCGGACAGGTATCCAGGACTTGTTCCATCTGCTTTTGGCATCTGCTTCGGCGGCTTCCCCGGCCGACAGGCTATAGTCCGCATAATATCGGTTTACCGTCGTGGCATAGCAGGGCAGGATATCCCTTTGGTCACCCCCGATCAAAGCCGCAAAGTAGTTGTCCAGTGCCTGCCGGACCTTGGTGCCGGATGGCGTGGTCGGCAGTCCGGAGGGCCGCTCGGATATCGTTGCACCAAGGATCCTGTCCAGGGGGATGGCCTTGACGGAAATGGCAAAATTCAGGCTGCCTGTTTCGTAGCCGGCCGTGGTGATGCCGATGACCTCCCCACGTCGATTGAAAAGTGGCCCTCCACTGGAGCCTTTGGCGATCGCCGTGGTGGTCTGAAGGACATTTCCCCGGGACCGGATGGGGGCATTATTAACCATAGAATCCCGAAAACCGGAGATGATCCCCGTGGTAATGGTCTGATCAAATCCCAGGGGTGTTCCGATGGCAAAAGTTTCATCCCCGATGCGGGGGTAGTCGGCCGCAATGGGCAGGACGACACCGCCGTGGAACGGCGGCTTGATCCGGATAACGGCATTGTCCCAATCCGGGTCTAAATGGAGGACGGACTCCACTTCGAACATGTTTTTGTCCCGGTCCAGGACAACGGCAGCCACTGCCGATTCCATGACATGCTCATTGGTGACAAGGATGCCGGCCTGTTCGATCAGAAATGCGGTTCCTAATCCTGACCACTCCCCTTCCTCGTCCATCGTGAGCACAACATAAACGCCTCCACAGGCACGCTCGTACAGGTCGGCCAGAGGTTCCGGCGGGATCTGTTGGGTCTGCCGGACAGAATCCAGAAATGCTGCGAGAGCCTTCTTGCTCATGGCGTCGATCCGGCCGGGAGACCATGTGTCTTGCCGGGCCGGAAGACTTACGGATAAGGGCTCCTTGTCGGCTTTACAGGCAGCGAGAACAACCAGCAACGAAAGGATACCGATGCGACTCATGGTGGTGAAGGAATCAGTGGTCGTCATCAATCGTCAATTACTTCGAAACCGGGATAAAGATGGTCAAACACACCGGTAAATTTCACGCTTTCGGAAGCGTCTATCAGGAATATCTCCAGCTCGAAGGGGGTGCCGGGTTCCAGCTCGTGATAATGCAATGTGACCATGGCAAGGCCCTCCGCATCGTCATAGGTGTTCAGATAGGTCCACAGCCATCGGAAGCTGTTGGGATAGTCCGGTTGGCCGCCTCCGTCCAAAGGTTCGAATCCGTAAATGGCGCCGTAGGATTGGGAATTGTTGCGCTGAAAAATGTTGGCAAAGCAATACCGGTTTTCACCACATTGATACAAGCGGAGGATGACCTTCTGGCCTTGGGCATGGCTGTCCCAGACGGGGTCCTTCGAGAATATGCGATCCACCCTCATCTGAAGAAGTACCCAATCCGGGACCGTGTCCCGGACACAGGTGATGGAAATACGGTCTGCCGTCGCGACCGGCTGTTGTACCATGCCGGTCCATAAAGGGAGTAGGGTCAGGAGAAACAGAATCATTGGTGGTACATTGCGTGTAATGAATGAAGCGGGGTCAAGCAGAGATCTGGTGCGCATCGGGCGAATAGCCCCGGAGGATCATCGGTTCGTTCCCGGAAAATTCCTGTCGGGAGATGATCTGATATTCGATGACCGGTTTCGGAGTGCCGCATTTGTCACCAGTAGCCGTTTAGTCCCTGATTCCAGACCCTTTTCCCGGACCGGCCCTGCCATCCACAGAGTCCCGGATCCCGGAGTTGGCCATTCTGCACCCTTAACAATCCCGGGGGATCGGGCAGACGTGTTGGTCAAAGACCAGGACATACCTTGTCCTCTGGTTTCCCGGGTCATGGAACAGGATACAGCGATTCGACCAGGCCAGGAAGCATTGGGGAGCATCCCGGTCATGGCGAGCGCCGGGTCATCCGGGAGGATTGTCCCGGGAGGGGCCACCTTCCCCCTTGTTGTCTCCGGTATCGTCAGTGTCCCCATAATATTGTCGTTTGAGTGCTTCCGGAGTGACACCTTTGCTCATTTTCCCGGTAAAAGCCATCCGGTATTGGCGCTCCCGGGCCCACATCCCTGCGGAACCCTCCTTGTCGGAGGTCCAGTGCATATGGTTGTCAATGCTGAGGCTGGCAGCCGTCCTCCCCACGTCATGATTGGCGCCGATGTAGGTAAAGGTCCAGTTCCGTTGGCCGAGTCGCTCCACCATGGCCCTTATCGCATTGGCGGAAAACTCACGGCTGGCATTCTCGTACCCGTCCGTCAGGATGGAAACCAGGCACCATGCATCACTGCGTTCCCCGATGGCCAGATCCATTTCAAGGCAACTCAGTCCCATGGCATCAAAGAGTGGGGTCACGGAATTGGGCTGGTACTTGCGGTGATCCAGAGGCTCGAGCATGGCCACAGGTTGGCGCAGGATCGGAGTACGGATACCGAGGCCATTGAAGGTGACCAGTGTAATGAAATGCTGTTGCTCGGGAAATTTTTCCTGTGCGTACCGGATGGTCTGGACCAGCTCATTGAATCCGGAGACGGTTTCCTGCCTGATCGTGTCCATGGATCCGCTCTCGTCCAGAATGATCAGGTTGTGCACTGTTTGGCATGATGACTGCATGTGTGTGAATTTATTGGGGTGAGAATGTTGTGGTCAATATGGCCAAGGAATTTCTCTTGCCGTGCCAAGCCTTTCCATTTGACACGGCCCTGTGCGCGGCTGGGCAAAGGGCAAAATAATGCTGTACAGTGCATTGTATTTGCACTCTATTGTCGGGTGTCTGTCCCGGCTCCGGTGCCAACCGAAAATGGAATCGGTGTGCAGGGATTGGAAGTCTCCGTGAAGGTCAATCATGTTATTATTCCGGTCCATAAAAACAACTTCAAGAAAAACCGGTGCAAGGGCACTCCTTGCTTATGCCCGCACAGGCAGTAGCCGGCAATGGGGCGCAAGTCAGCCTGCTGTCCCTGTACCTGTGTTCCCGGCCAAAGACACCCGGTCCGGACCTTCACAGAATTCCGGCCATTTTCCGGGAGGTGAAGGTTTCCGCTTGCAACACATCCGGCAAGTCGCGTATGCCGGTGTGGTACTTCCGGATTTTTTCACCTGTCAAACAGGTCTTGTCATACAACAATTCTTCCGCCATTTGTTCAAGGCGTTCGTCCGTCGTGGGGGGTAATGTAAATTTGAACAGGATGACGATGAATTCCAGGCAGAAGAGCAACAAGGTCACCAGAATGTAGGCCGCCGCCACAAAGAAATCTTCGCTGACCATGGCGAAAAGCGCCTTGACCCTGAGCAGGATGCCATTCTCCCGAAAACCGGTAAGGACAATGTCCTCTCTCTTGGCCTTTTCCCTATCCATGTCATTCATCAGGGTCGTCAGCCGGTGCTGTTCGGCACGGTAATCCTTTTCAAGCTGATTGGCCTGGTCCTGCTTGATCCGGGTGATCCGGCCCACCCTGGCAACGCGGCTGCCTCCAGTTCCGTCCGCCTCTTCTCTCACCTTCTCAAGGGCATTCTGCCAATCGCTGAATCTGGCTTGCACTAAAGCCTCCTGTTGATTCACCCTCTTTCGATAATTCCGCTCCACCTGCCTGGCGGCTTCCTTTCCGGCTTCGACCCGCATGGCGGCAACGCGGACATCTATGTCGGGTTTGAATATCACTTCGTCAATGCTCAGGGAGCCCAGGACTGCCACCAAAAATCCCAAAAGCAGACGAAAACCAACCATGACCCAATGACGGCTCGGCGACATGACAATGGCGCGCTCGATCAGAAAGATCAGGGAGGCCGTGGTGCCTGCCGCCAGCAGGGCGATCCACCAGGGTTCCTGCATGACATGGGACACCAGGAGAAAGGTGGATACCCACCACAGCAGGACCGGGACTAACAACGCACTGCCCATCATCATGATGCGACGATGGCCCGACGGCTGGTAGCGCGCGGTACGACGGGGATCCTCCCCCAATAAATGACTGAAAAATACAAGCATGGTATTCATGATTTTATGGGAATGTAGCCAGCGACCTCTGCGAAATCCGCATTACAGGATTTGAATCCGGGCCATCATTTCGTCGCCTTCCAATCTGTCCTGGACGCCTTTCAGGAATCCCTGCTGATAGGCATGGAGCGCCTGCATCAGCCAACCTTCATCCTCGATGGCGAGCAATTTCTGACGCTCCAGCAAATCCAGAACATGATGCATTTCGTCCAGCACGAGCTGAAGTTTGCGATGCATTTCGTCAGAAATCGAGGCGACATCGATCATCCGGTCCTGAAGCCGGCGACGCAAATCACGCTTTTCAAGGATCACCTGATCGAGCAGCGCCAGATATTCCGCCTTTATCCTCCGGCGCATGACCTGCAAATGTTCCTGATGGTGATACTCGAAACCGTCATGCATACCCATCCCGCCATAATCTTTCCGCAGAAAGGCGGAAATAGGGGTGTCCATTTCCGGCAACTCCTGTACATCCGGGGAGGGGGGAGTACGGTCCAGAAATAAATCTTCCGGTGGCGGCGTACCTGCCAGCGGTATGGTTGTAGAGGAATTGGTTTCGGACGTGCGCGGTCCGAACAAAGCTCGGAAAAAGTTCATGTTTCGATTATTATATGGTGGATTGAAATGGGCATTCCGGCGTGGCAGGGCAGGTATGACATCCCGCCTCCTCCATTTTCTTTCAGGGCATGTTTGTGGTAAAGCAGGGTATGCGGTAACTCCTGTGCCCGGCCTGATGACAATCGCGGCAAAGGGTGATCATGCATGCGGCTTCGTACGCCCAGGGGGGCACCAGGTGACCGGTTCGATAATCCAGCCGGTATTGGCGGTGGTGGACCTGGAGGTGGCCGGTGGACAGACAATGGACGCATTTGTGGCCATCGCGATCCAGTATCCGGCGACGGAAAGCCCTCCATTTCGGATGTCGCATGAGTCGGGCATAGCCTTCCGTTCGCTTTTGTCCGGGATGAGGCCCCCCGGTATGGATGATCAGTGTATGACGTGACATGGGTCGGGCAGGAATGATTCGGACACAAAGAAACAGCCATAAAGTGCAATATATCTGCACTGTAAAGGCAGGATACATTTTTTTATGGTCACCCGGAAAGTTGCCGTTCCATGCCGGTATCCGCCAACAAACCATAACGCTTCCACATGCAGAATAAATGAGGCCGAGCGCCATCAGGCGTTCCCGGCCTGCCATTTACTTCGCCCCAAGCCGACCACCCTGTATGTTCCGGTGAAAAAAGGGGATGATTCCGTGAAATGCAATATATTTGCACTACAAACAATAGGTTACTGCCGATGGCCACCAATCTCCATGCGCTCATCCGGTACCGGGCACTGGATATTTGTTTCCGGGAAAAACGCCGCAATGGCTCCTGGGAAGAATTATCTGCCGCCTGCGGTGATGCTCTGCGCGAATATGAACGCAGCAACATGCGCAATCCATCCAGACGAACCGTATTTGGTGACCTGGATGTCATGAAAAACGGGAAACTCGGCTTCTACGCCCCCATCGTCTTTTCCAGGGATCAGGGATATTATTATTCCAATCCGGACTTCTCCATGGAGCGCCAGCCCCTGACCGAAGAATACAAGGGTTATCTGGGCGAGGCCCTGTTTACGCTCAAGCAATTCACCTGGTCCACCCAATTGTTGGGACTCGACGACATTATCGCCCGCCTGGAGCATGGCATATTGGGGGAAGCCAACAAGCACCGGCCGGTGTTGCAAATTGATCAACCCGTGCGGTTTACCGGATTGAAGTGGCTGGACCTCCTTCTGAAGGCCATCCGGCAAGAAAAGCGAATCCGGATCGTTTATCGTCCCTTTTACCTGCCCGATCCCTTTTCTACGGATGTAAGTCCCTATCTACTGAAGGAATACAACGGACGGTGGTTTCTCGTCGGTTTTGATCACACCAATGATCGCCTGCAGAATTATGGCCTGGACCGCATCAATGACATCCTGCCTTTGACCATGAATATCCAGGCACCTCCCTTCGACCTGCGGGAACACTACCGGAAGGTGGTCGGCGTGACGGTCCTGCCTGACCGGACGATGGAGCGGGTGGTTTTTCATGCCATTCCGGAACAATCCTTTTACATCTTCAACAAACCGATCCACCACAGCCAAAGGGTCATTTCCGAAGACGCCACAGGAACAACCTTCGCCATTGACGTCATCCCCAATTTCGAACTGGAAAGCATCCTGCTTTCCTTTGGAGAAAGGATAGAGGTGCTGGAACCTGAAAGCCTGCGTGCCCGTCTCGGCGAACGAATGCAAAAGGCCTTCTGCCTTTACAAGACCCCATGAACATTCACGGCTCCGGCACCCGGCAGGCGTGGCGGCTGACCAATTTCCATCCCGCATCAGAAAGGATATACACCTCCGTATAGTCCAGGATCAGGATCCAATGGTTGTCTTCCAGCGACACCTCAAACCGCCCCCGACCATTGACCACCCGGGTATCGCCATACGACCGGACCCTGGCTTCCTGCACCAGGACATCATGGTAACGCAGGCGCCCGGATCCGATGTTGTGCATCATTTCCTCCCGGTGCTCGTGCCAGCCGTTGGAGTGGACATACACCACATCATCCGCCACCAGCGCGCCCAAACGGCCGGTATCCCGCTCCATCATCCAGCGGAATTTTTCCTCGTGAAGGGCAAGAATCCCGGCAGACAAAGAATCCGGCGTTTGTGCGCCCGAAGAGCCTGCCATCAGAAGAAACAATAGGACAGCCCCCGGCCAACAGGAAAGGCGATGCATGAGAGGACATTTGGTATGCCCGACAAGATATCGGTATCCCCACTATTGAACAGGTCCGGACAGGCATCGAGGGGGGAAAAGGTGATTTCATTTCCCGGTTTCGAGGCAGGTATGTAGAGCCCCTGGAAACCACATCCAGGCTTACATACACAAGAGGGATATTCCGCCCCTTCATGGGTGTTGCGGATTCGTAAGGATGGCCTCCCCTCAGGGCCGCCCTGAATCAGGAACAATGACATCAACCCCCTCTTCCTCCATCCCGACCCGCCTGATCTCCCAATCCCCGGAAAAAGGCCAGGTAACTCCCCGCGAAGCATGTCCAATAAGAAGCCCGCCAGCCAGCATGAGGCCAATACCTGTCAAAGTGACCCAAATGGACAAGCCATCAGGACGGCTCTTCCCGCTCGATACCGGCGAACCCAGTCGAAAACTGATATTGTTCGCTGTCGAGATGATAAAACCTGCCATCATGACCAGACCCCCGATCACCAACACCGTGAGCCCCGTGTACCAGGCTGCCTTCCTCGATGACGACGCAGGACGGATCGAATGGATGTCGGCATTGCTAAGGACATATGATTCTCCTCTCTGGGTAATCAGAACCAGACTGTCCCGGTCCAGTCGCTCCACAAAACCCTTGTACAGATACCGGGCATCCCCTGTCTTCACTACAAAACGATATGGACGGCTCCGATACAAACGGAAGGTACGGCCTTGCCCGGCTTGCCGGAAAATCCACCCGTCAAAATCACCAATCTCCGGCTTCATCAAATCCGGCATTTCCTGACCTGACGGTCCCGGATGAAGCGATAGCCGCCTTCCCAATGCCACCCTTTCCGTGAACCGTACAGGCATTTCGAATCGCCTGTCCAACGTATCCCCACACAACCGGTAATAGACCAGGTCCCTGGTTTGCCGGTTGATCTCCACCAACATGACTTTCCCCTGGTTGAGGAAAAGCGTGTCGCAAGTCTTTCCGGTAGATTGCCCGGAGAGAGGAAGCACAAAGGCACTGCCGATCAGGAATGGGATGACCCCAAGATGGATTGGACCCCCGAAGCCGGGATATACCGGTATTAGTTTCAAGCGCTTTTGCATGACCTCTGTTATGGTTGATGAAATTCTTCCTTTCATTCCGATGGCGGCACCGGACTGCCTGCCGAACCGGTGATATCCCATTCACCGGAAAATGGATCACCAATGCTCCCGGGCATGGAGAGCAATCGAAGTGCGATACCGACAATGCCCAATAAAAATCCAACCACACAGCCTTTCCGGGTAGCATCCAATGTGTCTCCATCCGGAATCTCCATTGAATCCCAAGTTTATCCGCTTGCTGAACCTCTTGAATATCCGGTGAAATACCCCAGCGGCCAATTCTTGAAAAAGTATCCATGATCCATTATGGCCTGGCGAAGCATTCAAGTTATAAATCCCCTTCCACCTAAGGCTGTTGGGATTGATAGGTATTTTCATTCTTCGGGTATGTGTCACCCCGGGATTCCGTGATTTCCCAACGATCGGAAAATGGTGCCTTGATACTATGGGGCATGGAAAGTATCAAGAGGGCAAACCCTGCCACCCCCAACATGAACCCTATCACACACCCTACAGGTGAACCACTCCCTGCAGATGCCACCGAAGTATTACCACCTGATAATGCAAAGACAAGTAGAAAAATAAATGCAACTATGGCAAGCAGGGCAAAGGCAGTATAAACAATAATGGATCCAATTACAATTCCAAAGGTTCCGAGTTTTTTCTCGACCGTAATCTCTGTCACCACCGACTTGGGAATGGAAATCCGACCAAACCTCTTGGTCTGAAGGACCACGGAGTCACCTTCCATGGATTCCATATAACCCTTTCGCTTCCTTTTAATCCTGTTCTCTCTGAAGTGGACCCTCACCTTTTGGGATGCAGGCAGGAGTATCGGCTTTCCTTTTTCCCGGGGCGTAAACGTCCACACCTGACCAGGGCGACGATCGCTCCTGAGGATGACCTCTCCCCCCTTGTCTCTGGGCAAGGTATCCATGACCGGGCTAATTCCTGTGATCGTCTTCAAATAACTGACAGGCAAAGATCTGATGCGGCCATCGTCATCCGGGCAATGCCGGTAATACACCACATCGCCCTTGACCGAATCCAGTCGGACGGAAATGACTTTCTTGTTCCTGAGCACCAGGGTATCACATGCAGGCGGTTCTTGGGCTTTTAGTCCAGATGCCAACACGGTCAATACAATAAAGGGAATGAGCTTCATGGTTTGCCTATTAAGTATTAGCAAAAGCGACTTCCGAAGGTCATGGAAATTGACTTTCCGAATCTATCCTTCCAGGTCTTTCATTGTGTCCTGTGTTCGTATCCTCCTGCCACTCCCATTGATCGCCAAACGGCATGTCCAGGGTAGCGGGACGGCCCGCTTTGATCAAAAAAATGAGGAGGGTGAGCACCAAAATGCCACCCAGAAAAATCCCGGTCATGTTGCCCAGGTCCAACAAACTCAATGGCCCATCTCCCAACACCACTCCTGCCAGTAGAAATACGGCGGCCGTGATCAATGATGCCCAGAGCAGTGAAGACAGCCACTGCCTGCCATCCGGTCGTGGATTGGCAGACCTGTCGCTGAATTTCAACTTGTTCACCTGATCCCTGGGCACTGAAAAGATCACGCCGTTGGATGGCTGGATCAGTACTTCCCGCTCCCTGATTTCAAGTATCCGGCAATTCCAAATGCGGGATTTTCCGCCGTTTCGGATGGTCAGTTGCACCTCCCTTTCAGGCGCCAGGGTATAGACGCCTTTCTCATGGCGCTTCTGCACCCGCCATCCGACGGAGCGGTGGTCGGTGGATGGTCCCGAAAACCCAGGTTCCTTCTGGTCTGAAGTCATTTCTTTACGGCCACCTGCCCGACGGCCCATATAACGGATGTAGGATATTGGCAGGCTCTTTATTTTGTCCTGATCAGAGTGACAAGGATAATAATACACCCGGTCTGCCGTCAGGGAATCCAGACGCACATACAGGATGCGCTTGTTGTTCAGGACAAGCGTGTCGCATGTTCCTTCTTGTTGTGCGCCAAGCCTTGGTGACAACATCAATGTAAAAAATAAAACCATCCATCTATTCATGATCAAAGCTATTGATATAGTGTAATGCTAATTGAACGGACAAACCTGAAACAGGCCTCCCAGCCTCTAAGGGATACACCGTGGATCATGATGTTCACGGTATCTGCCATCAGGGCCTGAGGCCGGATGGTTCGGCATCCTTTGAAGGCGTCAATTCCTTGGGAAAAGATTCTATCCGCCAACGATCGGAAAAAGGTTTTTTGATGGACTTGGGCAATGCGAAAAAAATCATGATCAAACCCGCCAGCAAAGGCAGAAGAACGATCATGCACCCGGTGGGACCGACATCTACGGACCCTCCGGTAAAAGCCAGATATGCGACAGCTCTGTAGGCGGCCGCCAGCAACATGAAAAAAAAGGTAATGGCCACAATGATTCCTATGATCCCGAAAAAACTCAATCCCGCCGCTTTGGGATGAAGGACGTCCAGCCGTGTGACAGAAGATCCGGCCAGGACCGTGTCCCTGCCATCCGCCAAACGAAGCGTCAGGGAATGGGCATCCAGGGCCACTACGCGACCCCTGATCTTTGACGAGATGCCATTGTCCATGACCGTAACCTTGACGGGTCTGCCCTTCGCCACCTTGACGCGGCGCCCGTTGGAGGATTTAAAGCTCCAGTATGGGTCTTTCACCGGCTTGGGCTCCGCAAGTCCCTTCACGGGAGGCGCATGGGGCGCCCTCTTGATGGCCTCAAGGCCTTTCAGTCCGGCGAACTGCGCAGCCCTGCCTTCCGGAGGGCAAACGCGAAAATAGACTTTGGATCCCCGTACGGAGTCAATGAAAACCACCATTTGACGCCCGTCTTTGAGCACCAGGGTATCACAGGGAAGGGAAGAAACCTGGCCCCACAACGACGGGATGCCAGGCAGGCAGATCAGGAGGATCAGCAGTCTCATCAGGTCGAAATTTTGGTGAACCAAAGTGTAATGATTCCGACACTGACGGGATAAAGTTAGAAAACTTTTTCAATGCGCCTACCCATAGAGAAAAAAATTTCAAAATTTCCCGCAAAGAGAGCATCCTCCCCATTCCGTCTCAAAAGTGTCAGCCGGGTCACAGGCATCGCGATCTGACCGGAGGCACCCATAATTAAAGGTTGCCAACATGCTGGCTTGGGGGGCTGTATATTAATTTAGACAAGATCCGAATAAGAATATTTGTGGCCCATTCCTTCGCCCATCCGGTCACTCCCTCCTGCTTCAACCAGCATCAACCTGACAACGAAGGCCTCTCCCTCCGAATGACCGCATCCGGATAGGCAATGCCTCCTTTGAGCCGGCCAACAGGATGACAACGATCCCCGGCACTAACGGCTGACAACAACCATGACCATGCCGGTCATGCCCGTTTGCTCCATATGTACACGCACCTGGTACACCCCTGCCGGCCATCCACCGGTATCCAGCCTTCCGTCCCAAATACCCGATTCCCGCTCATACACGGGAACGCCCCGGGCATCACTAACGATGACACGTACGGCACTATTTTCCCATCCGGCAATCCGGACTTCTCCCCGACCCGGATTGGGAGCGGCGGTAAGTAACACGGGTTCCGGCATGGGATTGGCGGTTGTGGTGACCAGGGAAATGGGCAGGCAAAACCGGTCGTTGCTCCTGTCTGCATCCATCCGGTTATTGGGCGCCTGCAGGGAAATGCACAATTCCAGGCAAGGATCCGGAAACTCCCCCAAATAGGTCATTAATGGATAAATCGTGTCTGCCAATGTCAGTATCCCCGAATCACCCGGAGCGATGGCCATATCCCGCCATTCCTGCGTGTGGAATCCCCGATATCCCAAGCCCGGATCATCGTGGAAAATGAAAGAACAAATAAACCAGATGGCGGAAAGCTGCCGGAGAGTATCGGATCCCATGTTCCTGACCTGCAGCCTGAGACCCGATGCTTCAAGTTCGTATTTGAATGGGTTGAAAGGAGGCCCGGCGGGACTGATCTGCATCACATCAGCCTGCATTCCTTCCAGGGATACATCCGTCTCGAGCGGTGGAATATCGCCGTCCTCACTGAAAGGAATGCGGAAGGCCCCATAAGTATCCGTCCCCAGGATCCAGTTGGTCTCCTTGCCGGCCACCAGGACTTCCGGCGCATACCCGGCATGAGGGAAGGGGATCGTGGACAAGAGTTGAAGCTGATCGTCGAACATGAAAATCACCCCCTCCTTGTCCACTAAATAAACCCGCTGATCCTTGAACATCACGCTCTTGAATCTCGCATCGGGCACCTGGTACGAAGCCAGCGGCGCCCCCGCAACATCATGGAGGGCAACAAACCCGTCACCGGCGAGAAAAATCTGACCCGGCTGGGGAAATTCAAGCAACGAAATGTGCCCGGGCACGACGACCAGGGTATCCATAATGCCTCCCATCCAGGGATTTACCTCGGCAAGCACGCCAGACTGAAAAGCGGCCAACAACCGCCCACCGTCATCCACCCCAATGGTGGTAATGGTTTCGTCTTCCAACACCAATTCCGGCATTGTTGCCCAATCATCCAGACGGTACAGCCCTGCCATTTGGTACCCTTTCCTGTGCAGGATGACAGGAACCATTGCATCGTCCTGCAGCGGCGTCGCGTTCAGGATGTAGTCCAAATACCAGGGAGAATTCCAAATCGAGTCTATCACCGTACCATCTTCCTGCATCTGGATCAGGGCCGGAAACAAAAACAAGCTACTTATCCCACCACCGGCGATCAGGATACGGTCATCTCTCAGGGCCATATCATGGACAGAAATATCACTGATACCTGACATGAAACCGGGAGGAAATGCCAGTCGCTGGTCCAGGACCAGCTCACCCTGGGCATTCCATTTTTGCACAAGGGGGGGGTGGATATAAAACGGTATCACGGCATCCAGTATCCACATGGTCTCATCTCCGATCGAGAGGGCCGTACGCACATGACTGAACGGATTGGCCATGACGGCATGATCCCGGATTTGGGCTTTGGCCGGATGGCACAAACCCAACATTGTCAGACCGAGGAAGAGCGAGGACCATTTCATGATAGGGGATTTTGTCCTCAAGCTATGATTTTTCCATCAATTTTCAAAAAGTATCCAGGATCCGGGAGGTACAATCCTCTATCCACCGGACAGGTCTACCTGTCGGTCCCCTCGAATGACGCTGTTGGATTGACCGGCCACCCCACCGGAATGGAAGGGTGCATTCCTGCATACGGGTCACTCTCAAAAAGCCTCGCCGATATAGAAATAAAACCCTGTGCCTTCTTGCGTAAAAGCGACATCCAACCGCGTGAAAATGTCTTTCCGGGGAAACAACAAGAACCGGATCCCGGCTCCACCGGCCATGCGTACATATTTCGGTGAGGAAGAAACCAGATTCCGGTCCACCATACCCGCCGAAGCGAAAAGCGCCCCTCCCCACCGGCGGCTGAACGCGAAAGGCAACCACCGGTATTCCGCCTGCACGGCCACATATTGCCGGTCGCGATAACGCCCGGTGTAATACCCCCGCATGATGGTCTCGCCGCCCATCTGAGCGAGTTGGTGGTAGGGCACCTCCCCTTTCAGGAAAGTCCCGTATCCCTGAAAGGCCAGCACCTCACTGCGCCGCACCGGCAGGAAATAACGCATATCCACAAAGGCGGCATCAAAGCGATACTCCGATCCCCACCCGGGCCGATAGGACAACCAGGCCACTTCCCCGAAAAATCCCTCCCGGACATTCAGGACATTGTGACGCTGGTCAAAGACCAATCCGGCCCCCAACCCCAGGTTGAAAGTGCCGTCTCCTCCCGCCGGAAGGGGCTGTGCCTCCTGCCCGTTGGCCCACCGGAAATCCACCTGACCCAAATGCTGGACATCCAGTTCCACACCGGCATACAGACTGCTGACCACCCTGCGTAGGGCGCGTTGGCGAAGAAGCAGCATTCTGCTGTCAACGACGGCGACATGCGACGCCGGGGTACCGGACCCGATCCCGAAATACTTGAGCGGAAATCGCTGATAGCGCGCCCGGCCGAGAAAAAACCAGGTGTTGTCTTTGGTATATAGGGCATTGTCCAGCCAAATCCCGTATTGCCCTTCCAGCGTGACAAAAGCAAAGGTGCTCACTTCGCTGAGCCGGTTGGTCGTATCCCGACCGGCATGGTACACCAGCAGGCTGCTGATGCCGAATTCCCAACTCGTCTCAGGGGTATAGGCGATGGTGGGATAGGCGATAAACCGGGGCCGCTCGGCAGAGGCTGTGTCAGCCAGAATACGACCGGCCAGATCGAGAATCCTGCGGGCCACCTGGGCCTGCAGCAAGAATGGGAACAAAAGCCCCCCCACGAAAAAGGCGGTACGAACAATACGCATGGTGGACGGTTTGGTCCCGTTTCCGGTTAACGGCCACGAAGGTACCCTCATCCTCATTATTCCGTCCACTAGCATGCCTTACCTTAGGCCCTGGCAAGCCATGCAAAACGCCCAACTGGAAAAAGCCTTCCTCGAGACGGAATACCGGGTATTCCAGCCGGAATGGATCATCCGGATCGGCCACTTTCATCCGGCGCTCGACCGATGGCTGGCCGGACACGGGGTGAGCCACTGGATTTTCCTTTCTCCCTGTAACCCCCATGCCAACCTCATGTCGGCTGCCGACAATGACCGGCGAATGGCATGCCTGAAGGCTCTTCTGGCGGGATACGCTTTTTGGGAAGGAGAAGGACGACCGGCAAACGCCGATTGGCCGGCAGAACCCAGTATGCTGGTGGGCGGCCTGACGGACATCAGGGCCGACGAACTTGCCCGGTCATTCGAACAATTGGCTTATGTAAAGGGTGCCGATGGCGGCAAAGCAGAGCTGCGCTGGATGAGCGCTGATCAACGGTCCTGAATGCGCATGACGAAATAACCTTTGGCATTTTGGCCGAGCTCAAACCGGAGGCTGTCGCCGACTTTC
>CAYYGN010000046.1:0-15190 GCA_964471595.1 uncultured Saprospiraceae bacterium
TTCAACAATTGCAAGACGCTCTTGGCGATTCATCTCCCGGATGGGATGGTACCCACGAAGGCAGGCTTGTTGATACGGGTACTTATTTTTTTGTGGCGGAAATCGAAATGATGGATGGTACCATCCGCTTTCACCAAGGCGAAATCAACCTCGTGAAGTAAAGGGTCAGAGGGCAATGCGAACGAAGGGGATCATATGACGGCAATGGCCGGAGGTGTTGCGTGTCCGATACCACCCCGTCTGCCAGGAACCGACGGGGATGTCCGGAATTCCATGAGGGGATACTTCCAAATTATAAACGCTTTTAATACGATTAATTGTTATAGTTTAGCAGGCATAGACGTAATTGAGACGATTCAGCATGAATTGATCCATGCCGATATCAAGAGAAGACTAGTTGAAAATCATGGGTGGAATGGGAGTGAATTGACTTTTACGAATGCATTTCATCAATTAGTGTTGGCTGAGTATGGTGGCCAATCCGGAGAAAATGAACACAGTTTGATGTTGGAGCATTACTTGGATGATATGGTAAACAGCCTGATCGAGATGAATAATGGAATTGGAAGCTACGGTGAATTTGTTGGATTAATTCTAAATGGTTTTTCAATTGATGTTCTGAATTACTGTGGCATTTCACTCCAGTATGTTCAAGAGAAATATGCTGAATACTTATTATTTATCCAACAACCTGGTCATATAAACTCTGTCTTGTCATCATGCAATTAAAAGTATTCATATTTTTTGCGATTTCGTGTATGGGATGTGGGCATACCCAGTCAATGTACCCGTTCAATTATTCGAATCAAATTGATGATCCGGAGTTAAATTACATTAATAAGTATATAATTGAACATACCATATTGTTTCCTATTGATTGGGATGTAAATCCAGTAATGCCTCTCAATGATACATCGCAGGTTGATATTGTAATTATTCAACTTCATGAAGATTATCGCAGCCCATTGGATAAGTTACCTTTTTTTGAAGAAGAGACAATTGATTCTGTGATTTTAAATTTAAATTCTCATAAACTACCATTTTTATTTGCCAAAAAAAATTACAAAATATTGAAATTGTTTGGCAATTTTCCTGACAAGGATTACAATAATTTATTGCCTCGCGAAATTCCACAGAATTCAATTTTATTTGCATTGGGGCATGTCTATCAGATTGATGCTTTTTATTATATTCCAATAGTATATTTTCGAAAGGACACCAAATTTGACTACTGGCATCTTATGTCAAGGGTGTACAAGTTTGAAGTTTGTACATCTGGTTTCATTAATTTTGTTAGTTTTTATTATTCTGAAATTAATCTTAGTTTTAAAGAGAATGTTATTAATTCAATAGGTTGTAAATAAAATGCGGAGTTGCTTTGTATTGGCCATGCCCCGGGACGCTTTGTTGATTACCTATTGAAGGAGTTCCAATTCTACGAATCGGGTTGCATAACTGCCCTCACTGGAGGAACGCGATATAAACTTTGCGAATGATAATTATTGATGCATCTGATAAAACCTGAAATAAGTATGCGCATCAGAATTTACTGCAAATTGTGTTTTATCCTTGTCTTTCACTCCTGTGAAGACAAGCCAATATGTACCGAGTATATTAGCTTTTCAATGGGATTTGTGAAGGTCGATCATGATTCAATTTATACTGTTTGTTTTGGACAGTCACCAGTAGAATTGGAATACAGAAAGAAGTCAAATTCAGACATCAGTTTGTTGATTGGTGATTTTGATACACTAGTCATTTCCGAATTGAGTCAGGCGGATACAAATATAATTAGATTGATGAAGGGCGACTATGTAGAAGAGTTTATTTGTGCACAAGCCATTAACTTAAATGATGACTGGAATGTGGCAACAATTATATTGCCGGGTTATGACCCAATATATACTGGCAAAATCGTTGTGGATCAGAAAAGTCAAATGGTGAATATTTTTATAGGCAACAAGGAGCTGCATTTGGATCCTGAGCGGATGAACATGGATCATTTATTTAATGAGATTACCTTGTTAAATACCCTGCCGCCGTTAAAGTATACAGGAAGTAGTTCACATGCTTTTGAAATACAATATACCATTCGAGATGGGAGGGGGATTAGCGCACAATCCACTGTGAACCACCTTCCTCTGAGGCTATCTGGATTAAGAGCCCTGGTTGAATACCTGAATGACAAGCGGAGTGTGTCTGAGGTTGGTGGCCAATCCGGAGAAAATGAACACAGTTTGATGTTGGAACACTATTTGAATGAAATGGTCAACAGCCTGATTGAAATGAATAATGGCGTAGGAACATATTACGACTTTGTAGGACTGGTCCTGAATGGCTTTCCGATTGAAGTGCTGAACTATTGTGGCTATACCCTTCAGGGTGTCCAGGTGCATTATAACAACTTTTTGAACTTTGTCCAGCAACCAGGAGGTGTAAATGAAATGCTTTTATCATGCGAATAGTACTTGGGTTTCTATTAATAATTTCTGTTGCTTGTTGCCAGACAGCAAAGAAAACATTCATCGGCGAGAAGTCGTATTGGTTAGGTGATTTGGAAATCAATTATATTAATAAGTTCGTAGTTGAACATGTTATTTTAACGCCCACTGATCTTGATGTTAATCCATTTTTTCCATTACAGGGTTCAACCATTGATATACAGTTTATTGACTTGTCACAGGATAAGGAGTTTTGGTCAAATGAATCATGGTTTTCCAACTACCTCAATGGAGTAAAAATTCAACAGGTAATTCCCAATTCATCACCCTTTGCGCCTCTCATATTTTGGCATTATAAGCCACGTGTATGGACCTTGAAGGAGTTCGGTGGAGACCAAATGATAGCGTTTATTAATAACGCGTTGAGCGGTTAAGCAGCCAAAGCATGTTTGGTTTGATTGATCTTGCGTCCATGGTTGAAATTCCAGTATTGTTTGAAAGTCTTGGCTGCAATCTTGGTCAGGATCCTGATCTCGAACCCTGTAAACCTTTTTGCATAATTACAGCGTAACCGAAACTCATCGCAATATTGTGAAAATACAACTTCAATTGATTTCCGTTTGATTCGTTTTTCAGGATTGTATACCTGGTAGTCCTTTTGATTTCGTCTATAGGGAACGTCAAGATAAATTCCAGCTTGCTCAAACAAACTTAACTGTGTAGATTGTCCTATGTACCCTCTATCCCCTATAAGAATTCTTCCTACGAGATGCTTGTCATCAGTTGTTATTTTCTTAAGATAAATACTGTCATGAGCGTTGGCCTTAGTAATATGGAGATCTCTATAAACACCTTGTTCAATGTTGATAATGTGCACTTTGTAACCTATGAAGTATCCGCCTACAATCGGATAGTATCCTTTATTTGCTACTACTTGATCAAGTTTCGGTCGGCGGCATGCTTTGGAAGATTTTTCACGTACAATTTTACAAGTCGGAATTGGAATCGAATCAATCAAAAAGGCTTCTTGGTCATCAACCATTGGAGCAGCCAGCATCTCCGTATAATGCAGTGAAGTATTGCGTGAAGACTTCTTTCTACGGTTGAAGGAGGCACGGTGGATGGGTTGAGGGAATAAGTCCGGGTAGTCCTTCTCAAGCTTGTACCACAACAGGTTTTCAGAGGTGACTTCAATGCATTCCGCTGCGATTGCAAGACTTATCACGTTCAAATCACTGATTTTAGGCGGATTGGGGTATGGACGGGTATTACCTGCTCCATCAAGGAAATTCTCCGTCCGGGATTGGATCGCATAGCGAACTTTTCCGTAGATTGTGGCAAGATCAAGTATAGAGGCATCTTTAAGATTGGTCGAATAATCTACAAGATACAGAAATTCAACAATTTGCATGATCTTTTTTTACTGAATTCAACCGCTCAACGCGTTATAGATACTTGGCTTGGCTAGGACTGCCCTCGAAGGATTTTAATGGCATGCCATTAATCTCACAATCCGAACTTGATCAATTTGAGATGAGGTTTAATCAAAATATTTGGAACAATTCAAACAATTATGCATGTCCATAAAGATGATTGTAATATTAGCTCAGATAGTACTTTTACTTTCATGTAGTTCGCTAAGAGTGAAATCCGTGCCTCCAGAGCATTTGCAGCATGAATTGCTGTGCGACTTAATCGAAAGAGGCACAGATAGACATCATTTACTGGATAGCCTGGTGATCGTTGGGGTCCGGCCCAATGTGTTTCCTACCGGTTTTCTCGAATCCTATCTGAACAAAAGGGTCGAAAATATTATAGATGGGACCAACTATGCTGATCTGGAATTTGAACAGATTTCTTTGAAGGACCAGAGCCTTAGATGTGGATCTGTAAAATTCAGCATGATCACGTGGGATTCCAGTATGACTAGCGATGTTATTGTTATCTCAGATCTTTTTGTATACAACAATGAATATTTCGTCGTTTTCCTGAACTATGGATCCCAGGGACATGAATATCTATACAAGATTACCACCAAAGGACATGTCGAGTTTGTTAAAGAATCAATGTTCTGGATTGATTAATAATCGTTTATTGTTGAGCTATCGGGTGTAAACCTCCCCCAATACAGTACGGAATCTAATCCGCCTGAAGCATTCAAAGGACGTTCGAACATTTTCCCTCACCCCCACACCTTGCACCCCTCCGTACAATTCGTGCAGTTATCGATCTGGCCCCGCCCTTTCAGGCAAGCCAGTCGGAATTGCCTGAAGACATCCCCTTGAGGCCTTCAACCAAATTGGACATGTTTCTCAAGTGCTTTGCCCTGTTGATGAAGTATTTGGTCAGCAAGGCCATCTTGTGGCCAGTCTCGGGATTAATGATGTATTTCGGTTATATGGAAGCAAGGGAATGAAAAAGGTGCTTCGGCTGACCATTATCGATCGCCAAGGCGATATGGTTTTTCAACAATTGCAAGACGCTCTTGGCGATTCATCTCCCGGATGGGATGGTACTCACGAGGGCAGGCCTGTTGATACGGGTACCTGTTTTTTTGTGGCGGAAATCGAAATGATGGATGGCACCATCCGCTTTCACCAAGGCGAAATCAACCTCGTGAAGTAACGGGTCAAAGGGCAATGCGCACGAAGGGGATCACGTGACGGGAATGGCCGGTGGTGATGCGTGCCCAATACCACCCCGTCTGCCAGGAGCCGGTGGGAATTGCCAGAATTTCTGAGGGTGAAACTCCCATGAAAACAGGATGCCCCAGAATATTGAAGATCTCCACCTTGCTGCCCGGCATCACCCGTAAATGGCATTCCGGGCCCTCAACAGGATTTGGCCACAAGGCTGTTTGCCTGAATGGGGGATAGGCATTATAGGTTGAAGTGACGACCTCGGTGGGTCCTTTGACAATCCAGCTGTCGGGATCCAGTTCCACCTCATGCGGCGTGAATGGAAGAGGAATCGCGAAGCTTTGACCCGACCATTGATGCGGGATCCGGATGAGCGTATCCATTCCGTTTTCTCCCCTCCATTTCACCGGCAGTGTCATGGCAAAAAATGATACGGACGGGTGTGACGTGACCTGATCAACGGTCAGCAGGGCGCCTCCGGCAACGGGCTGCCAGGACAGGGTGTAGGTGGGATATCCTTCACCGTAAAACCATTGGCTGAAAAAATTGCCGAGGTCTTTTCCAGAGACGGATTCCAGATGTCCCCTCAGGTCTGCAGTGGTGGCAAATCCGTAGGCGAGATCCGGATCGTCGAGATAATGCCGGATGGCGGTATAAAAAAGGCTGTCGCCGAGTTCCCACCGAAGCATGTGCAACAGCATGGCCCCTTTGGAATAAGACAGCCGGCTGCTGAATATCCGGGCTGTCGTGGTGGTGTCGGAGACCCTGACCGAGCCGTCGGGGGCGCTGGTGACATGGTTGTGCTTTTCCTGGAGCCAGTTCGTCCAGGTATTGGGGCCGAGGCCTGCTTCGTAGGTCAGACCTTCCAGGTAGGTGGCAAATCCCTCGTTCAGCCAAATGTCCTCCCATCCGGCGCAGGTGATTTTGTTGCCAAACCATTGATGGGCCAGTTCATGGGCCTGGAGCAGGTGGGAAAATCCACCCATGAAGGACATGGTTTGGTGCTCCATCCCGCCACCAAATCCAAATTGGGCATGGCCGTATTTTTCGTCGGCAAAGGGATAGAGGCCGAACCGCTCGTTGAAAAATTGCATAATCGGCACCGTGGCCGCCAGTTGGGTCTGCGCCTGTGCCAGGTAGCCCGGATAAACGTAATTGAGCACCTCGATATCCTGGCCCGGCGCCGGCACAAAATCCGACCACACGGCATATTCCGTGACACCGATGGCGACGAGATAAGCCGCGATGGGGTATCTGTGTTTCCAGTGGTAGGTCGCCCAACCGTTTTCTTCCCATTCGTCGGCCAGGATGCCATTGGAGGCCACCCGGTTGGGTACCGGCGTATGCACCAGGATATCGATGCTGTCGATTTTGTCCCTCAGGTCCTGTTTACATGGCCACCAATCCCTGGCGCCGTATGGCTCCGACAGGGTCCAGATGACCGGTATGCCGTCAGCCTGACTTTGGACAAAGGAGCCGAATCCCGACCACCCCGGTTCTCCATGGTACCAGATGATGATGCTATCCAGGTGTCCGGGTGGCAGAATCGCGGCCGGAATGATGGCCAGACGGTGATCCGGGGTGTGGTCAAAGGCGGCTGACGCGATACCCACATGCACACTATCCACGATCAATAGGTGATGCAGGTCCAGAAAAATCGTGTCCATCGGTGTGTCGCCGGTCCGGAAGGCATGCGTCACTTTACCCCGGATAAATCGAACGGCCGGATTGATGTCCCATTCCATTCTGGCATAATGGATATCAAACGGATCGGTATTGCTTGCGGAAGACAAGGACATTTTGCTCTCGGCGTGGCGGCATTCTTTTTCCACCAGACGGGACCATTCTTCGTTGATCTGGCCACCCAGAAGGGAAGGCGAAAGCAGGAAGATGACGAGGTGAACCGGGAGATGTTGCATGATGTAAATATACCCGGGCTTAATGAGACTTGGGCGGAGGATGACGAAGATCAGAACTGGAAGTAGATGAATTGTTCGCCGTGACCTTGTGATATGATAATGAGAAACAGCAATGAGGCCCAGGCGATTCCGAAAGCAACGGGATTGATTTTTTGCGACACTTTCAGCACGGATGTATCTCGCATGAGCCAATGGGTGAGAAACAGAAGGCCGGACAGGGTAAATACTTTGATCAGGTCAAAATGGCCGAGGATTTTTTCACCACCCGGCGATAGTCCCGACATCGTCCAAAGCATCCTGCCGGCTTGCCGGAAGGAATCGGCCCGAAAAAACACCCAGGTCACATTGACACAGGTGAAGGTGAATCCTGCCATCAAAAGTCCGGTCCAGGCATTGAATTTGAAATACACGATGCGTTTGAGAAGTTTTTCGATAACGAGGTAGGCGCCGTGAAGGGCGCCCCAGGCGACAAATGTCCAGGCGGCACCGTGCCAAAGGCCGCCCAGCAACATGGTCGTCATCAACGCGATGTACATTCTGATCAACCCGTGGCGATTGCCGCCGAGTGGGATGTACAGGTAATCCCGCAGCCAACTGGAAAGGGAGATATGCCATCGATTCCAGAAGTCGGAAAATCCCAGGGAGCCATAGGGGTAACGGAAATTGTCGGGGAGATGAAAACCCAGCATCATGGCGATGCCGATGGCGCACGTGGAATACCCAGCAAAGTCAAAAAATATTTGACCGGAGAAGGCCAGTACACCTGCCCAGGTATCAAAAAAATGCAGGGACTTGGAAGCCTGGAAAATAGCATCCGAGGTATCGGCGAGCAGGGTGTCGGCCAGGACGATTTTCTGGAACAGGCCCAATGTGAGCAGGAATAATCCCCAAACAAATTGAGAGATGGTGGCCTTTTTTTCTTCATAGAATTGGGTGACCAGATCACTGGCCCGGACGATGGGGCCTGCCACGAGCTGAGGGAAGAAAGTGACGTACAGGGCAAAATCGAGAAACGACCGGGCCGGGGTGTTTTTTTGCCGGTAGAGGTCGATCGTATAAGACATGGTCTGGAACGTGTAAAAGGAGATACCCATGGGAAGGAGGATGTCCCACTTCGGTGGTGTGTAATTCCACCCTATGGTTTGCATGAGGATGGTAAAGTTCTCCATCAGGAAATTCCCGTATTTGAAAAATCCGAGAAATCCGAGATTGATGACCATGCTGAGGAGCAGCCATTTTTTTCTGTGCCCGGGTCTTTGTTCCCGGTAAAGCCTGTTGCCGGCTATCCAATCGACCATCGTCGATATCCACAGGAGCAGGATCAGCGGCGGGTTCCACAAGCCATAGAAAAGGTAGCTGCCGGCAAGGAGCATTATTTTGCGTCCTTTCCAGGTGAACAGAGGCGTATAATACAGAGTGAGTATTGCCAGGAGAAACAGGACAAATCCCAGAGAATTGAACAGCATGATCAGTGTTTGGCGGATGTCAGAAGTCCGTCCTGCATCATTTTGCGGGCCAGGATTCGCGTAAATATCGTGGCATCACGGGCAGACAGGTGGGACCATTCAGGGGGGTCAAACCGGCTGAGTTCGGGATGGTCTTCAAAATGGTAGGCCGGACATCCCGCCTGGCGAACCAATTCATCCCAAAATGTAGCTCTGGGGAAGCGCTGGTGTTCCAGTGCTCTGAGCTTGCCGGAGGATGGGCACCGCAACAGGATGATACGGCCTCCCCGTGCTTCAAATTTTTTGGCGTACCGGAGGAAAAAGTCTGTGGTTGCTTCGCGCGAAGCAGGCCGTTCGGGTTCATTGAAAAAGACCCATACTCTTTGAATGGATGCGGCAAAGGCAGTGTCATTGACCGTACGGTCCGAAAGGGTAGTGTTTCGGTCGAGGGCCATGTCGCCAAAATGGCGGAAGGGAGGTGGTGATTTTTCCCCGGTCCGGTTGCCGATTTTCACACGTCTCAACAAAGAGCGCAAATCAATGTCGTCATCCCATTCTTCTTCATGCCCGGACATAAGGACAAGATGTTGCTGCAACGGGATCGAAAGTGCGTGGTTGAGCCGTTGGGCCCACGTCCTGTTTTTGTAATAATCCACCTTGGCCTGAGCCCGGCGGATGGGCATTTTGTCCGCATCCAGGGTCGAAAAGAACAATCCTGGCGTCACCCCGACGATCAGGGTGCCCCGGAAGGAAGAATTGTCCACAATGTCGCGAAGAATAGGCAGGGGGGATGATCCGGCGGCAGCGAGTTGCAGGGGCCGTCTGCCCGTCACCTTTTCCCATTCGTCCAGTTGGATGTCAAACAGGACTCGTGATGATCCGATCAGGACCACATCTTCGGGGCCATGTTGGTCCAGCTTGTGGCGCATGACAGCCCATCGCTCCTTGTTGTCGTCCAGTGTCGGGTACATGCCCTGGCTCCTCCAGTAGCATTCCCAGGACAATGTGGCGGCGACACAGGTCAGACCGGCTACGAGGAGGGACCAGGAAAGGGACATGTCGATTGGCGGTATGCCATGGCAATATGCGAATATTCCTGAAAACTTGACATGCCCCCCAAACGGAAAAGGGACCGGTACGCGCTTCCCCGGCGGTCCGGCCCCTCTTGCCATCTTGACATTTATTGGTGACGGATGGTCACATCCGCGGCAATCGTCCTGGCCTGGTGGAGCTGCCACCAGGCTTTACGGTATTGTTCGAAGCGCAGGTAGTCGGCAAAGACCAAGGTTTCCCCGCCGGAAAGATGAAGGCGGATCCGGTAACGGACACGCCCTTCCTTTTGGGTAAAGTCGGTAATGAAGTTGACAATCATCCCGGCATTGATCAGGCGTACCTGGCTCATGGCGCTATCAGGAAACAGTTTCCATCTGATGATTCAAGAATGGGGCCAATTCCGGGCACCGGCCGTCCGATTCTGTCAAAAACAGGTGACAGGATGTCGCCTGAGGGGTCAACATGCCGGTCTGTTCCTTGTCATTTTGGCACGATCAGCCGTATGGTGCGGGGTTTGATGGGGTCAGAAAAACCTTCGAACCATGCAGAAAGGACAGATATCGGTACAGACCGAGAACATCTTCCCCATCATCAAGAAGTTTCTCTATTCCGATCACGAAATTTTCCTGCGGGAACTGATCGCCAATGCGGTGGATGCCACCACCAAAATCAAAGCCCTGGCATCGCGCGGCGAATTGAAAAGCGAGCTGGGCGATCTGACGATTGATGTCGTTCTGGACAAGAAGAAAAAGACCCTGACCATCCGTGACCGGGGTGTCGGCATGACCTCCGATGAAGTAGTCAGGTACCTCAACCAGGTGGCCTTCTCCAGCGCAACGGAATTCCTGGAAAAGTACAAGGACGAAAAGATCATCGGCCATTTCGGACTCGGTTTCTACTCGGCCTTCATGGTGGCCGATAAAGTGGAGGTAGTGACCCGGTCCTGGAAGGAGGATGCGGCCTCAAGATGGACCTGTGACGGCAATCCCGAATATGCGCTTGAGGACGCGACCCGGGAGATGCGCGGCACGGATGTCATCCTCCATATCAACAAAGAGAACAAGGAGTTTTTGGAAGACAGCCGGATCGAGGGCCTGTTGCGCAAATACTGCCGCTTCCTCCCGGTACCGATCAGATTCGGGACCCGCAAGGAAACGGAATGGACCGGCGAAGGAGACGATCGCAAATCGGTGGAGAAGGAAGTGGACAACATCATCAACACCACCGACCCGCTTTGGAAAAAACAGCCTGCAGACCTCAAGGACGAGGACTACATGGCTTTTTACCGGGAATTGCACCCGTTCAGTCCGGATCCCCTCTTCTGGATCCACCTCAATATCGATTACCCCTTCAACCTGACGGGCGTTCTCTATTTTCCCCCCATCCGGCAGTCGGTCGAAGCCCAGAAAAACAAGATCCACCTCTACGCCAATCAGGTGTATGTCACCGACGAGGTGCGCGAGATCGTGCCCGAATTCCTGACGTTGCTGCACGGCGTCATTGACAGTCCGGACATTCCGCTCAACGTTTCGCGCAGCTATTTGCAGAGCGATGCCAATGTGCGAAAGATCAACGGTTACATCACCAAGAAAGTCGGGGAGAAGCTGGCCGCTCTCTTCAAAAAAGACCGGGAGGCCTTTGCCCAGAAATGGCCCGACATCGGCGTCTTTGTCAAGTACGGCATGATCTCCGACGAGAAATTTCACGAAGCCGCCCTCAAATTTGCCCTGTTGCGCAACCTGGATGGCCAATCCTTTACCCTTGGGGAATACAAGGACCATATCAAGGACCTCCAGACCGACAAGGACAATCAGGTCATCGCCTTGTACACACCGCAGCCCAAGGAACACCATGCTTATATCCAGGCGGCGCGTCAGCGCGGATACGATGTGCTGGAATGTGACCTGCTCATCGACAACCATTTCATGCAGCACCTGGAGCACAAGCCCGGGGAGCTCCGCTTCAAAAGGGTGGATGCCGATACGGCCGATCAGCTCATTCCCAAGGAGGAGAAGACCGAATCGGTCTTGTCCGAGGCCGAGCAGGAAAGAGTCAAAACCTGGTTTGCCGCCGTGGTGGATGAGGAGCACCGCAACGGGATCCAGCTCAAGGCGCTGTCGCCGGATGACCATCCGGTCCTGATCACACGCCCGGAATTCATGCGCCGCATGCAGGAAATGCAGGCTTACCAGCGCATGGGGGGCATGGATTTCCCCGAAATGTGGAACCTCGTGGTCAATACCAATCATCCGGCTGTAGCCGGCAAGCTGGCCGGCATGGCCGATGAGGAGCAAGCCAGAGAACTGGCCGCTCACCTCTTTGACCTGGCGCGGCTCAATCAGCAGATGCTCAAGGGAGAGGACCTCGCCCGCTTCGTGGAGCGTTCCCTGAAATGGATTGGCGAGCCGTCCCACCCCATGTCCTGATCGGGCCATGAACGAGTAGGGGCCGGGCTTTACCTTTGCCGGACCTGGTCCTCGTCAAAGGAGCCGGTTTTTTCTTAGCCATGCCGCATTGGACATCCGTTGTACTGGTATTCCTGGGTGGAGGAGCGGGGAGCCTCCTGCGCTACCTGATCTCCTGGTGGGTGCCTTATCCGGGAGGATTCCCTTGGGCCACTTTCGGGGCCAACATGCTCGGGTGTGCCCTGGCGGGCGTATTGTCCGGTTTGTGGTCCCAACCTTCCGAGGGCATGCGGCTGGCCTGGCTGGTAGGATTTTGCGGAGGTTTGTCCACCTTCTCGGCCTTCAGCAAAGAGACCCTGCAGTTGATCCAGAAAGGGGCATGGCCTATGGCTTTGGGCTATGTCTGGATCAGTGTGGTGGCCGGCCTTCTGGTGTTGTGGGCAGGTTATCGCTGGACGGTGCGGTAGGAGAGTCAGTTATCGGACGCCTCGCCGGATGGTTCGATATGGCGCCATATGGCGTCTTTGAGTTCGGTGATACCCAATCCGGAAACGGCGGAAATGAAATGAGCTTCCACGCCGGCGGGTAGGGTAGGGCGCAGCCAATCCATGAGTTCCCTGTCGGCGAGATCGCATTTGGTAATGGCGAGGAGCCTGGGTTTGGTCAGCAATTCGGGATTGAACATCTCGAGTTCGCGGACGAGGATCTCGTATTGGGCCCGTATGTCATCGGCATCACAGGGCACCATGAAAAGCAGGACGGCGTTCCGTTCGATATGCCGCAGGAAACGGTGCCCCAGGCCTTTGCCTTCGTGGGCATGCTCGATGATACCGGGAATGTCGGCCATGACGAAGGAGCGGTGGTCGCGGTAGGGCACCATTCCCAGGTTGGGCACCAGGGTTGTGAAGGGGTAATCGGCGATCTCGGGTTTGGCCCGGGACACGGCAGCCAGGAGGGTGGATTTGCCGGCGTTGGGGAATCCGACGAGGCCGACATCAGCGAGAACTTTGAGCTCCAGGATCCGCCATTCTTCCCGCCCGGGTTCGCCGGGTTGGGCATATCGGGGTGCCTGGTTGGTGGCGGTGGCGAAATGCTGGTTGCCGAGGCCGCCCCGACCGCCGGGTGTGAGTACCTTGGATTCCCCGTGCTTCGTGATTTCGAAAAGGAGCTCACCGGATTCGGCATCGCGGGCTACGGTGCCCAGGGGTACTTCGAGGATGATGTCCTTGCCCCGGCCGCCGGTCTTGTTGGCGCCTGCCCCATTGTGGCCGTCTCCGGCGATGACGTGTTTGCGGAATTTGAGGTGGAGCAGCGTCCACAGGTTGCGATTGCCTTCGAGGATGATGGAGCCCCCGTCACCGCCGTCACCCCCGTCCGGGCCGCCATGGGGGTTGCCTTTCTCGCGCAGGAAATGCATCGAGCCCGCTCCTCCTTTTCCGGAGCGGCAGCAGATCTTGACGTAATCGACGAAGTTTTGTTCCATGGGGTGGGCGGATCAACCTATCAACCCGTCGATCGCCTCCCGCAACCGTTCGGTGATTTCGTCGATAGTGCCCATCCCATAAATGTGGCGGACCCGGCCCGTAGGCGCGTAATGGTCCTCGACGGGGGATGTTTCGGCGTGATAGACAGAGATGCGGTTGCGGATGACAGACTCGTCATTGTCGTCGGCCCGTCCTGAGGAAGCGCCGCGCAGGAGGATGCGCTGCACGATCTCTTCTTCATCCACTTCCAGGGATATCAGACCGGTGACCGACTCTCCCCGTTCGGCGAGAAAGGCGTCGAGGGCCTCTGCCTGGGGGAGGGTACGGGGAAATCCGTCGAAGATGAAGCCATGGGTGTCACCCGAGCTTTCCACTTTGTTGCGGAGCATGCCGATGGTCACCTCATCGGGTACCAGGCGTCCTTCCGCCATGTAGGCCTTGGCCTGGCGACCCAGCGGTGTGTCGTTGCCGATCTCGTAGCGAAACAGGTCACCCGTGGAGATATGGGTCAGGTGGTAATGGTCCACCAGCCGGGCGGCCTGGGTGCCTTTCCCGGAGCCGGGAGGGCCGAATAATATCAGGTTGATCATGAACCACGCTTGAAATAAGCCGCAAAGATACGGCTTTCAGGGGCTATCTGGCGACGAGGCCTGCGTTTTGGATCACATTGCGGACCCCGGCGATCTTGGGTCTCCAGTAATCGGAGCGGGTGATGTTCTCGCGGATGACTCCCCGGCTGGTAGTGCTGTGGATAACCGTTATGCCGTTGTCGTCGTTGATTTCCACGAGGGCCACATGGAAGATTCGTCCTTTGCGGGTGAAATAGACGATATCTCCCGGCATGGCCTTGTCCACCGGAACAGAGGAGCCTTCCTTGGCCTGGGCGCCGGACTGGTGAGGGAGGGAAATGTCGAAGTGGGAAAGAATGAAGCTGGTGAAGCCGCTGCAGTCGAAACCGGTGGAGGGGCTGGTCCCGCTGTATTTGTAGCGGGCGCCGAGATGGCTGGCGGCCTGTTGCATGATGTCCATCCGCAGGGCAAATTCGGCATCATAGCGGTTGGGGGTTACGTGATGGGCGGAGCGCACCATCTGGCAGCCGGAGGCCAGGAGGAGACCAACGGGCAGGAAAAGACGCAGGGAGAGGCGGAAAAGCGGATTCAAGAGCAGAACGGCATTGGACATCGGAGGTGCGTTTCCTGGGTGTACGCAACCTCCCGGGTTCGGGTTTCGTGGGCGAAGATAGAACGAAGAGGTAATACGCAACGTCTTTATTAAGAAATGCTTAACGTTGGGTAGCCTTTGCGGGGCGCTGCCCCTTGGTAGGTTGGGGCGGACCTTCGGTCCTTTTGCGCGTGGGGGTTGATGGTCAAGGGGCGCTGCCCCTTGTTGAGCTGGCACAGGCCTTCGGCCCTCGTCCGTGGGGGCTGATGGCAAGGGGCGCTTCCCCTTGGTAGGCAGGGGCGGACCTTTGGTCCTTGTCCGGTAGGGTTGGAATACCTCTACAGGAAGGATCGCGCCGTTGGCGCTCGGAAGGCAAGTTCGATTTCCGGCTTCCTGGACGATGCGACGTTTCTGGGCCAACGGCTTGGCCCATCCAACCCGAAGACGGAGCCTTTGGGCATAATAGCCCATTAACCCCAGGGCTGAAAGCCCGACCCAAAAAAAGAACGACATCCTCTCTCCTCTTTCATGGCATAGGAACCCATGAATCCAATGGCGGAAACCCCGATCTTGACCGGGCCATCAGTATAATCCTGGCAAAATCAAATTCAGGGATGATGTGCGCACTTCATTCAGGGTTCAC
>CAYYGN010000047.1:0-14776 GCA_964471595.1 uncultured Saprospiraceae bacterium
AAAGTGGCACGCGAGCTGGGTTCAGAACGTCGCAAGACAGTTCGGTCTCTATCTATTGTGGGCGTTGGAATATTGAGGAGGGCCGCTTCTAGTACGAGAGGACCGAAGTGGACGAACCGCTTGTGTACCAGTTGTGTCGCCAGATGCACCGCTGGGTAGCTATGTTCGGAATGGATAAGCGCTGAAAGCATCTAAGCGCGAAGCCAGCTCCAAGATGAGTATTCCCTGAGGGTCGTAGTAGACGACTACGTTGATAGGCTACAGGTGGAAGTGCAGTAATGTATGGAGCCGAGTAGTACTAATTACCCGATTGCTTCCTTTTATTCACCAATCGCATATGCGAACGGGTCCGCTCGTTCCAATACTCACTCCCAACTTTGTCTTTGATCTTCAAATCATACCGCCTTCCGGCGACAAGATTTGTTGGTGGCTATAGCGAGGGGGTCCCACCTCTTCCCATTCCGAACAGAGTAGTTAAGCCCCTCTGCGCCGATGATACTGCCCCAAAGGTGGGAAAGTAGGTCGCTGCCAACTTCTTCTACAAGCCCGTGCTCCCAGAGCATGGGCTTTTTTGTTTGCCTTCAATCCCTTTACGCCCATCCGGTCAACCAGCACCACAAGGAGACTCGGATTCCCGTCACACCCCTCCCCCCCACAACTGACGCCTCCTTGCCCATAGCTGCGCAGAGCCATCCAACGGAATGGGCGAGACCCATGATCCAACCCCCAGAGCCAAAAAGACAGACGGCACTACCCAACACCGCAACACTCATTCCATCATCACCAGTTTGCCCGACCAGTAACGGTCGCCGGCCTCCAGCCGCACCAGGTACAAACCAGGACCCGGGAGTTCACCCCTCGAAATATCCACTTGCCCTGGCCCGGCCGGCGAGACACTCCGGTGTCGGTACACCTCAACCCCCGTCATGTCCGAAATCGTCAGGACTACCCGGGAAGCAAGATCCAAATGGAAGCTTACACGTGTGCCTTCACGGGCTGGATTCGGAATGACCGCGCCAAATCTCCGTGGCGAAGTTTGACCTTCCATCGCGTCTCCCTCATGTTCACCTTCGACGCCAACGCCCGGACCGAATGCACCTGCGTTCCCTGATCCCCAACGTTGTTGGATGCCCGGCATGTCGCCGGTCAAATCCTGATCGGCCGGTTGGACGTGTTCCCACAGCCCGGCACTCTTGTTTTTGTCACACACTCCCATATTGTCCTGGACCCATACGGAAGTCAGGCAATAATCCCAGTTGCCGGATTGATCGCCTACCCATACCGCGACTTCGACGATCGGTGACATGCTGTAGGGAGGGATATCATCGCAATCGACAGTAATCAATGGTCCGGCCCCGGCACCCGGTACAGTTTGCCCGGGTTGAAGCCATTCAGCCCTTTCTGCCAGTACGGTCAGATCTTTCCATTCCGTACAATTGTCCGCGCTGACCCCCGCCTCGAGGCTGGAAGCCCAAACTTCCGCCATGCCACCGTCAGAAGTCCCCATCAGGGAAACGCTCAAATGGTGCACACAAACCGGTGCAGGCTTAAGGCAATCGGAAATGGTGAACATACGGGTGCAGGTATTCCAGTTGCCGCATTGGTCCGTGACGCGATAAGTGACCCCGTGATGCCCCACAGGATAAGTACCCTGGATCGAAGAACTGTAGCCCGTCTCATCCACCGTTCCGTCCTGGTACAGGTCAATGGCATATTGATATTTCAATTGCCCGGGAGGGGTGCAGACATCCGTTGCTTCTGCCGTCAAAATCACCTCCATAGGGCCGCAATCCGATGTCGTCAGACAGAAAGTCTGATCAGCGCAATCCTTCCACGAGGGAGGCTGTTGGTCCTTCACCAGGATGACCTGCGTATATTGAAAATACCCGTCACCGTCATCCTTCCAGGCTCTGGCCTGATCAGGTTGGCAGCAACCGTCATTCCAGTCCTTGAAGGAATATTCCTCTTCCAGCGTGGCGCAGTCCACGGGCAATCCGAGCTTGCTGTTGACATGCCGGAAAAAATGAGGGCCCACACCGGTCCCGGTAATGTCTACAGGCTCCTGCCGGGTCGTATTGTAAGGCACCGAAAACGTGCTGTCGCTCACCCGGACAAAGGAAAACACGTCCCCCTCCGTCAATCCGGGGATCTCCACCGATTCGCTGCTGACGTATTGCAGGGTGACACGCTCACCGATGCCGATGTGCCAGGCTTCGATCAGCGAATCCATGGGATGGCCCAGGGTGATCAGGTTTTGGGTTGGATCCACTCCTGTGGCCGTAAAGACCTCATTGCCATCCGGGTGGTAGTCACACCAGCTCTGAACCGTCCATGTACGAAGGATCTTGTAGCAGGCATCCGTGATCGTTAGTTTTTGATCGCTGAAAGCCACCCCCGACACCCCGCAACCACCCGTTCGAATGACTTTTCCGGCTTGCTCGGGATCAAATCCGTCCTCGCAGGTAACGGTTATATCACAGGGGAATTGGACGACCAACGGACCTCCGTAGTCTTCGGAATCAATTGGGAAAGCCCAATCCCGGCTTGCCGCACAGCCTTTCTCGGGGGAATACCCGAGCCTGGGCATCGAGGCAGGGGTTTCAACCGGGAAAACAGGTAATGTCAGCAGCAAGCAAAGACAAACAGGGACTATTCTCGTCGGCATGGCAGGTAAATGGTGCGACCGTTAGGAAGGGTCAAGTGAAGACAAACAAATAACGACGATCGGCCGGGATAGGGGCAGGCGACTTCAAATCCGCCCCGGATATTGACAAAGCTACAAGGAACCACGGAATGTCACAACCCGGTATTGGGCATAATGCCAGCCGGAATGCATCCGTCCTTTCCACCGGAAATCGGGGGCAGGGTGCATGCTCAAAACGGCAGTTAACTTTGTCCTAAATAGCTGCGCCATGTCCGAATACCCCCGAAGTCCGCGTTCCACCATACGTCGTCTGCCCAAACGCGCGCGTTACGACCGGGACACCGTTCATGCCTTTCTGGATGCCGCCACGATGGGTCATTTGGCTTTTCTTTCCGAGGGCAAACCCGTGGTCATCCCTACCGCTTTCGGCAGGGAGGGAGATACCCTCTATTTCCACGGGGCTTCGGTGAGCCGACTGATGACGGGACACCAAGCCGGAGCAGATGCCTGTTTTTCAACGGCCATTCAGGATGGATGGGTGCTGGCCCGATCTCTTTTTCATCATTCCCTCAATTACAGGTCTGTAGTGGCCTTTGGATCCTTGCGGCCCGTGTCCGACCCCAAAGAACGCGATACAGCCCTCAGGTGCATCACCCGGCAATTGATCCCCGGACGATGGGAAGAGGCCCGGCACCCCAATCCGAAAGAGGAGAAAGCCACCTCCATCCTCGCGCTCGATATCCAGGAAGCCAGTGCCAAGACAAGAACGGGCGACCCTGTGGATGATCCCCAGGATTTGGGTTTATCCGTATGGGCCGGTGTGGTCCCGTTGATGGAAGCAGCCGGGACACCGGTTCCGGTTCCAGGGTTGCCCGTGCAGGTGGGCTACCCTGCCAGTCTGTGGCAAAACCTGTCTGGCAGGGCCCTGGCTTTTGTCCAGCCTGACGTGCGGCCCGTTTCTCCACCCGACGAATCGGAATGCGCACCATATTACCATCCCTACATCCGGCGTGTAGGACCCGAAGGCGTGGTCACCATGCTGTCCAGATCTCTGTGGACGACGCCGGATTTCCTGATGCGGATCCCGGAGGCCAAATGGGATTTCGCCTACGCTCCGGGCAAATGGACAGTGCGCGAACTGGTCCTCCATATCCTGGACACCGAGAGGATAATGGCCTACCGGCTGCTCCGGATCAGCCGGGGCGACACCACACCATTGCCGGGATTTGACGAAGTTGCCTTCGCGGCCAACGGTCACGCTTCGTCCAGGGACATGGCCTCCCTGGGCGACGAGTTTCGCCTAATTCGGATGAATACCCTGCAATTGCTGAGCGGCTTGCCGGACGACGTATGGACCCGAAGCGGTATCGCCAATGGTTATCCCGTCTCCGTGCGTGCCCTCGCCTTTGTCATCGCCGGTCACGAACACCATCATCTCGAAGTTCTCAAAAACAGATACCTGGAGCGGTCCTGACTTTTGCCCGGACCCGGGCAAGGGTCAAAACAAGTCTTTCAGAAGGGCATCATCCACTAAATGGGGAACAGTAACCTGCAACTGGGGCTCTGCCGCCATAGCCCGGCGGATTGCCACCAATGCTTCCGGATTGCGGGCCCATGATCGGCGGGCAATCCCGTTGTTGACATCCCAATGCAGCATCATGGCCAAACGCCGGTCGGCCTCCGCACTGCCGTCGAGGACCATCCCGAATCCTCCGTTGATCACCTCGCCCCATCCAACTCCACCCCCGTTGTGCAGGCTTACCCAGGTGGCACCCCGGAAAGCATCACCTACAAAATTCTGGACGGCCATGTCCGCCGTGAAACGGGAACCGTCGTATATATTGGCCGTTTCCCGATAAGGCGAATCCGTCCCCGATACATCGTGGTGGTCGCGCCCCAATACAACGGGGCCCTTCAGTTGACCTTCCCGGATGGCTTTGTTGAACGCGGCGGCGATGCGGATCCGCCCTTCGGCATCGGCATACAGGATCCTGGCCTTGCTGCCTACCACAGGGATATTGGCATCTGCCGTGCGGATCCAAAGCAGATTGTCCATGATCTGTCCCCGGATATCGCCCGGCGCCTCCTGACTCATTGCTTCAAGGATCCCGCCGGCAATCCGGTCGGTGAGATCCAGATCGGATTTGTGGCCCGAACAGCACACCCAGCGAAAAGGGCCAAACCCGTAGTCAAAACACATGGGCCCCATGATGTCTTCGACATAGGAAGGATACCGGTATATGCCCTTCTGGCGATCCTTCCAGATATCGGCATCGCTGTCACCCGCTTCTTTGAGAAAAGCATTGCCGTAATCCCAAAAATACATACCCTGTTCCGCCAACTGGTTGACGGCCCGCACATGCCGGCGCAAAGTGTCCCTCACGGCTGCCATGAAAAGCGGTTTGTTTTCGATCAGGAGGGCCTTGGCTTCTTCATACGTGTAACCGGCCGGACAATAGCCCAGATCATCGATGTTGTGCAGCGATGTCTGGTCGGAACCGAGATCGACGAAAAAATTTTCCTCCGCCAGTTTTTCCCACAGATCTACCACATTGCCGTAATAGACGAGAGCGATCGCTTCACGTCGGTCGCGGCATTGGGCCATCCGCTTCAACAACAGGTCCGGATCACGATAAACATTTTCCTTGCGGATATACCCGTCGGCGATGCGTTGCTCTACCGCCTGTCCGTCCACTTCGGCAATCACGCCAACAGCACCCGTGATCACCGCCGCCAGGGCCTGGGCGCCACTCATGCCTCCCAGACCGGAAGTGACATAAATGCGACCCCGCAAATCATCCTGGCCCAAATGGCGAAGCCGGCCCGCATTCAGCAGGGTGATTGTCGTGCCGTGGACGATGCCCTGAGGCCCGATGTACATGTAGCTGCCCGCCGTCATTTGCCCGTACTGGGTGACGCCAAGGGCATTGTACCGGTTCCAGTCCTCTTTTTTGGAATAATTGGGGATCATCATCCCGTTGGTGACGACGACGCGGGGTGCCTCCCGGTGGGAAGGGAAAAGACCCAGCGGATGACCCGAATACATGACCAGCGTCTGTTCGTCCGTCATGGTCGCCAGATACTGCATGGTCAACCGGTATTGGGCCCAGTTCTGGAAAACGGCCCCGTTGCCGCCATAGGTGATCAGTTCGTGCGGGTGCTTGGCCACCAGTGGATCCAGGTTGTTCTGGATCATCAGCATAATGGCTGCAGCCTGGGGCGTCCTGGCCGGATAATCCATGACGGGACGGGCATGCATCGGATAAGAAGGGCGAAAACGGTACATGTATATCCGGCCGTACCGGGCCAACTCGCCGGCAAATTCCGGAGCGAGGGTCGCGTGCATCTTCTCCGGGAAATACCGCAGTGCATTGCGGACGGCCAGTTGGCGATCCTCTTTGCTCAAGGATTGGATATTGCGCACCGGAGCATGGCTTACTTCAGGATCATAAACCGCTTCAGGGGGCAAAATTTCGGGGATACCTTCCCGGATGTCACGACGGAATTCCTCCAAGGTCATGGGGAGCCTTTTCCGGCGAAGATACAAAGGGAGGCTACCTTCCCTTGCTGACCACCGTTATGTCACCCCGGTACAAGCGCACACGTCCGTCAGCCAGTTCCACCTCAGCGACATAGATATAAACGCCGGGATCCACCTTCATACCCCTGTACGTGCCATCCCATCCGGTTCCGGGGTCGTTGACCGGCAAAGCTTGCTCCGAATACAGGGCGTTGCCCCACCGGTCATATATGGATAACGATCTGAGTCCGGTCACCTGGTCGTTGCCGTACACAGAGAAGAAATCGTTGATTCCGTCATTATCCGGACTGAAGCTGTTGGGTATAAATACAGCCGGACGGAATAATTCCCGCACCGTAATCCGGAAACTGGTGGATGCCGTACATCCCTGCGGGGAAGATGCGGTCACCAGGACGGTCTGGGAAGTTGTCAGTGGTCCAAGTTGGGTCGAAAGACATGCCGTACAACTCAAAGGATCCGTGGCGGCCCATTGAACATCCAGGCCAGGTGGAAATGTGGTGGCGGTGGCATTAAGCAGTGCACCGGGATCTCCTTCCCGGTCCGGTCCGGCATCGACCGCGACCGCCAATCCTTCCGACACGACAATGCCGGTCAGGGTCCGTTCGCATCCCTGGGCGTCTCTGACAGTCAGGGCATAAAGTCCGGAAGCCAGACCGGCAAATGCGGGGTTGTCCTGCCAGGCTCCGGTGCCCAGTCGATAAACGTATTCTCCGGCCCCTGCTGTAGCGATGGCTGTCAAATTCCCGTCCGAAAGGCCCGGGCAGGTTTCATCACCCACCAAAGCATCAAGGGCCAAACCGGAATATTGATACATGCGCACGTGCAGGCTGTCGCATCCGGCCGATCCGGTGAGGAAAAGGGTGTCTGCAGCGGGACCGGTACTGTCACAGGAGGTCAATACCTCCTGAGTGAGGGAGAATGGCGACCAAAAAGTTGCCGTCACGATGACCGTATCGCAAAACGGACCCGGGGAAATGACAGCGGAAGTACCTGTCAAATTGCTGTCACAACTCCAGGCTTGCTGCCATATGGTATCCACACCCACCCATGCAATGTCGATGTACACGACGCTGTCACAACCTGCCTGATTGAGCAGATAAAGGGTGTCATGCATGGCTTCGGTCAGATCGCAGACCTTGCCCGTGACAAATGTGGTGTCGGAAGCCAACAGACTTACCGAGCGGATAATTAGGGAATCACATCCCTGCCATCCAGAGAGCCATTCGGTGGTGACACCGGACAAAGTCGGGTCGCAGGTACTGTCAAACAAGAAGGTGGTATCCGGAAGGACATAGGTGTAATGGGTGATGAATAGGCTGTCGCACGGACCGCCGGTCACCACCAGCGTATCGGTAAAATCCTGACCGGGACCACAAACCAGGGCAGAATCCCGTTGAATGTACTGACCTGAATACACGGTTTCCGTGATCCGGATGCTGTCACACCCGTATTGATTCTGAAAGAAAAGCGTGTCCGTTCCCGCTTCGGACGGGTCGCAGGTCGAGACCATCAGGGTTAAAGTGTCCGACGGTTGCAGGACACGATGGGAAATGACCAGGCTGTCACACCCGCCGGTATTCTGTAAAAACAGCGTGTCGCTTCCGGCCATGGCGGGGTCGCACACGGAAACCGTGGTTGTCAGCGTATCCGAAGGTCGCAGGGTGACGGTTTGGATGGTGACCGAAAGGCAACCCTGGACCTGGACAATCGATGTGTCGGCGCCGGCCATGGCGGGATCGCAGGTGAAGGTATCCAGTCGAAGGGTGTCATTGGCTAATATCTGCACAAAATCGGCCACGGTGCCGGAAGTATTTCCGCAGGCATCCGTTACCGTAAAGGTGACCGGAATGACAGGGTCGTCGATGCCCCCGGAAAAATCATGGCTCCAGACAAGAGGGTTGCATTCATCCACAGCGAAGGCGCCCCCTTGCAGGCCCAGCCAAACCAGCATACTGTCCATCGGATTGGCCGGACAATAAACCGTGATGTCTTCGGCAGGGAGAAGTATCTGAGGTGGATTGAAGTCTGCTACCGTAAAATTTGCCGTAGCGGATTGGGTGTTTCCGCATTCGTCTGCTACCGTAAAGGTGACGGTGGTGGTCCCGCAGGCACCGGGATCCGGCTCCTGAATGAATTCGGCCTGCCAGGTGACATCGGGATCGCAATCGTCCATCGCAATGCCGTTGCCGTTGTTTTGGATCCAGGAATAGAATTCGTTCAGGGCATCGCTGCCGCAATCCACTACCAGATCCTGGGGAGGCGCAAAAAAATGGGGGTCTTCAGTATCGCGGATTTGGACAATTTGGGAAAGTTCGATGCTGTTGCCACAGCCATCCGTCACCACCCAGGTGCGCTGGACATCATAATAGCAGGACTGAGGAATGGAGGTTTCCTGGTATTGGATGTCGATGTTTCCCGGGCAATTGTCGGTCACGGCCAGAGGATCGGGGGGAGGCGGCGGTCCCGGACAAGGGGATGTCACCAACGGAGGAGGCATATTGTTCACTACCGGATCCTCTTCATCTGGAGGGCAGCCCCACAGGGAAATGTCATCCAGCAGCACACCACCGGCTGTGACCCCTCCGGAGCCCGTAAAGCGCAACTCGGCCGTCGCACTTTGGGCGGTGAAAGTGAAACACCTTTCCAGCCAGCCATCGGCGCCGTTGTTGGAGGCGGTAAACGTTTCGTCAAGCCAGGCCCCCCCGGCGATTTGGACCTGGCAATTGGCGCTGGCAGCGCCGGCGTTTTTCGCGTACCAAAGGGTGAGCGTATAGGTATATCCGGCGGTCATGCCCGTCAGGGTGGTGGCCATTGAACCCGGCGTATTGCCATGCAAATCGATGAATTGACTGGGCCCGTTGGGGTTGCCATTGGCCCAGTTGAGATAATTGGGGCCGAGGATGTCCACCGAGCCGGACAGCACCTGCCAGTCGCAGTGCGATTGCCCGGCAAAAACCACGATAATGGGATTGGCAAAGGGGGGCGCTTCGAAATCTCCGCAAGGGACACCGATTTCTGCCGGCACACCGCAGCAACAGGCATCCTGCACACAGGCGGGTTGGGACTGGGCACGAATCAGCGGCAGGAATACCGCTCCTATCAGAATGGCTATGCGGATCACCGGCCGAAAATAAGGCAATTGCCGTCATTGCGTTACCGATCTCTGCCGGCCGCGAAAACAGACAGAGGATCGTTTCTGTGCGCCCATCGGTTTTTGTCAGGTTTTCATCCGGAGAGGAGGGGATGCATGAAAAGTGATTTTGCCATCTTTGGGGATGCAGCACATCTCCATGCTCCGTAAATCGGGTATTTTCCTCGTCCCGCTGGTTGTTCTTTTTCTGAATGCCCACACACAAACATTGCCGGACAGCCACACGGACGGCGTCTATTACGAAGTCAACGGGGCCCGTCTATGGACGGTTGCCTGCGGATCCGGTCCTCCGCTTTTTTTCATAGCCGGCGGGCCTGGCGGGACCCATTATGGATTGCGCAGTTTTGATTCGCTGGCCGATAAACATACCCTCGTGTATTACGATGCTTACGGCCGGGGGAAATCCGATACGGCACAGTCCGTGACCGCCTACAGCCTCGACCGGGATATCAGGGACCTGGAAGGCCTGCGCCAGGCCATGGGATTTGAGAAAATAGCCATCCTCGGGCATTCCTACGGCGGGGTGGTGGCACAGGGATACGCGTTGCAATACCCCGATCGCGTGAGCCATCTGATCATCGCCAATTCTTTCCACAGCTTCCTGATGTGGCAGGCCAATGACGACAATTGCAACCATGAGATTCGCACCAATTACCCGGAAGTCTGGGACACCCTCATGCACGTCCGCGCCCAGGGTTATGTCTCCAGCGACCCGGTCCACCAGGAGATCTACGGCAGGGTGCCTTACGGATTTTTGTATGCCTATAACCCCGACAAATTTGTCAACCGGCGCAGGAAGCCCTATCCCAATGCCTTCAATTCGGCTTTGTATTACCAGATGGTGGGCAAAGACGGCGACTTCATCGTCGGTTCGGATATTGGCACTTTCGATTATCGCCAGCGCCTCCGGGAGCTGACCATGCCCGTCCTCGTCGTCGGCGGGCGGTTTGACCGGGTGGCCGTTCCAGCGGAAATGGTCAAATACAAGACCTACTGTCCCCAGGCCCGTTATGTCATGTTTGAAAAGAGCGGTCACAATCCCCAGGTGGAAGAGCCCGAGGCCTACTTCGCCCTCCTGCGCGAATTTCTGAGCGGCCCCGAATAAGACCGCAGTTCAGTCCTTGTGGACCAGGGTGTAATGGAGCAGGGTGGCACCAAAAGCTTCTCCGGCTGAATCGCCGTTGAAATCCAGCATGACGGGACGCCCGCAATACGATTCGGCCATGCTGCGATAGAGCTCGGTCATCGCTGCCCGACCTGAGGCATCCGGCGTGTGGGCATGCAACAGCCGAAACATATATCCATGACCGGCCACAAAGCCGCCGGCCGCCAATAGGCCGGTCTCTGGCTTTTTGATGGCCGTCGGGATCCATTGTCCCCGATGCATGGCCTGATAGATGATCCGGTGGTAGCGATGCCTGTCCTTTTCCTTGCCTTTGTAGTCGGGGGCGTGATGCATCCAGAAGGCCGTGATTTCTTCCGGAGAAGGCTGGATATATGCCCATGGCTCCTCTGGCGCCGTCACCGCCGCAGTAAACTTTTCCGAAAGAACGGGGTAAGTATCATACAGAGGAAGGAGAAAGCGCTTTTCCCTCCTGGACCTGAGACCAGCCAGCGAGATATTGCCTTCCCAGGCCAGCAGGAGCTCCCGGGTGCGGGAAGGCAAAGCCCTGAGGAGGGACAGGATGCGGGAGCGACTCATGACATGCTGGGAAAAGGGCCCTCCGGGGGCCAGGTGCCAGGGTTGGCGATACACCTTGCGCAGGAGCATGTCGCGTCCGTGGAATAGCGGCAGGACCGTTTCGTAATCCCCTTCCACCAGCCCCGACCACTCCTTGCTCACCGCATTGAGAAACCAGGTATAGCCGGTAAATAGGGGTTGGGTGGCATAATGCACACAGGAGTCCCATTTCAAACGGTCAATCTGGGCGGCGGGAATGAGCTGTATGGACATGAAAGAGAGAATCAGGATGTGGAACAAACCGGAATTTCAATAGTTCGTCGTACCAGATCGGTCATTGGTCCAAGTATGGGTCTGTGGTAAAAAAAATCAAAAGAATTTTACACCCGGACAACCGAAATCAATTTTATCCCGTCTCTACCATGAAAGCACCCGATATGAGTCGCGTTGTGGTCTTGCGTTCTGTTCATACCCTGGCTGATCAGGTTCGTGCCTGCCGGCGAGGTGACGAGAGAGCGATGGAATGGGTTTTCCGGCAGTTGTCGCCCCGCATGATGGGGGTTTGTCGCCGGTACCTGTACCGCCACGACCTGGCCCAGGAGGCGCTTTCGGGCGGATTTGCCCGCGCTTTCGATCAGTTGGACACCTTGCGGGAAGGTCAAAAATTCGAAGGATGGCTGAAGGCCATTGTGGTCAGGGAGTGCATCGACACCCTGCGGAGGGAGCAGCGGTATCTCTTCGCCGAAGACCCCGGATTGCTGCCGGACATCAGCCTCGCACCGGTGGGTGAAGATTCCATGGCTGCCGGCGATCTTCTGAAGATCATTGACGCTTTGCCCGCCGGATATCGCACTGTTTTCAACCTGTATGCCGTGGAAGGTTACAGCCATGGCGAGATTGCCGATATGCTGGGGATCTCCGAAAGCACCTCGAAAACCCAATACAAAAAAGCCAGGGCGGCCATCCAGACACGGTTGCCTGAAGCGAGCAAAGAGACGAGTTATGGATCCTGTTAAAAAAACCTTCCGGGACGCATTTGCGGAATTTGAACAGCCTGTCGGCGAGGAGCTGTGGGCTGCTGTCCAGGCCAAACGCCAGCGCCCGGGCCAGGGCCCGCAGATTGTCCACATGCGCCGCCACCCCCTCGTCAGGATAGCTGTGGCAGCCGTCTTCCTCCTCGGCTTGTCCGCAGGACTTTGGGTGGCCTTGCAGCCCGCCGGTCCCGCCATCAACCATCCGGATGTCATGGAGCCGCCCATGGCGTTAGAAATCCCCTCCGGGAAGTCACTGTTGCCGGCCCCGGAAGTTCGTGAAGCCGACGCAACGGTATCGAACATACAGACTTCCCCCACGCGAAAAATCCGAACCGCCAATTCCAGGAATGGGGCCGCAGCGGCATTCCGTCCCGTAACGGAGCAGCCGGCGCGATTCGGCGAGGAGGCCCCCCTCCCCCGTATAACCGGAAGGGAGTCCATGATCGCCTCCCGGCAGCCTTCGTTGCAAACCATGATCACCCCTGCTTTCAGGGCCACCACCGCAGAGGAAACCATTTCCTTGACGGATGATGCCATCGCGGAAGGTCGCCCTGTACCCTGGGCGGATGCCCGTCCCCAAAATCCGCTGACGGGGATAGCCGGACGGCCTCTGGACACGGAAGGGCTGCTCAAAAAGACCCTGTTCCGCAAAAAAGACAAAACGCCTCCGCCCTCGCTGCCGCCCGCTGAAGAGGTGACTGCACCTCAAAGAGTGTTGGCCGCCATCGAAAAAGTACGGCCCCGCCTTGTCGACGACCTCCTGGCCCTCGGCAGTCGGGAAACCGAGATCGAAATCAACTGGTAATCATCTAAAATCCTGAATCATGAAAACGTCCTGCCTGCCTGCGGGCATCATGGCCCTGCTTTTTCTCCTGATGAGCTTTACGGCCCCCGCCCAAAGTGAAAAGAGCGATCAACTGAAGGAAAAGATCCGCGCTGCCACCGAGAAAATGGAGAAGGATCTGGCCGAACTGGAAAAGAAACGCGAAGCCGGCGAAATCAATCTCGAAGAGTATGAGGATGCCCTGGAAGACATCGTCGATGACCTCGAAGAGTCGGTCGACAGGATGGAATCCGACCTGGAGGAAGCCTTCGAGTGGAAGGAAGACGAGTTCTTCAGCGTGGAGTCCGACAGCAACAAGAACAAGATCAATATCAAACTCGGCAAGAAGGAAAACGTCAGGCGGACCAAAACCTACTTTCTGATCAATTTTGGTCCGACCGATGTCGTGGTCAATGACGAGAATGAAAATGTGATCAACCCGACGTACAAACCCTGGCGTTCGTGGAGCGGCAATGTGGGGATGTTGTTTTCCACCCGGCTGGGAGGCGCCAACTCATGGGTGTATGTCAACTATGGTCTCCTGTGGAAATTCATGTACCTCGAGACGAAGGACGATGTCCAACTCAGCCTGGTGGATGACGAGCCGGAGTATATCACCTCTCCCTATGCTTCCACATTGAAGCATTCCCAATTCAGCCGCCAGTCGCTGGTATTGCCGGTCCAATTGCGATTTGCCGGCAAGGGGGCCGATGCCTTCAATCTGATGCTGGGCGGATACGGAGGGATACGGCTGTATGCCTTCCAGGATGTAGAATACAAATCGGAAATCGGCGAAGAGGCTCGTCTTCGTCTCCGGGACGATTATCATACCAATCTCTGGAATTATGGTGTCACGGCAGCTGTAGGCCAACGCTGGTGGCAGCTCTATGCCGACTACGAATTGAGCAACCTTTTCAAGGACAATCCCAACTACGACTATCAAGTCGTGAATGCGGGGGTCCAGTTTTTTTTCTGATCTGATTTGACGACTATTCGGATGATGGCGGTGAAAAGCCGTCATCTCCGGATGGCCACCCGGCAGAGTGCGTTGACCGGATGGCCATCCACCAAGGCGAGAGGCGGCACCCGTAAGGGGCCGCTTCTTCCATTTGAGGAGAGGGGTACGTAGGAAGGAGATGGCCCAATTTTGTGAAACAGTTTCTGAAACAGTCTCAAACAGTCTCGTCTCGTATTAAACAGTCTCCTTAGCTGTTGTGCTCAGTTTTCTATTTTTATTCTGATACTTTCATAATCTTTTGAATCTATCACACAACTAATTTTTTTCATTCCTTTTAGAGGAATGTTTAAAGGATTGTTGTCTGTTGGTGCAATAAGAATTCTATATTCATTCTGCCAAATAAATTCTTCATTTTTGTGATGAAGTGAGATGTCACCGTTAAAAGTTTTTGGATTATAGTATTCTACCTTTTTACGAGAATACTCAAGTTTTAAATTCTCTAACGATTTATCCAAAATTTTAAAGAACTGCTTCCAATCATAGATCAACAAGGCTTTATCTCCCATTCCAAGAAGTTTGTCGTTGAAAGTCGCTGGAGGTTGTCCAGGTTCAATCTCCATCCAATGCAATGAACAACAATTTATTCGTGGTTCAGACAGGTGTTCCATGTATTGCCCATTAAAACCTTTCATGACTTTATGTAAATGGATTTCATAGTCATCCTTTTGAACGGTTAACATTGTTAACTGCTCATTTTTAAGGTTCAGTTCTCGAGGATCAAGTCTGCCAGTTCCGTCTTTTGAGTTGTCACGGAAGTCTTTAAGACTTTTGAAGTACAAGTATTCATTTTCGAACATGTCTTCAATAAATTTAGCCTTATGTATTTTAGTTAGTCGTCCCTTAAAAACCCCCTTCAAGACCAACCCAGGCATTTATACGCTTGC
>CAYYGN010000048.1:0-14599 GCA_964471595.1 uncultured Saprospiraceae bacterium
TAGGGGGGTCACTTTGCTCCGGAATGGGGGGGTCAACATGTTCCGGAATTTACAGGCGGCCTGAAGCCGGGGTTCCACTTGATCGCCCTCAACGGACTTCTGAACTGCCTGGGGCTGTATGAGTTGTCGGTGAAACGGAAAGTGAATTCCGGACGACAGAAAATCTGCCGAAGATGGGAGAGACGGATGACAAAGCTGTTTTCGGGTGAGGAGCCTCCGGTGTGGTGCACCTCTTGGCGCTCAGTGCGTGCGGCTGGAAAAATGGAAGTTCAGATGTGCTCCGGGCTTTCTTTCGTCCACTCGTTGTGCACCTGGCCCGTGTTCAGGGTGGTGACCGGTTCAAACAGCAGAACACAGGCTTCTTCTTCGGAATAAGGCCGGTGTTCCACGCCTTTCGGGACGATCAGGAATTCATCCTTGTGCAGGGTGACCGTTTTATCCCAGAATTCGATGTGCAGACATCCGTCCACCACAAAAAACAGCTCATCTTCATGATCATGCTTATGTCGGATGAAGGCACCTTTCATTCTGACCAGTTTTACATGTTGTCCGTTCAGCTCCCCGGCAATCCTGGGCGACCAATGGTCCTGAAAAAGCGAAAATTTTTCGTGGAGGTTTACTTTTTCCATGGCATGTCGGGGTGACTTGAAAAATGTGGTTTTTTAATACGGGATGGGCACTGATTTCCGGACCGGGTCTCATCCGTGTCCGGTCATATCCGCAACAAACCGCGGAACCCCCGTGCGGCATAATAGGATTGGGCGCCGTTGTGATAAATGAAAACCTGCCCGTAGCGATAATCGCCGAACAGGGCGCCACCGAGGCGGCGGATCGACGGCGGAGTGAGGATCCAGCTTGAAGTTTTGGTATCCACCGGTCCCAGGGACTGGAGGTGCCGGTACTGGTCCTCGGTCAGCAGGTTGATGCCGATGGCGGCGGCGGCATCCATGGCGTTGTTGGCGGGGCGGTGTTCTTTTCTTTCTTCCCACGCTTTATGGTCGTAACAGAGGCTTCTGCGTCCGGCCGGTGATTCCGGAGCGCAGTCCATAACGAGGATCTCCCCGGATGCCGGGTCCTGTCCGACCACATCCGGCTGTCCACCGGTTTGCTCCATCAGAAGGAGGGATTGCCATTTTTCAGGATGCATCTCCAGACGGGTCAGGACCTGCTCCCAGGACAGACCGGGGTGGCGATGCGGGTTTTGGGCAAAGCGCTGTTGTAGGATCTCGGGAAGTTTTTCCAGGTCGGGCGAGGCGGGCATCGGGCGCAATCCGTGAAGAGGGAAAATGTATGGGCGAAAGGTACAAACGAGCGGGAAAATCGGTCCCGCCAACCCGGCACCCTGTCCTTCAGGCGGGTTTGACGCCGTAGGTGGTCATGGCCGATGCGATTTGTGACGATTCTGTCGTACCGGGTATAAAAAGGTAGGAAGGCGCCAGGATGGGGGCGGTGTGGGTGACTTTGACTTCGATGACAGCCAGGATGGGCCATTGATCGCCGAAGCGATTGGCCAGAAGCTGCCTTTTGCCCTCAAACGGGGTTTCCCCTCTTTCGATGATTGAGGCTGTCCCCTTGTATTTGAATCCTTTCTGGACAAATATGTCCACCATACTGACACACACATGCGGATTGTCCCTGATGTTGGTCACACTGACCGGAGAGGCCATGTGGGCAATAAGCAAGATGGTGTCATCCTCCCACAAAAACATTTCCTTGGGAGAGACATTGGGATGGCCGTGGAGATCGGCCGTGGCGAGCCAGCACAGAACGTATTGACCGGAAGGCATCACCGGGTTGGGATCGGGCATGAACAGATGGATTATGACTTCGAAATTAAATGTCCGGATGGATTTCCCCCTGCGGAAATCAGCAGGAGGCATCGTTGATCTTCATACTCACAAGGCCTCTCCCGGCCTGACATCGCTTCATGGCCTACCCCTTCAAGGCATAGGAGTCCCAGGAATTCATTCTCCATTCGTCAAGACAGTCTGGTGTAGGCATTTAGCTTGTCAATAAGTTACGGTAATGCCGATGCCAAATCCCATGTCACTGTCATAATGGGAGGAAGCAGATAAGTATTTTGTCATAATGTACCTGGCACCCATGCTGTATTCCAAATCCGAGTTCCACATTCCCCATAATCGGATTCTTTTGGTCAGGGCAACGTCGTCACGTTTAAACTGGACACGAAAGTAGCCTGTGTTGTTGATGGATACATCTGCTTCAATGAACCATGGCAAGGTATATTTTAGTCCGAAATGAATAATGTTCCTGTCGTTTTTTGTATTGGTGACACTAAATACATTTTTATCTGTGTGGAGGGATTCTCTCTCTCTCCAGTCCCAACCGACATAGGCAAGAAGAAACTGATTGTGGTCCAGATATCTGCCCAAATGACTTTCGGTTTCATATCCGGATTTCTTGTTCAATCCCAATCGCCATTCTGTGCTGAATCTCCATCGGGTATTCATTAAAATGATTTCACCATCGCTTCCATTACTTTCCAGACCTATTTCGGCTCCTAGATAAAATCTTCTGTCATCAGCATATACTTTTTTAAGGGCTTCTTCAGGATTCGGTATTTGCGGGTTGGGAGGAGTGTTTTCATAGGAGAAGATTCTGCCCATGCCAGACATCATATGGTACAGAATGTGACAATGGAAGTACCAGTCACCGTACGCTTCAGACGCATGAAATTCAATGGTGTCCGTCTCCATGGGCATGATGTCCAGTACATTTTTGAGGGGAGCATAGTCCCCAAATTGATTGACAACTCTGAAGAAATGACCATGCAGGTGCATAGGGTGTCGCATCATGGAATTGTTGGTAAGAATGATGCGCACATTTTCTCCTGCCCTTATTTTTATCTTGTCGCTTTCAGAAATGGTTTTTTGGTTGAGTGTCCATACATATCTGTTCATGTTGCCCGTCAGTTCAAAATGAAATTCCCGAAACGGTACATCGGGCAAAGTTGTCGGAACCCTGGATTTTAATAAATTGTAGTTCAGGGTCGTCATTGTGTCCAAAGATTCCCGATACATCACGGTATTCATGTCCATTTGTTGTAATGACATCTGCATACCCATGTCTTTCAAGTTTCCGTCAAGGGCCATCATGTCATTCATCATGCGCATCCCTTCAAAATAGTCGAGCACCGGCAAAGGTGTGTTTGATACTTCCTCGCCATCGCCGAGCCAAAGATCTGCCTTTCCTGTTCGGTCTTCTGACGTGGCCGTGAATTGGTAAGATTTTCCACTTTCAGGAACCACAACTTCTACATCATATATTTCAGACACGCCAATCATTAATCTGTCAACATCCACCGGTATTACATCCATACCGTCCGAGGCGACCACCTTGAGTTTGCCCCCGGCATAATCAATCCAAAAATATGTACTTGCACTGCCGTTGATGACCCGCATCCGGATCGTGTCTCCTTTTTGGTAATTTGATTTGATTTGAAGTGGTTCGCCGTTTATCAAAAAACGATCATAGAATACATCACTTACATCCATGGCATGCATGCGCTTCCATTCATTTTCAAGTTTGGTGAGTAAATGCTTTGATTTTATGGCTTCCGAATAACTTTGAACGGCATTTTTCCGGATCATGTACCAATCAGTGGCATAGTGAAGCGATCGCTCGATTTGATGAGGATTTTCATCTGACCAATCACTCAGCAATACAATTTCTTCATTTTTTGGTATTTCATTTGGTTTGTAAACAACTATGGCTCCGTACATGCCTATCTGTTCCTGCAGCATTGTATGAGAATGATACCAATAGGTGCCATTCTGCCTAAGCACAAATTGGTAGGTGTGGGTGGAATGTGATGCTATGGGTGCAGTTGTCAAATAGGGTACTCCGTCCTGCTCGTTGGGCAACAATAACCCGTGCCAATGAATGGATGTTTCATGATGCATTCTGTTATGTACATGTATGACCGCGGTGTCACCTTCGGTAAAATACAATGTAGGCATGGGAATTTGTCCGTTCACGGCAATGGCTCCTTTGTTTCTACCGGTGTAGTTCACTACGGTATCCGTTATCGTCAAATCATACTGTACCAGTTTTTGTGCTGATGACGTTTCGATAAACATAAAGAACAATAAGATTCCTGGCCAATGTCTCATGTCAGTCATGTTTTTCAATTACTTTGCCGCATGCAATCATGTTTTTCCCATAGTAAGGATTTTTGATGGTTTTTTCGGTACTGAGCCAATAACTGTCTTTCATGGGACAGTACTGATAGAATATTTCTTGTTTGTCATGATTCAAATCTTTCAGCAAGGTGTAAAATGCCGTGGATAAAGCATTGAGATGTTGGCGTTGGACGGTGACATCCTTTGTCAGGGAAATGGCCTTGCTTGACTCCGTCAATTTGCTTTTCTGTCTTTTCAAAAGATTTTCTTCGTTCTTCGACAATCCAGAGATCACGTCCATGTGTTGCAGGAATAAAAGTGCCATTTCCTGGGCTTCGCTCCCGTTTTCGGATACCAAAGCATCTTTGATGCCAAGATAGTAATTTGTCAGCTGAACCATGTCAGTTGATTGTGCCATGGCCGTTTGAAATGGGGAGATAAGGGTAAGGATGATAATGGGCAGAATGGTTTTCATGACGCAATTGTTAAGCGTTGACGGGTTCGATTTTAAAGCCTGCTCTCTGGATCAACCGGATTATTTCTTCTTCCGAGATCCCCTTGCTGTGAACAGACAGAATTTTGTCTTTATTGGTTGTATCTACCGACCAATGGCATACTCCTTCTGAGTTGTCAAGCTCTGATGATACTCGTTCCACACATCCACTGCAATTGATATTGGTCTTGAACTGCATGGTTTTGTTGGTCTTTTCCATTTTTGTTGTTGATGAGGTGATTGTTTGATGAAGCAAAGATACGGGCCGGGATACAAGGTTGCTTTGCATTATTTTGTCTTTGATTTGCAATATTCAGTGAAAGTACCTCAGGCGCAGACTATTACTGATGACACTGACACTGCTGAGTGCCATGGCAGCCCCTGCTATCATCGGATTCAGCAAGAATCCGTTTATGGGGTATAGAATACCAGCGGCAACAGGAATCCCGATGAGATTGTAAACAAAAGCCCAAAACAGATTTTGTTTGATGGTTTTGACGGTAGCTTTGGACAACCGGATAGCCTCTGGGATCTTGCGCAGATCTGAAGATATGATGGTCATCCTGGCCACATCAATGGCAATGTCACTGCCTTTGCCCATGGCGATACTTACGTCGGCGGTTGCCAGGGCAGAGCTGTCGTTGATGCCGTCTCCGACCATTGCTACCACCTTGCCATCTTCCTGCAATTTTCTGACATAGCGGGCCTTTTCTTCCGGAAGGACTTCCGATTGATAGTGCTGGATATTAACCAATCCGGCAACGGTTTTGGCGGTGGCCTCATTGTCTCCGGTCAGCATGTGGACTTCAATACCGGAATCTTTTAATGACTTGATGGCTTCACGTGAACCTGATTTCAGTTGGTCGGCTATGGCAAACGCCGCTAGAACGGTTTTCGAATCGGAAAAGAATACCACCGTTTTGGATTCGTTTGCCCATTGGGTGGCTTTGGATTCCAAAGTCTCGTCCATGAGGACATGATATTCATTGATCAGTTTTTTGTTGCCGATGAAAAACGTTTCCTTGTTGATCTCCGCTTTGGCACCTTTTCCTGTAATGCTTTCAAAATAGTCAATGGATACGCGTTCATGAGCATTGAGGTGATTGGCGATGGCCATGGCCAAGGGATGTTCGGATTGTTTCTCAAGGCTGAATGCAATCTGTTTGAATATAGGTTGTTCGTTAGTCCAGATTTCATTGACAACCATAGGTTCCCCTTCGGTGATGGTCCCGGTTTTATCGAGGATGACCACATTGATGTTTTGCGCCATTTCCAGACTTTCGGCGTCTTTTATCAGAATATTGTTTTCCGCCCCTTTCCCTACGCCGACCATTATGGCCGTTGGCGTTGCGAGACCCAGGGCGCATGGGCAGGCAATAACCAAAACGGTGATCAGAGACAAAAGGCCGTGAGTTAATCCGTTTTCACCGCCCAGAATGATCCATATCACAAAGGAAAGCATGGCTATACCAATGACAACGGGAACAAAAATTCCGGCTATCTTGTCAACCAGTTTTTGTACAGGGGCTTTGCTCCCTTGGGCATCTTGTACCATTTTTATTATTTGGGCCAGCATGGTTTCACGTCCGACCTTCTCGGCTTTGAATTGGAAACTCCCTTTTTGATTGATGGTACCTGCAAATACATGGTCGTTGGGCTGCTTTAAAACCGGTATGGGCTCACCACTAATCATGCTTTCATCTACATAGGATTGACCCTTCACCACCGTTCCGTCCACGGCCAGTTTATCTCCAGGCTTGACCAGAATGATGTTGCCGATGGAAACCTGGTCAACAGGCAGTTCTTCTTGCTTGTCTCCATCAGATATAATGGTGACTTTTTTGGGTTGCAGTCCGATCAATTTCTTCAATGCGTAAGATGTATTTCCTTTTGCCTTCTCTTCAAGTAGTTTACCCAGTAATATAAAGGAGATTATTACCGCTGCTGCTTCAAAATAGACATGTCCATGTAATCCTCTTTCGTGCCAAAAGTGTGGAAACAAAGTGTTGAATGTGCTGAAGACATAGGCCACTCCTGTACTTAATGCTACCAAAGTATCCATATTGGCAGAAAGGTGGTTGGCCTGTTTCCATGCATTGATGAAGAAGTCCTTGCCCAGCCAAACGATTACCGGTGTGCTCATAATCCACATCACCATATTGGCAAATGGGTGATTCATGAAGAACATTCCTATGATCACCACAGGCGTGGATAATGCCAGTGACCAATACGTTTTTATTCTGAGATCATTCAGATTTTTGGTTCGGATGATTTCCACATTGTCACCATTGGTTGGATCTTCATCCACCAACAGATCATAACCGATATTTTGTACGGCTTTTTTGAAATCGTTTGGCTGTACGGTGCCCGGAATGTACGTTACATTTACAATGGCATTGACAAAATTCACATGGGCCTCCAAAACGCCGGGCAGATCTTTCAGCACATTTTCCACATTTACGGCACAGGAGGCACAAGTCATCTGCAATACCGGGAATGACCTTGTTGTGGTTGTAACGCCATATCCCAGCCCTCTGATCACCTTTACCACATCGGTCAAGCCGTTGGCATCGGATGTTTCAATAACAGCTTGTCTGTTATTGAGTTCCACCCTGTGCGCTACCACATTGCTTAGTCGGGAAATGCCATTGTTTACAATCAGTGCGCAGTGTTCGCTTTCGACGCCTTCCAGTGGAATGTAGAATGCTGTGATTGTGCTTTTCATACCTTTGGATCTCTTTGATGAAGCAAAGATCCGGAAAGGTAGCTGTGGGAAAGTTATATCATTCGGGAAGAAAGTTGTAACATTTACACTTTGTCCAGAGGTTTCCGTTTGATGGCTTTGATGTTCTTGAAATGGCTGGGTGTCAACCCTGTAACCTTTTTGAATTGATTGCTCAAATGGGCGACACTGGAGTAATTGAGTTGGTAGGATATTTCGCTCAATGACATTTCGTCATAAACGAGCAGTTCTTTCACTTTCTCAATTTTTTGAGCAATGAAGTATTTTTCAATGGTTGTTCCCTCAACCTCCGAAAACAGTTTGGAGAGGTAATTGTAATCCTGGTGAATGTGTCTGGAGAGGTAATCCGACAGATTGGAGGTCAATTCGCTGTTTTTGTTTTGGACCAGGTCTATTATCAATGATTTGATTTGCGTTATCCATCGACTCTTCTTGTCATCAAATAGTTCAAAGCCCATCTTGATCAGTCGATTATGTATTATCGATTTTTCTTCATTTGAGATGTTCCTGTCGATCTCCGCTTCACCCAGCGTCAAGTGAAGCACGGTATATCCCAGGTTTTCCAACTCTTGCCGAACAACCATTATACAGCGATGGCAAACCATATTTTTGATGAACAATTTCATATTGATCATTATCGCGTTATGCCTTTCATTGTGGTCTGTTACGACCCTACCACCTCGTCCACCACATACGGCGGTCTTTTTCTCACCGCATCCAGCGTCCGCCACAAATACTCGCCCAGAATACCCAGCGCCACCATCTGGAAGCTGCCTACCACCAGCAATACCAGCATCAGCGCCGACCAGCCCTCTACTTCGATATGGCCCGTCAGTCTGGCATACAGGATATAACCGGCATACACCAAAGCCCCCAAACCCAACACCATCCCGCTCACACTGATCAACCGGATAGGGAAAAACGAGAACGCAATAAACGAGTCAATGAAAAGCTTCACCTTCTTCGTCAGCGTCCACCGCGAACGACCGATTTCCCGCTCTTTCCTCACATAAGGGATCGTGACGTATGGATATCCCAGCCAGGGCAACAGATAAAGCGTGTTGGTATTTTTTTCGGCCATCCGCACCACCTCCTCTTGCAGCTTGCGGTCGAACAAGACAAAATCAAAGCCGCCCGGCGGGATATTCCTCAAGGCAAAACGCCGGATGAGCGCGTGAAAAAACCCGGCCATCATCCGTTTGAAAAATCCTTCCTCCCGGCGCTTCCGATTGGCCATGACCAGTTTGATGCCCTTCTGCCAGTGGGCATACATCTGCGGGATCATTTCGGGAGGATCCTGGAGGTCGGCCGAGATCACCGTGCTGCAATCACCTGTTGCGTGACTCATACCGGCCAATATGGCGTTGTAGGAGCCCACATTACCGGCAAGCCGCAACAATATAACCCGGTCCGGATGGGCCCGGTGGATATCGAGGAGGGCCTGCCACGTGCCATCCGCGGAGCCATCGTCCACGAAGACATATTCCACCTCCGTACCTGCGGGCAGCAACAGCTCCATTCCCTGCAGACGACCAAAAGTCACCGGCAGGTTTTCCTCGTTGTAATAGCACGGTATGATGACAGACAATCGGGCCATAGATCAGGATTTTCGGGGTTCGGGATGAAGCCAGCCTCTGCGGCGGGCCAGCAGCAGGCCTCCGGCAAGAAGCAGCAGAGCTGCTCCCGTCGTCCACCACGTGGTTTCATTCATCCAGGGGCCGTGGAAACGGAAATACCGCTGGGCCGGTTCTTCCAGAAATCCGGTCGTCAGATCATGCCGGCCCAGCCTTTCCCACCATCGACCGGCAGCGCAAAGCCCCAGGCACCAAACAGCTGCAAATCTTGTTGCCCACACGCCCTGCCGGTCAACAGCTCCGGTCAGGAGCCATACCACCCAGGGCAAGAGCTGGAGGATCTGTCGGGTTTCACTCCCCATCAGCAGGATCCCGGTCACCAACGTCAACATCACCGCACCGGTTCCGGCTTCCCGCAAGATGCCCGACAAGCCGGGTATCGCCAGCGCACCCAGCAAAACCATTCCCGGCAAATACTGGAAATGCGCCACCAGGAATCCACCAGGATACACCACCGACTGGACCATGATGCCCTGGAGGTAGGTCGTCAGGGTTTGGGGAGGCGCTTCGGCTCCCGAACCCACCCGGATCAGCACCTGGATCAGGACCACCACGGCGGCTGCCCCCACCCACCAGGGCCATGCGGCCACGCGTTGTCGCCAGGGTCGCACCGGGATCCAACCGGCCATCTTGCCCAGCAATGCTGTCCATACCAACGCCAGGGGTAAAGCGAGGACCAGCCATTCCATCCGCACCGGACGGGAGTCCGACGGCGGTCGGTGGAACGCCTCCGGCGCCCAGGTCCAGGCCCAGGTCCACAACCCCAGGTACAAGACTGGCAGAAGACCCCATATCCATACCGGAACGGGACGTGAGGAAGACGGTTCCTGCCGGGGAAAGAGCAACAACAGGAGATAAAGGATCATGGTCGGGCCGGTGAAGGCCCCGAAGAGCACCGTGAGCAACAGACCGGCCCGCCACCCCCGGCGCCAGCACCACAGGGCCACCAACCCCATGGCCATGGCGGGAATATCGGGCAGGAGCGGATAAAAGAGACTCATTTTGAGAACCGGCACACTGAGAAATAAGGCTCCGAACCCCAGTGCCGTGGCGACGGGATGCCACCTCGATGCAGCAGCCAACCCGAAGAAGGCCAGGATTCCCAGGGCAATGAAAAACACATTGGCCACCCGGTAAGCTTGGATGACCTGCTCTTCGGTCCGGGGGATGCCCATCGTCTCCATGACATAATACAACCCGGCCGGAACAAGGAGGCGCTGGATGCGGTGGCTGTTGATGGCTTTCTGGTCGAACGCCTGCGGCAGGTACTGGGTGTACATGCCGTACATCTGTCCGTCCCAGCCGAATCCCTTGTTGACGGGGATCAGGTCCCGGTCCCGGGTGAGGGCCAGCGGCAGGGCCACGAGGGCAATGAGCAACAACATCCAACCTTTCATCGGTAAAAGGATTGAATCGCTTCGACCACGGCATCCTGCTCGTCGTCGCGAAGTCCGGGATACATCGGCAGGCTCAGCGAGGTGGCGGCCATTTTTTCTGTCAGCGGAAACTGGCCCTCTCGCCATCCCTGATCGCGGTAGGCCTCCTGGCGATGCGGCGGGACCGGATAATGGATCAATGTGCCGATGCTGCGGTCGGCCAGGTAACGCTGGAGGTCATCGCGCCGGCCGGTCCGGATGACATAAAGATGCCAGACGGGCTCGGCGCCATCGGCGACAGCCGGCAGGATGAGGTCTCCCGTACCGGCCAGGAGGGATTGGTAGCGGTCTGCAAGGCGTCGGCGCTCGGCGTTCCAGGCGTCGAGGTGGCGGAGTTTGATGGTCAGAAAGGCAGCCTGCAATTCGTCGAGGCGGGAATTGTAGCCCTGGACACGGTTGTAATATTTGACCTCCGAGCCGTAGTTGCGCCACATCCGGAGTTGGCGGACCAACTCGTCATCATCCGTGGTGAGGGCGCCCCCGTCACCCAGGGCACCGATGTTTTTACCCGGATAAAAACTGGTGGCGTTGACCGAGCCGAAGGAACCTGTGCGACGGCCGAAGTAGGTGGCTCCCTGGGCCTGGGCATTGTCTTCGATAACGGCAATGGCCATTCGTCGGGCCGTTTCGAGGATAGCGCCCATTTCGCAGGGCTGCCCATACAGATGGACGGGAATGACGGCCCGCGTGCGGCTCGTAATGGCCGCCGCAAAAGTTGCCGGATCGAGGTTGGCGGTGAGGGCGGAGGGTTCGGCCAGGACCGGTGTGGCGCCGGTATAAGACACGGCCAACACCGTGGCGATATAGGTATTGGCAGGTACGATCACTTCATCGCCGGGACCGATGCGCCATGCACGCAGGGCCAGGTGAAGGGCATCCAATCCGTTGCCGACGCCCACGGCGTGAAGGGCACCACAATAGCCGGCCCAGGCCGTCTCGAAAGACGCTACCTGCGGGCCCAAAACAAAGGTGTGACTGTCGAGCACCTCCGCCAAGGCATCCTGAATGGATGCTTTCAGCGGGCTATGCATCGCGTCGAAGCGAAGGAAGGGGATCTTCATGGGGTCTCCTTTTCCAGGAGGCCGTTTTTCTCGCGAAACTTGCCTCCACCGTGGCTGACCCACAGGTCGCCTTTCTTTTTCAGGGGATGTCCGGCCTCATCGACCCATCCGTGCTGGCGGGCGGGATTGCCTTTGACGAGGGCGTAGGGAGGGACATCCTTGGTCACTACGGCACCGGCAGCGACGAGGGCATACGCGCCGATGCGGACCTTGTCGAGCAGCACGGCGCCGGCGCCGATGCTGCATCCGCGCTCGAGGATGGTCTCAGGATACCAGTCGCGCGGCCGTCTCGATCGCGGGTAACGGTCGTTGACGAATGTGGCATTGGGGCCGATGAAAACCCTGTCTTCCGCCCGGATGCCGTCCCAGAGGAATACCCCGCTTTTGACCGTGCAGTAATCGCCCAGGATGACCTGGTTTTCAATGAAGGTGTGGCAATTGATGTTGCAATGGTCACCAATGCGGGCGCCGGCCAGGATGACCGCGTGTTGCCAGACCTGGGTATGCGGGCCGATATGGGGAGTGTCTACCTGCGCGGTAGGGTGGATCATGGGGCTAAGTCTTTGAAGGTGGAATAATCGCGGATATAATCGGATTCGCGGTAAGGCGTGGACGCCAGCACGAGCTGCACTGCGTTGTGGGAATACTGCATGGTATGCCAGCAACGGGGGGGAAGGTACACTCCCTGATGCGGGTGTTCGAGGACAAAGGTGTGCCGGCTCCCGTCCGGCAATTCGGTGTTGAGCAGGATGCGTCCGGCAGCGGCGATGAGGACCTGCTCCGTCACGTGATGGGCATGGCGGCCCCGCACGATGCTTTCCGGCGTATAATAGGTCCAGAAGATCCGGTGCACTTCGAAGGGTACGGCGGAGGCCAGTTCGGCAATGGCGATATACCCTTCGGCGGGTTGGCCTACTTTCTGGAATTCGATGAGAAACGGTGCCGGGTGCATGGTTGCGTTTTGGGCAAAAAACGGACCGGGATTTATCCCGGCGGAAGGACAGGAGCTTCTGCCTGGCGCTCCATCAGGATCATGTATTGCTGGCCCCGGGCCTGGTAGGTGGCGGCATCGGCGCCTTCGACGACGGTGACTTCCGGTCCCCCGGTCTGGTCATACCAGGCAATGGGCGTGTAATGCCGGTGCGCCCACTGCCACGCCCACTGGATGAAGGCCTGGTCGGCGCCCGGTGCGGGCACCCAGGTCAATGGGTGCTGGACCCACACCACATATTTGGGCGGGTTGGCGGCGACGTCGTCCATGACTTCTTTCTGCCATTCTTTTTCGCGGGGGTGGTTTTTGAGCAGGAATCCCATGAAGTGGTGGCGGGTGGGACATGCTGCGAGGGTATAGGCATAGAGCTGCGGCTCGGAGCCGAGCACGAGGAGGCCGTCGCCCTCGCGGTATTGCTTTTGCAGATGATCGGCGAGCTGGCGCGATTCGGGGAATGGATTGCTGCCGTAGGTGTCGCGCAAAATGCGCGTGAAATGGGGCCTGAAATAGTAGGCCTCCTGCACGGCAATTGTGCCCGCCAGCAACAGGACAGCCAGCATGGGCCCCAACGCCATTCGGGCGGTGCGTCCGGCCATCGGTTCGATCCAGCGGCCGAGCGCAAAGACAGCGGCGCCTGCGGCAACCGACAATGCCGGGAAAAAATGAAGGAAATAATGCCCGTAAAATCGCTTGCCCGGCGTCACCGACACCATGGCCGCCAATAAAAATCCCGTCACCGCCCATTTTTTCCAGGCGGCGATCCGGGTGAGCCAGATCAACACCCCGCCGGCAAGTCCTGCTACCCAGAAAACCGGGTGGTCGGCATACATTTTTTTCAACCCTGTCGTCAGGAGGGTACGGCCCAGATCCCAGCTGATGGTGGACGTGTAGGCCTTGGGGTATTCCACGTTCCAAAACCAGAATTCGCTCAGGGCGCCCTGCATGCCCAGCAGCGCGCCAAAGATCGCCACCGGGACCAAGGCCCCGGCCGCGAGCCAGCCGCCTTGTCGAAGCGAGAGTCCCAACCAGTGGCCGGGATTTTCGACGCGGTGAAAGGCGGGCACCAGGGTGATGGCCAGGAGGGCGAAAAAGAGTCCGTTCTGTTTGATGAGCAGCCCGTAACACAGCAGGACCCCGGCCAGAAGTAGAAAGAGGGACTGGTTGCCCTGCAAGCCGCGTGTCAGCGCCCACAGGCCGGCGATGGCAAACAGTCCGACCAGATGCTCGGCCTGGATGGAAAATCCTGATGCATAGGCCGTGAGGGTCAGGGCGGCGTAGGCGAGGACGGCCACCACCGACGAGCCGGCATCCGCCCAGCGGCGTGTCAGCAGAAAAATCAGCCACCCGCCGAGGGCGAGCAGCAGGGCCATGGCCACATGCATAGCGGCGAGACTGCCGCCGGTGATCCCGCTCAGGAAGGCGTAGCTGTAGAACAATGCCGGGGGTTTCATCTCGTAGAAATCGAGATAGGGCTTGCCGTCCTGGAGCAGCAGATGGCCCATGTAGGCGTAGGATCCTTCGTCGCGCTCGATAGGGATATGGCGAAAACCCCAGCGGATGATGAAATAGACAAAAAGGATGAAGGCGGTCAGCCAGACCGGCCCTTTTTCCAGCCAGGCGGGTGGGGGAGCGGCAGGGGTGGAGGTACTTTTTTTGCGGCGGGGGACAGCCTTGGCCATAGGGGGCGTTTTCGGGATGAAGGTAGGCCATTTACCCTGAAATTGTCCTCCCTCCTTTGGAGCGGCAAGCAGGCTCCGGGCTGGACCGTGGAAGGATCCTTCGGGACGGAAGCGGGATTATCCCGGGCAAGGTGTTTATGATGCCGGAAAGAAATCCGGGGACCCTGAATGAGTCCAATGGCCATAGCCCCTAAGGGCGAGCTGTACGGCGACGGTTTTCGTTCTGACATTAATTTTTTTCGTTTTGACCCATAGGCGATGAGTTTTATGCCCTTGAGGTCCGTCAGGGGTTGTTCCTTTTTGAGGCGCCAAAAAGGAACCAAAAACCTGTATGGCTGTCGCATACAGACAGGACGCTTGTCGCCGCAAGGCTCGCTGGACGCCAGGCATTGATTTTGATGTACTTGAGGACTGGCATTG
>CAYYGN010000049.1:0-12326 GCA_964471595.1 uncultured Saprospiraceae bacterium
CGCCGTCCGTAAAGGAGGCTGGAAAAGAGGCAGGCAATGCGGTTTGGTCAGCGGCAAATGCCTGCCATTGGTCGATACCGGTACCTGTCTCCCGGTCGCCAGCGCCCAGGACCAGGAAGATCGTACGGGTGGGATCCAGCGATTCATGAATGACCGCAGAGCCATCTACCGGATGCAGAGGAACGCTGACAGGCTGCTTTTTCCAGGCCCTGTAGGCGGTGTCGGGGATCAGGAAAACAGGGCCCAGCGAATACTCCTCCATGAAAGCGTGGGCCAAGCCCACCAACAGTGTGTCCCGGCTGGCTTCTTCGATGGTCATTTTTTCGGCGGCCCTGCGCCGGGCCGGATCATCTGCCGGAAGGGCAGCCACGGCTTTTCTGATCCGCGCGTGCTTGACCGTATGCGTGGGATAAACCACCAGGAGCGTGGAGGCCGACAGTCGCTCCGACCACGCCCGATCTCCGGCGGGATCCTGACCGGAAGCCGGCAAAACAGCTCCGAGAAAAACCCAGGGCAGGAATATCCCCGGCAGGATACCTTTGCAGTTGAAGAGCAGGTATGGTTCGAAAAACGCGAATGCTGGCATGTTGGGGAATGGTCCTGTTCGGGCTCAAAGGTACGGGCTTGCCAGCGCAGGAATGGTCGCCGCCGGTACAATTGTTCGGATTGTGGAACGATGTTTTTCCTTTTGAACTGAAGATCGATTCCTCCGGCAACGGTACGTTGCACTACGAAAGCGACCCCTTCCCCATAACGCTTGTCGCGAGGCCCGATCGCCCTGATCCCGAATGGGCGGAGGTCCTTCCCGATGGTTCGCTGGGAGGTATATGGACTTTCCCGGACCGGGAAGCCGGCAAACGTGCGGAGTGGTCCAATTACAACCAAACATTGGGAGCCAGCAGCAGGGTGGACACCCGGCCCCTCCCGGCACCGGACGTACAAATCAAGCTGTTTCAGTTCCGGTGTTCGGACGGCGATTGGTATTTTTTCGTATATCCTGCCCCGCCGGCCAAATGGAGAGGCATTGCCTGGAGCAATACCTACCCCACTCCGCTGGAAGTCACCGGTGGGCAGGAGGGCGACCAGTTTTTCTGGGACATCTACCACGAAGCCGGAGCGCAGACCTTTCGCTTGTCTTTCTCCGCGACCCGCACTTATCCGCGATTCGGATGGTGGTCCGGCACCAAACCCGTTCCGGAAAAAATCCGGTTCCGGCATCGCAAATCCGTTCGTATCGGGTTGCGCGGACAGGCAGATTTTACGGGCGAGATGCTGGTCTTTGAGCCCCAGCTCGACTGGCCTGCCTGGAAATGGGTCGACAGAAATCATCTGGACCCGGTCGTGGCCCAATATGCCCGGGAGAAGGCCGCCATTGGAAAATTTCCCGACAACAGGCGTCCGTATTACCGCCATTCCGTCCGGATGTACGCCTGGGTGACCTGGTCGTTTTTGAGGGATGACCTTCTCAGCGGGGCCCTGCATGTCGCCAGTTCCTGGGAGTCTCCGGCCCGCTATCCATTTCTTATCTCCCGCCAGCATGCCAAACCGCTGACCCTCCAGGATATATGGGCCCCCTGGCCGGTGCCCCGTGATATCGCAGCCCTGGCCATGCATCCTCCTTTCGCCGACCAGCCCGCAACGGTACATCCTGTATTGGAGCTGCGGCCCGACGGCCTGTACCTCTGGCAGGATCAGCCCGTCCATATTCCGACCCAACAAATTCGAGGCACCCTGCCAAAAGAATCAGTCCTTTATCCCTATTTTGGCAAGTAGGGAGACGCATGGGGGTCATTCGTAACGCAGGGCCTCGATGGGATCCAGACGGCTCGCTTTGACAGCGGGATACATCCCCGCCGAAAGGCCCACGATCGTACAGACGACGATCCCGAGTATGATCCAAGCCCAGGGAACCAAAAAGGCGCTGCCGATCAACAGCGACACGCCATTGCCGGCCAACAAGCCCAACACAATGCCGACAATACCACCAAGCTGGCAAATGATGACGGCCTCCGTCAGAAATTGCACCATCACGTCCCGGTTGCGTGCGCCAAGAGCCTTGACTACCCCGATCTCACGGGTTCGCTCGGCTACCGAGACAAGCATGATGTTCATCAGGCCGATGGCGGCTCCCAGCAGAGTGATGATCCCTATGCCTACGGCGGCCAGGCGCAACATGACCGTGTTGTCCTTGATGATGGATACCAATCCCTCGCTCTTGAAGATCTCGAAGTCGTTCTCCTCCTGGATCTTGAGTCCACGGATGCCCCTGAACAATCCGATGGCAGCATCTACGCCGGCGTCAAGCTCGGAGGCCTGGTACACGGACACGGCGAGTTCAACCCCTTGCCTGGTAGCACCAAAAGCCTCCCTGACCAGCGTAACCGGTGCGAGAACGACCCTGTCGCCGGCCTGGTTGACACTCGATCCCTTGGTCTTGAGGACACCTATGACCCGGTATCGACGGTTGCCTACAAAAAGGGATTGATCAATGGCCTTCTCCGGATCTCCGTCAAACAGGGAACTGACCAGATCCTGACCGATAATGGCACGGGCGTAATGGCCGTCCACTTCGGTCGCCAGAAAATTGCGACCGGTCTCCAGGTCGTACCCTTTCACATATATATAGTCCTCATTGACACCAATAACCTGTACATTCGGATTCGTCTGTTTATCCCCGAATCGGGCTTCGGCGACAGAAGATGCCTGCTGACTGATGGCGACCCTTGCCGGAAAATCGTACCGGTCCTTGAAGGCCCGGGCCTGATCGAACGTGATCTCTTCGCCCTGCCGAATCCGGCGTCCTCCTCTGTGGCCGCCGAGTTCTGCCCCTTTGGGTTGGATGGAAAAGGAATTGGCGCCGAGCGATGAGAAATTGTCGCTCAGGGAATGAACGATGCTGTCAATCGCCGTCAGTATGCCGACCAGCGCCATGATACCGAAAGCAATGATCATCAGGGTAAGGGACGCCCGTATCCGGTTGGCGCGCAGAGCCCGGAAAGCCTGCCGAATCGTTTCGCCCAGCGACATCATGCCATAAAGCTAAGGCCCCGGACCGACAAAGATGCCGCAGGTAGATCAACAATGCCTTTCCATAGACGAAAGGCTCAATGCAGGGGGTGTTCACTCCGGTGGGCCCGGTATTTTCCCTTGCCGAACCGGGATCCGTTAAAGCGTTCCGTTTTTCGTCTTTCCCTTTGCTCTTCGGGGGCCAAATGGTGAAAATCCCGGCATTTTTCCGAGCAGCACCTTTCCCACTCGGCAGCGCACGCCGGGCACTGGATGAATAGCAAATGGCAGGCGTCATTGGCACAATTGACATGTGTGTCGCAGGGCGCACCGCATTGGTGGCACCGCGCAATGACCTGGGGAGAAATGCGCTCACCCAGCCGTTCGTCAAAGACGAAATTCTTTCCCACAAAACGGTTGGGCAGGCCCTGTTCCCTCACCTGACGCGCATATTCGATGATGCCCCCTTCCAGTTGATACACCTGCCGGAAACCGTTGTGCACCATCCATGCGCTGGCCTTCTCGCAACGGATACCACCGGTGCAGTACATGACGATCGGCCGGTCTTTTTGGTCGGCCAGCAAATCCCGCACCTCCGGCAAGGCTTCCCTGAAAGTGGCGGCCTCCGGCAGGAGGGCCCCTTCAAAGTGGCCTACCTCACTTTCGTAGTGATTGCGCATGTCCACGACAATGGTCTCGGGTCTGGAAGTCAGCTCGTTGAAAGCAGAAGCGGACAGATGGGTTCCCTTACGCGTGACATCAAAGGTTTCGTCATTGAGGCCATCAGCCACAATCTTGTTGCGGACCTTGATGATCAATTTGTAAAAGGATTTGCCGTTGTCCTCAATGGCGTAGTTGAGCCGGATGCCGCGCAGGAAGTCGATCTCATCCAGGGCTTTCCGGAATTCTTCGTGCCGGGATTCCGGGACGGAGACCTGTCCGTTGACACCTTCAGCCGCCACATAAATCCTCCCGAAGACGCCCTCCCTGCTCAATCGCGCATAGAGATGGTCGCGAAAAAACGTCGGGTTCAGGATATGGGCATACTGGTAAAAAGAAAGGGTAATCCGCGGTTCGGCGTCCCGCTCCAATTTCGCTTTCAGTTCCTGGTTGTTGACCAGATTGATCAGACGCATGGCGCAAATTTACCGCTGTGGCCCATATACCTTCAACACTCTTTTTCGGAAGCGGGTAAGCAATTCATCGGGTTACTGGCGGGCCATCCAACCGGATACTGCTTCTGCGCCCTCCCCCAACCGGTAAGCATACCAGCCGTCGGGCAACGACGGCATATTGACCATGTGCACACTTCCGTCGGAGGCACGCAGGATGGTCCGATACACTTCGATCCCCTTGGCATCATACAGGACGAAAGCACTGTTGCCGGACAGGGATGCCCGGACGTGGATGACTTCCCGGAAAGGGTTCGGGTAAACATGCACCGGCTCCGCTGTCCATTCTTCCTGTTGCAGAACAAGGTCAAGGGCGGCCTTGACGGCCTGATGCACGTCAATACGACCCCAGCCATAGGCGGGGTTGGGGCGTTCGGTACCCGGGATGCCCCCGCAGGTGTCGGGGAAGGCCAGAAAAACCGCCGTCTCTTCCAGGAGGTTCTCAATGATGTCTACCTCTCCGGCCAGCTCCGGACGGGCGCTGAGGATCAGGGCTACGGCTCCGGCGACATGTGGTCCGGCCATACTCGTACCCGAGAAATCCGCATATCCCCCACCCCGTATGGCCGAACGGACTCCTACCCCGGGTGCAGAGACATCGGGTTTGATACGACCGCTGCCATCCACGAGCACGGGACCCCGACTGCTGAAGTTGGCGATGGTATCCGTATTGCGCGTAGCTCCTACCGAAAAACTGCTTTCGAATATGGCGGCGGGTGTGTTGACGGAGTGGCATCCGGATCCGGCGTTACCGGCGGAAACGACCACCACCACACCGGCAGCCCGCAAATTGTCCACCACCATTTGCATCAAGGCGAAATTGGACGGGTCACAGCCTTCGACCGGAGGACAACTCCACGAGTTGGCAATGACATGTGGCGCCATGTCCGGGTCCGGGTTCTGGTGGTTCAGATCCGTAGGTGCCAAAAACCACTCGAAACACTCTATGTAGGTGGACGGCCGTCCCCAACCGCGCTCCATGTTGCGGCAGCCGATCCAACGGGCATCGGGAGCAATCCCGATCTGCAAGGTGGAATCGATGCCCGCCATGGTGCCCATGGTGTGGGTGCCGTGGTTGTTGTCGTCACAGGGGAAAGGGCTTTGGACTCCACATGGATTGTTTTTAGGATCCGGCAGGCTGTCATTGTTGGCGGGGTCGATCTCGTAAATGGCGTCGTGCCAGTGGTATCCATGGTCAGCCATGCCGTTGACCCATCCCCGGTAGGATGTCTTGAGGGCGGGGTGTTCCCATTCATAACCGGTATCCTGGCCTCCGATCACCACGCCCTGGCCGGTATACCCCATAGCCCACACGCTGTCGGCGCCTATCCGTGAAATGCCCCAGGTGACCTGTTCAAAACCGCGCAACGGAGAAGGGGCCTCCTGCCGGTATTCATCCAGCCTGACCGGACTGTCCGCCGCGAGATAGGCCACAGAAGGATGCGCGGCCACACGTCGCATGAGATCAATATCCCCGTGGCTGCGGATCATGTTGACGATATAATAGGGATGAACTGGTGCGCCTTCTGCCCGGAGAAGGGCGGCTACCGGGCCCTGTGTGGATTCCGCAGCCGTGCGTAGCCGCTCGAATGCCGCCTTCCCCTTGGCGCTTTTCCCATGGATCAAAGACAGATCGGAAAGGTCGGCCTGGTGGCGCATCACCACCAGGAAATACATTTCTTCCCCGGAGGCCGCACGGAGGCGGAGGGATTCAGCAATACGGGCATCGGGACCGGGGTCCTGCACGATCCAGGAAGAAAGCAACAGAAAAAGCAAAACCGGCATACCAGCAAATTTTGGACAATCCGATAGGAAACACCCGAAACGGGAAAGGTGTTCCCGAAAACGGACATGAATCAATAAACTATGGATGGGCAGCGGATCTCCCCGAAATAATACAGGAGGCCTACCTTGACCATGGCATAGACATCGGATCTCCGGCTGTCGCCGCGCTGCCGCCCCGCCTGCCCGATCTGCGGAAAATCATCGTCGGGTATGGACCTGTCGGATAGGGCAACGGCAATGGGTCCGCGCAGAGCGGCCAGTTCGGCTTTGTCCGGGTAAACGGAGGATACATCATCCAAATAATCCGTCCACAAATACCGGCTGTCCAACTCGATGTTGATGGACCAATTGTAATTCAAATCAAACTTGAGGCCGAGGCCATAATTGAGGGCCGGTTGCAGGATGTAGTATTCTTCGCCGGTAAACTGGCCTTCCGTCCCGTAATCGCGCAGGGAATACCATTCGCCATCATACTTCGTGCGGGGGTTGAAGCCGAACACCTGGATCCCACCGAATACATATGGGGTAAACCATTCGTCCTTGCTGCCGTGGCGGTAGGGCATGAAATTGAATTCAAACCGGCCACCCAGATCGGCTACGTGGGAGACGAAGCGGAGGTTTCGGGCCCGCTGGAAAGGGTTGTCCGACCAACGGTCATCCCCACCGATGTGGGTGTAATTGACGGTGAGCGCCATGCAGAGGCGATCGTTGAAATTATAGCGGCCTATAAGCCCCGCAGCAGGGCCGGGGTGCCCGATGTTGAAATTGGGATTGAGATCGCCAAAGTACCAGCCCAACCCGAGGAAGCCCCCTGCCTCGTAACCCTGCTGGGCCCGGACGGGCGCCAGGGAGGAAACGATCAGCAGAAGGAGCAAAACAAATCGCATGTTTCCGATTTTGGAGCGCAAAGGTAAGAGTTATCAGGCCGGAATGCCGGGATGGGGGGAAATCGGCCGGATATTTCCCGCGCCGGGGTGAAATCCTTACAAACCTGCACGGGCGGAAATTTCCAGCATCCGGTCGATGGAGGCGCGGGCATCGCGGATGATCCAGTCCTCCAACACGATCTCCGGCAATTCGTGCTTCATGCAGACATAGAGTTTTTCCAGGGTGTTTCGCTTCATGTGGGGGCACTCGTTGCAGGCACAGGTATTGTCGGGAGGGGCGGGGATGAAGGTCTTGTGCGGCGACAGTTTTTGCATCTGGTGGATGATGCCCGCTTCAGTGGCCACAATGAATTCGGTGGCCGGATCCTGCCGGGTAAACTTGAGCAACCCACTGGTCGAGCCGATGTAATGGGCTTTTTCCAGGACCGGGGCCTCGCATTCCGGATGGGCGATCAGTTTGGCATCGGGGTGCCGGTTCATGAGCTTGGTGATCTTTTCGTTGGAAAAGATCTCGTGCACCATACAGGTACCGTTCCATAATACCATGTCCCGACCCGTCTTCTTTTTCAGATAGGCGCCCAGGTTGCGGTCCGGAGCAAAAATGATCGGCTGATCCGGAGGGATGCTGTTGATGATGTGGACGGCGTTGGTCGAAGTGCAGCAGATGTCCGTCAGAGTCTTGATCTCCGCCGAGCAGTTGATGTAGCTGACCACGACATGATCGGGATATTTGGCGCGGAAGGCGCGAAAGGCTTCGGGCTGGCAGGCATCCGCCAGCGAACAGCCGGCCTTGAGATCGGGGAGCAGGACTTTTTTACCGGGAGACAAAACCTTGGCGGTCTCTGCCATGAAGTGGACACCGGCAAAAACAATGATATCGGCGTCGGTCTTTGCGGCCTGCTGGGACAAACCCAGGCTGTCACCCACGAAATCGGCAATGTCCTGGATGTCTCCCTCCTGGTAATAATGCGCCAATATGACCGCATTCTTCTCCTGCTTCAGTTTCCTGATCTCTTCAAAAAGGTCGAGGGTGGGATCGGGCTCGATGTCGAGATAACCCAGGCGGTCCAGATCGGCGCTATGGCTGAGGGTCGGTGTACTCATGCCTAAACAACGCCAATCGCGGCGGGGTTGTTATCCGGACCCGGGGGAAAATCCCGGATGTGAAAACCTTATCCCCGCTGGATCAGGTAGGCCGTATAAAAGGCATAAAGCAAAACAAAAAGCACCCCCACCGGACGGGTGATGACCATGCGCCGGCTGATGGCCAACGCGGCGATCAGAAGGGCCGAAGCAAGGATGATGGCCAACACATCAAAGTTGGAAATCGTCTGGAAGGGCAACGGCCGGATGGCGGCGCTCAGTCCCAGGACCCAAAGGAGGTTGAAAATATTGGAGCCCACCACATTGCCGACGGCAATATCGGCATTGCCCCTCCAGGCTGCCACCATGGATGTGACCAGCTCGGGGAGACTGGTCCCGATGGCCACCACGGTAAGCCCGATCAATGCCTCGCTCATGCCCAGTTGCTCGGCAATTTGCACGGCTCCGTCCACCACCCACTGTCCTCCCAGGTAAAGGCTGACGATGCCGCCCCCCATGATCAACAGCAATTGCCACAACGGACTCCGATAATCAAGATCCGGGTTCTCGTTCATCGCCGCCGCTTTGTCCCGGATGGCCATGTCGGCAATGTAGATCATGAAGAGAAAGAAGAAAAACATGATGAACAGGCCCTCCCACCGGTTGATCATCAGGACGGACTCCTCCGCACCGAAAAAATGGGTGTTGGCCAGGAAACCCACCAGCAGGGCGGCCGAAAGGGAGAACGGGATCTCGGACAAGAGCGTGGGCCGCTGCACCGGCAGTGTGGCGATCATGGCGCTGGCGCCGAGGATCAGCAGGATGTTGGCAATATTGGAACCCAGTACATTCCCGATAGCGATATCGGCGCTGCCGTCAAAACTCGCGGTCACGTTGACCGTGAGCTCCGGCAAAGAAGTCCCGAAAGACACAATGGTCAGACCGATGACCAGGTCGGAGATCCCGTTTCGACGGGCCAGAATGCAGGCGGCATCCACCAGCCAGTCCGCCCCTTTGACCAACAGCACAAACCCGACAATGAACAAAATGTACACCATAGGCGGGGGCAAAGATAGAGGCGTGCCGCTTTTCAGAGGTAGGGATACCGCACACCGGTGAGGGTGAGCCCGTCCGGCGGAATGAGCCAGGAGCCGTGAAGGAGGGTCTGTTGGTCCAATGCTTCCCGGACTTCTTCGAGGCGGGTTTTGCCGGCCGCCACCCGGAGACACATGCCCACGATCAGGCGGATCATGCCCCGCAAAAAACGGTCGGAAGTGATCCAGTACGTGAGTTGGCGGCCATCGGTGCTGGCGATCCAAAAGGATTCCTGCAAATGACATACCCTGGTATGGGCATCCGTATTGGTCTTGCAGAACGGGGCAAACTCGCGATATCGCAGCAAAAGGGCGGCGGCCTCGTTGAGGAGGCGCAGGTCCGGCACCCCGGGAAACGGGTATTCCCAGGCCCGGTGGATCAAAAATGGATCCTTTTCGAGCGTGATCCGATAGCAATATCGCCGGCGGATGGCGTCAAACCGGGCATGGGCATCCGGATGTACCGGGATCAGCCGGTGGACGGCGATATCCGGCGGAAGGATCCGGTTGAGACGGTATATGAAATCCTCCGGAGGAGGCGTCTCCGCATCGAAGTGGGCAAAATATCCCCGGGCGTGTACCCCCGCATCCGTCCGCCCGCAACCCGTCACCGGAGACCGGTGTCGCAAGAGGGTTAACAGGCTTTCTTCCAGAGTTTCCTGGACGGTGGAAGCCCCTGGTTGGGTCTGCCATCCGGCGTACCGGGTGCCGTCATAGGAGAGCTCCAGGAAAAAGCGCATGGCGGCAAAGTTAGGGGTTGCAGGGAGGAGTGAGGCCCGGAGTCAGGGGAAGGTCTCCAGGCGCAGTTCACGTCCGTCATAGACGGCATAGGTCTGGTAAGTGAGCCAGTCGCCCAGATTGACGTAGCGGGTTTTCCCGTCTGACAGGGTATGGTCTATGGGAAGATGCCGGTGTCCGAATATGAAATAATCCACCGGCTGCCGGCTGATCTCCTCCTCGCAAAAACGGATGAGCCACTCATTTTCCGGACCGAGAAAGGTCTCCTCCGGTCCGGTGGCGGCGCGGCTTTTGCCCGAGAAATACCGCATCAGGGCCATGCCGAGATTGGGGTGAAGCCGCGCGAACAACCACTGACAAACCGGATGGGCGAAAAGGCGCTTGATCAGTTTGTATCCGCGATCTCCAGGCCCGAGGCCGTCGCCATGCCCGATGAAAAAACGGCGGCCTCCGATCTCGTGCAGCACCGGAGCGCGCAGGACAGGGATGTCCAGTTCTTTCTCGAAATAATCGAACATCCACATGTCGTGGTTGCCCGTAAAAAAGTAAACTGGCACGCCGCGATCCCGCAGCGCAGCCAGTTTCCCCAAAAAACGCAAATATCCTTTCGGTACCACCGAGCGGTACTCGAACCAGTAGTCGAACAAGTCGCCGACGAGATAAATCCGACCGGCATCGCCTTCGATCCGGTCCAGCCAGGCTACAATGGCTTTTTCGCGCTCCCGGCTGCTGGTCTTACCATCGATGCCCAGATGAAAGTCGGAAGCAAAATAGACCTTACTCATCCCGTCGGACCAAAGGTAAGAAAGGCCGTTCAATCCGGTTCAGGCATCCACGAATCGCTTGTCCACCTCCATGACGTGATGGCAATTGGGACAGGTGCGCATGTCCTCGCTGCCGTAGAATTCCCGGAACCGGGGAAAGAAGTCCTTCTCGATGTCGGTCAGATGGAAATAGGATTCGTGGAGCTTGGTATTGCAATGGTCACAAAACCACATCAGCCCGTCAGTGTCCTGCGGCTGGCGCTTGCACTCGATGACCAGGCCGACCGTGCCTGCCGGCCGTATGGGGGAATGAGGCACCCTGGCTGGCAGGAGGAACATTTCGCCCTGGCGGATGGGGATGTCCACGGCCTTGCCGTCTTCCTGGATGCGTACGGTGATATCGCCTTCGATCTGGTAGAACAGCTCCTCGGTCTCGTTGTAATGAAAGTCCTTGCGGGCATTGGGACCTCCGACGATCATGACGATGTAATCGCCGGCATCGGCATACAGATTCCGGTTGCCTACAGGAGGTTTGAGTTCATGACGGTGTTCGTCGATCCAGGCCTGCAAGTGAAAAGGTCTGCGGATAGGCATTGGTTAACGATATTTACGTCCAAGTTAGGAAATTCCCGTTTCATGGACCTGAATCTCGAGGATCGCTATGCCCTGGTCGGCGGCGGCAGCAAAGGGCTGGGACACGCTTCGGCGGTAGAACTGGCCCTGCTTGGTGCCACCGTGGTGCTGGCGGCCAGGAACGAAGAGGCGCTGGCGGCTGCCTGCCTGTATCTGCCCCGCCCTGCCGGACAGACCCATACCTGGCTGGCAGTGGACTATGACGATACCGACCAGGTACAGGCCGCCATCGGATCCCTGCTCCGGCGCCACCCCGTCCATATCCTGGTCAATAACTCCGGCGGCCCTCCCGGCGGACCTGTCACGGATGCCGGCGCCGGCGATTTTCTCGCGGCATTCCGTCGCCACCTGATCGTCAACCAATTGTTGGCACAGGCAGTCTTGCCGGGGATGAAAACCGCCGGATACGGGCGCATCATCAATATCATCTCCACGTCGGTCAAACAACCACTGCCCGGCCTCGGGGTGTCCAACACCGTTCGCGGCGCCGTAGCCAATTGGGCGAAGACGCTGTCCAATGAGGTGGCCCCGTTGGGTATCACGGTCAACAACGTGTTGCCGGGCGCCACCGCTACCGATCGCCTCGCTTCCATCATTACCGCCAAGGCGGACAGGACCGGACAGTCTAAAGACCGGATCCGGGCAGAGATGGAAAAGGAAATCCCCATGGGCCGCTTTGGAACGCCTCCGGAATTTGGCGCGGCCGTCGCCTTCCTCGCTTCTCCCGCCGCTTCCTATATCACCGGCATCAACCTGCCGGTAGACGGCGGCAGGACGGCCTGCCTCTGAACCTGCCCCGGTTCAACCCACCCCGAAATACGAGCGGTACCATTCCGTCTGGTGGTGGTCTATGGCGGCCGGGTTCGGCTGGTGACCCGGATCGGCGAGGGCATAGAGCGCTTCCAGGGCTGCGTAATCCCGCTGGCTGATGACCGGAAATCCGTAACGCCGGAGCAAAGCGGCACATACGCCGGCGCCGATCTGATAGACTTTGTCAGCGGCGAAGCGGTTGCCCTCGTAAATGACCTGACTTCCGCAGGCGGCGCTGATGTCCATGAGGACGCAGAGCTCCACGCGTTCCTGCCGGGCTCTTTCCACCATTTCATGGGCGGCCCGGATCATGCCTTCGGACCAATCCACGCCGGATTCGGTCAGCACCCGGGC
>CAYYGN010000050.1:0-12055 GCA_964471595.1 uncultured Saprospiraceae bacterium
GAGGTCACGAGCGGATTCGAACCGCTGTACGAGGTTTTGCAGACCTCTGCCTAGCCACTCGGCCACGTGACCATTGGTCAAACAGGCGACAAAGATATGTCTATTTTTCCTATGATTCCAATAAGATACGGGAATTCCCCTCCAGGGTTACGCTTCCCTTTCTTCTTCTTCTTCTTCCTCATCCTTCCCGGCCTGTTCTTCTTCCGGGTGAAGGTGATCTTTGAGAAACCGGCCCATTTCCTCGGTGGTCCGGTTCATGCGGATACGGCCGAGTTCGTCCACATCGATCCGGAATCCTTTCAGGTCGGGATGGACCCTGGCCTCTTCCTGGCGGGGCGGGTTTTTCTTCTTTCCCATGGCTGCAATCAGGATTTTTCCCTTTGGCGAAAAATGTCCAAAGCACGTACCAATCGCTCGCGACTCAGCTCCGGTCCGAGTACCTCCAGCATCTCGAAGACCGCCGGCCCTTTCATCGTTCCGGCCAGCGCGATCCGGTAAAGGGGCAGGATGGCCCCCGGTCCTGCACCCGCCGCTTCCCACCAGGCTTTGGCTTTCGACTCCAGCTCGACGGCCTCAAATGGACGGGTATTCAAAAGGACTTCCATCAGCCCTTCAAACAGCGAGGCAGACGCAGGTTGCCATTTCTTGGCCAGCGTGGCCTGGTCATAGTCTTTTACCGGTTCGAAGAAATAATATCCTTCGGAAAGAATATCCCGGGCAAACGTCACCCGCTCCTTCATCAGTCCGCATACCCGTGCCAACCACTCCCTGTCCGGCGTCCAGCCTCTGGAAGCTGCTTCGGGCAGAAGGTGCGAGGCCAGCTCTTCATCCGGTGTGGCCATCAGATACTGCTGGTTGTACCACCTGGCTTTGTCGTAGTCAAAACGGGCTCCGCTTTTGTGGATGCGCTCGAGGGAAAATTCGGGCGTCATGGTTTCAAGGGAGTAGATCTCCTGTTCGGTGCCGGGATTCCACCCGAGGAAGGCGAGGAAATTGACGACAGCACGGGGATCAAAGCCTTCTTCCCTGAACCCGGTAAACGAGTTCTCCTCCGTATCCCCTTTCCAGGCCAGCGGAAACACCGGCATGCCGAAACGGGCGCCGTCTCTTTTACTGAGTTTGCCTTTCCCGTCGGGCCGAAGGATCAGAGGCAAGTGAGCGAATTCCGGCATGCGGTCCTCCCAACCCAAACCTCTGTACAGCAGGACATGATGGGCGGTACTGGGGAGCCATTCCTCGCCCCGGATCACATGAGTGATCTCCATGAGGCGGTCGTCCACGATATTGGCCAGATGGTAGGTGGGCATGCCGTCTGCCTTGAGCAGGACCTTGTCATCGAGTTCTTCGGTGCGCACGGTCACCTCCCCGCGAATGGCATCCCTGATCAGGATTTCTTCACCCGGATCCACCTTCAGGCGGATCACATGGGGTTCGCCCGCATCGAGGCGCTGGCGAACGTCCTCGGGATCCATACTGAGACTGTTGCGCATGTCCATCCGCAGGCGATGGTCATACTGGGAGGAGGCCCATCCGGCCTGCCGCAGTTTTTCACGCTTGTCCTCCAGTTCGGCTTCGGTGTCAAAGGCGTAATAGGCTTTGCCGGCCTCGACGAGGCGAAGGGCGTATTCCCGGTATCGGTCTTTGCGTTCCGACTGGCGGTAGGGTCCGTAAGGTCCACCCGATCCCGGGCCTTCATCCGGGGTAAGCCCGCACCATTGAAGGGCCTCGAGGATATACGCTTCAGCGCCGGGCACATACCGGTTTTGGTCGGTATCCTCGATCCTCAGGATAAAGGTGCCGCCGTGTTGGCGCGCAAACAGGTAATTGTAAAGGGCGGTGCGTATGCCGCCGATATGGAGGGCGCCGGTCGGGCTGGGGGCAAAACGGACACGGACGGGGACCATAAACAGGGAATGATCGGGTAATTGGCAATAATCTCGCTGGGCCAGGCAGCGACCTGGAGGAGGCGGACGTTTTCAGGCGGATGATCCGGTTCCGTCCGGCTGCCGACAAAGGTAGTGATTCGGGTGCGGGACACAGAAGGACATCTGCGGTAAAGGATGTATCTCGTCAAGACTCCCAGGTTGATTCAGGCGCTTTTCCCCGGTTTTCAGTGGCGACACGAAACCGAAGAAAGGGTTGTGCATCTGACGTTTGACGATGGCCCCATTCCGGAAGTCACCCCCTGGGTTCTTGACCAGCTCGCCCGTTACGACGCCAGAGCCACCTTTTTTTGCGTCGGCCACAACATCGAAAAATACCCGGAGATCTATGACCAGGTCGTCCGTGAGGGACACCTCACCGGCAATCATACCTACAACCATCTCGACGGGTGGAATACGGACAATGCCACCTATTTCAGGAACATCCGCAAAGGAGCCCGTATGGTGGAAAGTCCGCTTTTCCGTCCGCCTTACGGTCACCTGAAGCCTAGCCAGGCGCGCTTCCTGCGCCGCCATTACCAGTTGGTGATGTGGGATGTGTTGAGCGGGGATTTTGATCGCGACCTTCGCCCTGAACTGTGTCTGGACAATATCATCCGTCACGTCCGCCCGGGTTCGATCATTGTGTTGCACGACAACATCAAGTCGTTTGACACCCTTCGTTACGTGCTGCCACGGCTTCTCCGCTTCCTCCAAGCCGAGGGTTACCGGTGCACGGCGGTCCCTGTCCATCGTCACGGCCTCCATCGTACCCCAGAGACGGCTCCTGCCCTCGAAGCTGCTCTTTGATCCGGCGCAGTCGCCTTTCCTTCCGCCCTTCTCCGTACCTTTGCGCCCTGCCTTTTCCATGACGAAACCACGCAAAGGTCCCAGAGACCGCCCACCGCTCACCAGCAGGTCTTCGGACAGCCCTTCCTTCAAGCGGTCGAGGACCGAACAGGCCCGGACACTGGAGTGGCCGATCCGGCTCAACAAGTACATCGCCGCCTCGGGGATTTGCGCTCGTCGTGCCGCCGCCGAACTGGTCAAACAGGGCAAGGTGAAACTCAACGGTCAGCCGGAGACCAATCCCGGCGTGCTGGTCAGTGAAACCGACAAGGTTGAAGTCAACGGCAAGATCGTCCGACCCGCCGAGCGGTTCATTTACCTCCTGCTGAACAAGCCCAAGAATTACCTCTGCACCTCCCAGGACGACCGGGGCCGGCATTCCGTTCTCGAACTCATTCGCGAATCCGACCGGGAGAGGCTTTTCACGGTAGGCAGGCTGGACCGCAATACCACCGGCCTGCTGCTGATCACCAACGACGGCGACCTGGCCCAGCGGCTGGCCCATCCCAGCAACAATGTTCGCAAAACCTATCTGGCCACCCTGACGCGTCCGGTTTCCGAAAAGGACATGGAGCGCATCGCCGCCGGTATCGAGCTGGAAGACGGTGTCGCCGATGTGGACGGTATTGCCTGGCCCGATGCCGCGCGCAAACACGAGGTGCTTTTGGAGATCCACAGCGGTAAAAACCGCGTCGTCAGGCGGATATTCGAGCACCTGGGTTACGAGGTGGAAAAGCTCGACCGCACCGGGTATGCCGGCTTGACCAAAAAGGATTTGCCCAGAGGCCGGTACCGACCGCTCACCGACCGGGAGGTCATCATGCTCAGGCATTTTACAGGAAAACGGCAGGGATGGAAACCCCCGTCCGAAGAGGAAGGGAAACCGGGATGAACCCTCGTGGCGGAAAGGCTATCCAAGGCAACTTAGTCCAATGACGAAGAAAGCGACGGCAGCGGCAGAGCCGGAGTGGCTCGAAGTGACCGGAGCCAGGGAACACAACCTGGCCGATATCGACATACGTATTCCCCGCCACAGCATGACCGTGATCACCGGCCTCAGTGGCAGTGGCAAATCCAGCCTGGCTTTCGACACGATTTATGCCGAAGGGCAGCGACGGTACATGGAGACTTTTTCCAGCTATGCCCGACAGTTCATCGGGCATATGGAACGCCCCGATGTCGAGCATATCAGCGGGCTGAGCCCTGTCATCGCCATCGAACAAAAAACCACCTCCCGCAATCCCCGCTCCACCGTTGGTACCGTCACGGAAATCTACGATTTCTTCCGTCTGCTTTACGCACGGATCGGCGAAGCGCATTCCCACGTCACGGGCAAGCGGATGGTCAAATACAGCGAGGACCAGATCATCAGTCATATCGGCGAAGATTTCGAGGGGAAGAAAATCATGATCCTCGCGCCCCTGGTGAGGGGCCGCAAAGGGCACTACCGCGAGCTCTTCGAACACACCCGCAAACAGGGTTTTACCAAGGTCCGTGTGGACGGTGTGGTCCTCGATATTTCACCCGGCCTGCAGGTGGATCGTTACCGCACGCACGACATCGAGGTAGTGGTGGACCGGTTGATCCCGGGGCCCGACCGGCTGGACCGGTTGAGACAGTCCGTGCGCACGGCACTCCGTCTCGGCAACGGCCTGCTTTTTCTCGAGCACGGCAGCCGGCTCCTGCCTTTCTCGCGGGATCTGATGGATCCGGAGACGGGCATTTCCTACGAAGAGCCCTCTCCCAATACTTTCTCCTTCAACAGCCCATACGGGGCCTGTCCGCATTGCAACGGTCTGGGGCAGGTCCATGAAGTGGATATGGCGAGGGTCATCCCCGATGACAGCCGCAGTATCAACGACGTGGGTATCGTCCCGTTCGGGGAGGTGCGGGAAAATTCCACCTTTACCCAGCTCCGTGCGATAGCCAAACGATACCGGTTCGGCTTTGCCACCCCGGTCAGGGACATTCCCGCCGAGGCCCTGAAACTGATCCTGTACGGGGGCGGTGAAGGGCCTGCCTTCAAGGCCGGAAGCGACAAGCACGATTTCACGTATGATCTGGCCGGAGAGGGCATCATCAACATGGTCAAGCGGTGGTACACCGACACCTCTTCGGAGACCATCCGCCGATGGGCAGAGTCCTTCCTCACCCTGGATACCTGCCAGGAATGTGCGGGTAGCCGGCTCAGGATTGAAGCCCGCCATTTTCTCGTGGCCAGGAAGGCCATTCACGAACTGGCCCAAATGGACATTGACCGGCTGGCCCAATGGATGGACGGCCTGGAAAAACGACTCAACAAACGCCAGATCCAGATCGGACAAGAAGTGATCAAGGAGATCCGTCTCCGGCTGAATTTCCTCCGGCAGGTCGGGCTCTCCTATCTCAACATGGACCGGCCCGCCCGGACTTTGAGCGGCGGAGAATCCCAACGCATCCGGCTGGCAACCCAGATCGGTTCCAAACTCACCGGCATCACTTATATCCTCGACGAGCCGAGTATCGGCCTGCATCAGCGGGACAACCAGCGCCTGATCGAAGCCCTGCGGGAACTCACCGATATCGGCAACACGGTCATCGTCGTCGAGCACGACAAGGAAATCATGCTTGCCTCCGATTATGTCCTCGACCTGGGACCCGGCGCCGGAAAATACGGCGGGCGTCTGGTGGGCAAAGGCACTCCTTCCGCCTTCCTCCACGAACCGACCACCACTGCCGCCTATTTGAGCGGCAAGAGGATCATTCCCGTACCGGCGACCCGCAGGACCGGCAACGGACAATATCTCGAGATCACGGGTGCCAGCGGCCACAATCTCAAAAACGTGTCGGTGCGAATCCCGCTCGGCACACTCACCCTGGTCACCGGTGTGTCCGGCAGCGGCAAATCGACCCTCATCAACGACACGTTGTATCCCATTCTTCGCCAGCATTTTTACCGCAGCATACAGGACCCGCTCCCTTACCGAGAAGTGCGCGGACTGGAACACCTCGACAAGGTGATTGAGATCGATCAGACACCCATCGGTCGCTCGCCCCGGTCCAATCCGGCCACCTATACCAATGTCTTCAATGATATCCGCAAATTGTTTGCAGATACGCCGGAAGCCAAAATCAGAGGTTACAAACCCGGAAGGTTCAGTTTTAATGTGAAGGGCGGTCGCTGTGAGGTCTGCGAAGGCGCGGGTCGCAAGGTCATCGAAATGAATTTCCTGCCCGATGTCCACGTGGATTGCGATCGCTGTCTCGGGCGTCGATACAACCGCGAAACCCTTGAGGTGCTGTACAAAGGAAAGTCCATTAGTGATGTCCTCGACATGAATGTAGAGGAAGCCGTCCGGTTCTTCGAAAACATTCCTGCCATTTACCGGAAAATCAAAACCCTGCAGGACGTGGGGCTCGGCTACATCACCCTGGGTCAACAGGCCACCACCCTGTCCGGCGGCGAGGCACAACGCGTCAAACTGGCGGAAGAACTGAGCAAACGCGATACGGGAAAGACCTTTTACATCCTGGATGAACCGACGACCGGTCTGCACTTCGAGGACATCCTCCATCTCATGCAGGTCATCAACCAGCTCGTCGAAAAAGGCAACACCGTCCTGATCATCGAGCACAACCTCGATGTGATCAAATGTGCCGACTGGATTCTGGATATAGGTCCGGACGGCGGTGAAGGCGGTGGGAGGGTGCTTTGTGCCGGGACGCCGGAAGAAGTGGCGGGAGTCAGGGAGAGCTACACCGGTCAATTCCTGCAGCGTGAACTGACGGTTGCGGCACCGTCCGGCCCATCGCCCAGGCGTCGGAAGACACCTTCCAAAAACAGATAGGCATTCAGCGTTGACCCGTGTGGGTCAGGCAGAAAGAAAACGGACACCTGGCAGGAATCAGGACCGGTCTTCCAGTACAGCGCTCAGCCCTCTGTCCACCAAAGCGTCTTTCTTGGGCTGCAGGTCTGTACGCGGGCCGGTCTTGACCGTGGCTTTGCCTTTGGTATGGACGATCAGGGACAATTGCTCCGCTTGCTCGGAGGTGTGCTGCAGGATTTCCATGAAACACTGGATGACCCAATCAAAGGTGTTGATTTCGTCATTATAAACGACAATCTCTGCCACATGGCCGGTGCCGGTGGTCTCCTCGACGCAAATTTCTTCGAGTTCCTCTCCTTTGAACATACGGCAAAATTAAGGCTTTTGAGCGAATCGGAATTTCGCCGGCTGCCAAGGGATCAGGTCAGGGAAGCGAGAGTTTCCCGCACCCTGGCGAAATCGGGCAATTCGCCGGCATTGTCCAAGACCTCGGCGTAATGGATGATGCCTTCCTTGTCCACCACAAAGGCAGAGCGCTTGGCTACCCCTTTCAGTCCGGGACCGAACGTCTCGTACATCACTCCCCATTCAGGAGTAGCCGTTTTGTTGAAATCGGACAACAACGGGAAATTGAGGCTCTGATCCTCCTTGAATTTGTTGAGCGTGAAGGGGCTATCTACTGATATGGCGAGGATCTGGGCCTTGAGTTGCTGGTACGAGGCGATGTCGTCGCGCATCGCACACATCTCGGCGGTACAGACACCCGAAAAGGCCATCGGGAAAAAGAGCACGACCACATTCTGTCCGCGGTAATCGCTCAGGCGGACTTCTTTTTTGTCGGTGTTGATCAGGACAAAGTCAGGGGCAGTTTGGCCGGGTTGTAATTTCATACGGATGCGTTTGAATCGGTAAAGCCAGATAACAAGATTCCTCTTTCATGGTTCAGGAAATCAGGGCGCCTGTATGCATATGTTGTAAAATCCGCTGTTCTTGCCCCGCAACAGTCCTTTGACGCGCCAGGCCAACCGGAGGCGGTATTCGCGAGGTTCCGCCGGTGTCATGATCTCAATGCGGGTATCGAAGGACTGGCCGGGGGGCAGTGTCGTGCCCGGCCAGGGCCGTCCGGCTGCAGGATCCAGGGCCAGACCTTCGATCCGCACCTTGTCATCGGCGATAAAGAGATATTCGAAAGTCACTGCGCGGTCACCTTCCAGGTCCCAGGACACGGATTCGCGGGTGGGATTGATGATGCTGACGGGAAGAGACACCTTCGTATTGGGCGGCAGAGTGGTAATGGTGGTATCCAGGCGACACCAAATCCGGTTGTAGGAGCGGAAATCGTCCACCCACCGAAATCCGACGGGACGACCGGAGGGGGTCACGGCCACGACCGTATCCACCCGGTGATCCTCCCGCGGATGCTCATGGACGAGACAAACCCTCTTGCCCTGGACGGCTTCTTCCATTTCGTAAAGGAGGTCGTATTGCGTGCCCGTATCCACTTCCGTAGAAACACAGTAGGCGGGACGGCGGCTGTAAAACAGGTATTTGCTGGGCCGCTGATAACGGTTGGTAAACACGACCGGGACATCACCAGCCACGCGAGCCACCATTTCGGCCCATTCATCCCAATGATGGAATTCGGGTGCTTTGCGTCCGTTGGCGGGCAGAAAATCCCAGGCCAGATACAGGCGAAGCACGGCCAACAAAACGATGGTACCTGCGGAAAGGCGAAGCGCCCATTGCGCCGATCGGGGCCGTTCCTCCAGATAGCGATAACCCAGAGCGACGAGGGACAGGAATACGGGAGCCGTCCAATTGGCTTCCGTCGGTTGCTTCCAGCTCTGCAGGAAAAAAAAGGCAACAAAGCCGATGCCCGTCCATTGCAGGGAACGGTCAAACGCGTTACGGGACCGGGAGCGGAACACCGCCCACCACAGCCAGAAACTGGTCAACGGGCCCCATATGGCCCATTGGCCGGCCAGGTATTCGGGGACGAAACGGAATTTCCAGGCATCGCCCGCCCGGTCCTTGAGGTGGTAGCGGAAGGTGAGCCAATCATGGGTGTATTGCCAATACAAATGGGGCAACAGGGCCATACCGGTCAAGAGGCAGGCCGCCCAAAAGCGGGGCCGGGACATTACCCGATAATTTGGCGCCAGGGCAAACAAAAACAGCAGGGCACCGTGGTACTTGGTATAGGCGAGGAAAGCAAGCACACCGGCCAGCGCCAGCGTAAGCGGCCATGTATCGCGCTCCAGCCATTCCTTCCATACCGTGAAGAACAACAAAGTGCCGAACATCAGGGGCACGTCCGGCGCAGCGATGAATCCGCCGATATGGAGCACCGGCATGGCAAGGATGACCGCCCAAAACAGGAGGGGCCTGGCCGGTCGCACCAACCGCCAGGTCATCCACAGGGTAATGGTACTCAGGAGAACCATGAACAGGCGAACCCCCAGCTCGCCGGGCAGAAGGGTGCTACCGGCATTGACCAGGAGTGCCGTGACCGGCGGATGGTCCTTGAATCCCCAGTCCAGCCACTGGCTGAACACCCAGTAATAGGCCTCGTCATGCCACAGTTCCGTCACTCCGGCCTGAATCAGATTGACCAACAGCCAACCCGCGAGCACCCAACGACTGAAGGTATCCATAGGAGATTGTGGCGTCAAAGGTAATGGCCCGTTGATGGAAATGGCACAAATAAATATGTTTATCCCCTGTTATGGCAGGATATTGCTTTCGTGCCGTTTACAATTTAAACATTGTTTTATTTTTCGAGACGGGTTGACGATTGACCTGATTTTCAGTAGATTTGGAATCTGGTCTGCCAATGACCGCGCACACTACATGTCTTTACGCACACCGTTCAGATCCGAAAGGCACGCGGATTCAATGCCTGGTAGTCACAATGTGGCGGGCTTGGTTCTCTTGATTTTTCGGGAAAGGATATTTCAACTTCAGGTACCATGACTACAAACGCACTCCTCTCTGTTATTTTCTCCGGCCTGTTTCCGTCCTTTGCAAGGCTTGCCATTCCTGTTGCCCAGGCGGAAAGGGTCCTGTCAAAACGCAGACCGTACCGGTAGCCGGCAAGCGCCGGATGTGATTTTCCGGCCAGCATCCGGGACTGGCCGGAGGATTGATGCCGGGGGGACGTTTCGGTTTTTGGGAACCAAATCCGGGGCACGCCATTTGCCAGGGTTCGGACCCTGATTTTCCGGGATACCGGGCACTCGGGTGCCTCCGTCCTTTGGCTTGCCGGATGACCGGATACCTCCTGCATTCGGCCGGACCTTACACCCATCTCTTTCTTCCGGATACTGGCGAAATGCTTCTCTGGTCGGAGGCGGTCATTGGCCGGCTAAAATCCCTGTATATTGGTCGGATGAAATCCAAGATCCATACGTCCATGACCGGCCGCGGCCTTTGGCTGTTCATAGGTCTGATGCCGGCTGCCCTGATCAACCCTGTTGCTGCCCAACAAATTCCCTTGCCGGTGTGCGGGCAGGAATGGGTCGGGGAGGTGATGCGCACCCACCATCCGGTCCTGGCTGAACGGATGGAGGCGGTATTTGAAGCGGCGCGTGTACAGAGCCCGTCCCGTTCGGGCACATTTGTTATCCCCACGGTTATTCACATTGTGTGGAAAACCCCGGAGGAAAACCTTTCCGATGATCTGATTGCTTCCCAGATCGAGGTACTCAATCAGGACTTCAACCGCACCAATGCGGATGCCGGCGATCTCCGGGCCATATTTGCCGACGCCGCCGGGGCTGCGGATATCCAGTTTGAACTGGCAGCCGTTCAGAGGGTGCAGACGACCAAGAATTTCGGGGTGGATTTTCTGAGCGGATCGCTGGCCACGGATCTCAAATACACGGCCCTTGGCGGTTCGGATGCCTGGGATCCCGAACACTACCTGAATATCTGGATCTGCAAGATCCAGCCCATTGCCATCGGGCCGATCGTGTTGGGTCAGATATTGGGATTTGCCTACCCTCCTGTGGGTCTTTCCCACTGGCCCGAAGGCGCCAATGCGCCCCAACCCGGGGAGGACGGCGTCGTCATCGACTATCGGGTGTGGGGACCCGACAATCCTTATCCCGTGGAGGTGCCCGGTGGCACCGGCAACCTGGTCGTCAAAGGCCGGACCCCTGTCCACGAAGTGGGCCATTATCTCGGTCTGCGTCATATCTGGGGTGATGGCGGATTGCTGGGGCCCAATGATTGTGCCCAGAGCGACGGGGTGGACGACACGCCCTGGTCGGACTCCCAGAGTAATTTCGACTGCGACAAGACACGCAACACCTGTACGAATATTGACGACCACTATGGCGCCGACATGCCTGATATGGTGGAAAATTTCATGGATTATGCCAGCGAAGACTGCATGAATACCTTTACCAAGGGCCAGGTGAGCATCATGCGCAATGTCCTGGAGGGCCCCCGGGCTGGATTGGTGGAGGGCTCAGTGGCCACTTCGATGCCTTTGGAGGAATACGGGTTGACCGTGTATCCCAATCCTGCTGCCGGATGGTTGAGACTGGAGCATCCGTCGGGAGATGGTAGGGACGCCGAAGTGCGAGTGACGGATTTGCAGGGCCGGGTGCGTATCGTACAGACCGTCCCAGCCAGCGCCTATAGAGTAGATATCACCACTTCTGCGCTGGAAGCCGGCATGTACCTCGCTGCCTGGCATCAGGAAGACGGAGAGACCTTGCGTTGCCGTGTGGTGGTAAGGTGATTATCCTGGGTAATTGATCGGTGGTGATGGCGTAGGAAAAATGCACCTTCGCATTGTCAAATCATGATACCCGATTACTGCTGCATTCATCGCATCCCAGGCCCGATGGAGAATGGAAGAATGACCACGCATGAGGGGATGGAAAATTCAATTATGCTCAAATCCGGGAGGTAGAAAATGACTGGCCAAACACCATTTCTCCTAAAGGGAATTTAATGAATGGAGAAGGAAAATAGCAGCGGAAGAAAAGGAAGGCAAGCCCTGAACTGTTCGTGTCCTTTATTTGACAGCAACCCTTAAATGGGTGAAAAAATAATTCCTATTTCAGGATTATTAATGAATTTGGATTGCCCGGACTTATTCCCCGGTTAATTCGGCTTCGCGCCAGGGTAATGGTGGAATTGTCTTCCATAATTAATTGTTCAACAATCAATTTGCTTTCCGCTTTGCCAATGGTTTTGGTTTCACCCGTTTTGACATGAAGAATTGCCTGTGCTCCCAGAGATTCGAGCCCCAGGAGGAAAGACAAGGCAAGTACAAAATGTTTCATTTTCATGGATCAAGAAGTTTAATGTGATTGAATCCTTATAAATTTGTCTGGTATCTAAAGGATACCAAATAAATCAATGCACATATAAAATTTTTTATTTATATTTGTATTTATTTGACTATCTTGTAACGCGTTGAGCGGTTAAGCAGCCAAAGCATGTTTGGTTTGATTGATCTTGCGT
>CAYYGN010000051.1:0-11985 GCA_964471595.1 uncultured Saprospiraceae bacterium
AACAATACTGGAATTTCAACCATGGACGCAAGATCAATCAAACCAAACATGCTTTCGCTGCTTAACCGCTCAACGCGTTACTTTCTGGTAATGCAAGACTCAATAAACTCAAGAGAGAAAGAGAGAGAGAAGTTTAGCAAAATTTCCCAGAATAGTCAATTCCTTCTGACGTCCTGAATAATGATTCGTTTTCAAAATATTAGGGGTTTAAGTTTACATACCTATATCGTAAACTGCCGGGTGGCAGCATTCCGAATGAACTATGGATTAACAAAGCGCAATATAAAACTTTCCCCCAGAATATGGATGAATGATATGCAAAATGTCAAATTTTAACATTTTTGGAGAAAGTTTTCCTGCCAGAAGCCGCTTCAATCCATGGATTTGGACACTTCAGACTTCACATCCTCGCCACATACCTTGGACTTCTCCGAAGTCCAATTTGACATCGCCCTGCTTACCTTGCAACGAGCCACTACCCCATCCCTCCCCCGGACTTCGGAGAAGTCCCACGTCTGTTGTTCATAAGTCTGTGAAATTTTCGACCTCGGAGAGGTCGCAGATTTGGAGAAATGCCTTCGACTTCTCCGAAGGCCTCGAAAAAGAAAAGCGCCCCGGACCAACAGCCCGGGACGCCTTGAAGCACTCAAATAATCGCTGAAAATCAAAAGTTTCGGGTGCCGTCCGGCTGGAACACAAACCGCACATTATAGCGGAACTTCGTCGGCAACGTAGGCGGCGTCACCACCGTCCCGCTGTCGTCCGTAGGCTCGACACTCAGGATCTCCATCTTGGCATATTGACCCTTGCCGGTGCGGAACACGAAAATCTTGCCCGCCTTGGGCGCAAACGAATGCGTCACCGGATTGTAATCATACCAGGTGCCATCCTGAATAGCCAGATCACCGGCCGCATCCACGCGATACCCGCTTTCCGGTGCCTCAAGCAATTCGTCAAACACGCCATCGAGGATCTGCGCTCCACCCATACCAGGCCCACTCACGCCACCGTTCACCAAAAACGTCGTAAACCGCAGCGCAAAATCCCAACTGTCGGTATTCGCTTCCGAACCGGCCACCTCGGCGCCCGTCTGGAAACTGAAATACGTGTATGGTGCCATAGGCGCAGGACTGGCCGAGACGCTCACACTCGCCGTCATGGATTCCAACGGATCGGGATCGCTCTTGTCCTTCTTGCAGGAAGTCACACCCGCCGCCAAAACCAACACCGGCAGAAAAATGGAAAAAGAAAAACGCTTCATATCAAAAATTTTAGTGTAGAAAATTCCAGTGTAATCCCAGCATGACATGCCGGGCCGGCATGTGCGGCACATTGACGGCATCGCGGTGGTCCGTCAAATTGTTGACACTCGCCTGAGCTGTGACCGTCCGGGCAAAAGTCTTCATGACACTCAGGTTGAGCAACACGAAACCCCGGGCATATTCCTCGTCCATATTGGCAAATCCATTGCCGTCCAGATCCACTACCCCCCACCGGCTCCGGTACACGGCGCGCACCGATCCACCCCATCCCGAAGACTCATCAAGGACCTGCACCCGAGCCTGGGCCATATGCGGACTGCGCCCCATCAAACCCGTATAGTCCGACATCGTCATGCGCCGGGCCGGCCCTCCCGGACGGCTGCGGCCATACACATTACCTTCCCGGATCGCTGCCACCACATCCCGGTCGCCCGTCATCAAATACTGATACCCGGCCGCCCACTCCACCAGCCTGCCCGCTGTGCCCCGGACATTCACCTCCGCCCCGCCCGTCCAGGCGCTGGCCACATTGCGGTAACTGAATACCAACGCGTTGTTGGCGAGGATGGCCACCGGCAAGTAATGGATCATGTCCGTCACCTCGTTCCAGAACAAATTGAGATCGGCCGTAATCCCGGTCGCGGAATGGGCAAAACCGACACCCGCATTGAATCCGTGAGAAACCTCGGGCCGCAACTGCCCGATCTGCCAGGCCTCCGGAAGGATGCGGGCTACCTCTCCGGAAGCCTCCATTTCCTCCAGCTCACGGATGGAAAATTCGGCCGCCCCGTAAATCCGGTACCCCTGGGCCGCCGGATTGGCATAGTGGAGATAGAGCTGCCGGAAATCCGGCGCCTTGAATCCGCTGCCATAAGAAAAGCGATAGTGCCATTGCGGATTCGGCCGGTATTGCATCGACAACTTGGGCGACAACCGGCTGGCAAAGTCGGTATGCAGGTCGTACCGCAGACCGGGGATGACGATCCACCGGGCCGTCGGCCTCCACTCGTTCTGGACAAAGACATAGCCCAGATGCTGGTTTTTACGGGTCCGGTATCGCGAAGTCTCCACAGTATGCCCGTTGTATCCGCCACCTGCCACCAACTGGTGCTTTTCGTCCCAATCCCAGTCGGTCTGGTTTTCCATCCGCGTGAATAGGTGCTGAAAATCATCCCGGTAATAGGTCGAACCCGAGTCGGTGCGATGCAGATCCTGTTCGTATCGGTAATAACTGCCGTACGTGCGCAGGGAAGTTTTAAGCCGGTCGTTGATCCGGTGGGTCAATACCGGGTGGATGTTGTAATCCGATGTCACAGACTGCCCTTCCACCAGGGTCTCATCCGTCCCCAACACAAAAGCCGCCGCCTGCCGGCCGCGGTAGAGCCGGTTGTTCCACACCAACCGGGTACGGTCGGAAAAACGCCAGGTCCATTTCACCTGGGCCGTGCCGTTCCGGTGAGGATCTATGGTCCTTTCCGGCGTGTCGGGCGCCAGGTCATACCCGTCCGAACGCAGGTAATTGCCGAAGAGATACAGGGTGGATTTACCCCGGTCCACGTTGACCGACCCGTAGGTATCGGCGGTCCGGAAACTGCCGTACCGCACGCCGCCCGACGCATGGGTGCCACGTCGCTGTTCGGTGAGAATATTGACCACGCCCCCCATCGCTTCACTGCCGTACAAGGCCGAAGAAGGCCCCTTGATGACTTCGATCTTCCGGATATTGCCCACCGTCAGGCGCGACAGGTCGAGCACGCCGCCCTGGCGGCCGGTGAGCGGCTCTCCATCCAGCAGGATCAGCGTGTAATCCGGCGCGAATCCCTGGATCTGTATGCCGTTGCCGAATACCCCGCCGCCGACCGCCGAACTGCCGGATCCCGAGGTTAGAAAAAGTCCCGTCTGCTCCTGGAGGATTTCATGGAGGCGCAGCCCCCCGGACATGCGGATCGTACGGGCCGGGATCAGCAGCGCCGGAACCGTCGCCTGTTGCAGCAGCCGCTCGCTGCGCGTCGCCGTAACCACCACATCCGGCATGTCCATTTCCCACAGCGAATCCGCCGGCATCACCTGGCCCCGAAGGACCGGGCCGGCGAGGAGCAGGACCATACCCGCTGCAATATTCCGGGACCTCGGTGTCACGGCACAAAGGTCCGCTACTCCGCTGGACGGGAATGTCAAATGATTGTCATAAGGCAGGCGCCCTGTCGGGGGATGAACCCGCCCTTAATCCTGAAAATGCGCGGCATACACCCGGCGGATGCCTTCCTCCAGTCCGATGCGGTGATGCCACCCCAGGGCATGGAGCCTGCTCACATCCATCAACTTCCGGGGGGTGCCGTCCGGCTTGCCCGTGTCGTGGACGATCTCGCCCCGGAATCCCGTAATGTCCCGGATGAGAAAGGCCAGATCCCGGATCGAAAGGTCGGTCCCGGTGCCCACATTCATAAACCCGGGCTCGTTCCAGCGCTCCATCAGGAACAGACAGGCATCGGCGAGGTCATCCACATGCAGGAACTCCCGCAAGGGGGTACCCGTGCCCCATAACGTCACGGCCCGGTCACCCGCCATTTTGGCTTCGTGGAATTTGCGGAGCAGCGCCGGCAACACATGACTGGTGGCAGGATCGTAATTGTCGTTGGGCCCGTAAAGGTTGGTCGGCATCACCGAGATGGCATTGAACCCGTACTGGCTGCGGTAGGCATCGCACATCTTGATGCCCGCGATCTTGGCGATGGCGTAGGGCTCGTTGGTCGGTTCCAACAGCCCGGTGAGAAGATATTCCTCCCGGAGCGGCTGGGGTGCCATCTTCGGATAAATACAGGAAGAACCCAGAAACAACAACTTCTTCACCCCCGACTGCCAGGCGCTGTGGATGACGTTGGTCTGGATCTGCAGGTTGTCGTACAGAAATTCAGCCCTGTAGGTATTGTTGGCTAAAATGCCGCCCACTTTGGCCGCCGACAGAAAGACATAATCGGGCCGCTCCGTTTCGAAAAAAGCCTCGACATCCCGCTGCCGCCGCAAGTCCAGCTCCCGGGAGGTGCGCAGGGCAAACCTTTGAAACCCCTCCGCAATGAGCCGGCGCAGAATGGCGCTGCCGACCATACCCCGATGGCCGGCCACATATATCAGGGCATCCTTTTCCATGTGCCTTCAGATTGACCGGGGCAAAGCCCCCAGACCTGGTGCCCCATCACAGCGTGCCGCGGATGGCCTGCTCCCGCTCGATGGCCTCGAACAAGGCCTTGAAATTGCCCTTGCCGAAAGACTTGGCCCCCTTGCGTTGAATGATCTCGTAAAACACCGTCGGCCGGTCCTGGACCGGCTTGGTGAATATCTGGAGCAAATACCCGTCTTCGTCCCGGTCCACCAGAATGTTCAGCCGTTTCAGATCGGCCAGGTCCTCATCGATGCGGCCCACCCGGTCCAGCACGTCGTCGTAATAGGTGTCCGGCACATGCAGGAAATCCACCCCCCGGCTGCGGAGGGTATCCACGGTAAAGAGGATGTCGTCCGTGGCCAGCGCGATATGCTGGACACCGGCGCCCCGGTAAAATTCCAGGTACTCCTCGATCTGGGATTTTTTGAGGCCTTTGGCGGGCTCGTTGATCGGAAATTTGATATACCCGTTGCCATTGGACACCACCTTGCTCATCAAGGCCGTGTACTCCGTGGAAATGTCCTTGTCGTCAAAGGTGATGAGCAGCTTGAAGCCCAGGACGTCCTGGTAAAACTTGACCCATTTGTTCATGTCGCCCAGCTCGACATTGCCCACACAATGGTCCACGTATCTGAGGCCCACCGGCTGAATGGGGAATGGGCTGGTGCGGGCCTGGAATCCGGGCAGGAAAACACCTTTGTATTGGCCGCGCTCCACCAGCGTGTGAATGGTCTCGCCGTAGGTATGGATGGCCGCCAGCGTCACTTCACCGTTCTCGTCCCGCTGCCTCACCGGCTCGAAAGCCGGCCGGGCGCCTCTTTCTACCGCTGTGTGAAACGCCTTCTCGGCGTCATCTACCCACAAAGCGAGGACCTTGACCCCGTCGCCGTGCATGGCGACGTGCCGGGCGATCTCGTGGTCGGGCCTCAAAGCGCTGGTCAGCACAAAACGCACCTTGTCCTGCTGCAGGACATAGGACACGACATCCAGGCTCCCGGTCTCGGGGCCTTTGTACGCGATCAGGCGAAAGCCGAAGGCGGCCTGGTAATACAGGGCCGACTGCTTGGCATTGCCCACATAAAATTCGACGAAATCCGTGCCGTTGATCGGGAAGGTGTCCCGGGAGATGGCCGTGCTTTCCTGAACGGAGGTCTGCATGGAGGTATGGGGATTTATTTCGGGGTTCGGTTGATCCAACTCTGGTAATAATCCGGGTCTTCGATGCCTGCCGCCTGGCGGGTCATCATCAGCGGCCGGAACGTGTCCACCATCACCGCCAATTCGCCGGTTTCCTTGGCGCCGATGCTCTTCTCCACCGTGCCGGGATGAGGCCCGTGCGGGATGCCGCCGGGGTGAAGGGTGATCATGCCCTTCTCCACATGGGCGCGGCTCATGAAATCGCCGTCCACATAATACAGCACCTCGTCGCTGTCGATGTTGCTGTGGTTGTAGGGAGCGGGAATGGCCAGCGGGTGGTAGTCGTAAAGCCGCGGCACGAAGGAGCAGATGACAAACTGGTGGCCGTCGAACGTCTGATGAACGGGTGGCGGCTGGTGCACGCGCCCGGTGATCGGCTCGAACTGGTGGATGGAAAAAGCGTAGGGATACACATACCCGTCCCACCCGATCACGTCGAACGGATGGCTGAGGTAATGGTAGGGGTAGAGCTTGTCCTGCTTTTTGATGTAAAGGAGGAAGTCGCCCTGCTGGTCATGGGTCTCGAGCGCCTCGGGTTTGCGGATGTCGCGCTCACAATACGGGGCGTGCTCGAGGAGCTGCCCGAAAGCATTGCGATATCGCTTGGGCGGGGTGATCGGCCCGGACGACTCCACGATGAAAAGCCGGTTGTCCAGACCGTCGAAGTGGAGTTGGTAAATGGTGCCCCGCGGAATGACGAGATAATCGCCATAACCGAAGGACAAGGTGCCGTACATGGTCTTCAGCGTACCGTTCCCTTCGTGGACGAAGATCACCTCGTCGGCATCGGCGTTCTTGAAAAACCATTCGGTCATGGATTTTCGGGGAGCGGCCAGGATGATCTTGCAGTCGCTGTTGACGAGGACGGGTACGCGGCTCTTCAGATAATCGTCCTCGGGATTCACCCGGAATCCGTGCAGGCACCGGTGCTTGAGCTGGCGATCCTCCACGACTTCCGGACGGATATCCACCGGATCGCCCACCTGGACGATTTGGGTGGGGGGCTGCAGGTGATACAGCAGGGCGTATAGGTCACTGAATCCCTCCGTCGAGAACAATTGCTCGTGATAAAGGCTCCCGTCGGGCTTGCGAAACTGGGTGTGACGCTTGGGAGGGATCAGGCCGAGATGGTAATAGTGCATCGGGGCAATAGGGTCGTTGCGGTATCCAAAGTTAGCGGTATTTTGGCAAACCCGTCCGGGGTGACGGGGGAACCAAATCCCCTGGGGCCCGTACAATGTCGAGGACAACAGGGCATGGACCAAACAACACAAAGGCCTTTCCGGTTCTGGGATCTCTTTGACCGCGCCCGCCGGCCATGGCTCTGGCTCGGACTGGCTGTACTGTGCTGGGTCACCGCCATCAGCTTTGACAGGTACCAGCACCGTTTCGCCCGCCAAAACCTCACCCAAAGCCTGGAATCCTGGATGCAGTCCCAGGAAACAAGGGTGGCGGCAATCGCCGGGGAAGAACTGATCCTCCGCACCTACCTCATGGACAAGCGGCAGATGCCGGCCGCCATGTTCACGGCTTTTACCGAGCGCATGGTCCGCCTGTCGGAGCTTCCCTTCGCTCTTTTCTACACCCAGCACGACTCGCTCATTTACTGGAACCAGGGCGTGCCGGGTGTAGAGGGCGCCCACCTGCCGGCTATCACCCGCCAGCGGCGGCTGGTCCACCTGCCCGACGGCTGGTACCTGCCCTTCCAGAAATCTCTGTCGGATTCGGTGACCCTCCACGCCCTGATCCCCGTCAAACACGAAATCCCCTCCTCCGGCCCCTTCCTCCAGCCCTGGTTTCCCGCCAACCCAGACCTCCCCGGAACCGTGGACATCGGCGAAAACCCAACTCCCTATCCCGTCCGCCTCCAGGACGGCAGGGTCCTGGGCTACCTCGATTTCAGCCGCGCAGGCACCTCCCTGCCCCGCGAATACCTCGCCCTGCTGCTTTTCCTTCTCGCCGGCATCCTCACCGCCCTCGCCGCTCATGCCACCGCCGCCCGCCTGATCGATGCCGGCCACCGTCTGTGGGGGCCACCCCTTTTTCTCGCCGCCCTCTTCGGCCTCCGCATCCTCTCCATCGCCTTCGACTTTACCGGCCGCTTCCAACAGTTTCCCCTCTTCCGCCGGTCCATGGACCACCCCCTGCTCAGCCATTCCATCGGCGATCTCCTCATCAATATCAGCCTCCTCCTCTGGATCATCATTTTTTTCTACCGCGAACTGCCCATCCCCGATTTTACCGGCCTCAGCCGCCTTCGCCAGTGGGCCGTCAGCCTCATCAATTACATCGCCATCGCCTTCGGCCTCCTGGCCCTCATCCACCTCTTCCAGATCCTCGTCCTCGACAGCGACATCACTTTCCGGTTTGACGACATCTTCAATTTCAACACTTACAGCTTCCTCTCCCTCCTCGCCGTTCAGCTCCTCCTTATTGCCCTGTTCCTCTATTCCTACCGGATCCTGTTGTTCATCAACCAGACCGTCCTCACCCGCCTCCAACGCCTCGGCGCCCTCACCATCGCCGCCGCCGTCGCCACCGCGGCCGCCCATTTCATGGCCATCCCCCTGCCGCTCTCCTGGATCGCCACCATTCTGTTCATCTACCTGCTGCTGTTCGAATTTTATGCCGACGTAAAGGCCTCCAACCTCACCTGGATCATTCTTTGGATGATCCTCTTCAGCGGACTCGCCTCCGGCCTGCTCTACCGTTTCAACAACACCAAGGTGGACCGCAAATTGGCCGCCTATGCCTCCGTCCTCATCGACCCCGCCGATCCCGTCCTCGAAAAACACCTCGATACCCTCATCGCCCTCGCCGGATCCGATCCCGCCCTGCCCAACCGCCTGGGCGACATCCCCTACATCAAACACTATTACCAGTGGCCGCTGAGCAATGCACCGGTGGACTCCTCCCTTTATCCCCAGCCGTGGAACTGGCACCTGGACCCCTTCACCCGCCTTTACCAACTCCACGACCCCGCCGGTGACACCCTCGTCCTCCAACGCACCGCCACCGACGCCCGCCAGGTATATACCGAGGTGCTGCGCACCATCCCTTTCAAAGGCATCCCCGATCTCGACAATTTCCGCTACCTCCTGCGCAGCCCGTCCCGACCCATCCAGCAGACCCTTTCCGACAACCTCATCTTCCAACTCCGGGAATTCCTACAGACCCCCGGCCGGGATTTTCATTTCCAGTACAAAAAGATCCGCGGCTTTGTCCTGCGCCAGCAAGGCCTCGAATGCATCATCACCTACGAGTCGAGCGGCCGCGGCGAATTCCTTTCGCTGTTCTCCTACCTCTTCTGCCTGCTCACGGTCACGCTATTCCTCATCGCCCTGCTCAATACCGTCTTTGCCTTCCTGCCCGATACCCTCAATTTTTCCCTCTCCCACCGCCTTTCGCTCCGCAATCGCATCCAGTTTTCCGTCATCTCCCTGATCGTGCTGTCCTTCCTCATCATCGGCATGATCACCATTTTCTATTTCAAAAACACCACCGAGCAATACCACCAGGAACGCCTCCAGCGCAAAGCCTTCAGCGTCGCCAAAGACCTCGAAAGCCAGCTCGCCCAAACCGACATCCGCGAACAACCCCTGAGCCACCTGCTCCCCGCCATGGCCCGCGTGCACGAGACCGACATCGACGTGTACAGCCACGACGGCCGCCTCCTGTTCAGCTCCGAACCCCAGATCTATGCCCGGCGCCTCGCCTCCCCCCTCATGGACGGCCGCGCCTTTGCCGCCATGCTGTGGGAAGACAAATCGCTCTTTATCGGCGAAGGCCGCATCGGCCAACTCGAATACCGCACCGCCTACGTGCCCCTGCCCGCCCTCGACCACATCCCCGCCGGCTACCTCGCCGTGCCCTATTACTCCGACAAATCCTTTCTCCAGAAAGACATCTCCGAATTCATCAGCGCCCTGCTCAACGTCTATGTCTTCCTCCTCTTTATCGCCGGCGCCCTCGCCATCCTCGTCGCCAACTCCATCACCTACCCCATCTCCGTCATCGGCGAAAAACTCAAGCAGTTCAAACTCGGCAAACCCAACGAACCTCTCGAGTGGACCAGCCGCGACGAACTGGGCGAACTCATCGGCGAGTACAACCGCATGATCCGCAAACTCCAGGAGAGCGCCGAACTCCTGGCCCGATCCGAGCGCGAAGGCGCCTGGCGCGAAATGGCCAAACAGGTGGCCCACGAGATCAAAAACCCGCTCACGCCCATGAAGCTCAGCCTCCAGCACCTCCAGCACGCCTTCAACCCGGCGCGCGAGGAAGACCGGCTGCTCCTCAAACGCGTCTCCGCCACCCTCATCGAACAGATTGAAAACCTCTCCCAGATCGCTTCCGCCTTCTCCAACTTCGCCCAGATCCCGGAGGCCCACCCCGAAGACCTCGTCGTCAACGATCTCATCCGCTCCGTGCACAACCTCTTCGGTGAAAACGACAAGGACGGCCTCCGCCTCAGCATGGACATCCCCGCCGCCCCCGTGGTCGTGCACGCCGACAAAAACCAGTTGCTGCGGGTCCTCAACAACCTTATCAAAAACGCCATCCAGTCCATCCCCGAAGACCGTAAAGGTCGTGTGCACATCTCCCTCCGCCAGGACAAGGAGCGTGTGTATATCGAGGTCGAAGACAACGGCAGCGGCATACCGGCCGACATGCAGGACAAGGTGTTCATGCCCAATTTCACCACCAAGAGCTCGGGCACCGGCCTCGGCCTCGCCATCTGCCGCAACATCGTGGACCAGATGGGCGGTCGCATTTACTTCCGCACCCAGCCAGGCCTGGGCACTACCTTTGCCGTCGAACTCCCCGCTGCCTGAATCCCGCCCTGCTTATGGTTGCTCTGGCTCCTTACCTGCTCAACCCCCTGCTGCTCTTTTGGGCGCTCGCGGCGGGATGGGCCTTCATGCGGTGGAGAGACAGGCCCCGCACCGCCCGCCGCTGGGGGGTGGCCGCTGCCGTCTGGCTGTTCGTCATCACCTCCAGCCCCCTGCCCCTGTGGCTCGTGTACCGGCTGGAGAGCCGTTACGTCCCGCTCGACCCGGCGACCGTTTCGGCCGGGACATCGGCCGGCATCCATATCGTGGTGCTGGGGGGTGGCCAGACGCATGCCCCGGGCCTGACCGCCGCCGACCGGCTGAGCGACGAAGCCCTTGGCCGGCTCGTGGAGGGCGTACGGCTCTATCACCGGCTGCCGGGCAGTCGATTGGTGTTCACCGGACATGCCCCCGGTGAGGGACCCAGCCAGGCCGAAACCCTCGCCGAAGCCGCCCTCGATCTCGGCGTCGCTCCGGCAGATACCCTGCTATTGTCGCGTCCCGACCAGACCCGCGAGGAAGCCGCTGCCTATCGCGCCGCCTGGGGCGAAAGGTATCGGGTCGTCCTCGTGACTTCGGCCATCCACATGCCGAGGGCAGCCGGGTGGTTTGCCCGGGAGGGGATCGCGGTGATACCGGCGCCGGCCCGCTATTGGGTGCGCATGCCGGCCCGGGAGATCATCGGGCAATGGCTGCCGTCCCCCTCCCGGATCGGGCTCATGCAGCGCGCCCTCCACGAACACCTCGGCTTGTGGCTGCAGGCAGGAGGACGGCGCTGAGGGTTATTGCCAGACGTTGAGGATACCGCCCATGATGGCCATAGTCACGATCCAGTATCCCCCATTGATGAGGACATAGGACAGCGACTTGCGCTCGAAAAGGGCGTTGACGCCCATGACGGGCACGGCCACCAGGAGTCCGGTCATGGCTCCGGTCTGGGCGCCACATCCGAAGGTGGGGATCTCCTGGATGATCATGCCGTTGAGGTGCTGGAGAAAATAAGCCAGCAGAAGTCCCAGGGCGTAGGCGAGGCCGAAGGTGAGGCCCATGTTGCCCGACTGTGCCTGCTCGGGGGTCACGCCGGCGGCTTTCATCCAGGCATTGCCGAAGAGCTTGGGGTGATACCAGATGAATCCGGTGACGAGGGTCACCGCGGCGGTGACCAGGATAGGGAGCCAGTTGACAGCGTCCATACAATAAGGTTTTGGTTGGTGTGAACAAATGTACTCATTTTCTCAGGCTGCAGGTAATGTCACCAAATAATCTCTGCCAATTCCCGGAATGGTCCCCCATAGCCCCGGATTTCAACCCGGGGCTATGGGAGCAAAGAAAAACCAACCCCCAAGGGGTTGAACATTTTCCTCCAGGTAGAGGAGCATAGTTGCTTATAGGCATGTGCCCCGCCTCGGGCAGGCGCCCGGCGCAATGATGGATCTCCAGTACCTCAAAATCATTGGCTGGAGCACCGCGAGCATTTCGGCGACAAGCGGCCTGCCTGTATGCGGCAGCCATGCAGGTTTTTGGTTCCTTTTTG
>CAYYGN010000052.1:0-11437 GCA_964471595.1 uncultured Saprospiraceae bacterium
ATACGGGTCCAAATGGCCTGTTTCGCCCGGATATGGCTTTCGACAAAATGGGGATTGCCGGCACCGGGTGTACCGGGGCCCGACCTGACCTCCCAGTTCCGGGGGTCGGCATTGTCGAGTCCCGGCAGTACCAGCGACAGGGTGAAGATGCCCTCCTGCGGCTCGAGGCAATATCGGATACTGTCCACATACGCACCGTCATAGCCGTACAAATACACACTTTCTTCCTGGCGGTGAAACCCGAATCCGAAATGACCGGCAGCCGCAGGCACACCCGGGAAATGCCGTTTGAACCGGGGCAGGTCCCGGCAGAAGACCTGATATCCGCCGGGAGGGATCACGGCCGTGGGCAGCCGGTACTGATGGCGCGCATCCGCCAGAATCCAGGAGGTCAGATCCACCGGCTGATCCGAGGCATTGTAGATCTCCACCCAGTCACCGGAACCGGGATTATAGGCGCCCACCTCATTGATGATCACCCGCTCGGCCATCGGATGCCGGTAAGGTTCAAATACGGCCTTGATGCGGGGGGGCAATTGTCCGGCCATTGCCCTGATCTCCCAATCGCGGCCCGGCCAGCCCTCCCAGCCGGCAAAACGGTATCCGGGCCTGGGGCGCACCTCCAGATGCAGCGGCATACCGGCCGGGTAAACCCCCGTGGCGGAATCCGCTTCCAGACCCATTCGCCCTCCTATGCGCAGGGTGCCTCCTTCCGTGGCTCCAAAAGTCACCTCCGCCAGCGCACCCAAAGAAAAATATTCCTGCAGATGGCGTCTGAGCCAGGCGGGCCTTTGGCGGGCAAATTCCGCCATCCGAACCAATTGCTCCTCCCACTTTTCCGGACGGATATGCCACCTCCCGAAATGCCTCGGGATTTCCGGGCGATAGATGCCTGCAAAATCCCGGATCCTGGCCTCCACCCTTTCCGGAGAAAAATCGGCATTCAGCACCTCGAAAAAGGTACGGATGAAGTTTTGCCGGAATGCGTCGTTCTTCAATAAATTCCGCAACAAAAAAGTGCTCCATGGCGGATTGGGCCAGGAAGGACCATTCGGCTCCAAATGGAAGGCAAGCGTATTCTCCATGTAAGCCAACGGATCGTGCAGGCCGAAACCCTGATCCACATCGTAAAGGATCCACCGCCAGCGGCCATCCGGCCGGCGGGGTCGCCAAAACCGGATGTTGCCCCCGGCATCCTTGTTGTCGAAATAAATCTGCGCGATCTGGTAGTGCATGAAATTGTCCACATCCATCATCCGGGCCACCGCTGCAAAATGGCTGTCCTCCTTCAGATCATGCCGCCGGATAAAATCCAGCATCCGCAGGTAATGGGCTGCCGAGCCTTTTTTGACATGCGCATTGTGCTCCAGCAAATCAATGCTGTCCTTGTCCTCCCCCGATGCCTCCTCAATAAAAAAGCGGTTGATCTTTTCCCGGATGTTGTAAAGCCCCCAGTACCTCCCGTTGATATAGACATGGCAGGGCTGATGGTCCTGCTTTTCCAGGTCCCATCCATCCAGCAATCCGGTCATCAGCGCATCGCGGAACTGGGCCTTCCCCCAATCACTGCCTCCGTTGCGGAATACTAGAGACTTGAATTTCTTCGGGCCCTCCTTGCCGAAGACCGGATACCGAATTCTTTTGTCCCCGTAACGTTCCCGGGCCGTCAGCGAAAAGGATTTCTGCGGAAACAACCGGCTCATCCCGCCGAATATCCGGAATCCGGCATGGTCGTGATAAACCGGATCCCCCCAGGCATCGAAAATTTCAACATGACAAACCACTTCCTTCTTGCTCCAGAAATTCGCCCCGGGACGTTTCCACGAACTCCGGTCTGCACCCCCCCCTTCCCGAAACAACCCGTATCCGGGATGGAAAAGCACATCCGGAGGCAGGGCCACGGAAACGGTGGGAAAAGCGCTGTGTGGCTCGCCGATCAGGAAGGTATGGGCCTGCTCGGGGCTGCATCGCCCATCCCGGCAGGCGATGGCCCGGACGACCGCCGATTGCCGGAGTGTCATTTCTCCCCGCCAGACATCTCCGCCAGGCCGGGGCGTGGCCCCGTTGAGCGTGTAATAGATCACCGCTCCATCCGCCTCCAGCGATAAAACGACCGGCTGTTCATACCAACCTCCGTGCAAGGAAAACCGGAGCGACTGCGCCCACAGATCGCCAGGCAAAAGCAACAGCAGTACTACCCATGCCCTGATCCCCATCCACAAAAGAAATGACTTCTTTCGATATTGCAGAAAAAAAGGATGTTTCAACGGCTCAGTCAGTGGATCCTTTCGATGCTCGGCTGGCATGTTTCCGGATTTCCGGCCGACATCCCTCCCAAATACATCGTGGCCGCAGGCCCCCATACGTCCAACTGGGACTTCCCGCTGGGTATCCTGACCCGCACCGCCCTGGGTCAGAAAATCCATTTTCTCGGCAAACACACTTTGTTTTACCCCCCGCTGGGCTGGCTCATGCGATGGCTCGGCGGATATCCGGTGGATCGCAGAAAACGGGGCAACATGGTGGATGCCGTCGTGGACATTTTCAATCACAAAGAAAAATTTGCCATAACCATTGCGCCCGAAGGCACCCGCAAACGCGTCACCAAACTGAAATCGGGATTCTATCACATCGCCCGAAAGGCCGGCATACCCATCCTGATCTGCCGCTTTGATTACGCCCAACGGACCATCTTGTTCGGCCCGTTGTTCTGGCCCGGACAAGACGCGGATGCAGACCTCGAGACCATCACCGCCTTTTTTCGGGGCGTTCAGGGAAAATACCCCGATCAGGGTATCTTTTGACCGCAAGGCAACCCTTGTCTCCATTCCCGACTCTAAACTTTCATTCGGGAATCTGCGTTCAGAAAAATCACCTCAACCCAACGCATGCGTCGCAACCTTACCCTCGTCCTTTCGCTGTTTGCCCTCTTGTCCGGCACCCTCATCTTCTCCGGCAGCTCCGGAGGCGTGGCCCTGGTCCAGAAACTGGACCGAACCGGCAGCCCCCTGAGCAACAATTTTTATTGCAGCGCCTGTCACCTGGCCGGCCAGTTCAATCCGCAGGTCCATCTCGAAGTATTGTCGGGAGACATGCCCGTCACGACCTATGTACCCGGACAGACATACACGGTGCGTGTAGTCGTCGATGCCAGTCCGAATGCCTCCGTCTTTGGGTTCCAGGCCGTGGCGCTGAGCGGTCCCGGTCATGTGCAGGCAGGTATCTTCCAGAATCCTCCGACCGGCGTCGCGATCCGGACGGTCAACAACCGGAGTTATGCCGAGCACCAGTTTCCGTCCCTGAAAGACACTTTCCAGTTGAGCTGGGTGGCGCCCCCGGCCAATACCGGGCAGGTAAGGCTTTACGCGGCGGGAATTGCCGCCAACGCCAACGGCAGTGACTCGGGCGATGGCGCCTCGCGGGATTCCCTGTTTCTCCAGGAAGATGGCGCCTCCGATGTAATGGTTCCATCAGCTGCCTCCATGTCGGTCATGTACGACGGAAGTAGCCTTCTCGTCCAATTGCCCCTGGCGGAAGGCGCATTGGAACTGTGGACGCTGGCCGGGCAACCTGTATGGCAACATCCAGTACCTGCCCCGGGATTCCTCCGGCTCACCGCGCCACAGCCCGGGCTGTACCTCTTGTCCTGGCTGACGGACCAAGGAAGGACCACCCGGAAAATATTTTTACCGGGTCATTGAACCCAAGGGAGATTGAATTAATCCTCTTGACGGTTGGTCTCCTGAGGCCCGGCCATGCCCATGGCCCACCGGAGCGCTATGGCCGTGCGGTGCAGGCGGATGCGGGATTCCAGTAATTCCATTTCCGCCTGAAGCAAATTGGCCTGGCGGGTATTGAGCAGGAATTGGGAGCTTTCTCCGCTGGTGAAACGCGTCCGCTCGGCGTCGAGAAGCCTTCGGTAATTTTCCGCAGCGGATTGCAGGACGCCGATTTGTTCGCGGAGGAGCTCGCCCTCTGTCGCAAAAGCCCTGACCTGGTTGCGCCATTCCGGCAACCTGCTTTCCCGCTCCAGCGTCAGCTCCTCCAAGCGGAGACGGGCGAGTTGGTAATCACCGCGTTCCCGGCGCAGAAAAAGAGGAAATCCGACATCCAGCCCCCATTTGTAATTGCGGGTGGAAATTTGTCCGACCGTTTCATCGCCGAGTGCTTCAGCCACCAGGTTGTACTTGAGGTCAATGCGTGGTTTGAATTGCTCGGCCATCAGCCGGCGGTCCACCTGCAAAGCCGATATTTGATAATCGAATCCCTGTATTTCCGGGTGGCTCTGATTGACCCGGGCCATCCAGGCATCAAGCCCGCCGGACGGCCAATCCACGCCGGCTTCCTGCAGGACATCATCAGGCGGCATCACCTGCTCCCCGAGCAACAAAGGCTCCTGCGCCTCCGACCACAAGAAGGTGGACAAGGCAAGGCGTGCCGTCTGGAACCGGACCGCCGCCCGCAGAGAGTCCTGCTCCAGGGTCTGCACCTGGGTATAGGACTCCAGTGTATCCATGGCAGCCCTTGCGCCCAGGAAAAAACTCTCCTTTACCAGGTCGAATCGCTCCCGCGACAAAGCCAGCGCCTGACCAATGATCATTTGCTGATACCGGGCCTGCACCCAATCCCAATAGTGCATAGCCACTTCGAAAAAAAGTTCGTTGAGGATCTGGCGGCGTTCGACGGCAGCGGCATCTCTGAATATCCTGGCTTTGAAAAGGGCGGCGCGACGTGCATCTATGCCCAATCCACGCCCCAGTGGCAGGGAAAGCCCTGCATACCATAGTCCCCCCGGTGGTGTGGTCTGTTCCGGATTGAGATACTGCCCCCGGCTTTGTTCCAATCCCGATTGGACTTCAATACCCCACCAGGAAGGCCAAACCACGCCGCCGTCCAGGTGCCTGAAGTATCGCTTGTCCTCAAATTCCTTTTGGTCGATGCGGGCAAAGAGGCGCGGATCGAATCCCCCTTTGGCGGACAACAGCCTGGCTTCCCCCTTTTCAAGGACCAAATCGGCCTGCCGGGCCACCGGGTGGCCTGCAGCGACCCGTTCAAACAGTTCCCCCAGGGTAAGCACCACGGTATCTGCCTGGGCCACCAGGAAACCGGGCACCATCAACAGTACTGCCACTCCCCTGAAGGCCCGCCGCATCATTCTACTCATTGGCCGCTATCCTTTTTCGATGGTGATGACGGGTTCGGCCTGGACGTCCGTGTCCCTGAATTGATGAGGTGATCGCCAGGCCAATGCCCCGGATGGCCGGCATAATACTCCGGCGGGAATCCGTTTATTTTCCTCCAGATCTCGTATCCTACCGGCACATCGTGGAGCAAGGCGAGACCGACGGCCCCTCCGCCGACCCGCAACCCTTCCGGCCACGGCCGGTCATCGGGATCGGGACCCACCAGGACGCGATAGCGGCCGTTGTCACTGATGAACTGATCGATGGCCACCACCCGACCGGTAAAGGTCCCGTAGGACAAGTCGGGCCAACCGGAAAACACAATGGACGGCCAGCCATCAAAAAGGAAGTTGACCTGATTGCCAATATGGATCAACGGGAGGTCCACCGGCTCGATGTACATTTCCACCACCAGATCATACCGCGCCGGCATGATACTCAAAAGTTCCTCCCCTTCGCTGACCATTTCTCCAATCCCGGCCCGGATCACCCGTGTGACAAATCCGTCCTGGGGAGCGGTGACATAATAATATCCCGTCCGCACCTCGAAGGAGCTGTACTGCACCTCCATTTTGGCGACATCCACATCGGCATCATACATCTGGGAGGAAGCCGTTGCCCTTTCGGATTGGGCTTTGGCTATTTTGTCAAGAAATTGCTGCTCGATGGAAATGAGTTCCACGCGGGCATTGATCAGATCGTTCTTGCTGGCCAGAAAGCGGTTTTCGGCACTGATCAGGCGTGCTTGCGACTCTTGATAGCGGAGTTGTCTGGCTTCGAGGTCAGTCAGGGGATTCAGTCCGTCAGCATGGAGCTTTTGCATCCGCTGGTACTGGATGTCGGCGATATCAAACTGGGCGCGGGCTGCCACCATGTCCATGCTGTCCGTTCTGACCCGGAGCTCGGACTGTCGAAGGTGGTTGCGGGCTTGTTCCAGCTTGAGATCCCGTGTCTGTTGCAGCGCCTTCAGCTGGGCATCCAGAGCCGCTACCTTGTCCTGATAGGAAGACATAGCGGCCGATTTGGCATTGATCTGCTGCCGGGTGCGTTCCAGAAGTCGCGGATCAAAATAGGCATCGCGGATTTCGGAGAGCCGCAAAAGGGTATCCCCTTTGCTGACTTTTTCTCCCTCCCGGACATGCCAGTGTTCGATCCTTCCGGCGATGACGGAATGGACGGTCTGGGGACGCTGTTCAGGGCGCAGCGTGGTAAGATATCCCCGTGCACGTATATGCTGGGTCCAGGGCAAAAGAAGAAACCCCAGGACCAGTACCAGCAAGATGAGGATTAACCGGGAAAGGGTCCGGCCTACCCGGTAATTGCGCACCATGCGGATGGAACGGAAATCGCCGGGTTGCTCCAGAAAATCAGGATTTGAAGGATTCTGCAGCATACGTCAGGGGGTTCGGAAAACCGCTTTGAAATATGGATTATCCCGCAATTCCTCCCAGGTGCCCAGCGCAGCGATACGGCCTTCTTTCATGACGGCAATCCGGTCGAATTCACGGGCAAATTCAGGGTTGTTGGTGTTGGATACAATGGTCCATCCCGCTTCCGGATGGAACAGGCACTCTTTGAGGTACTGCCGGTCGGTGTGTTCGATGCGTCCCAACCAATCCTCCAGAAGGATCAGCCGCGGGCGCACGACAATACACCGGGCCAGGATGAGACGCTGGATGATGCTGCGGGGCAACTTGCGGCCCTGTGTGCCCAATAAGGTCTGATAACCGGCCGGCATGGTCTTGATAAACGCATTCAATCCCACCGCCTCGATGGCATTCTTGACGTCCATCAGGGTAACATCCTCGCGGCCTACCGTGATATTCTCGAGCAGGGTGCCTTCGAAAATCTCGTCCTCAGCGATGCTGTTGCCCATCATCGATCGCAAATGTTCCTTGTCGAGATTGCTCAGCGGAATGCCGTTGTAGGTGATCATGCCCTGGAAATCCTCGTACAAGCCGGCCAGCAGGCGGAGCAGGGTGGATTTGCCCGAACCGTTATAGCCCACAATGGCCAATCTCTCTCCCGGCTGGATGTCGAGATGTAGGTCCTGGATCACGGGTCGGGGAGAGTCCGGAAACGAAAAAGTCAGATCATGGATCCCGATCCTCAGTCCCCGCTCAGGCGAATCGACAGGCACCTTGATCTCTCCTTCCTGCTCCATGGGTAATTCCGTGACTGTCCCGATCTTTTCCAGGGAGGTGAGGATGTCATAGATCGTTTGGAGGCTGAGGATCAATTTCTCCACCGAAGACATGACGAGAATAATGATGATCTCTGCCGCCACAAACTGGCCGATATTCATTTGTTGACGAATGACCAGCCATCCTCCTACCAGCAAAAGGGCCGCGGCAACCAATACTTTGAAAAACACCATCAACATGTACTGGACCATCAATACCCGGAAATGGGCATTGCGCGCTTTGAGATATTCCTCCGTCAAGCGGTCGGTCTGTGCCAGAGGCAGCAACGACTTGCCGGCCAGCTTCACGGAGACGACCGCACGCGCCAACTCCTCCAACCAGTGCGCCACTTCGTATTTGTAGCCGGATTCTGTCAGACTGGTACGCAACCCCGGGCTTCCGGTGAGAAAAAATATGAGCAACACCAGCAGGATGAGGATGATGCTGAACAGAATGAAAAACGGATGGTAAAAGGACAACAGCACCATCCCGATCAGGACCTGGAGGGAGGCCGTTGAAAAATCTACGAGAATTTTGGAGATGCCTTTCTGCACCATCATGGTGTCGAAAAAACGATTGACCAGTTCGGGGGGATAATACTTGTCCAGGGCTTCCAGCTTCATGCGGGGTATCCGCCAGGCAAACTCGAAGGCGGAACGGGTAAATATTTTTTGCTGGATGTTTTCGGTAATGCGGAGCTGCATGATCTGCATCCAGCCGGCCAGTGCAATACCGGTAATGACTATGCCCACCAAAACAAGCCAGGAAGTGGAAACCTGCCCCCCTACTATGAGGTTGATGATGGCCTGGATGCCTAATGGGAGAGAAAGATTGACCAGTCCGTTGAACAAGGCATACAGGTACACGACGGTAATGTCGGTACGGTCAAGGGCGATCAATCGCCACAATCGGCCCAAAGGTGTCAGCATCCCGGTTTACATTGCATGATCCGGTGTTTCACATCCGGACAGTTCAACCTGTACCCTGCATAAATAAGAAGGGAATGAAATTGTTCGGAGGGGGTTGGCGCCGAATGACCGTGGACCCACTTGAAGGGTATATCCGGTGGCTGGCGACCTTCTTTGAAATCCGTCGTGGAAATGCATTCGGGTTGGGTAAGGCAAGGCGTTAAAATTCAATTAGAAAGAGGCCAATGTCATTCATGGCGCTTCCTGCCCCGGGTCAAATCGGCCGGCCAGAGGATCAAACCGAGTTTCTTCCGTCGCACCTGGCGAGAAATGCAATCGACGAGGGAGCCAAAATCTGCCTGGGTAAGGACCCTCGATTTCAGCTTGCATTCGCGGGCTGCCAGACGAAACCGGAGGCTGGGATAAAGACGCAGCGTGTAATGGGCTTGCAGCCGTTGCCCGGGGATATGTAGGGAATGACCCGGAATGGTCTGGTGATCCCGCGGCACCCGCCAGGGGGTGAGAACGGGACCAATATCCAGATAGCGGGCCATCAGTATCCTGCCGCTGGGGAGGGGTTTGTCATTAGACCACCATTCCCCTTCCACCGCCAGCATGGCCTCCCGTGTCTGCTCGCGACTTTCTACCGCCAGGAGCTCTTCCATCGTTTGGGTCAACAGCATCGTCATGGCCTCGTTGAACGGGAATTCACTACGTATGGCGCGCATGCCCAGGATGACCCCCAGCAAGTTGCTGTATAGATCCTCGGGCGAAAAGCTGGAATAACGTTCGGGCAACAACGGAATATAGGAGCTGCCGTACCAGGTCGATATCTCGTGCCAGACCGAGAGGTCGAAGGCGATCCGCCCCGCCAGTTCACAGGCCGATGCCGTATCCAGGAGGGGCACCCGCAAGGCCAGTTCTTTGTCCCCTGCCTCCGAGCCCATTTCCCACAAAATGGTTTCGCCCTCCCCGGCACTGGTCATGACCAAATGATACAAGTACCCTGTCCAGTCGGCCACATCCCTCAAATGCGCAATGTCGATGAATCCCCCCTTTCGCGTATAAATGATGCCATTGATCTCTTCCGGATGGCCCATGTAGAAATGGCGTCCGAGCTCGGAGGGAGCGATGATGTCCGAACTGCGGGTCAGGGTGGAGCCTGCATAACTGAGATCCAGGCCAAAGGCACAACAAGTGCGGATGATTTTGGATGGGTAATGGTGCAGCTCCCGGCCGTTGATGTCGGGGGGCAAAGCAATGGCGCCTGCATACGGCCACAGGAGAAGTCCCGCCATGATCTGGCGTTGTACCCTGCCGCATATGCCGATGACCGAAAATCCTCCCATGATGGATTCAGTTGGCTGGGATCAACCAGATTCCGGAAATGCTTCTCGCTGTCTTTTTGTCTTTCCGGCTTTCGCCGGGTTCTGTTTCAAGGATGATTGGCCGGCCTGGATGTACCTGCCATCCAATTTCTTCCCACCATCCGGATATCTTCCGGCTTCCTGAGGTCAGTGTGTTTCCATCGCTTCCGGAAGCAGCGTGATGCATGGCGGCTTCGATGGAAGACCAGATAAGGGCCGGGTCGTGAGAGGCAAAGGTGTGGGCCGGCTCATTGCCGGTGATCCAGCCTTGCCCGCCTTTTCCCCAAAGGATAGCGGGTACGGAGACGCGACGTCCAGGTCCCCCGATCAGATGATCGCCGACTTGGATGCGCAAGGTCCAGAGGCTGTCCATCCGGTGATCCCATCCGCCGGCCGCTTTCCAGAGCGCCACGCCAAAAGGGGCACACCCTGCCACCACCTTGCCCGTCCCGGTCTTTTTCCGGTGCTTGTATCCCTCCCAGGGATCGCCAGAGGAGCCAAACCAAAACCGGTCATCGGCATGGACGGGGGTGCCGTCGCCGGCATGCAGGAAAGTGTTCTCCGTCATGGCGGCAAAAAAAGAGATCATTTCCTTCAACTGGCTGCAGGCCGTCCGGGTGATCGGCCGGGCCATGTATCTGGGGACCTCCCCCTGACGTTTCCACCAGCCGCCGGGCATCCGGCTACCGTTATAATGGATCAGCCGGAGCCAGTTCTCCGCTCCGGAGATGAGGATTCCGTCCGGATAATCGTGAAAGAGGATTCGCATGCCCGCCTGTTCGCGAAACAGCAACCGGATACCGGTGCGCGCATAGGTCAGACTGGAGACGCTGGCCCATTGCCGGTAGCGAGTGCCATCGGGAAGAGTGCAGCTGATACAGGCAAGCGTATGACCGATCGTGGAGGTATAGGGCACCCGTATGTTTCCGCTGCGGCCCCTGTCGTCCGTAAAGGACACCTTGCGGTGGCTGAACAGCAACCGGTCCAATTCGATGGAGAGCACGCTGCGAAGGGCCGAAGCAGGTGTGGAATAATCCACGGGTGCGGAAGGTGGATATACGAACAGCGCAAGAAACCCTTCCGTGCCGGGTCCATGATGTAGAGCGTCAGATCCGGGCATCCAGGTATTGTCCTGAGCGGTGGCCAAGCATGGCCCGATGGCCAGGAGAATCACGCTCCTTTTCAGGAGCCAGAAGACCGGTGACCCGGACACGTTCGGGCAATCAATGGGCATCCCAATGGCGTTCGCCGCTCAAAATACACCATCCCGATGGCTTGAGGCACGCACCAACCCGCCTGGCTACCAGGAGCCCTCCTGCGTTCAAACCATTGGGGGAAATGCATGCACATGGTGGCATGGTTGAAGGTGGCCCCTTTCCACAAAAAAAGCCACCCTTCACAGAGTGGCTTGTGTGGAGAATATCCGCCTGCGCCAAGGCTACGGCGGACAGGCCCGTCTTTTCAGGGCTACGGCGGACAGGCTTGCCTTTTCAGGGCTACGGCGGACAAGCTTGCCTTTTCAGGGCTACGGCGGACAGGCTTGCCTTTTCAGGGCTACGGCGGACAGGCTTGCCTCGCATTGCTTCGGCTACCAACCTTGCCTTCGCATTGCTTCGGCAACCAACCTTGCCTTCGCATTGCTTCGGCAACCAAGCCCAATTCATGCGTGGGACATTTCCGGATACATACAGGACAAAAAAAGAGGTGACAGTGTCACCTCTTCCTGTGGAGAATACCGGATTCGAACCGGTGACCTTCCCGCTCTTCGAGCGGGACGCTCCAGCCAGAATAAAAAA
>CAYYGN010000053.1:0-11170 GCA_964471595.1 uncultured Saprospiraceae bacterium
GACATGGTATCAAGAGCCACGATGACGGAACTCGCATTGGAACAGGTCACGATGCCGTTGGAGGTCGTCACTGTCAAAACATAGGTCCCGGGAGCGTTGACCGTGACGGAGGGCAGACCGGGATTGGACACGATATTCCCGTCAGGTGTGGTCCAGAGATAGGACTGGATACCGAACGTCCCGGTGGACAGGGAACCGTCGAGGACTGACTGATTGAGCAGGCAGGTCAGCGGATTGGAAATGGTAATGAAGGGTTCCACCTCCGCGACTTCCACGTTGACCGTAATGGTGCTGTCGCAACCGAGGTAGTTGTCGAGCACCACCTCATATTGGCCGGCGTCCTGAAAAAACTGTCCACCCACCTCGACGGATCCGCCTTCACAGATCACATGGTCCTGAACCTCTTCGACGTTGGGGGCAACGGTCACGGTCACTTCATCGCTGACCGCGCAGCACTCCACCATGGTGATGTCGTCGACAGCACACATGCTGCCCAGTCCGGCCACAGTGGAATTGGCGAAGCAGACATCGGCGGTGGTGGCGCCTCCGCTGTTCCAGGTGAAACTGGCGTCGGCTTCATTGCAAAGACCGTTGGGTGCCTGGAGGGAGCCGACTGTCGCGCCGTTGACTTTGAGGACGATGACCGGGGCCGGGGCAAAGAAATACGGAATACCGAATACTTTGAAAGTGAATTTGTAGTCCGTACCGGGAGTCACCGGAATCGACTGGCACCAGAAATCGACATTGACACCGGTACTGCCGTGGATCACCATGGTATAGTTGCCGATATCAGGCTGACAGCCAAAGGCCTGGACGATCTGCGGAACGGACAGGATGCCGTAATAATTGGGGGCGTTGGTGGCGATGGCCAGCGGGTCGGCCACCTGGGTATATCCGGTAGTGGCCGGGGCGATACTCCCCGTCTCAAACCCACCGTTGGTGATCAGGTTGCCCGACATGGCGGTGGCCGTCAGCGTGTAGGTGCTGGTGGATGTAGGGGACGCGACCGGATTCAGGATGTTCGGGTTGCTCAATCCCGCATCGGGTGTCCACAGGTATTCCGGGTTGTTGCCTCCGGTCACCTGCCCGTCGAGGGTGGTGCTTTCTCCCTCGCAAATGGTGACATCGGGGCCGGCGTCCACCATCATGTTACATCCGTTCTGGGCCCGGATTTCCGGCGTAAAAAGCAGGGATATCGCGATGCCCGATAACCCGGATAGCCTCCTGAAATACTTCATTCCTGATCGTTGAACCCCCCGCGAAGTCCCGGGTCACGGACCCGTCCATCCGCAGGTGGTCAAAGATAGGCGATTGAAGGATACATGGAGGGGCTGTGAATCTCCTGAGGTGCCTGACCAAATGCTTAATGCCTCATGGCAGCCGCCACGTCACGCTGTCGGTACCGCCGAGGACATGCTTCAGTGTGAAACGGTAAAGACCCTCCGGAAGATCTGTCAAGACCAGCTCGAAACTGGCTCCCGCCAACGGTACATCCAACAGCAGCTCTCCACTCTCCACCCGCTCCATCCGCAACATGCCCATACCTGTCTCTTGGTCGAACATCGCGCGAAGCGTCTTTGTCTCGAAGTCATAAGCCAACTGCAGACCCTGCTGGATTCGGACAGGCCCCCCGCTCACATCCACCTCCCGGCAATGGCGGCTTTGGCCATTAACTCCCTCCGCTTCCACACAGATCATGTATCTGCCCGCTGCTGCATAACGATGCGCCGGGGATATTTCCCTGGCAGTATGACCATCTCCAAACGTCCATTCCAGATCATGGATCTCGAAATCCCGCTTGTGGTTGAAGGTTGTCGCCCGTACCTGGCATCGCACATCAAGGCCCTCCCCCTCGGTACCGGCAACAAGCAAAAAAGGGTATTCCTGACCTGACATTCGTTGAGATGTCATCGCGATAAAAAGGGTCAGGATAATGGCAGGAAAACATTGCGGGATCATGCGTATGTAAATTGGTTGGTTATTGCACCATAAGCGTTTCGGAATGGACACGGCCGTCGTCCAGCACCACCCGCACCGTGTAGGCGCCGGCAGGAAGATGCTGCAGGGACGGAGTGGCCATCCCGTCCTTCAGTGCGGATTGTATCACTACCCTGCCTCCGGCATCCATCAACTTGACCTGCCCCTGTGCTGTGCCCCAGCGGATTTGCACCTCGTCCCGGGCGGGATTGGGCTGGACGGAAAACCCCTCGGGACGGGCTCCCGGGCCTTGCAGGCCGGTGGTCACCACCATCAACTCCTGACACTGCGTGTCACTGCCGTAAATGTTGGAGGCGGTGAGGCATACGTTATAGGTGCCACTGATGGCGTAGGTGTGTTGGGGATGTTGCAGCTCTGAAGTGTCGCCATCGCCGAAATCCCATCGCCATTGCAGGGGTACGCCCGCCGAATAATCCTCAAAATCGACATCAAGCGACTCCGACTCATACTGAAACAGTGCCGTAGGCGGTCCGAACATCTGGGCGCATGGGCTGTCTTCCGGACCGAGGGTATAGTTGGGATAGTTGGCGATGGTCCAGGCGTTGACACCGGGAATACGAAAATGTTGTGTAACAATTGTGGAGTCAGGATTATCAGGATGTTTGATCACCTGCATATAAGGTGTCGTAGATGAAGTGTGCAAATATATGTGGCCATCCGGACCCAGTTCTGAATATCCGAAGCGTGTTGGCCAGTTTTGACCCTGGACAGGGCTCCAATAAAATTTGTCCCATTCCGCAATGGTATCTTTTGTCGAAAATACATCGTCCGCCTCGGTATCATAACGAATTAAATAATTCATGGTGGACTCAAACAGGTAACGACTGTCGGACGAGAAGGATACGCCGTGCTGGCTGATGACGTCATTGGTCACTTCGTAAAACACTGGCTCAAAGAATCCAGTGCATCTGTCGAATAAATAATATTCAATGGAAGGCTGATATAAATTATTTTGTTTACGAACATAAGCAGCAACAAATTTGGTACCATCAGGACTGAACTGACACTGTCCGACGCCAAAACGATCATCCCATAATGCTTCATAATCGAAGCCTCTTGACGCATTAAAGCGATAAATTGAATCTGTGGTGAAGAGGTGTAGAATAAAATTCCCTGATGTATAATTGACATTCACCAACCACCAGTCCCTTCCGTTGGCATGTCGTACAGCATTGAAATGGCTTTGGCTCAGGCGCTCATCCTTATTTGCATAGACCATCTTGTTTTTCTCCACGACCTCTCCGAGCCCTCCATCCCCTTCCATATTGATCAGGGTGGTCAGGATCTGGTCCGGGATGATGACGGAATCACTGATACAGGTATGAAACAAACGGTAGTGATTGGCCAAAACAAGATCGGGAAGGATAATCATGCCGTCCCGGAGCCGGTAACCTCTTGTATCGTTTGCCCAGTCATTTCCATAAAAACCAGGATTCAATTTTGTTCCATTCAACAGCGTATCGCCAAGTCGATTGGCAATAAACTGTCCATTCGAAAAAAAATCAAGCTGTGACATCGTATTACAGGCCACTGCATGTGTTTCATGAAAATTCATCTCCCGATATTCTCGGGATATCTCTAAGGTATCATTCCTGAAATCCAATACATTACCGCCTGCCCACAGGGTATCTTGACCCGTAGCATACCCAAAATTTCCTGACATCCATAAATTATTTAACTCTTGCCCGGTTGCATTCAGCCAATACACTAACAAGAAACCGGCAGTGATTAACTTTTTCATTCCCGTAATAATTAATGGAAAAAGGAAGAGGGGAAAGTCATTCACACTTTCCCCTCTTTCATTACAATTACATTAGTGTTGCAGGACCAACATTTCCGAGACGGGTTGACCTGTCAGCGGCGTCCAGGTGAGAAGATACATTCCGGAAGGGATGTCGTTCATGTCCAATGTCAGCGACCGTCCCCGCACCTCCAGTCGCTTGACCTGTGTGCCGGATATATGGGTCAATGTCAACGCCCCACCGGGTTGCTCCGCATCCCAGGCGATGACCAGGTGGTCGCGCACCGGGTTGGGGAAATACCTGAATTTTACACTTTCTCCATCCAGCAGTTCATTGCTGCTGATCAGTGGCTCGGGAGGAGGCGGACATTCATAGAAATAGAGCATACTGGGTCTGGACTCCCGCAGACTACCGGCCTGGAATACGGCCCTTCCGTGAGTGAGTTCACAGTTTTCTGCCAGGGTTTCCAGCTTGGTGATTTGCGGTGAGGTCAGCGTACCGGTGATCTGATATTCGAGATAAACAGTCCAGAACTCCTTCAACGCTTCGGTCCAATCCTCCTCATCCGGAGCGAGATCCACTTCCGCCAGCAAGTTCTCCCAGTCCAGTTCGAGTAGGCTGTCCACTTCAGTGGTTGCTTCCTGCCTCGAGGACATGTAGGGGGCCAGTTCCATCCATATCGTGTCCATGGCCAATAGGGCAGCCAGGCTGTCGGTCGGGGATGAGGTCGTATCCAGCACACCCTGGTAATGGCGAAGTCCGTAAAGTGATGTCAACAGGGTGTCCACATGCACCAGATGTTCTGTGATCATGGTGCCGTCCATTGCCAATGAAGCCCGGATATCCCGCTCCAACTGATCCCACACACCTGCCGCGGTGGTATCGTGATACGCCAGAAAATCCTCATAGATCTCATCTGCCCAGATGGAATCCGGGATGCTGCGCAGGTACCCCATCAAGTGGAGTCTTTGATTCCAGGTGTAAGCCGGCGCATCCTCCGGATTGGTCAGACTGTCCACCGCAGTCAGGCGCTCCGTCTCTCCGGGAGGGGCTACATCACGGGGATGCTCGAAGTTGCCGCATTCAAGAATCGGGGGAAAGACATCACTTTGTTCAAACCATTCTTCCTCCGGATCGACTGGATCCGGCATGCCATCGGTCACGTTGGAATGCACGTAATACTTGGAGTTGAGAATTTGTACCAATCCTCCCTGGTGCCGTGCTTCGAAATCGCCGGTGCCTACCGTCGCACCCGGCCAGCGGTTGAGGGTATTGTATTGGGGGCCCGACTCTCCCAATGGATTGTAATGCAGCCCGTACTTGAACTGTCCGCCAAACACATTACGGCCCACAATGCTGGTATTGCACATATTGGCCATCATCAGGCCGTTATGCAGCTCCTCCAAATTGTTGCACAACACATAGTTTTCGGGTGAGCTGTACATCAGAATACCGGAATGACCCAATACGCCAATATAGCTTTGTGTCGTGATCCCGTCGCCTGTGATGGTATTGTCGCGGATGATGTTTTTCTGACTGTTGAATACCGCGATCCCTGCTGCCGACTCGTCCGATCCGATGCTGATGGTATTGGATTCAAGGTTGACATTGCTCATGCTGTTGCCATTGATTCCATACAGCCCTTCGCCTGTCAATATGGTATTGTTGCGAATGAAGGCGCTGTTTTCATGCACGTTGCTGTTCTCCCGGATAAAGATACCCGCCATGGAAAATGGATTGAACTGGACATTGAATGGACCATCCGTCAGCGTGATGTGATTGTCATGGACATCCATCTCGTAGGTAGGGTCGTTGTGGTTGAGGAATACCCCTATGAAGTCGGCTTCAATGCGGTTGTCGCCGATGTCCACGGAGCGGTTTTTAGCATTGGCGACCTCAATGCCACGGTTGACGTCCACCATGCTGTTGGCAGAGATATCCGTATTCATTTTACTGGTGTAAATACCGGTATGGATATTTCTGAAGGATGGCATGCCATCTTTGCCGAATCCGTTCTGAACCAGCATGTGTCCGTTGCCGTCTGCATATATGCCGTAACCCCGTATGGGCGGATAATTGTTGTTGACCGGCATATCCTTGAAGCAGGCATTCCGCACGATGAGGTTGGAACGATGGGAAACAATGCCGTTGTTCAGTTGGATGAACTGATTGGCCATGCCCGGCAAGACCGGCGCCAGTGCGATGGCGGTCACATCGTGGATCAGCGCTCCGGCAAAGGAAGTCTCATCCGGTTCGATGGTGAAGTAATTCTGCCCGCCTGCCACATCCTGTGAGACACAACCCGCCTGAGAGGGAGGCAGCAGGTCATCGGTACAGGTAAATGTGAGTTCCCTGAATTCGTCCAACTTCACGGTATTGGGTACTGGTTCTCCCGATTGGATGATGGATGGCGGGATATACAAGCCGATCATATTCTTGTCAAAATTGGCTTTGAAAAGGTTTAACCGGGAATCCCCATGGGCAAATATGGCAGCCCGTGCATCCTGGAAGTGGCATGGGGCATCACCGAACAATTGTAAGTAGCCTCCCGGTTTGACACGTACGGAGCGCCATAAAGTATCGCAACCGTAGAGAACGCTTTCCACAATTCGAAGTGACTTTCCGGCATTGACCAGTATTTCTGCCTCCGGACCCATTTCCACTCTGCAAGTGGACAGCGTCAAATCCTGATTGACGACCAGGGTGCCATTGATCCTCAATTTCTTGTCATACAGAAATGACGGAAGGGAAATACTGCTTGCCGTGGTTACATCACATGTCTGTGATCCTACCACATAATCGTTGGATTCACCACCATACTCCTCGCAAGGATCATAGGCGCCACAATCATCTACTTCCACCTGGATGACATCCACATACTCCTGCCCGCATGGTCCTTCGATGGATACGGTAATGTCATACACGCCCTCTTCCTCATAGGTGTGACAGGGGCTTGAGGCCATGCTGGTATTCTCGTCATCAAAATCCCATGAGTAACTCCCAGAGGCAAATTCCGTGTTCAGACATACCTCGAGACAATGTATGATGGGCGTGACAACCGGCTCATCCGGGTCAGTGCTGACTTCAAAACACACCGAGTGCGTACAGCACCTGTTGTCCGTGATCATCAGGCATACATCATATGTTCCGGCGAATGTATAGGTATGGCTGGGGTTTTGTTGGTGAGAAGTCTGGCAATCACCAAAGTCCCAGTACCAGTCTGTCACCTCTATACCTGTAATGGCCGAAACGATATCTCCTGAAAAGTCAAAAGACATGGGTCCGGTTTGGGAGTAATCGTAATCGGGCTCCAACAGGGATTCACAGGTGAGTACAAAGTTGTCGAAGAAGATATTCCGGAAATGATGGTCTTCATCTTCTGACTCATACTGTCCCCAAAACATGATCTGGTCATTGACAAAACCGGAGGGAGGCGTAAAGGAAAAGGAAACGACCTCCCATTCGTCATCGGTGTCAAAGGCCTGTACGGAATGAATGACTTGGCGTCCCAGTTCACCGCTTTGCGCATTGCTGCAATTGAGATCACCGCCACTCCCGCTACTACCGCCCTGGATGTTGTCCAGTCCTTGAACAGAGGCTACATACAGCCAGAAATCACTGATGTCATTGGCGTGAGAGGCATTTTGACTGATTTCAAACTGGATGTTGTTGGTACGGGCCTGAAAAGTCAGGTCGTATTCTTGACCGGGAATCAATGCACATGGGCTGTTGAGTTGGGCAAAGAAAGCCTCTCTTTCACAAACTCCTGTGCCCTCCACCCAGCAACTTTTTACCTGGGCAAAGTATCTTCCGATCTCTGTGCCATGTCCACCCACTACGCAATGATCCGGAGTGCCACTTTCTAAGTCCATGATGGCTGATGTTCCATAGGCATTACCCCATGGAAGGACACATTCACCATAAAAGCCGTGGAAGTAAAAGTCACATGATGTCTCAAGTGTTTCTTCGCAATCAAAGGCTTCGAAATCGCCGTTTTCGATCAGGTTGACGACAGGCAACTGGCAGAAAGTATCAGATGGCCTGATAAATATGAGTGCCATTAAGAGAAGCAACGTGATCAAAGGGTTGATCAATGGGATGCGCTTTTTCCAATGAAAAAGTCCCATTGCCTCATCCAATCCTCTCCCAATCAGGGGGGGGGGTGCGCTAATTCGCTGAATTTCAGCTAAGTAAATCGGTTTCATAATGTAAATATTTAAAAGGCGAAAAAATATTACTGCCCGAAGCAAATGCTTCAGGGATAAAATGACGAAAACTGGGAAATATCGTTGACGATAATGTCGGGTTAAAAATAATGGTAAATTATTGATACACCAAAAATTTTAACATATTTGACAGAAGGGCGTCAATATGAATTGCCTCCAATAATACTTCAACCTGGTCAGGTATAGGTCGGTTCAGCAGCATTCACCTTCTGTTTCCTCCTGCTTGATAGCAATACTTTCAATACAACTTCTTATCCGGTTTCGCCTCCCAGTCCTCCCACAATGCCCTGGCCTCCTCCAGGTGTATGTATGTCATGGGAATGGCCCTCGCCTCCGGCGCCAACGGCAGCTCCCGGTAAATCAACTCGTCGTCGAAACCCGCGCGGGTGGCATCCACCCGCGTAGCGGCAAACCACACACCAGAAGGACGGGCCCAATAAATCGCACCCAGACACATCGGACACGGCTCGCAACTCGTGTAGAGGATACACCCCTCGAGCTGCCAGTGACCCAGCCGGTCACAGGCCTCACGGATGGCCACGATCTCGGCATGAGCCGTAGGATCCAGCCAGGTGGTCACCCGGTTGACACCACGCGCCAGGATCTCGCCATCCCGCACCACAAGGGCGCCAAACGGTCCACCCGCCCCCGACGCCATACCCTCACGGGCCAGCGCGATGGCCATTCGCAAAAACCGGGTGTGGGTATTGCCCGAATCCTCTTCCATTATCGTCCCGAGTGCTTCACAAATGCCCGCATCAGCGGTGGCCGTCCCTCCCGGTACACACGGAGATAATACATGCCGGCCGGCCATCCGCTCACGTCCATGCCGGCCGCAGGCCGTTCAAATACGCCCATGCTCCTGCCCGACGGCGTCATCCCCTCAGCCCGCTCGTACACGCCGGGGCCATCCAGATACAAAACCCCGCTCACCGGATTAGGATACAGCCTCATCTCCGTCTCCACCGGCTCCTCTACCGCCGTGGTGGGCCAGCAGGACCCCACCCCCGGAGCCTGATACAACTGCTCTTCATGGCGATAAAAACAGGTCATGTACCCCCCTATATCCGTGGCACAGGGAAATGTATATCCGGGCAACTCGAGCTGGATGGCACCGAGACCCTCCACCCAAAGGATGTCACCAAACCAGAATCCTCCGGGATCATCGGGGCAATTCAGGGCTATGCGTTTGCGCCAGCTCCCGTCCAGGAGCTGCACGGAATCCACCGCCTTCACCACATATCGCAAGGTATCCCATGCATAAGCCCGCTTGATCGTATCCCCCACCTCCGCTGTATAATCAAACAGCAGCACCTCGCCTCCCGGCTCATACAGCCAGACTTTCCGGTCGGCTTCCCGGATGGCCGGGCCCTCCTCCCAGTTGTTGCCGGTGGGCTCCGGGGAATACTGAATGATATGGTAATACTGTCCGTCCATCAGGACAATGTCGCCGGAAAAACGGTATCTACGGGTCATCGGTCCGCCAAAGGTGGTCATTTGCGCCACCCAGTGATGGGCCGTATCCACCAGGGCAGGAGGTGGATCACCCTCCCCTGTCTGACCGTCCCAGCCGGCAATCCTTGCCATCAACACCCAAAAGGCTTTGGCGATCATGACCTTGCCCGCCGACACACTGCCGAGGTGGCCACCTTCCGTTTCAGTGGTGTAGTCCTGACATATGGCGGGATGGTCGAATCCGTCGTCGGGGTGGTCTTCGCTCTGCCCGCTCATTGACACATAAGGCACACCATCCCGGTTGTCGTAGCAGGGCACCCCTTTGTCCGTATGGCTGATGATGTCGGCCATGTCCAACAGGATTTTCCCGTTAGCCTGGCAGTACTGCCGCATCTGTTCATTGAATGCCGTCGATACGGAACTGCCGATGCCCCGTGCCAGGCTGGTGGTCCAGTAAAAAAAGGTGATGTCCGGATGCTGGGTCAGGTAGGCCTCCAGGTCATGGACGTCAAAAAGGGTGGGATGATCGGAAAAAAATCCGTTGGACGGATGGGCGATGTTGTCTCCTTCGACCACGTTCAGGTAGCTGAATTGATAAGACCACACATCAAGCTGATCATCATAGGCCGGTCCCAGGGTCTGGATAAAATCCTGGGTCAATTCGCTCCACGACCCGCTCTTTGGCTCGAAGACCCAGTTGCTGCGGTCATACTTCACCGGGTCGGGGTTGAAGTGGATGCGTTCGGGTACTGTTCCGGCGGCCCAATCGGCGGCGCTATAGGTCTTCCAGTTCCAAAGAGAGTCCGTATAATCCCTCCGGGCCGACGCCGGTGTCTGGGCCCAGGAGGCGGCCTGGAAATAATCCAGTGCCTCGTTGATGTTTTGGCCCACCGACCGGTCGGAAAACATCAGCCGCAATTGACGGGCGGCGGTGAGAAAGGTATCGGGGATGTGATCGAAGAGCGCCACGGCATGGCGGTCAATAACAAACCCGTTTTGGCCGGGCAGGAGAGCGGGTAGCAAAAAAGCCACCCAAACGGTGGTGAGTAAACGTTTCATGGCGGGCAATATGGTCCAGGGGTCGGGATTTATTCCCGCTCCCGTCAAAGATCGTCGTAGTACAGTCTTCGGATCTTCCGGGTAGGTCCCGGACAAAGCTGTTCATGGCAGGCCATGCAGGAATGTACCACCCCCTGGAAATAGGCTTTGCGATCTTCCGGCGCCGCCTCTTTGAGAGCGCGGGCTGCAGCGAGGTAGGCACGGCCGAGTTCCTGATATTCGGAACTGGCAGCCTTTTCCGGTTCGGTAGCATGAGCGGTGAAAATGTCGGCAGGATCCAACCGGTAATCGGGATGGCGGCCTTCGGCGATGGCGGTTTTGACGGCCATACCCTCGTCAAACAAATCCCGCATGAGAAGGGCCAATTCGCTGTCGCCGTTGGGGTTGACGATCTGTCGGGCAGTACCTTCATCGGTAGGACACTCCTGCCGGGTACAATGGACCACGAAAAAAAACATGGCCATAAGCGCGGCAGCCATGGCCACCGGGCGGGGAAATACATGGGTTTTCACCCTTCAAAAGTAGCGTATTCCGGCCATTCCCTCAAGGAATCAGGGGCTGTGAATTACCGGATGCGCGTAGCTCGGGATTGTCTTGTTCCTTTTTGTCGTGGTAAAAAGGAACCAAAAACCTGTATGGCTGCCCAAGCCACTCAGGATGATCCCTCACCCAATGCCCTCTTGTTCAACC
>CAYYGN010000054.1:0-10777 GCA_964471595.1 uncultured Saprospiraceae bacterium
GCTCCTCTATGGGGAGGAAAATGTTCAACCCCTTGGGGGTTGGTTTTTCTTTGCTTCCATAGCACCGGGTTTGAACCCGGGGCTTGGGGCGAGCGGCACGGCGACGTTTTTTGTTTTGAGGTTCCCGGTGCCAGGTTCTTTGGTTTCGCTCCTCAGGCGATGAGTTGTATGTCCTTGCGTTCCGTGGTGGTGTTCCTTTTTGAGGCGCCAAAAAGGAACCAAAAACCTGTATGGCTGCCGCATACAGGCAGGACGCTTGTCGCCGAAATGCTCGCAGGATTCCGGGCAATGATGGTGATGTACTTGAGGTTGGTAGTTGCGCCTGGGGCGTTGATACATCGAGGGCCTGCGCTAGTTTTCAGCGGGCGTGGTTTTTCGGGGCCTGGGCAAGTTTGTTCCGCCTGGCACAACAGCCATCGCTCGATCCGGCACCCCGCTGAAAAAGGCGCACACAAACATATGGGCCCTCTCCGTGTTTGAGGCGAGCTGTACGGCGACGCTTTTTTTGTTCTGGCGTCAGGCTGTTTTGATTAGCCCTTTAGGCGATGAGTTGTATGCCCTTGTGTTTCGTGAGGTGTTGTTCCTTTTTGAGGCGCCAAAAGGGAACCAAAAACCTGTATGGCTGCCGCATACAGGCAGGACGCTTGTCGCCGAAAGGCTCGCGGTGCTCCAGCCAATGATTTTGAGGTACTGGAGGTCCGTCATTGCGCCGGGCGCCTGCGCGAAGAGGGGCACATGCCAATAAATAAATCTGCTCCTCTATGGGGAGGAAAATGTTCAACCCCTTGGGGGTTGGTTTTTCTTTGCTCCATAGCCCCGGGTTCAAACCCGGGGCTATCTTCGGGGTCCATCTTTTTCCTTCCTGAAAGAATTTTCAACCCTGGAAGATTTGACATAGTGCGCCCGGGGTTTTACCCGGAGATCGTAAATTTTCGCGCAGTATTTTCCTTATCATGTACAAGCGCGACCGGTATTACCGACCCATGAAAGCGCGGATGGCGGCGTTGACTTCTGCGCTTTTTTCGAACATGACAAAATGCCCGGCCCGGGGGATCATGACGAGCAGGCTGTTGGGGATGCGGCGGCTTCCATCCACGGCGATATCCCGGGTGCGGCCACCGTTGAGATATCGGTTGGGGATGAGGTTGTCGTTTTCTCCGAAAATCGTCAAGACCGGCTGCCGGATTTCCGGCAGAAGGTCATAGACCGGGTAATCAACCATTCCGCGCACATTTTTGGGGATGATGTCGCAATACCAGCGGAAGTCCCCGGCCGAACGAATGGCGATCCGGTCCCTGATCATGAATTCCGCCTCGCGGGGAAACCGGTAAAAATTGGTCGCGAAATTGTTGCGGATGCCCTCCACCGGCGTCAGCCGTACCAGTTCCGGCGTGTACACCTCGCGGAACCATTCCTTTTGCCCCTTGTGGAACGTCTCGAATCCCGCCGGTGCGATCAGCACCAGTCCACTCACTTTTTCCGGAAAGGCAAGTGCCGTGATCATGGCGATCTGGCCTCCCATACTGTGCCCCATGAGTGTCACGCTTTTCAGGCCGAGGCTGTCGATCAGTTCGGCCAGCACATCGGCATAAAAGGCCATGTGCCCCGGGTAATCGCCTTTGGAGCTGTGTCCGTAACCGGGCAGGTCCACCGCGATACAGCGGTAGTCCCTGCTGAGGTCTTCGATATTCTTTTTCCAGGCCGGCGCATAACTGCCCAGCCCGTGTACCATGAGCAGGACTTCATCGCCTGTACCCACGTCCATACAGGCCACGCTGATGTCATCGGACAAACGGACGTGTCGCACTTCCCAGGGATAGGCAATATCCGCCATGCGGGCCACGCCGGCGGGTCCGCGGGAAGCACATCCCGTCAGGAGGAACATAAGGGCGAGAAGCGGGAGGAGGGAAATCGTTTTCATGGGCAGCCGTTCAGAACATGAGCCATTTGAATACCAGAAATGCCGTCCAGGGGTTGACGGGACGCTCGTCCATGCCGCCGTTCATGACCGGACTGTCGTAAAAGTCGCCGAGCTGCATCCAGGCGCCGTGGGCCTCGAGGTTCATGAACGGACCCAACTGGAGGCCCGTCATGGCGTTGACCTCGGTGCCTATATGATGGCCGCCCTGTCCGGGTTGTACCTGACTGAACCCGGCGGCCGCACCCAATTTGGCATACCAGCGATTGGGGATCAGTCCCCGGGAAATGCTCAGCGTGCCGCCGGCCAGTCCCAGTCCATTGTTGGCGATGTCGTTGACGGCGGAGACGAAGCGGTTGACGACGTTGCCGTGCGGAAAGAGCAGGTAGGCGCCGTGACTGATGAAAATGGCGCCAGGCGATCCCCAGTTGTTGCCGGTGAGGACCCCGGAGTAGGTACCGTCGCCGATCCCGTCATCGCCGGTAGAGATGATCAGGTCGGCCGTCACCGCATCCTGGGGCGTCTGGCCATAGCGCCATGTCCCTTTGAGATTGGCGGCCAGTCCACCGATGTCCACGGTCTTGCGCCAGGATCCGTCCCTGAACTGCCGGATGGTGCCCAGATTGTAATTGACGAACCCCGTCAGCGCCCAGGGATCCCACCAGGTCTCGTCGTTGCGGGCAAAGAAAGCGCCCAGCCAGACCACATCCGCGCGGTAGGGATCCGCTCCCAGCGGAAAGCGGTACACCCCGTTGTAGGCCGACAGGATACTGGTCAGTCCCTGCCCCAGGATGGAGGGCCCGCCCTCGCCGTTGGCCCGGTCGCGGAGCCAGTACACCGAGGCGCCGAGATTCCACCGGTCGGAAAGGCTTTGCTGGAAGGACAACTCGGTGAGGGATACATCGTCGTCCTGCTCGATATTGTTTTCATAAAGCTGGTACCAGCCCAGCTTCCACATATTGTCGTCGTTGTTTTTGCGCACGCTGATCCCCGCCGCATCGCTGCCCCAATATGCGAGGCGGTAACCGGTGTTGGTCATTTTGTCGAAATAGGTGCGGTAGGGGTTGTAGGGCGTGTCGAAAAGGCGCATCAACCCCAGGTTGATGGCCCACCCGGAAGCCGGGATGTATTCCAGCTCGACGTTCTGGGTCTGGATATTGACCTGGTCGGCGCTGAATCCCGACCCGAAATTGCCCCCTACGCCATAGGCCACATCGCCGAAGGTCCAATCGATCTCGAACGAGGCCCGGAGGATGACCTTTTGGTTGAAGAGTTTGGGTTGGTAAATGAAAAAAGGGAGGAAGCGCTGCTCGATGTAAAAACTGCGCAGCGTGTCGGAGGTACGGGTGGTATTCTGACCGAAAAGCCGTCCGATGATCTGGCCTTTGAGAAAATCGTTCTCCGGGTACATGTTGCCGTTGACGGCCTGAGTGAGGAAAAAGGCGAGGAACTGGAATTCCTTCTCCGGGCGCTCGGGGACGCCGCGGTCGAAAAAGCGGTGGAACCGGCCCTCCTCCTGGGCGGACAACCCGGATGAGAGGACGAGGCCGAAGAACAGGAAGGCTGTGAGGGATTTCATACGCCGGAAATAAGGCGGGGCAGGAACGCCCGGAGGCCGGACACGCCCCCACCCCGCCGGGTCCATACGATCAGTTGACGCGAACGTACTTCTGGATGTTGATGGTACCCAGAGCGCCGCCGTTGGTGCTGCCGAATCCGGCCGCCGCCGTGGGTGGCGTCGCACCGATATTCGGCTCGGTCTGCGCGACCTCGTACATCATGGTATTACCTTCCACCTTGAATATCCCCATGCTGGTGAGGGCCGAAGGGGCGGTCTGGTTGACCGTGATGTTCCAGATCCCGTTGATGCCGCTGTCGCTTTGCGTGTACACGCCCGTCAACACGGTCGGTACGCCCATGCTGTAGGAAGTGACCGAGTACGTGAGGTTGGTGTTGAACTCGGCATAGATCGAGTCGATGGCGAAGAGGGTCACCAGCAGAGGCGCCACATCGGCGCCCTTGGACCACCATTTGCCCTGGATGCCGACTTCGCAGGGATCGCAATCTCCGCCGCAGTCCACACCGGTTTCATTGCCATTCTGGACGCCGTCGGTGCAGGTGGCTTCGTCCTTGTCCTTTTTACAGGAAGGCAGGGCCGTCAAGACACCAAGGCCGAGGACAGCGAGGAACATGATTTTCATCCATTTCATAGTCAGAGAGAATTTTAAGTGAGGAATCAGGTTGATGTTGGCGTTGCGCGCGCCTGCAGGGCACGCTTGTGTATTTTTCCGGTATCGCTTTTGGGCAGTTCGTCCACAAATTCCACATATTTCGGCACTTTGTAGCCTGCGAGGTTTTGCCGGCAAAAATGCAGGATACCGGTGGCATCCCGGTCCGGGCCGGCAGGCCGGATGAAGGCGTATCCCACCTCGCCCCATTGGGCGTCGGCCACGGCCACCACGGCGGCCTCGGCCACGTCAGGGTGCTGCAACAGTACGCGTTCCACCTCGGCGGGATACACATTCTCTCCCCCCGAAATGAAAAGGTTTTTCAGCCGGTCAACGATATAGAGATATTGTTCCTCATCCTCCACCACGACATCGCCGGTGCGAAACCAGCCGTCGCGGAACGCCTCCTGCGTGGCGGCGGGATTCTGCCAGTATCCCGGGGTGACCATCGGACCCTTGAGCCACAGCTCGCCCCGTTGTCCCGGAGCGACGTCGCGACCTTCCGCATCGCAGATGCGCGTCTGCACATAAAAATTGGGCCGGCCGATGCTGCCTTTCTTGCGGATGGCGTCGTCCTGATGGAGGGAAGTGAGATTGGGTCCCACTTCGGTCAGGCCGTATCCCTGCCGCACGGCCACGCCTTTGCGGTCCCAGGTTTCGATCAGCGGGACGGGCATGGACTCTCCGCCGACGATGAGGTAGAGCAGGTCGGGAAAGGAGACCCGGTCGAACCCCGGCGCTTCGGCCATCATGCGGAGCATGGTAGGGACGGCCATGAACAGGGTGGCCCGCTTTTCCTGCAGGAGGTCCAACGTGCGGGCGGCGTCAAATTTCTTCGTGAGGCAGGTAAAGGCGCCGTGATGCAGGAAGGGGGTAAGGAGCACGTTCCAGCCGCCGGTATGGAAGGGCGGCATCACGTTGACGGTGCGGCTGCCTTCGTGAACCGTGAGCGAAAGGGCGGTATTGATGCTGTTCCATTCCAGCATCCCCCGGGTATATATCGCCCCTTTGGGCATGCCGGTGGTGCCGCTGGTATAGAGAAGAAAAACCGGGTCATCGGCATGGCATACCGGCACGGTAAAAGCCGGTGACGGATGCCGGAGGGCATCCCGTGCAACGGCGTGTACATCGTCCATTGTCAGCCAGGTACCGGGCAGACGGGTTATGGTGTCCTTCCAGTGAGTGTCTGCCAGACCCAACGCCGGGGTGGCATCGGTGCACAGGGCGGTCAATTCGGGGATGGTGAGGCGGTAATTGAGCGGCACGAGGATGAAGCCGGATTTCTGGGCGGCGACAAAGAGGGCGATGTATTCGATGGAATATTCCGACATGACCGCCACGCGGTCGCCCTGGCGGATGCCGTTCCGGTCGCGTAGCCAATGGGCCAGTGCGTTGCCCATGCGGTTGAGACCTTCCCAGGTGACGGTGCGACCGGTGTCGGCCTCTTCAATGGCCACCTTGCCGGGGCGGTAGAGCGCCCAGCGGGCGCACCAGTCGGGGGAATGAATGATCGGCATCCGGGCTGCGTTGTATCGTCCAAGGTAATGCAGCGACCGTTATCCTCCGGGGATAACGCACGTCGTGAAGGTATGACCGAAGAGGGCTGCGGGACGATGACGACCGTCATCCTGTTGAATGACAATCATCTGTGGTGAGCAGATCAACCGTTGACCACCGGTCCGAGGAAATGCCGGATGGTGTCGTTGACGAGGTCTGCTTTTTCCCAGTGGGGGAAGTGGCCGGCATCGGGGATCATGGCAAGACGGGCGCCGGGGATACGGCGGGTGCCGGCCCAGGCCACTTCCTCGGTGGTGAGGTCGCGGTGGAGGATGCGGTTGGGGATGAGGGCGTCTTCGCGGCCGAAAACGACGAGGGTGGGGATGGCGATCTCCGGGAGGAGGTCCCATACCGGCTCATCGAGCATGGCCTGGGTGCATTGGGGGATCATGCGGCAATACAGCTCATAGGCCTCGGAGTGCTGGCGCAGGGTGAGGCGGTCTTCGAGCATGAAAGCCGCGTCGTCGAGGGTGTGGTGGAAGTTGACTTCGAAATTGCGGCGAATTTGTCCTTCGGGCATGGAGCGGATGAGGCCCACCTGGTTGACGGAGCGAAACCAGCCTTGCTCCATGCGGGTGAACTGCTCGAAGCCGGCCGGGGCGATGAGGACGAGTTTTTCGACGGGGAAAAGGCCAAGGTGCACGCACCACACGGCGATCTGGGCGCCCATGGAATGGCCGGCCAGGACGACCGGGCCGAGGTTGGTTTCCCGGACGAAGTCGCGGATTGTCTCCGCGAAAAACCGGAGGGAGATGTCAAAATCGCCCAGGGTGGAGCGTCCGTAATTGGGCAGGTCCGGGGCGAAGCAGCGGCGGTGGGGGGCGAGACCCTGGATGGTGCGGGTCCAGGAGGGGGCATAGCTGCCGAGGCCGTGGATGAGGAGAAGGGGCGGATCGCCGGTGCCGGTATCCATGCAGGCGATGTCCAGTCCGGGCTGCACGCGGGCAAACCGGACGGGGTACGGATAGGGGTGATAGGGCGGATGGACGGCCATGGCGGGAGGCAAAGGTAGCGGTATGGAGGCAAAGGGCTTGGAGGCGGGGAGGCTTATGGGGAGGAAGGGGGGAAGAAAGTCCTCCCTATGAAAATTTTTCCGCTCATATGTTTGGTGGATTGGCCGGAAAGGTTTTAACTTCGCTCCAGTGGCCCGTGAATGCCTTTGAAACAGGTCCGGTTTGGAAGGACTAGTTCAAGCAAAGGCACTTTCCAGCGGATAATCAAGTGTCCGCAAAAGCAGGACCATGTCATTATCGTGCTTCTTACAACAGAAGAAAGATCACTTTGATTAACTATTAAATTAAAGTATTAATTACCCAATTATGGATAAACAAACAAATGGAAGTAAAAGTACAAACAAGAAAAACACATTAATAGAAACATATGGTCTCTATTGGAAGGCAGAAGATGTCTTTTGGGGAAGACCTAATTCACCTGGAAATTTATTTGGAATACAAGTAAATGCAAAAACCTCCAATCCTGTTGATTTTAGACAACAAACAGGAATTTACATTTTGTATGCAGATTATAAAATCGTATATATAGGCCAAGCTGGAAATGGCAACTCAAAACTATTTGATAGACTAAAGAAGCATTACAATGGCGATTTAGCAGGTCGGTGGAATCAATTTTCTTGGTTTGGGCTGCAACGAGTATTAAGCACAGGAAAAGGATTGTCTATTTCAACTGAATCATTTCATCCGTCAAAAGGTGCTTTGCTAAACCACATCGAGGCTATATTAATTCATACAGCAGAGCCACCTTTAAACAGGCAGGGTGGGAAATGGGGAAAAGCGAAACAGTACCTCCAATATCGTGACGAAGACAATCTTGGCAAAAGTGAAAATGAAATGTTGAGAGACATTTTTAAAAAAATACAAAAATAAAACTTGATGGAAGTGGGCAGATTTTTAGAGACTGACTTATCGAGACTAGACAGTTAGTCATTTCGAGACTGTTTCAACAAATGTGAGACTCTTTCATAAAGTGCGTCCGGACGACCATATTCTCCCTGCCGTTCTCGTCTGACAGCCAACCCCAGGGATCCGAGAGAAGGGGAGGTGCCGGATGAGAATCGCCTCCTGCAGATGGGCCGTAGGCGGCGAGAGCAGTATCACCGGAACGGGTGACTCAGATCCTCCGAAACACTCACAAGGGGGGGGGCAAAGAGACCGGAATACTCTCAATGAAGGAAGGAAGGGGTGCTATTCCGGTGCCTTCCCGGTATCCTTTGTTGTGGCACTTACCGGGTTTGAGTTCCTCCGGAGATTTTTTTTGGCATGATAAAGAGTTTTGATTACCTTTGTAAGGTACGTAACACCTGCCAAGGCTATCGAAGGTTTAGTTCAACAGGCGTTTGGCTCAATGGCGGGTGAGGTGGTTAATTGAACATTCTACCTCGCATCAACTTTCCCCGATAAATCGGGACAGGTCGTGGTGTTTTGATCCCGCAAAATCGCGGGATGCTCCGATCACCTTTGCTAAAGCTTCGGTGATTGAGAAAATCCCACAAGAACACTAAGCCCGAAAACGTTAATCTTCCCATTGTACAAGTTGAAAATGTACCATAAACCCAGATTGACATACCTGCTCCTTGTCCTGATTCCCCTCTTTGCTTGCGCGGAGAAGGAATTAACGATGAAAAATGTGGATGAATCCAAAACAGCCTACATCATCGCAACCGACACCTTGAAATTCACATCAGGAATACGCTCCATCTTTCAGGACAGCAGAGGAAATTATTGGTTTGGAAGTCTTCAAGAAGGAGTTGCCGTTTACAACGGCAAATCTTTCACTTACTTTAATAATGATGATGGATTGTCCGATAACCAAATTCACAGCATACAAGAGGACAAGGAAGGTGTTATTTGGTTTGACACCCAAAATGGTGTGAGCAGTTACGACGGTACAAGGCTGGAGAATCACACCCGAACAGACAATAATAATTCCCATCACAATTATCCTAACCTGTCCAATGAGCCCTCGCAAGGTGCATGGATGAAATCGGATAACGACCTGTGGTTTGAGGCCGGGTCCAAAGAAGGTGTTTACAGACATGACGGACAAAATTTATTTTTCCTGGCGTTTCCTTCCCAAAAAGTCCTCAAACATTCCAATAATTTATTTGCTGTAACCGGCATTTCAAAAGGGAGAAACAATATGATTTGGTTTGGTACTTATGCCGGTGTTTTTGGCTATGATGGAAGTGATTTTATCCTCATCAATGATGAAACGCTGGGTTTTGACAGAGATGTCCAATCCCTTCATATAAGAAGTATCCTCGAAGATTCCAAAGGAAGACTTTGGATCGGAAATAATGGAATAGGCGTATTATTGAAAGAAGGCGATTCCATTATCAATTTCTCGAAAGAAAACAACCTGATACACCCCTTTAGCTCAAGAAAAGGCGATAGGTCACTACCCGGGACACTTGAACACGTTTTTACCATCGCAGAAGATCGTCAAGGAAATATCTGGTTTGGTGACAGAGATTCCGGCATCTGGAAATACAATGGTTCCAGTATGAAAAATTACACAAAGAAGGATGGCTTGACCAATGATTTTGCTCTTTCGATTTACGAAGACCATAATGAGACTTTGTGGTTGGGAATGGCAGACGGCAGTGTATACAAGTTCAATGGAAAAACGTTTGAAAAACAATTTTAAAATATACAACCAACCATCATGTCATCCATATTCAGTGCTTTTTTGAGACAATTTCATAAAGTGTGTCACCTCATGACCATTTCAATTACTATATCAACATTCATGACGTTATAATGGCATCCCTGAATATAAACTGAATATCTCATTAATTAATTGGAATCAACATTAATATTAAATAACCAAAAATCAACATCATGAAGAAGATAATAATGTTCTTTGTCAGCTTCCTCATTACAGTACAATGCTATGGTATCACGGAGTACAAGGTGGGTGACAAGCTGTTTGTCTGGGCAAAATCTGGATTAAATCTCAGAGAATCCCCGGATCCTAAATCAGGAATCATTACCAAGATACATTTTGGCAAATCAGTAGAGTGTCTAGGGAGAAAAAATTCGCATCAATATGATGAAGATTCAGAAAAAATCACTGAAACCGTTGTAACATCCACAGGAAATACTTCAAAAATTACATTTAATGGCCGTTGGGTCTTGGTGAGGTGTGGCCGTCATGAAGGCTATGTGTTTGATGCCTACTTATCCAAATTGGATCCCTTGTATCCGTTGCCCGATTCCATCAATGTCATGAATTACTTCACCGTACTTTGTGACTCCTACCATTATCTGGCAAAAATGGACAGAAATCTGGAATATGGGGAAGAAAAAATTGCCTTCAACAATGGTGCCTATATGGCATTTTATTATAGCTCCGGTGGATATAGCTTTCAATTGGTCCTGCCCGAGTTTTCCATGGAAGAGGCATTCCTTCTTGTAAGATATTTGGACAATTATTCAACAAGAATAACCTATGACAATGCCCATTCCATCATTATCGAACAGGAAATGGGGGCGTACCACATAGAATCTTTCAAAAACATCATCATCATTCATGGTGCATGGAGCTGTTAAGAGATGAGATTGTCCAACAAGACTGTTTCATAAAGTGAGTCAGGGTGCCCGCGTTCACCCTGCCCACAGCCGGGCAATTCGTCCTTTGGCCCCAGGGATGCAGGAGGATACCAGGTGACAGACCAGGGAGGGTGGATGCCCTTCCACTTTTTGAGGAGGCCTCTGGATGGCTCGAGAGTCCCGGTGGGCGCCTAAATAAGAACCGCCGCCCCGCATGAATCCTGGACCTGGCCTGCCTTATGGCCCATGAATGAATTCATGGGATATGGGCCATGGGGTCATGGGGAATCTAAAAACCCAAAAAAATAAATGCCTCGCAATGCTCGTATTCCTCCATCCCTCCCATGATGCGCACATCCCGGAATCCTGAAAACCACACGTGATAGCATCCATTCCGATTGATAATGTATGAATGCTTATTTTGCATGGGTTATCGTCTACATGGCCCATGTGTTTATTCCGCTGATACTGACCCCCCCATTCCGGGGATGTTGACCCCCCTTGTG
>CAYYGN010000055.1:0-10506 GCA_964471595.1 uncultured Saprospiraceae bacterium
CTCAATATATTTCAACCGGTTAAGATCGGAATATCCGTTATTAAGGGACGACTATTTATCGTCAGGATTGAGTGAATCGGGTAGCAGGCAACCCAGTCAATACATGGTCTGGATGAAGGGAATCATGGGATTGCGGATTCCCTGAAAGCATGGAAGGGTTGTAGTACGGAGGAACATCAGCAACCCCGTCCATGATGCGGCAAGTATTGGACTGTCGCCTGATTGGATTGGCATTTGTCAATGTCTCAATATGACATATCCCGACGATAAATGCATGGCATGAGATCGCGTCTTCAATCCCCGCCGTTTTCCGGCGGTATGGCAGGGAGCCCCCGCTGCAGGGAGAGACGCCGCCGGTAATCCGCATTGACGAGATATACGCCTCCCAGTATGAGCAGGGCCGCGATGCCCACCCGGGCATTCAGTCGCTCATTCAGAAAGGCCCAGCCGGCCATCAGGGCCAGGATGGGATTGATGTAGGCGTACAGGCTGACCACCGAGGCAGGGAGCCTGGATAGCGCATACATATAGGAAGAGTACGCCACAATGGAGCCAAACACCACCAGATAAGCCATACTGTATCCCAAAGCCGGACTGAACCGGATGTCTGCCGGATCTTCCAGCGGCAGGCTCATGAGCAAGGTCACCGTCCCTCCGCTCACCATTTGGATACCGGCCGCCAGTATGACGGGATAGGTCCACTGACGGGTTTTGGAAACGACCGACCCATAAGCCCATCCCGACAAGGCCACCAACAAAAAACACAACCCCCAGACATAGGACATGCCGGATTGGGTGCGGATGCCGTCCCAACTCAGATAGGCCACTCCGGCAGCACCCAGCAGAATGCCGGCCCAGCCGCGGAACTGTAAACGGTCGTCCGACTTCAAAAGCAGGTTGAACAATACGATAAGAAAGGGTGTGGATGCAGAAAGCAAAGCGCTGATACCCGAGTCGAGATAGGTCAGCGATACCAATCCGACGCCGTTGCCGATAGTCAGGAGCAAAAACCCGAGCCAGCTCTGGAACCGGAGATATTTCAGGTCCAGCCAGGGCATCCGCCCGCGAACCACAAACCAGGCGAGAATCAGACTGCCGGCCAGCACCTGCCGGACACCCGAAAAAAGCAAAGGGGGGGCTTCCGTCACGCCTACCTTGTTGGCGAGGTAGGTGGTACCCCAGATCAGGCAAACCGCCCCTAATGCCAACCATGCGCCGACAGGGCGTTCTGCCTGGGTGTCCATGGCGCAAAGGTGGCAAGATTCCCGCTCATTTTCAGGAGGCCCTGACCATGGATGGACCAACCTTTCCCGGCCGCCCGGCGACCCTGCAATCCCTGGGGGATTCACCATCGCACTGTGCCTCATGATCCGGCCTAAAACACCCAGGGAATGGCTGACGGGGCCTCCTGCTTCCACGCCTTGACGACACCCCGGACCGACCGGTGGGATCAGCATCATCCTCGAGAGGAAAATGCGAACCGTCCGAAAGACAACCGGGCACGTGCGACCCGCCCTCCTGGTTTCACCAAGGAAAGGCTTTACCTTTGAGAGGCTCAAACCCCTCCCCATGGCCGACCGCCCCCTTGTCATCGTCACCGGCGGCGCCGGATACATCGGCTCCCATACCGTGGTCGACCTGCAACAAGCCGGCTATGACGTTGCCGTCTTGGACAATTTTTCCAATTCCCGCCCTGAAGTACTGGATGGCATCACCGCCATTACGGGAATACGGCCCTTGTTGTACCCGGTGGACATAAGCCGGGAGGATGAGCTGATGCCTGCTTTGGAGCCATGTCGCCATGCCGCCGGCGTCATCCATTTTGCTGCCTCCAAGGCGGTAGGTGAAAGCGTAAGCCGTCCGCTCCATTATTACCACAACAACCTGACAGGCCTGATCACTCTGCTGCGCGGGATGCAGGAGCTCGGGATGGATCGCCTGATCTTTTCTTCGTCCTGTACGGTTTATGGTCAACCCGATGAGCTGCCGGTTACGGAAAAATCTCCGGTGCGTCCCGCCTTGTCTCCCTATGGCAATACCAAGCAGATTGGTGAAGAGATATTGCGGGACTGCACCCATGCAGGGCTGTTGACGGGTGTCATCTCTCTCCGTTATTTCAATCCGGTAGGTGCCCATCCCTCCGGGCTTATCGGTGAATGGCCACTTGGTGTGCCCAACAATCTTGTGCCCTACATCACCCAAACCTCTGCCGGTCTTCGACCGGAACTGCGTATTCACGGCAAGGATTATGCGACCCCCGATGGTACGGCGATTCGCGACTATATCCATGTCATGGATCTCGCAGGCGCTCACCGGTTGGCGTTGGAGCGGTTGATGGCACGAAGGCAGAAAGCTGCTTTTGAAGTGTTCAATATCGGCACCGGTCGCGGGTATTCCGTCCGGGAGGTGGTGGATGCCTTCGGGAAAGTGAGCGGATGCAGCCTGCCGTATTCTTTCGGCCCCCGCAGACCCGGGGATGTGGAGCAGGTGTGGGCCGATCCATCTCTGGCGATTTCCGAACTGGGATGGCGACCGGTTTACGGCCTGGAGGACATGTTGGCCAGCGCCTGGAAGTGGGAGCAATACCACCGGTCTTCCGGCGCAGCAGAGGGGGGTCAGTAATGCAACAAATAGACCCGCTTGCCCTTTCGGCCGGCGATCAGATAAAGGCGGGAATATTCTCCGTCTGCCACTGCCGGTACAGCCTTGCCACTGAGCGCTTCCACAAGACCGGGAACGGTATTGGAATGTCCGGCCACGACAATGATCCCCTGTGCGTGTTTTCGCCGCCATTTGGTCGCCAAACCGCGCGGGTCGGCCGGATCGTAAACCATCAAAGGAACGTGGTGGCGTTCGGCAATGCCGGCCACCGTTTGCCGCGTCCGGGCAAAATCAGTCGTATAAACCGCCTGCACCGGCATGTCCCTGAGAAGGCTGTCCAATCGGGCCGCTCTCTCCTTTCCGGCAGGTGAAAGATCAGGGTCGTTTTTTCCCGTCTCTTTTTCGGCATGCCGCACAATGACAAAGGTGGGTCCTTGTCCTTCGGTTTTCCCCGTTCGGCAAGCCGCAAGGAAAAGAACAAACAATAAGAAGGCAGGCACCAGAAGGCCGGAACAAGTGCGGGTCAGGGCAGGCATGCCGGCAAGGTACAGCAGACCCGGGGATTGGTCATTTTGTTTAATTATTTGAACAAAATTATTCAAAATGTTAAACAAATTGCGACCTTCATGTTGTTTAGGTACTTCGAATGGGTAAAAGCAGGATCACTGTATTGGGCGCCGGGTTTTCCGGTCTTGCCGCCGCCGCTTGTCTCGCCCGGGAAGGCAGGGAGGTGCATTTGGTCGAACGGCATGAGCAGACCGGCGGAAGAGCCCGTCAGTTCACGGAACAAGGCTTTGCTTTTGATATGGGGCCCTCCTGGTATTGGATGCCGGAGGTATTCGAAGATTTCTATCGCCGGTTTGGGCGCTCCACCCGTGATTTCTACGATCTGCACAGACTGGATCCCTCCTATCAGGTCTTTTTTGAAGACGGGGATGTGGTCCGGGTCCCGGCCGGCCGGGAGGAGCAGGAGGCCCTTTTCGAATCCCTGGAACCCGGCAGCGGCCAGAAACTTCGGCAGTTCCTGAAGGAGGCCCGGTTCAAGTACGAAACCGGCATGGGGGAGTTTGTCTGGCGTCCCGGGCACAGCTTCCGCGAATTTCTCGACCTCCGCATCCTGACCGCTGCCTTGCGCATGCAACTGTTCAGCTCGCTTTCCCGCCAGGTGCGAAGTCGTTTTCGCCACACCAAGATCGTGCGGATGCTCGAGTTTCCTGTCCTGTTCCTCGGCGCCCCACCCGAGCGAACGCCGGCCCTGTACAGCATGATGAATTACGCCGATCTGGCCCTGGGTACCTGGTACCCGATGGGAGGAATGGTGCGGATTGTGGAGGCCATGACGGCCATCGCCAGGGAGCAGGGGGTCATTTTCCATTTGGGGAACGAAGTGCAGGATTTCCGGTTTGAAGGTCCATCCATAAGGGCAGTCCACACTTCCCGCACTTCTCTTTCCACCGATGCCGTAGTCAATGCCATGGACTATCACCACCTCGACCAGCATCTGTTGCCCCCGGAATTCCGGGAGTACACACCGGCTTACTGGGACCGGCGTGTCATGGCGCCCTCCAGCCTCCTTTATTACATCGGTGTGGACCGCAAACTGAAAGGGCTTACGCATCACAATCTTTTTTTCGATGAGGACTTCACCCGGCACGCCGGAGAGATATACGACCGGCCTGCGTGGCCACAAAAGCCCTTGTTTTATGCTTGTGTACCTTCGGTGACGGATGTATCCGTGGCGCCAGCGGGCATGGAAAACCTGTTTGTCCTGATTCCGGTGGCCCCGGGTCTGAAGGATACCTCCGAGGTACGCGACCATTATTATCACCTCGTCATGGAGCGCCTTGAAAAACGCACAGGTCAATCGATTAAGCCCCACGTGAAGATCATGCGCAGTTATGCCCATCGCGATTTTGTGCGGGATTATCACGCCTTCAAAGGCAATGCCTACGGTCTGGCCAATACCCTTTGGCAGACAGCCTTCCTGAAGCCCCGGATGAAAAGCCGGAAGGTGGACAATCTCTGGCATGCCGGTCAGCTCACCGTCCCCGGTCCCGGTGTGCCGCCATCCCTGATCAGCGGTCAGGTGGCTGCTGCCGAAGTCCTCAAATCTTATTGACCCCCGAAGATCCCCAGCCATGAAAAACCTCTTCGACCAGACTTGCCGCGAATGTGCCTCGCTCATCACCCGGAGGTACAGCACCTCATTTTCCATGGGCATCCGGGCCTTCAGCCGCCCCATGCGGGCGCCGATCTATGCCATTTACGGTTATGTGCGTTTTGCCGACGAGATCGTGGACACCTTTCACGGGTTTCCCCGGCAGGAACTTCTCGAACGGTTTCGGGCAGATACCTGGCGGGCCATCGATGAGGGCATAAGCCTCAATCCCGTCTTGCAAGCCTTTCAGGAGACCGTCAACCGTTACCGGATCGATTGCCAACTGATTGCCGCCTTCCTCGACAGTATGGCTATGGACCTGGCACAGGACCGGCATGGCCGGGAGAGTTTTGATGCCTATATCTTCGGTTCGGCAGAGGTGGTGGGCCTGATGTGTCTGCGGGTATTTGTGGAGGGTGACGACAGGCAGTACGAGGCATTGAAGGAGCCGGCCCGCCGTTTGGGGGCGGCCTTCCAAAAAGTGAATTTCCTGCGGGACATGCGCAGCGATTTCGAGGAAAGGGGGCGCGTGTATTTTCCCGATCTGGAGGCTTTTGCCCTGGATGAGGAGATCAAGGTCCGGATCGAGGAGGAGGTGGATGCCGACTTCATGGCAGCCAAAGCGGGCATTCGTGGGCTTCCGGAAGGGGCCCGTTTCGGCGTGTGGTTGGCCTATCGCTTTTACTACAAACTGTTTGCCCGCATCCGGCGCAGCTCTCCGGAGCACATCCGTCAAAACCGGATCAGGGTGCCCAACTGGAATAAATTTTTGCTCATTGGCCATACCTGGGTGCAGGCACGGCTGCGTTTAATATGAATGTTATGGAAGTGTTGATTCCCGTACTCCTCATTCTCGGCACGGTAGTGACCATGGAGTTTGTCGCCTGGTCAGCCCACAAGTATGTCATGCACGGATGGCTGTGGCGATGGCACAGGGACCATCACAATCCAGAATTGAAGGAGGGGCATTTCTTCGAGAAGAACGACTTGTTTTTCCTGGTATTTGCTATTCCAAGCATGATGGGGTTTGTCTTTTCCCGTCTTCCCGGTTGGGGATGGCTGTTGTGGGTGGCCATCGGTATCTGCCTGTACGGCTTGATCTATTTCCTCATCCATGATGTGTACATCCACCGGCGGTTTTCGTGGTTCCGCCAATTGGAGGGTCGTTACAGCCGGGCTATTTTGAGGGCCCATGGGGCGCACCACGCCCGTCGGACGAAGGAAGGCTGCGAGTCATTCGGCTTGCTGGTGGTCGCACCCAGGTATTTTCTGAACCGGCGCCGGTCCGGCAAGTCCTGACGACCGGGGGACCAATTCTCCGGGCTGAGCGGTCTGTAAGGTGGTCCGGTTTGGATGGACACGGATCTAACTTAAAATTGTGACAGGAAGGAAAACCAACTTTATTGCTTAAATGCCGCAGGCGGGACCCGCCTGCGCCGGAGGAATGACCAGCAGTTCAAGCAGGAGGCGGTCATGATGCTGCGGAATGGAATTGGGGCTAAGGAAGTATCCCAAGTCCTTGGAGTTAGTGAGCAATTGCTGTACAATTGGAGGAGCCAGGAGATGAGACTATATGCCTCCGAGAACAACCTGGAACTCAAAGCAGCACGGGCAGAAGCTGAACAGTTACGTAAGAAGCTGAAGGAAGTGGAAATCGAACGGGACATTTTAAAAAAAGCCTTGAACATTTTCAGCCGACCGACATCGTGAAGACCTACGCGTTCATCAACGATCACCTGAGCAGGTATCCGGCATCGGCAGCATGCGCCACGATGGGTGTAAGCCGGAGTGGGTATTATGCCTTCAAACGGGGACTGACACACCGTCCTGCTCTGAGGGAAACATTAGAAAGACAGGCGGTAAGAAGCATTTTCGAACAACACTATAGTCGATATGGCAGCCGTAGACTTGCCCATGAGCTTCGAGACGAAGGTTACCCGGTTGGCCGGCACCGTACAAGACGGTTGATGCAGGTGGAGGGTCTGAAAGCCATTCAGCCTCGCAGTTTCGTACCGAAGACGACAGACAGCCGCCAGACGCTCAAACCATCTCCAAATCTGTTGATAGACCTGGCGGCAGGCTCCCCAAATGCGCCAAACCAAGTGGTTGTAGGTGACATCACATATATACCTGTCAAGGAGGGGAAGTGGGCCTATTTGGCCACATGGCTTGATCTTTATACCCGCTGGCTTATCGGGTGGGATTTGGACAGGAACATGCGTGCAGATACCGTATTGGAATCATTGACAAAGGCAGAAGGACGCAGCTAATTGAGTCCTGGAACCATCATGGACTCGGACCGGGGAAGCCAGTATGCAAGTGTTATATTCAGGAAACATTGGACTAAACGAGGGTATGTACGGAGTATGTCCCGTAAAGCCGAATGTTTTGATATCGCCTTCACCGAGTCCTTTTTCAGCCGGTTCAAATGCGAGTTGTTGCAGAAGGGTATTTTTGATACCTTTGAAGAAGCATACACGGAAATCTTCAATTACTTGGAGTGCTACAACAACTCAAAACGAAGGCATTCCTCCATGGGATATCTTTGTCCGGACAAGTTCGAGCAAAGGTACTTTAATAACCTAACCAGGAGTCCGTGAAAACAGGAACATGTCAGGAAACACAGGGATTTTTACGGATTCAGTTGAATAAATCTTTGTGGGAGCCCATTAGAGAAATTTAATGATAAAGGGAAGTCATGGTGGAACGCTGGCTTATAAGTTCAGTATTTTTAGTAATTATATGGCCAGTAGCTTTTTCACAAGATCGTGAAGAAGCTGCTGAGCCAGTACTAAAATCCTGTTTTGAAGTTGGACTAACACCCAGATTCCGATATATTTCCTTTAACAATGTTGCTCAGGGCGGTGGTGATGATGTATATATGGTGCAATGGGCACCGCGCATACAAGTTGCCTCTGAAATATATAATAATACCTATGTGATTTTATTCTATGATTGGATGGCCAGGCGAACGGATGAAAGTAAATTCTATGGCGACGATTATGATGGTCATAAAATGGGTTTGCAGTTGTCATATAAATTTGTAAATGCATATATCGAACAATATTTGTTCAAAGCAGGGGGTAAAAAGAGATATTTGAGGTTTTACCCGGAAACAATGATTGCATCCGGATTGAGCACGTTATCTTCATTTCTGTATTCACAGGATTTAAGGGCAGGTAATGGATATTATTTTTTTTATGAGTTTACGGTAGGCTTCAATTTTGTGTTGAATAGATTTATTAATTTGCAATTCTATAAAGGCGTTGGATTGGAGCCTCATGAACGACATTATCCGTACAAGTATTACACATTTGTTAAAATTATATACAAAATATGAGGACTCTGATTTGTTTGATTGTGGTTACAACTTCGTATTTCTCCGCCATTTGCCAGGACATGTCTCGTTGCGAAATTTATCTTGCGGGAAGTTATATTAAATTTGGACCTAATGATGTACAAAGTCAAAACACCAATGACAATAATTTGTTTGTGTTGGGTTTGGGAATAAAGAGATATATCTCCAGAAGAATTCCAATTTGTATGGACTATAATGCCGTTGTATATAGCGAAATCGAAACCAAATATGTTTATTATAATTGGTTGAATGTTTATGGAGAATTTCTTATTTTAAATTATGAAAAGTTTAATTGGCATGTGGCAATAGGTGGCTCTGTTTCGGATTTTGGAATTTCAAAGGAATTGGTATTTGATAAGAGACCATTTTATTATTTATGTACAGGTTCTGGAGTTGATTTTCGCCTGATAAATAATTTGAATCTGGCTTTTAGTATTAGGAATTTTAGACCATTGGGTATGAATAATGAAAGAATTGGTTTGTCCCTTCTTTTTGCAGGATTTGCTTTGAAATTTTAGTTGTGTGTTCACTTTGAAAATACATTTGGAGAAAATGTTATATCCGAGTAAATGCGATGTACTAAGTCGAAATATCCGGGAAGAAGTAACTTGATATTTTTATAACTGATCCGTAATGTGAAATCAATAACTGGGAACTTTATTAAATCATCACATTTTAAAATATCGTTTATGGGTAATTTGAAATTTCTATTTCTTTCAGGGTATATTTTCTGGCTATCTGGTCTTGCTGCCCAAAATGATGAAATTCGTTTTGCTGATGTAGAACTAGGTGGATTTTATTCACTTGTTATAGATAAAGAATTTATGGAGGATAGTGTTTTTTACGCTGGTTTTGTCAATCACTATATAAATTTGCATTTACGCAATCAAATATCCGAGAGATGGTACATTGGTGGCGAAGTGATTACAGCAATTGTGATGAGTTCGGAGCCAGTAGAAAGTCCATTTTTCCTTTTTGGCGTGCATGGCGAGTATAAAGTTATTTCAGGAAGACGTACTCGGCTTTTCTGTAGACTGGGAGTAAGTTCCGGGGATTTAAGTTATGCAGAGCCTGGAGTGCCTGAGCGGCGCTTGGTTGCGAATGTCGCATTCGGAGCCAGCCTCGAGATTTTTATTGCATCCGGAATTTCTGTAGATATGGGCTATTACAACCATTCTCCGTTGAATAGAATTCCAAATAGCTATAGCGCGGCTATGCCATTTCTGGGAGTCCATTATCGAATTCGTGATTGATGCGCCACATCACCACCAGTAGACAGTCAGCCTGATGTCAGGGGCGAAGCTGGATACTATTACCGCATACAGGAATTATATCAGGAGGTGGATGCCGACTTCATGGCAGCCAAAGCGGGCATTCGTGGGCTTCCGGAAGGGGCCCGTTTCGGCGTGTGGTTGGCCTATCGCTTTTACTACAAACTGTTTGCCCGCATCCGGCGCAGCTCTCCGGAGCACATCCGTCAAAACCGGATCAGGGTGCCCAACTGGAATAAATTTTTGCTCATTGGCCATACCTGGGTGCAGGCACGGCTGCGTTTAATATGAATGTTATGGAAGTGTTGATTCCCGTACTCCTCATTCTCGGCACGGTAGTGACCATGGAGTTTGTCGCCTGGTCAGCCCACAAGTATGTCATGCACGGATGGCTGTGGCGATGGCACAGGGACCATCACAATCCAGAATTGAAGGAGGGGCATTTCTTCGAGAAGAACGACTTGTTTTTCCTGGTATTTGCTATTCCAAGCATGATGGGGTTTGTCTTTTCCCGTCTTCCCGGTTGGGGATGGCTGTTGTGGGTGGCCATCGGTATCTGCCTGTACGGCTTGATCTATTTCCTCATCCATGATGTGTACATCCACCGGCGGTTTTCGTGGTTCCGCCAATTGGAGGGTCGTTACAGCCGGGCTATTTTGAGGGCCCATGGGGCGCACCACGCCCGTCGGACGAAGGAAGGCTGCGAGTCATTCGGCTTGCTGGTGGTCGCACCCAGGTATTTTCTGAACCGGCGCCGGTCCGGCAAGTCCTGACGACCGGGGGACCAATTCTCCGGGCTGAACGGTCTTACCTTTGCATGTACTTGTGGGGAGAATAAGGTCTGATTGGGTCTGATTGCGGGGTGTGGGCCCAGAGAAGGATGCCAAACCGTAAATGGGAAGATTTTATTGTATTGTCTTTCATGGGATTATCCAATCGACAGGAGCATAAGGGCCTGGCTTGGTCTTGAAGGAGGTTCACCGGGGGCGACTAAATGGTTCAAAGTTCGTCATATCTTTGACAGACACTTGTCATAATGGACTAATGGATTGGCTATGAGACGGAACCTCCTCATTCACCTTATTATAATAAGTTTTACAGTTACCTGGATTGTAGGT
>CAYYGN010000056.1:0-10150 GCA_964471595.1 uncultured Saprospiraceae bacterium
TTTTTGTCTGCCATTTGACAAATATGACTATACGCGCATACAATCGTTAAACATGAACCCGATCACTGACGCGAAGGATCATGGCCTCACCTTAAATAAAAATTGAATGTCGAATCCCGGCTTGAGTTATTCAGGTACAAGCCGGAATGAAATCCCTGGAATGCCAGTGTGTAGCTTTCCTGTCCCTCGGGATACATCAGCAGAGTTCCCGTCTCCCAGGTGCCTTTTTGCTGATAAGGAAGATCCACCTCCCTGCAATCACAGGCAAATGCCACCCATCGTCCTCTTTCATCCGTAACCACGGGAAACGCCCCGGTCGAATCCAGTCCTACCTCCGTAAATATGATCAGGTAAGTACTGTCCGGGGAAAAAGTGAAAATGGCATCGGGACAAATCCCCTGCACACAATCGTGGCTGATGTCTATCCCTTTGAAAATGCCGCCTACCGGCTCCCATTGGTCAATCAGCCGGGGATTGAAACCTTCGGGACAAAAAGCATCCTCCATACACAGTGATGGAGGGTCCTGGTTTTTCTTGCCGGGACACCCCATCCACACCAAAGTGCAGGCTGGAATAATGATCAAACAAAACAATGAAAATGAACTTGAGGACATTATTTCATCACTTTTCGGGGAGACAGGATATCTCCGGACATCCCTTTGACGGCATGACGCCCGAGGAAATCCGCAATCGCTTCATCTGCCTCATTTCCGGAGGGACGCAAGGCCGTGTTGGCGGAAAATTCATGCAGGGCTTTCCATGCCGAAGGAATATCCAGGTCGCGCTGTTGCTGGAATTGCCAGGGCCCTTTTTCCCGCAGGCAGACCGTTAGATATTCCTGCTCGAACTGGCCGGGTGTTGGCACCAAAAGAGCCGGTAGTCCGGAATACACAAGGTCCATGACCGTGCTGTAACCGCTTCGGCTTACCTGCATGCGGGCCTTGCCGGCCAATTTTTGCAACGCATCGGCGGGAAGAAGATCGATGACCTCTACCCCGGGTTGGGCGTGATACCATGCAGGCAAGGGTGTACGTGTCCCGCGAACTATCACATGGTGACCGGGAATGGCAGCCAGTTGGGTGTGGACCTTTTGCTCGAAAATGCCGCGCTGCGGTTCGGGACCGGACAGTACTGCCAGAATGTCTATGTCCCTTTGACCGCCCGGAGGAACGGGTTCGAACCGGGACAAAGGTCCTATGTAAAGGACAGGAGGGGACTTGTACGGCCAGGCGGCCATACCACCGGTGAGACTGCGGGAGCCCGCCCAATCCGGTACCCAAACTTCACGGAAACGCAATATCCATCGACGCATGAACCACTCCCCGATACGGTTGGCCCACTTCCAATGACCGTACAAACGGAGCTGATGGGTAATCAAAACACTGGGAATATCGGCGGCAACAATCCCGTACCGGTTGTCGCTGATGATGGCATCCAGTTGATGTACGCGACGAAAACGACGCAGCCAAATACGCTCCAACCAAATAGCCCGCAAGATGGAAAGGGAACTCCGCAACACATTCAAATACACATTCCGGGAGGGATAGGAAACCTTGTATCCCGGCAATTCGTGCACTTCCAGATCAGGAAATTCCGAACGGAACAATTCAGCCGCCACCCCGTCCGATGCCAGTGTCACTTTCGCTCCTGCACGCAACAGGGCACGAATCAACGGCACACTGCGTGAGGCATGGCCCATCCCCCAGTTGAGCGCGACGAAAAGAACGTGCATGGCTGGGCTTGATCAGGGATTGAGCAAACGTTTGACGGTATCAGCAATGGCTCTTCCTTCGGCCTGACCAGATAGACGCTGGTTGGCCAAACCAATGACCCGGCCCATGTCATTGGCCGTTGTAGCCCCTGTCTCCACAAGGATGGACCGTATCACTTTCTCCAGGGCTTCTTCATCCAGTTGGGCCGGAAGGAATTGCTCGAGAATCCGGATTTCTTCTTCCTCGGTCATCGCCAGATCGGGACGATTTTGGGTATGGAATATGGCCGCGGATTCTTTACGCTGCTTGACCATTTTCTGGAGCATGCGCACCTCGGCCGCCTCATCCAGGGTTTCTCCGCTCCCGCTTGTTTTGAACAACAGAATGGACGCTTTGATGGCGCGTAATGTGCGCATGGCAGCGGCATCTTTGGCACGCATGGCAGCCTTCAGGGACTCCATGACCTTTTCTTCCAGGCTCATGCCACGAAGGTAGGTATTTACCGGCAAGGCGCAAGGAACATATGCATTTCGGAATGGCATAGGCACACATGACCTGTGTGCTTGTTCCTCCCCAGCATCAAGGATGTTTTCCCGGGCGTGTCTTCGCCAGGCAACCTTTAACCAAATTCCCGTACCTTTCCTTGGTCCTGTCTTTTGGATCATGCCCTTTCACATGAAGATCTGCATTGTCTTTCAGGCCATGAAATCCCTTCTTTCTTTGGGTTGCAAACGTGCTTCCATCTGCGCCTTTCTTTGCATCCTTGGATATTGGGCTCAAGGTCAGGCCCCTGTAGTTTGGATCAATTTTGTCTCTCACAATGAACCCGGGGACAATCTGCATCAACCCATGCATTTTTATCCGGCCAGAAATAAAGTCGTGGAGCTGGCCGAACTGATCCTGTCCAAAAAGGCGGCGTGGAACCTTCAGACTTGTGACGGATTTGCACTAGGGGCGTTCCAGTTGGAAGGGGTAGAAAACAATGTTTTTCGTTCCCTGGCATCATTCCCCTTTCTGGAACATATTGAAATCGATCCGCGCAATAAGAACCTCACCAACATCGCCGATCTTTATGGATTGCTGGACACACTGGGGGCAAAGCCAACGCAAACCCTGGGCGGTTTTACCTATTCCCCCATTCCTGACTGGTACCAGTACCAGGATACCATCCAGGGCATCAACCGCCCATGGGTCCTGTGGAAATGCCAATTGATGTGGGGAGCAGGTTCCCCAGGCCATCAGAACGATTTTTATGATTACGGCATCTGGAAGCCGGATTCCACGACGACTTCCTCCTTCATCATCCACAATCCTGCCCGTACGATCTGGTATACCGGGCACGGATGCCAACCTGTGGGCGGATTGGATTCTTTAGAAGATATTGCCCTTATCCTTCAACCATTGCGGGCATTTGTAGATAGCCTGCAGAACGGGTTGCTCCCGGCAGATAAATTTTACGGGTATTCCATCACCATCAATCAGCGCGAATTTGGACCTCTCCTCTTTGATAAAGTTGCCCGCATTTGCGACACACTCAACGCCTGGGGTCCATCGCGTGTTCGCTGGGCCACCCTGACTCAGCGCTTGTCTGCTTTTGAAACATGGCAGATAGAATCCGGATTGGCTTATAGCCAGTGGTCATGCGGCCAAACGGGAACCACGTCCTTTCAAGATGTGCCACCTTTGCAAGACTACACACTTGTTACAGGGCATTCGGCGGGGATTTATGAAATACGATTTACCGATGCAAGCCAACAACATGTCGTCATACTGTCGGATGTCCTGGGTAGGGAATTGCAAGTCTATTCAGGAAAAGAAAACCTTTTGCTGGACCTTAGGTCATTTCCGACTGGTACCTATTTCCTGAAGGTAAACCACTCACCATGCAGTCATTTGTATAATCCTAAATAATGTTCATGATCAAATCTCTCATAGTACACGATCGGGAAGGAAGTCCGGTTGACTCCATCAATCCCGGTTATTTGCCTTTTCAACCCCAAACCCCAGACATGAATCAAGGTAACCGATTTTTATTGCCGTCGTTTAGGCAGAGCCTAATGACAGGGAGGACAATCTCCAAGAGTTGCATGCAGCACAGACCTTACTATTTTCCAGGTTTAATTATGATACTGTCAATTCTCTGGACCTTATCAGCCCATGCACAAATAGCCTGGAGTCCTGAAGTCAACATTACAATTCCTGGAATGGGGAATAATCACCCCAGAATCGCATTGAATGCTAAGGGTGAACTTTTGGTCGTATGGGGCCATAACGGGCAAGTCAAGTTCAGTCGCTGGAATGGTTCTGCCTTTACATCACCAATTTCACTTAATCCAGTTGGAATGAATATTGCCGAAGCGGATTGGATGGGTCCTGATATTTCTGCAAAAGGTGATACCGTATATGTTGTTTTCAAACAAATACCAGAACATCTGAGCTCCAGTGGAATATGGTGCAAAGCTTCTCATGACGGGGGAAAGTCATTTTTCCCTGCCATTCGAGTTGATCATCCAAGCGACAGTCTATCCAGGTTTCCTACGGTTGATATTGACAAATTGGGTAATCCTATTGTAGCTTTCATGCACTTCTCACCCAATTTCCAAAATCCTCAATGGCGAATTGCACGATCGTTCGACACAGGTCTATCTTTTGAATTTTCCAAACAAGCAAGTGGTTGGAGTGATGAAAATGCCGTTGTTTGTGATTGTTGTCCGGGCACCATTATTTCATATGATTCAATAATTTGTGTCCTCTATCGCGATAATAATGACAATATCAGAGACATCTGGGCAGGGATATCAACAGACATGGGTCAATCATTTCAATATGGAATTAATGCCGATTTATTGAACTGGTATATTCAGTCATGTCCTGCATCAGGACCTGATGGCGTTATTATCGGAGATACTTTATATTCTGTTTCTATGAATGGTGTTAATGGACAGTCACATGTTTATTTTAATCGTATGTCCATACACAACCAGAATAATACATCATCGACATGGTTGACTGGTCCAATTGTTGGACTTGCCCAACAAAATTTTCCAAGATTGGATGTTCATTCCAAGCTGATGGTTATTGCGTGGAAACAGATTGTTAATGGCACAAGTCAAATTCCCGTGTGGATTAATTCAAACATACAAGGTGATCTTGATTTTGATCAATACCTGATTGAAGGAGATGGTATCGTAAATGTTGACTTAAAAGTATCATCAGATATGATTCACGTAGTTTGGCAAAACTCATCAGGACATATCAAATGGCGCTTTGGTCAGCTTTCCACTTCAATGACAGAACCGGATTTTGATAACTCCAAAACCAGCTTGATTTGGCCCAATCCCTCCAATGACGGATGGTGGTTGCGTACCAGCGATCAAACTGCCAAATCAGATATAATCCTTCTCAACACTTTTGGTACATCATTCGCCCAATCATATGTTGAACAGATTGATAAAGGACTCTATTATATTAATGGTGAAAGCTTATTACCGGGATTTTATTTTTTGCACATCATGGATAATCACCGGATTACCAACCATTCGCTTATCCGGTATTAATCCAAGACTGAATAAAAGCATGCGTCTACAACCAATCATCACAATAACCCCTCTCAGAATCATTTCTGAAGTGAATATTAATTGCATTATTATCAAATAATTGGGTCAAATTATATTGAATTAACAAAAATCATAATATCAGATGATTACAACAATCCAAATCATCCAGCAATTATCATCCAATGCTCAAGTTTATCAATCATTACTTGGTGATTTGAGTCCCGATGTGTTCAACTGGAAATCTGCACCGGATAAATGGTGCATTTTGGAGGTGCTGTGTCATTTGTTGGATGAAGAGAGAGAGGATTTTCGTGCCCGCACACGTCATACCCTTGAAACCCCTGGCAATCCCTTGCCGCCCATTGACCCGACGGGTTGGGTTATTTCCCGTTCCTATTTGCAACAAGACTACCAGGAAACCCTTGACCAATTTTTAAAAGAAAGGACGATTTCCGTAAATTGGCTGCTCTCTCTTCACAATCCCGACTGGAGCCGTGCCTATCTCCATCCCAAATTCGGACCCATGTCGGCCTCGATGTTTTTACACAACTGGCTGGCCCATGATTATCACCACCTCAGGCAAATCATACGTCTCAAGTACGAATACCTGCACCATTCATCCACCGAAGATCTCTCCTATGCCGGCAATTGGTAGCCCACTTTCTCTTTGTATGAACAGTGCGTTTTTTCCAATTTCCTGAAAATGTAGACCCGTCAATGCAGCAATTACGCCTTATGCCTGATCTCAGAAAAACACTGTCCAACGCCCTCCAGATTTTTGTGGCTTTGGTTTATCTGCAAACCCTTTATTTCAAATTCTCTGCCCATCCCGATTCCGTGTACATTTTTTCGACCCTGGGTATTGAACCGGCAGGCAGGATCCTTGTCGGCATACTGGAATGCATAACGGCTGCACTTGTTCTGATACCCAAAACCCGTCTGCCCGGTGCCATCCTCAGTATCGGGGTCATTTCAGGAGCCGTACTGGCCCACCTGGGGCCGCTCGGGATCGAAGTAAACGAAGATGGCGGTTCCCTTTTCCTTCTGGCTGTTCTGGTGTTAATGGCCTCTCTGGCCATCCTATTCCTCAGGTTGGAAGAAACCCGATTGCTTGTACAACGTGTAAGCGCTTTCTTTCAATCCGTTCGTTGACACAATCCGCACAATGGGTCCGTATCTTATCCCCTGGCGTTTATTAGAACAATGAGAATAACCAATTTATTTCCAAAAAAGAAATACGTAATTCATCAACAGAATCAATCCACCAAAATACGAGGGATGGAAGCATGCAAACGGGTCAACAATTCGTAATCTACCTGGTTGCTAATTTCCGCAAAACTGGCCACACTGATTTCGGCATCTCCCTGACGTCCTATCAGAACGACTTCATCGCCAGTCTCCACAACATCCAATCCGGTGGCATCAGCCAGCAGCATGTTCATATTGACCAAGCCCACCACATTAAGCCGCTGTCCCCTGACCAAAATACTTCCCTTGTTGCTCAATGAACGGTTGAATCCATGCGCATATCCCACAGGAACTGCCACCAAACGGCTGTTTGACCCACTTTGGAATCCTGTCCCGTAACCTACGTATTCTCCTCTCCGTACGCTTTTGACATCCATGACCGTGCTTGTCCATCGGATCAGTCGTTGGAACGGATTGGGGTGATCCCCGTGCCGGTTGTTGTACTCAATGAGAATTTCAGGACTGGGAAAAAACCCATAGGTCATTATGCCTATTCTGACCATGTCATATCGGGTCTCCGGATAACGGATGAGGGCCGCCGAACATGCGGCATGCAAACAATCAGGGGCAAGCCCGGCTTTTTCCGACTTTGAAATGGCTTCCTCGAATCGACGGATCTGCCGCTTGATGCGTCCGTGATTGGAAATGCGTTCCGCCCCGGCAAAATGCGTACACAACCCTTCAAAGGAAATGTCATTCGTGTTGCGCTTTATCATATCCAAAGCAGCCTGAAAATCTTCACTTTCCAGACCTGTGCGATGCATGCCCGTTTCCGTTTCGAGATGCACCTTGGCTTTCTTGCCGACCTTATGGGCTGCTTCCCTGGCCTGTTGGAGCCTTGACAAACTGAACACCTGGAAGGATACACCTTGGGATATGGCCCATTCGATCGCCTCCGGGGGAATCATACCCATAATCATTACCCGGCATTTTTCACCGCAATGAGGCAAAATTTGATACGCCTCGTCCGCGCTGAAGACTGCCAGATGACGTACCCCGTTTTCGACAGCCAGACGGGTCATCAGCTTCAGCCCATGACCATAAGCATTGCCTTTCAATACCAGACAAACTTCACTTTGACCGGCCAGTCGCCGGATATGCCGGAGGTTTTCTTTAAAGGCTGACCGACTGACGGCTATGGATGTGGATTCATACATGTTTCAATTAGACATTGGAGGTCCGAGTATCTGATAAGCGAGTTGTACCCATAACTGACATCCATTTTCAATCAGAGCATCCGGAAAATCATAATCCGGATGATGCAGCGGAGCCACATCATGACCGGCCCCAAGTCCAAAAAATGCACCCCGAAACAAGGATAAAAATTGACCAAAATCCTCCCCCCAGGAAAATGGCGTTTCCGCCATAATTACTGAAAGGCCGGCTTTACGGGCAGCCATTTCCACCTCCGCCACGGATTGATCATCATTGACCATGGCATCGAAGCATTCCGTCCATTCCACTGAACATTCCAGGCTGTTCTCCCGGGCAATACTTTGTACCATTTCGGTCAAACGGTCACCCAGATGGTCCAACAGTAAGGGATCCCAGGTGCGCAGGGTAAAGTGAAGCTCGGCTTCTCCGGCAGAAGTGCCGTAGGCTCTTGTCCCCAACGTACCATATACCGGAACAATGAGCGCAAAATCATCTCTTTGCATATCAGGCTCTTCCAATTCTGACTTCACGCTGAGTATCCGGGCCACAGCACCGGCTGGATTTATTCCTTGCCAGGGCTCCGACGCATGCGCCGTCGCACCTTTAAGACGAATGATCATGCTCCGTACATCGGCATTGAATCTGCCCTTTCTCAACACGACCTGACCGCTCGGATAACCGGGTAGATTATGCAACGCAAAAATGTGTTGGACATGCAATTGGGACCATCGGGGGTCCTGAAGGACCGCTCGGGCGCCTTCCCCCGTTTCTTCCGCCGGCTGAAACAAAAAATGAATCGTACCCCTGAAAGGGGGATGATGGGATAGTTTTGATGCGGCCGCCAAAAGCATTGTTGCATGACCGTCATGCCCACACAAATGCGCTTTGCCCGGAATTTGGGAACCATGTGCCCGGCCTCGGTTCTCCTGCAACGGAAGAGCATCCAACTCCGCGCGAAACAATACGGACGGGCCTTCAACGCCACATGTCAGCGTACCGACAACTCCATTCCCTCCCCATCCGGTGTGAACACGCATGCCAGGCATGACATCGAGTTGGGCAGCCACCTCGTGGGCAGTCCCGGCTTCCTCACCGGCGATTTCGGGCCGGCTATGCAGCTTCCGCCGAAACGCCACCCATGACTTCGCTGCATTGTTCATCCTACAATGGTTTTGTCGATGTAATTGGAATTCAACAGGCGTAATGCCCCCATATAATTAATGCGGAAAGGTATGGTATCACCCACCTTGATGCCATTTTCATTTTTACCGAGATCAATGACAATCATGTCACTACTGGCTCCTTCTACGGACAATCCCGGAATCATGGACCGGATATCCCCATCGTCAATATCAAGCAATCCCACATCCAAAAGAGCGCGAAAACTGGTCTTTGCCTGGTCCCTCAAGGTGTAGGAGGGTGTTTTGCCCGCTACATTCGTGCCGATTATTCCCGAAGGAGCACTTGGCTTTTCCTGAACCTCCAGAACTTCTGCCTCCAGCGTGAAAATATCCTGACGCATGCCCTCTATGGGTTCATGCCGCACTATATCATTGCCAAAAAACAAGGTCTCTCCAATGCGAAAATGATTGATGCCTGCCGGCAACATGCCCGCAGGCAACAACGGGAATACCACCGACGTACCCGCGGTAAGCCATTTCAATTTTCTCTCGAATCGGGCTTCTATCAATTGACTGTACAAAGACAACTGGATGAGCTTGTCCTCACTGGGCATGATACCGTTGAGGCAATTGAGATTGGTCCCGATGCCGATGATTTCGATATTTTTCAAATCAAAGACCTGCTTGTAAAAATCCAGGAGGTCTTCCCGCATAACACCTTCCCTGAGATCGCCCATCTCAATCATGATCACCACTTCATGCACCTTCCCTTGTTTTTCGGCTTCCTCATTGAGGGCATGGATCGTCTTCAGCTCCGTGTTGAAAGTGATGTCCGCATACTCCAGAATATGCGGTATCAGGCTGGGTGGGGTGGGCTTGATGTAAGCGGTACGCACCTTAGGGTCAATATTCCGCACCATGCGCAAATTGCTCAGACGACTGTCAAAAACCACCTGTGGCTTGAGGCGAAGCACCTCTTCCAGATAAGGTCTGTGCCCACACAATAATTTGGTGACCACACCCCATTCCTTGCCTTGCCCGGCAAACAGTTTATCCAACTGTTTGAAATTATGAGCGAGGGCGGTTTTGTCAAGCTGCAGAAATGCCATTCTTTGGAATCAGATATTGAACCGTAAAAAAACAAATACCGGATATTCCCAAACCGGGAAGGATGGGATCAACTTCTCCCAGCCATGACAGAGGGAACATTGTTAAAACCATTGTGCTGATTCCTCCCCCCAACATGGCGGCAACGGCTGCGGCAGGCAATGGATTTCGGACATACAAATGCCCCAAAACCGGAAACAACAGTCCGCTGACCATAAACGCATAAGAATGCAACATCAGGGAAAGGACA
>CAYYGN010000057.1:0-9881 GCA_964471595.1 uncultured Saprospiraceae bacterium
CTCACCCCACACCTGTTGGTCATCATGTCCCAGAGCCCTCCACCGGGCAGGCCGGTTCCATTTTGGAATGGCTTTGAGGAGACCGGGATCGGGATCTCCGGGCAGCCAGTCCTTCCAAAAGATGTCGGGAGTATTGCGCGGCGTCATGGAGCAGGAAACGACTCAAACCGTGAGATGCCGGTCATTTTAACACAAGTTTAAGCGATCCGGCCGGGATCAGCCCCCGGGAATGGGCGTACTTTGTTCTTTGATCATGGCAACTATCCGCGAGCTGTATGGTTTAACCCACATGAAGACAGGGATTTTGCTCTTCCTGATTTTGGTACGTGTTTCCGACTTGTTGGGTCAGCAGGCAACTTCCGTCATACCGGTATTCGACCGGTTTGAGGATATGGCCCCGCATCTTGAACCCCATGGGGATACGACCCATATCATCAATTTTTGGGCAACCTGGTGCAAACCTTGTGTTAAGGAATTGCCTTACTTCCAACAGTTGCATGAACAGACCCGCGACATGCCGGTCAAGATCATCCTCGTCAGTCTGGACATGAAAAAAGATGTGGCCGGCCGGTTGCCGGATTTTCTGAAGTCCCGCCATATTGAGGCGGAGGTTTTGGCCCTTACAGACACGAAGAGCCATCTCTGGATACCCAAGGTGGATGCCGGGTGGTCAGGGGCTATACCTGCTACCTGGATCCGTCAGGGCAACCAATCACGTTTCGTGGAAACGGAGTTTGAAGATCTGGCCTCTTTGCTGGACTGGATTCAACCCATTGTCAATATCAAACCTTAATCCTGCGTCATGAAAAAACGGATTTTCTTCTCTTTGTTTGCCTTGTCGTTCCTCACGGCAGGTTGGGCCACCACCGGGCCCGGTCTGCAGATCGGTGATACCGCGCCCGATTTCCGTTTGAAAAATGTGGACGGCAAAATGGTTAGCCTGGCCGATTTCAAAGGGGTCAAGGGCTACATTGTCATATTCACCTGCAATCACTGTCCTTTCTCGGTGGCCTATGAGGATCGGATCATTGAACTGCAGGCCACTTACGGGCCGCAGGGTTATCCGGTTATTGCCATCAATCCCAATGATCCGTCCATACAACCGGAAGACAGCTATGAGGCGATGACCACACGTGCCCGTGAAAAGAGGTTCAATTTCCCTTACCTGATGGATGAAGGACAAAAAGTATTCCCGCAATACGGCGCTACCCGCACGCCTCACGTCTTCCTTCTGGACAAGGATCGCGTCGTGCGGTACATTGGTGCCATCGACGACAACTTCAGTGATGCGGCATCCGTCCAGGAGCCATTTGTGGCCAATGCCATCCGGGCCCTGCAGAAAGGAGAGACGCCCGACCCTGCTTTGACCAAGGCTACCGGCTGCACGATCAAGGTGCGCAAAGGGTAACCCAGCATCCTTCTCCGACCAAGAGTTACTGGCAATTGTTTTTCATTGGAAGAAGCGGCCCGGACAGATATCCGGGTCGCTTTCTTTTCACGAATGCTTGGGATTTAACGGAGAAAGACATACCTTTGCGACCGCTTCAGGAAAAAGTTCTTTGCGCATGGACCGGGACTTCCTCCCCTTTTCGATTCCGATAGCGGGAAGCAAAACCGGATTGACCGTTTTTGTCCTTTTGTGTGACAGTGACTTCTTCGCCCGGTTTCCGGATTGCCCGGTAGGCGGAGGGAATTTGGAAGTGACGGTGACGCTGGACAAACGGCCGGATATGGCGCTGGTCCATTTTGCATGGACGGGCAGACTGGCCACGATCTGTGATCGTTGTACGGCAGATATCCTCCTGCCGGTTACGGGGGAGTGGGATCTGGTGGTGAAGTACGGACCTGAATTCCAGGAAGACGACGAAGTGGTTGTTCTTCCGCCCGATATGACCGAGCTGAATGTAGCCCGGTACATTTATGAATGCGCCCTGCTGTCCCTGCCGGTCAGAAGGGGGTATAATTGCGAGGATGATGTCCCCCGCCCCTGTAATATGGAGGTGTTGGAATATCTCCATCGCATGAAGAATGAGGGAGATTCCCGTCCTGAGGGTGGGGACCTTCCGTTTCAGGATTTGAAATCGCAAATAAACTCGAATTGATATGGCACATCCCAAGTCACGGGGTTCCAAGCAAAGAAAGCGGAAGCGCCGTACGCATCTTGCGGCTGCAACGCCACAGATTGCCATCTGCCGGACGACCGGCGAAGCCCATATGTTTCATCATGCCTACTGGCATGAAGGCGCCATGTACTACCGCGGTCAGGTCGTGATACCTGCGGCGGAGGTGCTGGAGGCCTGATCCGTCGCCTTAATATGGAATTGCGGAACTCCCCGTCCCTGCCAGGGGCGAGGAGTTCTTTTTTTGTGTCCGGTGCCCTGGTCTTTCCTTTCTAAGCCGGGCAAGGGACCGATGGAAAAGCAAAAGGCCTTCCCGGGGGAAGGCCTTTTATGCGTTGAAAGAACCGAATCGGATTACTGGACTTCCGTACCGGCTTCTTCCTGAGTTTCCGTGCTTTGGGCATCAGCCGGAGCCTGCTCGGGAGCAGGAGCCGGTGCTTCTTCCATCTGCTCGGTGGCTTCCGCCTCGGTAGCAGCGTCGGTCTGCTCAGCGTTGCCGCAAGCGGCCAGGAACATTACGAATCCGAAAAGGATCCCAAAGGTCAGCAATTGCTTTTTCATTGTGCTTTGAGTTTTGAAAAATGAAGAATAGCTTGACAAAGATATACATACAACGCCATCCGTCTTAAAGATATGCCTGTATCTTGTCAAACGATATGTTAACGGATGTCAGGCCTGGCAGGGAAAGCGGAAGGGCCGGACAGCTCTGGTGCGGAGGAATTGGCATCTTTGTATTCCCAAACACATTATGGCCCGCAGATTCGGACGGTCGGCTCAGGACGACAAGGAGGAGGCAACATCCCGTATTTCGCGGGATGCCCTGAAAAAAAGCCGGCGGTTATTTGCCTTCCTGCGCCCCTACCGGCTCGCCTTCCTGGGCGGTATGGCGCTCCTGGCGCTTTCCAGCCTGGTGTTCATGGTTTTTCCCATTGCTTCCGGCGAAATCATCAACGTGGCTACCGGTAAGGGGGAGTACGGACTGACCCTCCGGCAGATCGGACTCGGTCTTTTGACCATCCTGGGTGTCCAGAGTCTGGTGTCCTTTACCAGGGTTCTCCTGTTTACCCACCTGAGTGAGCGCTCCATGGCGGATATCCGTGAGGCCTTGTATCGCAAACTCATCACTTTGCCGGTCACTTTTTTCGAGGAACACCGCGTAGGAGAGCTGACCAGCCGTACATCAGGGGATGTACAACATCTCCAGGATGCCCTGAGTATTACGTCTGCCGAATTTCTGCGACAGATCATCGTCCTGGTCACCGGCATTACCTATTTGTTGTACAAGATGCCAGACCTGTCTCTTCTCATGTTTGCTACTTTTCCGGTCATTGTCCTGCTGGCACTTTTCATGGGGAGGAATATCCGGAAATTGTCCCGCCAAAGACAGGATGAACTGGCGAGCTCACAGGTCATCGTGGACGAGACATTGCAGACCATCCAGGTTGTCAAAACCTTCACCAACGAGTGGTTTGAGACGCTCCGGTACAAGCAGGCCAACAGGATGGCCGTGCGGGCCGCCATGAGGCTCGGCTGGCACCGGTCATTTTTCGTGGCATTTATCATCGCCATTTTGTTCGGGGTGATCTTTTTTGTCTTGTGGAAAGGGGCCACCATGGTGCAGGAGGGCCGGATGTCACCCGGGGATCTGGTCACATTCATTGCCATAACGGCCATTATCGGAGGGTCCATGGGAGGCCTGGCGGACCTTTACACCCAACTGGTTCGGGCCATTGGGGCTTCGGAGCGGATCATGGACATCCTGGATCTGCCCGGGGAGGTATCCGCCGATCCGCCTCCCGTACCGGTTGCGGCCATTCGGGGTGAAATTGCTTTCCGGCAGGTGGCATTTGCCTATCCGGGCCGGCCGGATGTACCTGTCCTCAGAGGCATCCATCTGGAGGTGCCGGCCGGTCACAAGGTGGCCTTGGTCGGCACATCGGGAGCCGGCAAATCGACCATTGTCCAACTGCTGCTTCGCCTGTACACACCCCAGTCAGGTCAGATCCTGATTGACGGACGGGACATCCGTGAGGTGTCCTTGCCGGAGCACCGCAGCCACTTTGCCATTGTCCCCCAGGAGGTCATGCTATTCGGAGGAACGATCCGGGAAAACATTCGGTATGGCCGGACCAACGCCACGGAAGAGGAAGTGCTTGAAGCGGCCGAAAGGGCCAATGCCCTCTCCTTTATCCGGCAATTTCCGGAAGGGCTGGATACCGTCGTCGGGGAGCGGGGTATCCGACTGTCCGGAGGTCAACGGCAACGAGTGGCCATAGCCAGGGCTGTTCTCCGGGATCCGGCCATTCTGATTCTGGACGAGGCCACCTCTTCGTTGGATGCTGATTCGGAACGCATCGTTCAGGAGGCGCTGGACAACCTGATGGAGGGACGCACCGCTGTCATTATCGCGCATCGATTGGCGACCATCCGCCATGTAGACTGTATATATGTGCTCGATCAGGGCCGGATTGTCGAATCGGGCACGCATGATGAACTGATTCGCCTGCCTGAGGGGCATTACAGCCGGATGGCCCGGCTTCAATTTGATCTGGCCGAATGAACGTATTGGTCAGGACCGGTGCCACGCTGCTGGTGATTCTTCTGGTGGGAGGAGTGGCAGGTCTTGTGATGTGGATGCCTGATTTGGAAAAACCTTCTTCGCTGGTCGTCCCGGCGCTTCTGGTGTGGGCGGTCATGACGGGTTTGTCCACGCTTCTCGCCCGGCGCTGGTGGAGCCGGCAGCGGGACCTTGTTTACATTTCAGGCCTCACCGGCTTTTTTCTCTTGCTGCCGGCCGCTTCATTGACGTTATGGCTCAACCGGCAACATGACCGGGATTTACGCATGGACCAGGTTGAAATCTTCGAACGATTTCAGGAGGGCAATCACGGCCGTTTGTATCTGTTCCTTTGGGACGGCGACCGGGTCGTTCGCCGAAAGTGGCCCTCCGGTACGCCGGCAGAGGCGACCCAACCCGGCGATTCCATCCTGTGGACCCGGGTGACCGGATGGCTTGGCCTACATTATACCCGACATGTCCCAACTGCACCCTGAGTCTCTCCGACCCTTCAATACCTTCGGACTGGATTGTCAGGCACGCAGGTATGTCCCGTTCGAGGAAGCGGACGCTCTCCGTCGTTGGTTAGCGGAAGCAGACGGGCCGGTCTTCATTCTTGGGGGTGGCAGCAATCTGCTCTTGCCCGGAAAGCTCGAAGCTACAGTGTTGCACAACCGGATACCGGGGAAAAAGGTGATCAGGACGGAACGAGAGGAGGTGATGGTGCGAGCCGGAGGAGGAGAGCGCTGGCATGATCTGGTCACCTGGGCGGTTGACCAAGGTTTGGGGGGCATCGAAAATCTGGCGTTGATTCCCGGAACGGTTGGGGCGGCCCCCATTCAGAATATTGGCGCGTACGGGGTGGAGTTGACCCAAGTGTTCCACCAGCTCGAAGCGATGGACAGGTCCAATGGACAGATCCGGCGCTTTGACAGGGAGGAATGCCGGTTTGGCTATCGGGACAGCATATTCAAACAGGAAGAAAAAGACCGGTGGGTCATCCTGAATGTGACACTCCGACTGTCCCGGCGGCCACAATTGCAACTCGATTACGGAGACATTCGGAAGGCATTGGCCGCGGCGGGGATCGGGTCGCCGGAGATCAGGGACGTCTGCGAAGCCGTCATCCGTATCCGGCAAAGCAAACTCCCGGACCCCGCTCACATCGGCAATGCCGGCAGTTTTTTCAAGAATCCGGTCGTCCCGTCGGTATTGCTGGACAACCTGCGCGATGCATGGGGCGATATTCCTCATTACCCGGCGGGAGAAGGGCAGGTCAAATTGCCCGCGGCGTGGCTGATCGAGAAGGCGGGATGGAAAGGGACCAGGCGGGAACGTTGTGGTGTTCATGAAAAACAAGCGCTGGTCCTGGTCAACTACGGCGGAGCCACCCAACAGGAAATTCTGGCCCTGGCCCGGGACATTCGGCAGGATGTCAGGCAGAAATTTGGCGTGCTTCTGGTCCCGGAGGTCAATGTGATCGGGGGGAAGGGCGAGGCGCTGGATCCGGATTCTGCCTCCTGAATCGTACCGCATATCTTTGGACCATGAAAGGGATGCTTTTCAGTGCGAATGAGGGGCGCCTGCGCCGGGTGTTTTTTCTGGGATGTTGGCTGGCTCTTGCCTGCCGCGGGATGGGGCAGACGGCCCTTACAGTCAATGAAGTGGATCTATTTTCCCTGCGGGCAACCTACTCCGGCGTATTGGCAGCCGGTGATCTGGCCGACCGGTTTGGCCCCGGATTCATGGCCGGCGGACAACTCGAATGGTGGTCCTGGACGGGCAACTGGCTGGCGGGGATAGATTTCCAATACGGATTTGCCGGTAAGGTCAAGGAGAATGTCCTGGCTTTTCTCGAGGATCCCAATGGAGAGATTGTTGGCAGGGACCTGGCGCTTTCGAGGGCATTCCTGCAACAGCGCATATGGACCGGCTCCGTCTATGGCGGTGTGGTCATCCCTCTCGTGGCGGCCAACCGCAGGTCGGGATTGCGATTGACAGCCGGTGCCGGCTACATGCGACACAAGGTCCGGGTCAATGACGAAATGAAATCCCTGCCACAGGTCGAAGGGCGATATGCGGCCGGATATGACCGGCTGACCGGGGGATGGGCATTGACCCAGTTTGTGGGCTATCAGCACCTCAGTCTCAACCGCAGGCTCCATTTGATGGCCGGTATCGACCTGATCGAAGGATTTACCCGAAGCCAACGCTCCTATGATTTCCAGACCATGCGGGGAGACCGGTCGTCCCGTATGGACCTGACCATCGGATTGAGGGCCGGTATTGCCATCGCGCTCCATACCGGCGAGCAGGCCGACGACATCTATTATTGATCCTTCGGGTCCCTATGTGGAAGGACATTTACCGCCGGCTCTTGTTCGGCCTTTATCAGGGAGGCCATGCTGTGGTATGGACGCTGATTCCGTTGGCGGCCCTCGGGTCTTCCCGACTGAAAAATTTCCTGACCCAGCGGCAATCCGTCGTCATTCCTGCCTGCCCGCCGGGCAGATACAGCCTGTGGATGCATTGCGCCTCTCTCGGTGAATTCGAGCAAGGCCGTCCCCTAATGGAGGCCATCCGCCTTGTGCGTCCGGATGCTTGGATCACCCTGACCTTTTTCAGTCCCTCCGGATACCGGATTCGCAAGGATTTTCCTCATGCGGATGCCATTGGATATCTGCCTCCGGACCGGACAGGAGCGGTGGGCCGTTTTCTGGACAGGGTGAGACCGGCATACGTCCTTTGGACCAAGTACGACTTTTGGTTTACCTGTTGGCGGGAATTGCAGGCGAGAGGGATCCCCATCCACTTGTTCGCGGCCCGGCTGAGGGAGGACCAATGGATTTTCCGCGCCTGGGCATTCCCGTTTCTGGAGGTCCTTTTGAAAGCCCGGCGGATGGATGTCCAGGATGAACAGAGTGCCCGTCTGATCCGCGACAAAGGGGGTGAACATGTATTTGTGTCCGGTGATCCGCGCGTGGACAGGGTGCTTGCCCTGTCTGCCGAACCGCTGGATGACCCGTGGCTGGAGGCGTTCGTCCGGGGGCGGCGGGTGATCGTGGCCGGGAGTGTGTGGGACAAGGATGTCGAATGCCTGGCTGCGGCCATCCGGGACCGGGTATTGCCGGAATGGGTATGGATCATCGTGCCGCATGATCCCGAACCCGAGCGATTGGAACGTTACGACCGCATGCTGGGCGATAACACGGTGCGATACAGCCGCCGGGAAATGCCTGCCGAGGGAGAGGAGGCAATCCTCTTGCTGGATGTCGTCGGCATGCTCAACCGTGTTTATCGTCTCGGAGACTTGGCTTTTGTAGGAGGTGGCTTTGGACGATCGGTGCACAATTTGCTTGAACCGGCTGTTTATGGCCTGCCGGTATTGTTCGGGCCTGCCCACGACAAGTTTCCCGAGGCAGAGGCATTGATCGGTGCCGGCGGAGGATTTTTCGTGGATGGCCCGGCGTCGCTTTGTCAACGCCTGGCGTGGCTGCGGGATCCGGAATCTTGTCAAAGGGCCGGGCGGGCAGCGAGGGAGACTGTTCTGGCCCGTTCGGGTGCCACCGCCCGGATCATGGCAGCCCTGCCGCATCCATAGACCGGGGAGCCGGCGTCCTGGCGAATAGTTACTTTTGGCGTGCCATGTCAGTACCCTTGCCAACCCTGTTCCGGCGACCGCCTTTTCGCGTGATGATCATCGGGGATGTCATGATTGACCGTTACCTCAAAGGTGGCGTGACCAGAATCAGCCCGGAGGCGCCGGTGCCCGTCGTCCATCTAAAGGAGCGCAGCGAACACCTTGGGGGTGCAGCCAATGTGGCGCTCAATATCCTGGCCCTGGAAGCCGAGCCCTTGCTGGTCAGCGTTGTAGGGACCGATGCCGAAGGCGACAGATTGGAGGATTTGATGCGGGAAAACGGGCTGCGGCCGGACGGGATCCTGCGTGAGGAAGGGCGTCGCACCACCGTCAAGACGCGGGTGATGGCCGGAGGCCAGCATCTCCTCCGTGTCGATGCCGAAGATACCCATGCGCTATCTGCATCGGCACGAGGGCGCATGCTGGATATGATCCATGCTTTCATAAGGTCAGAGTGTCCGGATGTGCTGGTATTTCAGGATTACAACAAAGGCGTGCTGGATGCGGCCCTGATCCGGAAGGTGATGGAAATGGCCAAAGAATCCGGCATTCCGGTGACCGTGGACCCCAAGTTTCGCCATTTCCTCGACTACCGGGGCGTATCCCTTTTCAAGCCCAATCTCAAGGAACTCATCGAGGGACTCGGCATGGATATTCCGGCCGAACAGGAAGCTCTATGCCGGGCCTGCCGTCAACTGCATGGGCATCTGGATCATCGCATTACCCTGGTGACCCTATCCGACAAAGGGGCTTTCTGGATGGATCACCGTGTGGATCAGTACGGGCTTGTTCCGGTGTTTGCCCGGGATATCGTTGATGTTTGCGGCGCCGGCGACTCAGTAATCGCGGTGGCATCCCTGGCATTGGCAGCACAATGGCCAGCCAGGGAAATCGCGGTTCTGGCCAATCTGGCGGGCGGACAAGTATGCGAACGGCCGGGGGTAGTACCGGTGGACAGGGAGCGGTTGGTCGACGAGTTGGGGCGGGTTGTGTCCGCAGGATGACAAAATTCCTCGTTTCTGCTGGTCATATTGAATTCAATTCCTATTTTAGCGGCTGATTCTCACCTAAACTGTGCAGCTTATGAAAGGCAAAATGGTACAACTTATGCGTTCTTTGCTCCCGGTCCTGTTTGTGGCCGGTTCCGTTTCCGTCTTTGGCCAACCTCCGGTCAATGACAAATGCGACGGTGCGATCGAGATCACGATCGCGGACAGCAAGGACAACAGCGTACCCATCGAAGGGGATACGCGCAACACCACGGACGGAAACCTGGACAACATCAATTCCTGTTCCGCCAACTTCAAGCGGGATGACATCTGGTACAAGTTTGTCGCCCCCGACCCCGTGCCGGACAACGGATGGACCATCGAGTTCGAATTCGGCTCCAAGGCATCGGATATCAATACGGTCGGATTTGCCCTCCACGCCAACTGCGCGACGGGTGCGGCCAACAATCCGCTGTATTGCAGTGTGGAAAGCCTGGGACGAAAGCTGGAAATCGGCACCTGTCCTTCCGGTATCATTCCCGGCAACACGTATTACCTCCGCGTTTGGTCTGCCG
>CAYYGN010000058.1:0-9732 GCA_964471595.1 uncultured Saprospiraceae bacterium
CTCAAGTCAAAGTGACAGATGCAAATGACTTTCATTATAATCAAGTCGGGATACGATCTATGGCAACACATCCCTTCTCAGGACTGACGATTGTAGGGGTAGATGGTATTGACCCCAACTATTTTCTGGATAACTTTTTGCATATTCGGTCGGAGGCGACAAGTTATGGTGCTGGTCTTCGGATTATCAACAATGAATTCTTTAACGGGAATACAGCCGTAACCGTCTTAGGACCATCTTCATACGAAGTGAGGGACAATGCCATAGTGGATCCTGTAGTGGGTGTTTATAGCTTCCAGTCAGGAGGAGTTGGATTTGATCAGCATAATTATGTGGATGATAATGCCATTTCAGCATTGATTGGCGTCATTGCAGAGGGAAAGAACAAGGAGTTACAGGTGCGCTGTAACCTTTTTGATGCTACACGTGACTTTATGATCCGACAAGCCGGAAATACAAGTTCTGGCGATCAAGGCGAAATCAGAGTGCATCAAGGCACTAATAAGGGTGGAGCGAATAATTGTTTCACAAATCCGATTCAAATCAGTGATATTGAGACTTCTGGTCAAACGCTTCATTTTAACTATTGGGTTTCAGGCACAGCAACCTGTCTTATCCCAGTTACACCTGGTAATTATACTGTGAATTACGCATTCGGTCCTAGTTGTAATTCCCTTTTACCCCCATTTAGTCCTCCAAATTATTCGCATTATATAACACTTTTGGATACCATCGTCATCTTAAGGCAGTCTAATCCTGGATCGGATACCTTAGCACGAATGGTTGAATATAAGGATTATGTCCGCAATTATCTTGTTGCAAAAGCATTGGATCAAGATAGTGTTGAAGTAGCGTTTTTCCTGTTAGATCAGGATAGCACTAATTCGGTGTCATTAATTAAGTATGGCATTGCAGCGGGTAGAGGACTTTTACAATTGGCAGATAGTTTATTGATGGATTTACCAAATGATGGAGAATTAGTTGACTTCAAGGCTATTCAATCGATATACCTGGATTGGCTCGCAAATGATTTTAGTACTTACCCGGAAACAACAGATAGCCTTTACCTGGAAGATATGGCAGTAAGCGACTTTAGTGTTGGGGCATATGCCCGATCAATGTTAAGTCTTTTCTTTGGTCGGGTATTCGATGAGCTTCCCGAATTTGATGAGGAATATTTTGCTGAAGAAAGAAGTACAGCTCCTCAAGGTGAATCCCTTATTCAAAAGCGAGGATACTTTAAAGTGTTTCCTAATCCTTCACGGGACATGGTAACCATTCGCAACTATTTCGGCCATGAAATTGATAAGGTTGCCCTTATCAATACTTTGGGTGTAAAAGTGTCTGAACAACCATGGCCATTAAAAGCGGAATTTTATGACCTTTATTTAAATAATGTGAATTCAGGCATCTATGCCATTCAATTATCTTACAAAGGTCGTATGGTGTACACTGAGCTGCTAAGTATTCAGAAATGAACGTATTTTGAATCCAAATCATGAGGGCGGTGAATTCCGCCCTCTATTCTAAAATCAAAAACAATGCGTATCATTCTAACTTTTATATTATTTGTCTTCTTACAAACATTGCGAGGTCAGGAAATGTCAATAAATATTCCATTTCTTGATGGCCGGTCTGATGCTGCTATTCAGGTAGTGGAATATGATGGGTATTTTTATTTACCTATTATTTCATTTTGTTATGAAGACACATGGGATAACTGTCATGGGCTGATGAAAGTGGACCGGCAAGGCAATGTTGTTTGGAAGGTGATAATAAATTCTGAACCTTACAAACATTTACATCCAAACAGCCAGAATATGGCGATCCGAAATGATACTATTTATATGACAGGTATGATCTGGAAGAGTGGACATTATGAATTGCGATTAATGGCGCTATCTATATTTGATGGAGAATTGTATTATTTTAGGGATCACTATGTACCTTATACTACTAATTTTTCATTAACTGGGGGTAGAATATTCAAAGATGAATACATTTTATTTGGCGATTTGAAAAATAATACAGGACATCGGATCTTTATGTGCCGATTTGATTTTAATTTTAATGAGATTGAGTGCCATTACTATGGGCAGCCGGATAAAAGATCCGCGGGTGTCGCCCTGCAAGAGACGGTTGATGGGGGTTATGTATTGGCGTATGGCGAGGCCAAATATGCCGGATCAACTTTTTCCAGAGAAGCTGTAATATCTATTTTGGACTTTGATTTTTCCATTAAGAATTCAAAAAAATTTCTTTATGGTGCTGATTTTTTTCCATTGATAGATATAGCTACGACCAGTGATAGCGGATATATATTGACCTGGCAAAAGGATTTATCATTCAAATTTGACACCTTTCCATTTCCGGCTACACTATTTAAACTGGATCAAAATTTGGAAGTGGAATGGGAGTATGTATTTGTGTCCAAACAGGAAAAATCGCTTATCACCACGAATAAGTTAGCTGACAATTCAATATTGGGAATAGGTACGGATGAATACTGGTATTTGTTTGATTTGGAGCCGGAAAGTCTTGGAATGGATGGATGGTGTTTTAAAATCACGATGGATGGGCAACTCATATGGGAACGGAGTATTCGGGATGCTAGAGATACTTATGGAGGTCGACTCATTAATGGGATTAAAGATGAAAAAGGATTTATTTTTGTTGGCGATTTATCGACAAAGAATCCCACCGGAATTCCATTTTTAAATGATCCAAATGTCTGGATGGTCACTTTAGATAGTAATGGTTGTTGGAATGGCCATTGTGGACGTTATATTTATATTATTGGGGACTCCATTGCCGTAAAAACAGATGCACCTACAATAGATATTCCACTTCTTGAAATATTTCCCAATCCTGTGGTAGAAGAGATTTTTATTCACATGCCCAGTGAAAATGATGCTCCTGTTCACCGCATGATTCAGTTGGTGGATATGAACGGACGAATCCTTATGAATACGGAATTAATAGCGCCTAAATCTACCATCCGGGTCTCTCAATATCCACCAGGGGTTTATTTTTTGACCCACTTTATTGATGGCCATCCCGTTGAAACACGTAAAATTATTCTTCAACGTTAAAAACCATATCCATGAAAAACATAGTGCTATTTTTTATCTTGATATTGCAGCCTTATTTGTCCACAGCACAAAGCGAATGGGCACCCATTGGGGCCATTTGGCACATCAACGAGATTTGGTATTTCGATCCGCCGGACAATCCCCTCCACGATTATTACACCATCCAGAGCACCGGTGATACGATGATTGGAGGATACACCGGCCGTAAGGTAGGACCACATATCACCGTGCAGGAGGGAGATCGTGTTTACCTCTGGCGGGAAGACACCCTCCATCTCATGTTCGATTATTCCCTCACGGACGGAGACTCCGTACAGTTCAGTCTCCTGGGTTGTACCGGCGCCATGCATCTCGCCTGGTTTGTCGTGGACAAAGTGGACACCATTCATGTGGACACCATCGCCTTGAAACGATTTCATACATCGGCCACCGGAGTATTGTTTCCCTGGGATTATCATGAATACACGTATATCGAAAAAGTGGGTCATCCCGAAGTGGCGATTCTCGATTATTTCACTTGTGCATTCACCACCGATCATGTGCCCGCCTGGATGCGCTGTTACCGGGATGACACCATATTTTATCGCTCGGAAATGTTCGAGTTGCTCGCGCCGGGAGCACCTTGTGATGTGCTGAGTTCCACCCAACCGTTGTCCTCCGTTACCATCGGATTGTTCCCCAATCCGGCCTCTTCCCAAGTCATCCTCACCCTGCCAACGGACATGTCCGACCTCGATCTTGAGGTATCGCTGGTATCTCCATCCGGGCATGTCTGTCGGCGGCATTCCTACCGGCATCCATCCTTGACGCTCGACATATCCGGATTGCCTGCGGGCCTGTACCATGTATGGGTACGAGGCGACGGGCGATGGCTGGGAACAACAAAGTTGGTGGTCGAATAATCAGGGGGTCATTGGCAGATGGACGTTTTATGACAAGGCATGTCCGGCAGGGGCCAAATCCGCCCAAGCCCCTACCTTTGGCAGTGAATCCATTCTCTCGCACCTCATGGCCAATCCTAACCTGACGGCACTTTTGGGCGATCAGGCCGCCCACCTCCTGGATCACCGTTGCACGACCATTGATGCCTCCCTGCTTCACCTGCCGGGGCCCGACTATGTGGACCGTATCTGGGCGCACAGCAACCGGCCCAATCCCGTGCTCCGGAGTCTGCAGACCCTGTTCGATCACGGGCGTCTGGGCGGCAGCGGCTATCTGTCCATATTGCCGGTAGACCAGGGTATCGAGCACAGTGCCGGATCGGCCTTCTCACCCAACCCCGTGTATTTTGATCCGGAGCACATTGTCCGGCTCGCCATAGAGGCCGGTTGCAATGCGGTGGCCTCCACGTTCGGGGTGTTGGCCAGCGTAAGCCGGAAGTATGCCCACCGCATCCCTTTCATCGTCAAGATCAACCACAACGAGTTTTTGTCCTATCCCAACGCCTATGACCAGATCCTGTTCGGCAGTGTGGAGGAGGCCTGGAATCTGGGCGCCGTAGCGATCGGGGCGACCATTTATTTCGGCTCGGAGGAAAGCGGGCGCCAGCTCGTGGAGATCGCGGAAGCCTTCGAGCGGGCTCATGAGCTGGGAATGGCGACCATCCTCTGGTGTTACACCCGCAACAGCGCCTTCAAAAAAGACGGCACCGACTATCATGCGGCGGCCGACCTCACCGGCCAGGCCAATCATTTGGGTGTGACCATTCAGGCGGACATCATCAAGCAAAAACTGCCCGTCAACAACGGGGGCTTTACGGCTTTGAAATTCGGTAAGTCTCACCCGGCCATGTACGATACATTGAGTTCTGCCCATCCCATTGACCTGACGCGCTATCAGGTGGCCAACTGTTACATGGGCCGGGCGGGATTGATCAATTCGGGGGGCGAATCCAAGGGTGCGGGTGATCTTCAGGAGGCTGTCACCACGGCCGTGATCAACAAACGGGCCGGGGGAATGGGTTTGATCCTTGGTCGCAAAGCCTTCCAAAGGCCCCTGGCTGATGGCGTCGCCCTATTGGAGGCGGTACAGGATGTGTATCTCGATCAGGGCATCACGATTGCCTGAGCAGGTTCGATTCAGGACAACAGACGCTGCCGGAGGAGGAATTCGAGCTGTTCGTTGGCCCGGAGCAGGCTTTTGATGAGCTCTTTGTTTTCCCGCCGCAGGGCAAAGACTTCGTAGGCTTTGTGGATGATGTTGCGGAGTTGGGATTCATCCCAGGGCTTGGTGATGTAGTGATACACCTGCCCTTTGTTGATGGCATCGATCACTGCCTGGATATCGGTATAACCGGTGAGGAGGATGCGGATCGGTTCCGGATGGAGGGGAATGACCTTTTCGAGGAACTCCACGCCGGACATTTCGGGCATGCGCTGGTCGGTGATAATGACCTCCATGTCCTGTTTTTCCAGGATTTCCATCGCTTCGGGACCGGAGAGGGCAACAAATACTTCGAAGTCGCGCCGGAAGGAGGCTTTGAATGCCGTCAGGTTGACGGATTCGTCATCAACATATAGAACGCGGATCTTTTCGGGTTCCTGCATGGCGGGCGCTGGCCTTAGAAAATACGAATATATGGAAAATTTTGTTGCGAAAAAAGAGCGTGGGGCCATATTCCTTTCTTTTTCTCCTGCAACTCCAAAGAGTTTACGATTTTTGCACCACCCCCATTCTTTGCCACACGATTTCCCGAATGACCGAGCCGGTATACATACCACAGTTCTTTGTGCTGGATCAATCACCGGACAGGGAGACATTTGACCGGCTGAAGAGGGATCATCATCCGACATGGACGGACACTTTCACCGCGCAGTTGGATGAACTTTTTGCCATATCCCGGCCGGGAAGTGCGGCGGATGAACAAGCCAGAAAGCGTTTTGCCGAAGAGAAGATCCAGGGTCGGGACCCTGCCGATTGCGGGGTTTGGGTGTATTACCCCTGGAGAAATCACTTGGTGCATTTGCCGGAGGAGGCAGACTTTGTAGCGATCAGGACATCGCGGAATCTCTACAAGATCACACCGGCAGAACGGGAAGCCTTAAGCCGAAAGGTTGTCGCTGTGGCCGGCCTTTCCGTAGGCAACGGTATCGCCCTTACACTGGCCCAGGAGCGGTTGGCGGGGGAGTTGCGACTGGCCGATTTTGATGAACTGGAACTGAGCAATCTCAACCGGATCAGAGGTTCCTTGTGCGACCTGGGTCTCCCGAAAACAGTGATCACGGCCCGACAGATTGCGGAAACGGATCCATTCATACGGATAAAGTTGTGGCCGGAAGGTATTCGCGAGGACAATCTGGATGCCTTTCTGGGCGAAGGAGGACCCGCCGATCTGTTGGTGGAAGTCTGCGACAGCCTGGATATCAAGGTCATGTTGAGGGAACGCTGCCGACAGGTGGGTATTCCGGTCGTGATGGATACCAGTGATCGCTGCATGATCGATGTAGAACGTTATGATCTGGAGCCCGACCGTCCTTTGTTGCACGGGTTGGCGGGAGATCTGAATACGGATCGGCTCAGGGGATTGACCAATCCCCAAAAGATCCCTTACATGCTCAGGATGATTGGCCTGGAGACCCTTTCTGCCAGGGCCAAGGTGTCCATGCTGGAGATCGGACAGACCATTCCCACCTGGCCTCAGCTCGCTTCAACAGTTGTCATGGGTGCGGGTATTACGGCAGATGTGAGTCGCCGGATATTGCTGGGTCATGCGGTTGTTTCCGGGCGGTATTACGCCGATCCGGAGGCCATAGTGCCGGGAAAGGCACCTCTGGGTACACCCTATGAACCCCCGGACATCAGGCCTTTGACCTCCGCATTGATCCAGACGCTGACGGATCCCTGGAGCCGGGCGGAGAATGGGGGAGCATGGCCTTCCGATGAAACGATCCTGGGCATCATACGGCTGGCGGGCATGGCACCGTCATCGGGCAACGACCAACCCTGGCATTTTCACGAACGGGCCGGCCAGTTGTTTCTCGTCCACGAGCGATCGCGGTCCTATTCTTTTGGCGATTACAAGGAACTGGCCTCCCAGATTTCCCTGGGTTCCGCCTTGGAGAATTTGCGACTGGCGGCTGCCCAACGGGGATGGGGTACGGATATGGAAGTATTTCCATCCGGAGACGAGCGTCTGGTGGCCCGTATCCGGTTTCGCGCTGCCGTTGGCCCGCAACCCTATGACGAACTGGCTGAACGGATTCCCGAGCGGCATACCAACCGGCGGGTAGAGGAGCCACAATCCGTTCCCGGGGAGCATCTGGCCTTGTTGAAGGCGGCAGCGGAAAGTGTGCCGGGCGCCCGACTGCAATGGACGACCGACCGTCAGGAATTGATGGCTTTGGGAGGGATCATTTCCAAGGTGGATCGCATGCGGATTTTTCATCCTCAGGGGCATTATGACTTTTTTCACCGGGAGATCATATGGAGTGACGAGCAGGCACGGGCCCAAAAGACCGGTATGTGGGTGGGTACCTTGGAGATTCCCCCTGTATTTGTCAAGGCATTGGAAGCGGTCAAGGAGCCCGAAGTCATCGATACGCTCCGGGCCATAGACGGGGGTCGTTCCTTTGAGGCGGTGACCCGGCAATCGACGGCGGCTGCTGGCGCGATGGGATTTCTGACCATGCCGCGGTTTGGCAAGGAAGATTTCATTTATGGCGGCATGGCGGGACAGCGTCTTTGGTTGATGGCCACGCAATTGGGGCTGGCGTTTCATCCGCTGATCGCACCCCTTTACCTGTTCCCGCGGATGCTGCACGGAGGGGGAGAGGGACTGGATCCCGGGACGGTAGAAGAGTTGCGTCACCTGCGCAAGGAATTCTCTGCTATCTTCGACACACGGGAAGGAGAGGCAGAAATTTATCTTTTCCGGATATTTCAGTCCCGCGGAGAAGTGATCCGTCCCTACCGTCTTCCCGTGGCATCGATATTTACGAAGGCAAGCTGATGGCGAGTGAGGTCAAGATCAAGGCGTTCAGAGCCACTCAGGACCGGGCAGCCTGCGAGCGTTTCCTGGAGGGGCACCGGCGTGTGCTGGAGAGTCACGGTGTTCACAAGGTGACGTCTTCGCGGGAGGACTGGATGGATAATCCCGCTTCCTTTGTCATTCTGGTCGAGTCGCCCGACGAATCCAAGGTGTATGGAGGGGCCCGGCTGCAATGTTATGACGGGCGACATCCATTGCCCATCCAGGATGCCACGGAGGAGTTTGACGTACGCATCCATCAGATCGTCCGGGAGTTGTCGGTCCGGGGAACAGCGGAGTTATGCGGGTTGTGGAATTCCAGGGAAGTAGCCGGCATGGGTATTGGCGCATTTTTTGCCACCATGTGCGGTGTGGTGATCGCCGAGCAAATCGGGATCACCAGCATATTTGCTCTTTGTTCTCCATACTCGGTGAGGTTTGCCCAAAAGGTGGGATGCCGGATTCTGACGGATTTGGGGAACAACGGGACATTTTACTACCCCAAACTCGATCTGTTGGCCACCATCGTTCTCCTCGAAGACTCGGAATCCCTGGAACACGCCGATCCGGAGGTCAGGGAAGCCATATTCCGGCTCCGGAAGGAACCACAGCAGAAATACATGGAGAAGTCGCCTCTTCGCGACCTCCGGTTCGAGATCCAATACGATCTGCAGCTGACGGGGGTTTCACACGGCGAATTCCATTTAGATGGGGAGAGGTAAGTCCATGCGGTTTGCCGTCATTGGGCTATGCCTCATTCTGGTGGCGGCGAAGTATGCTCAAGCGCAGGTACGGATCGACGATCCTGAGTACACCCGGCCGCTCGGCAGGGAATTGCAGGTGTACCTGGAGGACGGTCATATGGCCACCCCAGAACAAGTCATAGCCGATACTGCCCGGTGGCAGCCGCTTTCAACAGCCGTTGTCAGTATCATGGATGACAACAGGACGTATTGGGTTCGAATAGGGCCCATTGTCAATCTGTCCGGTGACCGCGTTTTGTTGAAAATCGCCAATCCGTTGCTGGACTCCATTTTTTTGTTTCGGCTGGACCATCAACCCCGGGAGATCTACCGGGCAGGGGCGCAGTATCCGTACATGCAGCGTACGTACAACTCGGGAGAATTTCTGGCGGATCTGGAGCTGGACCAGGGCACTTCGGGTACGTTTTTGCTACGGATGCGTTCCCAGGAACGGATTGTCGTACCCGTTTCTGTCGGTACGGAACGCGGCATCCTTTCCGAGCAAGGCAAGCAGGATATGTTTCTCGGGCTTTTCTTCGGAATCATGCTGGTCATTGTGCTGTATAATTTCAGTCTTTTCTGGATGACCAGGGAGAGGAGTTACCTTTTTTATGTCCTGTATATCTTCTTCTTTTCCTTGACGCAGGCCAGTTTTACGGGTTACAGCTTTCGATTTGTCTTGTATGAATTCCCGGTATTGTACAATCAATCGCTGACCATTTTTGCGGGGATGTCGGGGATTTTCGGGATTTACTTTGCCCGGGAATTTCTGCATATCCGACACTTTACACCGAGACTGAACAAAGGATTGAATTTGTTCCTGGCCGGATATGTATGTGCCATTCTCCTCAGCGTGGCCCATTTGCGTCATCTGGCTTTTGCCTTCATTGATTTTACCGGCCTTTTTCTTTCGCTGTACGGATTTGTGTTT
>CAYYGN010000059.1:0-9636 GCA_964471595.1 uncultured Saprospiraceae bacterium
GGTTGTTCCTTTTTGAGGCGCCAAAAAGGAACCAAAAACCTGTATGGCTGTCGCAGGCAGGCAGGCCGCTTGTCGCTGAAATGCTCGCGGTGCTCCAGCCAATGATTTTGAGGTACTGGAGGTCCGTCATTGCGCATGGCGTAAGGCCACAAGGCGACGTTTAATAAAGGAGGTTGCGCCATTCGGCCTGTTGGCCAGCGAATTCTCCAACAATGAAGATTTGCCCGGTTCTTGCTTAATGAAATCAGGAAAACTACCGGCATTCGATCGGACGGAGCTTCAGCACGTGGTCGTAATGGAGAAATCCGCTGTTGGCATACACCTGCTTGCCGTCCACCTCGATGCGTTCGCCAAATCCCTCCACCAGCTCCCCGTCTTTCGTGCGCAGAAAATGGACCTCCCGGATGACGGGTTTGCCTTCCCATTGGTAGTGAAATTCGGCATTCAGCGTATCGCCCCGCCAATGGCCTTTGAGCTTCCCCCGTTGGGGATCCATCTGAAAATACCGGGCCTCCATTTCCCCTTTTACCTGTCCCCCTTCTTCGTTCCACCACAGGGAGGTGGTGTCGCGGTCGGTTTCGCCGTGGTAGCAAGAGGCATATCCGGCATGTTGAGGGGCATCGGATTGACACCCTGCCGCGGCGAGGATGACGGTCAGGGCACTCAGGCTGATCAATGTTTTCATGGCCATCTCCGCGTTACTTGGGCTCCAGGATCACAAAGGGGCAAATCATTTCTTCCAGGGATACACCTCCATGCTGGAAGGTGTTGCGATAATAATTGTGGTAATAATTGTAATTATTGGGATAAAGGAAAAAGCGGTCATCCTTGGCAAAAATAAAAGCGGAACTCACGTTGGGACGGGGCAGCCCCCCTTTGTCCGGATCCCGGATTTCGAGAACATCCCGGGGGTCATATTGCAAGTTGCGCCCGACCTTGTACCTGAGGTTGGTGGTGGTGTCGCGGTCGGCCACAACCCTGGCGGGCGTTTTCACGCGGATGGTGCCGTGGTCGGTCGTCACGATCACACGCACGTTTTTCTGGCCGGCCCACCGCTGCATGGCCGACCACAATGGGGAGTGCAGAAACCAACTGAGGGTCAGCGACCGGTAGGCGGTCTCATCGCCCGCCAGTTCCTTGATCACCTCCATTTCCGTACGGGCATGCGAAAGCATGTCAATAAAGTTGTACACGATCGCTGAAAAGCGGAAGGCCAGATGGTCGTGGGCATTTTCCTGGAGGGTCCGGGCTGCCTGGAGGTTGGCTATTTTGGTGTAATTCCATTTGAGGGGCTTGCGGATGGCTTTTTCGATCAGGTTGCCGAGAAGGTCGCCCTCAAACTGGTTTTTGCCGCCTTCGTCGATGTCGTTGCGCCACCAGTCGGGGTAAAACCGGGCTATTTCCGACGGGAGCATTCCGCTGAAAATAGCATTGCGCGAATATTGGGTGGTCGTCGGCAGGATACTGAGAAACCAGGATTCCTCCACCACTCGATATTGCTCCGTCATGACCGGCGCCAACACCTTCCACTGGTCGTAGCGGAGGTTGTCCAACAAAAGGAAAATGGTCGGCCGGTCGGCGGTGAGCAGGGGAAATACTTTTTCCCGCATCAGGTTCCAGGACATCACGGGCGGGTCTCCTTTGCCGGAGATCCAATCGCCGTAATGCCCTTCGATGAATTTGCAAAAGGAAGCGTTGGCTTCCGTTTTCTGGGTGTTGAGGATCTCTCCCATCTCCTGGGAACGCGAGGCGTCCATTTTCAACTCCCAATTGATGATCTTGCGGTAGATGTCGAGCCATTCCTCCAGGGAATTGGCGTCCTGGATGTCCATCAGGATGGACCGGAAATCCTGTTGGTAGCCGGTCAGGACTTTTTCGCTGACCAGCCGCTTGTTTTCCGTCAGCTTTTTGAGGGTGAGCAGGACCTGATGTGGATTGACCGGTTTGATCAGATAATCGGATATGCGGCTCCCGATGGCCTCCTCCATGACGCGTTCCGCTTCGTTTTTGGTGATCATGACCACCGGAAGCTGAGGGTGCTTGTCTTTGATGCGGTTGAGGGTTTCGAGGCCGGAAAGACCGGGCATGGATTCATCGAGGAAGACGATGTCCAGATCATGACGCCCCTCGCATTCATCCAGGGCGTCGTGGCCATTGGTCACCGTGATGACTTCGTAGCCTTTCTCCTGGAGAAAGAGGATCTGCGGTTTGAGGAGGTCAATCTCGTCGTCCGCCCAAAGAATTTTCATACCGGAAGGTTTAGGTTGGGGGTAGCCCGGCAAGGCGTACCTTTGCCAGGAACGCCCGGCACAGGCACCCTGGTATAACGGCATGGCTCCCCACAAGATCTTCAACGATCCCGTTTACGGATTTGTTACGGTCCCCCGCGGCCTTCTGATGGAGCTGGTAGAACACCCATGGTTCCAGCGCCTCCGCCGTATCCGTCAACTGGGCATGACGGATTTTGTCTATCCCGGGGCCTTGCACACCCGGTTTCAACACGCCCTGGGTGCCATGCATCTGATGCAGCAGACGGTCGGCATCCTCCGTTCCAAAGAGGTCGAAATCACGGACGAGGAGGCCGAGGCGGCACAGGCTGCCATTCTCCTGCACGATATCGGGCACGGTCCCTTCAGCCATGTGTTGGAAGGCATTCTCCTGCCCTGGCATCACGAGGTGCTCAGCCGTTGGATCATGTCGGAGATGAACCGTGAGTTGGACCACCGGCTCACTCTGGCCATTGAGATATTCGAAGGGTCTCATCCCAAGCGGTTTCTGCATCAGCTCGTGTCAGGGCAACTCGATATGGATCGCGTGGATTATCTCAACCGGGACAGTTTTTTCACCGGCGTCCACGAAGGGGTCATCGGATATGACCGCATTCTCAAGATGCTGCATGTCGTGGACAACCGGCTCGTCGTGGAGGAGAAAGGCGTGTACAGCATTGAAAAATTCCTGATCGCCCGGCGGTTGATGTATTGGCAGGTGTACCTCCACAAAACAGTCCTCGTCGCCGAAAAAATGCTCGTTCTCTTTTTCCGTCGCCTGTCGCGGCTTTACCGGGAAGAGCGTCTCCGGATTGCTTCACCCGTTCTCGAAAAACTGATGGACTACCGGCCCTCAGATACCGCCGACCCGGGTGAAATCCTCCTGCTCTTTACCCGCCTCGACGACCACGACATCATGCAGGAGGTCAAAGCCCAAAAGGACGCCGACGACTTCCTCCTCCGTTTTCTGGCGGACGGGCTGCTCAACCGCCGGTTGTTCCGCGTACGACTGGATCGAAGCCCCTCATCCGCTGAAGAATTGGAGAAAGTGAGGGAAGACCTGCAACGCCGTTTTGGCCATCTGACGCCTGACTTTGCGGACCTCCTGCTGACCGGAACGGAGGAATCCCACGCCTATCTCGAAGGCGAGGACGAAATCCGGATCCTCAGGAAAAACGGAGCAGTGATTCGCTTCTCTGAAGAGACCGATGCCCCGATCCGCGAAGGGGCCACCCGCAAACATTTTCTTATTCATCCCCGCTGAAACCGGCGCTTCACCCTCCCGCAAAACCATGGATGAAATCCTGTCCCATTTTTCCGGGTTGACGGAAATACAAAAATCCAGGTTCGGCCTGCTGGAACCGCTGTACAGAGAGTGGAACGCGCGGATCAATGTCATCTCCCGCAAGGACATGGACCATTTTTATATGCACCATGTCCTCCATTCCCTCGCCATCGCCAAATGGATCACCTTCCGCCCGGAGGCTCGCATACTGGACCTGGGCACGGGGGGCGGCTTTCCCGGAATCCCTTTAGCCATCCTGTTTCCGGATACCTCCTTCACCCTGGTTGACGGTACCCGTAAAAAAATCGGCGTGGTGGAGGCCGTGGCTACAGCCCTGGAGCTGGACAACGTGACGGCACGGGCCGAACGGGCGGAGGATCACAAAGGCAAATACGAATTTGTGGTGACCCGTGCCGTGGCCCCCTTGCAGGACCTGTACCGTTGGTCAAGACCTCTTGTCAGTCCCCGCCCCCAAAGGCATGCCCTCCCCAACGGACTGATCGCCCTGAAAGGGGGAAGCCTGGAGGCGGAAACAAAATTGTTGCCCCGCAAAACGGCCATAGAAACGGAGGCCATCCAACGATGGTTTCCGGACCCGTGGTTTGAGGGCAAAAGCGTGGTCTGGGTGCAAATCTGACTCCCGGCCGGACCCTGACTTGTCCGGAGATCATGAGCCCGGGATATCGACCATCCCGACTGCCTTCAATTCTTGTAATACCCTTCCTTGCCGAGTTTTTGGACGAGGAGGGCGTAAAAAACAGCCCGGTGTTTGGTCCGGTTGCCGCTGCCCATGGCATTGACGGTTTCGGCGATGGCGGCATCGAGTTTGGGACCGTCGGCCAGTCCGAGTTTGCCGATGAGGAAGCGCTCCTTGACCCGCTTGAGCTCCTCGGGATCGCTGCTGGATACGAGGGAGGCATCCCCGCGGTAAATGGACGGCCCCAGGCCCTTGGCCACGGCAGTGATCAATGCGTCGCTGATGTTGAGTTTCAGGTCGGCAATCTGCTGTTTGTACAGCTTCACCTTTTCATCAAACTGGCTCATATTCGGAAAGTTTTTGATCTCCAAAGATAACGGATGATCGCTATTTGATCGTACCGTTCCGGGCTAGTCAAAGGCTTGCGGTTCCGTCAACCAGCTGCTGACGATACACGGACAACTTGCGCCCTGGCATGTCCCAAACACGGGAAAACTGACGAGCATTCCCTAACGGCAGACAATTCTTTTGGTACTGTTACGAATCCGGTTGCCAAAGTAAAACCATAAAGAGGGGCTGGCTGCCTGTGGATTATCGCAGAAACTAGAAATGCCCCATATTTAATTCCACTTTCTATATTTATCACCTCCAAGACGGTTGTTTATTGACTAATCACTTCTCCAAATCCTCCCTTTCATGAAAACTGCCCTTCGTTTACTCAAATGGATCGCCATCATCACAGGCGTATTGATCATTGCCCTTGTCAGCTTCATCCATCTGAGTTGGGACAAAAAGTACGAGGCCGATTTTCCGGAAATCCGGGCCAGTCAGGATTCGGCCGTTATCGCCCGCGGAAAATATCTGGCATTCGGTCCCGCCCATTGCAGCACCTGTCACGTCCCAATGGATCAGGTCATGGCCGTCGAGGACGGATTGGAGATGCCGCTTCAGGGCGGATGGGAACTGACCATCCCCCCCGGAACGTTCCGGGCCCCCAATATCACGCCACATCCGGAAACAGGCATTGGCCAGGCTGACGATGCCACCATTGCGCGCTCCCTTCGTTACAGCGTCAGCCGGACCAACCGCTGTGTTTTTCCCTTCATGCCTTTCCAGGAATTGAGTGACGAGGACCTGACCGCGGTCATTTCCTTCCTGCGGTCCCAACCTGCCGTGGATCATGAGGTGCCCAAAACCGAATTGACATTCCTAGGCAAAGCCGTCATGGCTTTTGGCATGATCAAACCTGTGGCGCCGACCAAAACCCCTCCCCGCAGTGTCACGAGGGAACCGACGGCGAATTATGGATCCTACCTGGCTAACAGCGTGGCGAATTGTGTTGGTTGTCATACCGCCAGAGATTTGAAAACCGGCGCCTTTATCGGAGAGCCGTTTGCCGGCGGCATGTATTTCGAACCCGATCCCTTTTCCGGGGGACGTTCATTCATCACGCCCAATCTGACGCCTGACCCCACTACGGGGATCATGACCGGATGGACGGAAGAGCAATTTGTCACACGAATGAAAAGCGGGCGGGTGCACAAGGGAAGCCCTATGCCCTGGGGTGCCTTTTCGCGCATCGACACCGTTGATCTGCAGGCCATCTACCGCTATCTGACCTCGCTGGAACCCGTTGCAAAATCCATCCCGAAGATCGTCTTTGAACCGGGCGAGAAGCCGGCCTTCTAACCCATAGAGTGCATTAGGAAATTACGTTATGCCCTCCGGTCCGGACGAAACTGGCTTGTCAGTATCAAAGAGCGGACGAAACCCGCTCCCTAAGTGGGTTTGGGAAGACGCTTTGGTCTTCCTCCCCGATCCGGGTTAATCCGGGAGGGAGACATGGCGTTATGAGCGCCATCGTCTCTCCCCAGACATTGAGCGTGAATGAATCTCATCCAATGTATTATGCGGTTTATTCATTCACGCTCAATCGGGCGCAGGATGCTGGCAAGCAACGCTTCGTCGGCAGGCCGCGCGAAAAAATGCTATTGCATTTTTTGGGTTTGACATGGCGGTCAGGGTGGCCGTTGAGTCCATGCGACCATCCGTGTACACCCGCCCATAATCCGGTAGCTTCCTGCCTCTTTGGGGCATGGGCATAAAAGCGTTTGCCTTGGAGTGACTGTCCGAAACGGTTTTCCCGGCAAGAAATTCCCGGATTAAAGGCAGGGTCCGAATTTCCCGATAAGTATCGCCGGAACTATGAAAACCCCCATTTGTGAATCCTGGAAGGGAAGCTGATTGGGCATGTATTCGACTTCTGCCTGCCTTGCCTCCCAAACCCATCCATCATTGGACGCTTTCACGGAGGTTTGGGACAAGTCAATGGTTAAAGGGAATTACGTCCGTAAGACATTTTGCACGATGAGGGCTCCGATAAAAACGCAAAAGGGCCCGTCTTGTGGACGGACCCTTTTGGTGGCTCAGATCCCGGTATTACCGCTGGATCTGTAGCGGTTTGCTGGTGGCTCCTTTGGAGGTGTAAGCCGTCACGAAATACATGCCCGGCGCCCATCCCGCCACGTCAATCCGCAGGCGGTGTTCAGCGCTGGTATCCAGATCGCGGACGAAGACCTGTTCCCCGGTAGCACTCATGATGACGAGTTGCACCGATTCGGGTTCTTCGAGCCGGATGCCTACATTCAGGTCGTGGCTGGCCGGATTGGGCCAGAACGAAAGACCCGGAGTAAGCTCGATCTGCGGTACACCTTTGCCCGGCTTGCCGGATTCGACATCCACAAAGGCTTCACCCGGCGGCAGATAATCCGGCTGACAGACCATCACTTCTACCTCGGCCAGCTCAAGCTGATCGCCGGATTCTGTCTGGATCCGCACATACTGACCCTGGTGTTGAACATCCGTTCTCCAGGCCACATCCATATGCCCTTCGTGGTAGATGGTGGTTACAGCCGGATCCTGAATCAGTTCCTGCACGCTGATACCGATCGGGAAGGGCGATTCGGAAATGAACACATAGAACGGATCCAGCCGGTCGCTGCAACAATCCGTGCGCGGATGGATGACGATCGATTCAATCATGTAGTTCTGATCAAGACGCGTCTGCCAGTAGTTGTTGCCGCCGGCCAGCGTACTGGCCACAGAACCGTTGGCAAAGTTTCCATCCGTATTTCCGTCCACCGCCAATCCGGCGACAGCATTCTGGTACGTGCTGGATTGTTTGGCATTGGAACCAACGGCCACATTGGATTCGCGGCAGGCATTTTCCCAGTAGAGCACGCAACCTTCCGGTTTGACGATACGGAACGTGTGGTTGTTCACCTGGCCGGACTGGGTGGTCACTTGTACACTGTAGTTGCCCGGAGGCACATCACCCAACAGCGGGCCATTGGTGCCATTCGACCACACCACCGGATAATCGAATCCGTCCAGTGAAATCACCTCTGCTCCTCCTTTGACCAGCTCTACGTTCTGGCAGTTCAGGAGGAAGGAGAAGAAGGCCTGTCCGTTCGCTTTGGGAGCACCCGGAGGCACTGTCGCCGCCGTAAACCAACCTCCGTTGCCGGTCGTCTTGGTATTGGCCCCGAACCCGATCTGGAAGCCGAAGCCCGGATAGTTCTTGGGCGTCTTCAGATCCAGGATCGCACCGGCATTTCCACCCGTTCCGGAGAGGGAAGAGCGACTGCCGTCAAGTTCGAAGTATTCCCAGTTGGCGGGGTTGCCCAGCATGGCCTGGTTATTGGCCAAACCGCCAACCGCGATCCAACCGTCGTACGTACGACGGTGGAAGAACCATACCGTGCCTTCCCATCCGTCTCCATTCATGGACGTCCAGGAACCGGTCAAACGGGCACTACCGTCCGCATACATTTCCAGCGAACCGTTGCCGTTCAGGGTGTAAACGATACCCGTTGTGGATCCGGCAGGCACCCATTCAAAGCTGAAGCTGTTGGGCGCCGGCAAATCCGTGACCAGACAGCGGCTGATCATCAGCTCGTCACAAGTGACAGGCTGGTTGTGCACCACCAGGTAGTCGCCGGCATTGGCCGGGACAATGACATGGAAGGCACACTGGTAGCGGATACCGAATACATCCACGAACTCGTAGGTGATACGGGTGGTGGTACCCGGATTGAAATAGGAGCCCGAAGGCGGTCCTTCAATCTGGGTCATTTCCTGCTCACCGGCACAGATTTCAAACACCGTAGGCGTCGGCCAGGTAACCTGGATGGGTGCCTGCACGACCTGAGTGATGATATCGCTGTTGCAATTGACCACCGGATGTCCGCCAGGCAGTACCGTGATGCACTGAACATGCGTCGCCGTGTTGCCGGCTTTGTCTGTGGCCAGCCAGGTGCGGATCACCTTGTAACTGCCTGCAGGTATTCCCGGCAGAGGTTCGTACGTCTCCGTCCACAAGATGACCTGAACAATGCCGCAGTTGTCGGTCGCCGTCGGTACATCCACCGGAGCCGGTTCCTGACAGAAGACTGTCAAGTCATCCGGAACCGTGACAAAGACCGGCAGGACCGGATCCTTGACCGTCACCTTGGACTGACATTCGGACTTGTTACCGTTGACATCGGTAACCGTCACTTTCACGGTCGTCGTGCCCAGATCGGAGCAATCGAATGTCGTCTGTGACAGTTCGATCGAAGCGATGCCACAGTTGTCTGTCGCACTGTTCAACAGATCGTTCGGTCCGATCGTTACGGGGTTGCCGTTGGCATCCAGCAAGATCTCCAGATCCTTGCAGGAAACGACCGGCTTGATATCATCCACCACCGTCACAATGGCTGTACAGGTACCTACATTTCCACAGGCATCCGTAGCTGTCAATGTCACCACATTCGGTCCCACATTCGCACAAGTGAATTGTGAGGGCGAGATGCTGAGATTGGTCAGGGCGCAATTGTCACTGCTTCCGTTGTCAATCTGGTAAACAAATACCTCAACCGTTCCATTGGCATTCAGGTAAGCCGTGTGATTTTTGCACAAGGCTACCGGTGGCGTATTGTCCTGGACAGTGATGACCTGTGAACCGGTTGCGGTGTTGCCGCAATTGTCGGTGGCCGTCCACGTCCTGACAAGTGTGTAGTTATTCGGGCAATTACCCGGTATAACCGTTTCGGTCAAGACAACAGGAACGTCCGGATCACAATTATCCGTCGCCGTCACAACAGCCGGAGGCGGTACAGCATCGCACTGAACAGTCACATTGCCAGGCACACCAGCCAACACCGGCGGAGTCGTGTCGATCACCGTGATGACCTGTGTGTGCGTAATTGCGTTGCCGCAATTATCGGTGGCCGTCCACGTCCGTGTAATCGTGTAATTCATGAATCCGCAACTGTTCACATCCGGATTCTGTGTACTCACTTCCGTGAACGTCACGGTCACATTCGGATCACAATTATCCGAAGCCG
>CAYYGN010000060.1:0-9562 GCA_964471595.1 uncultured Saprospiraceae bacterium
GCCGGCAACGTCGCCCTCGAGTCCATGGGTTTCAAGACTTTCGGCTTCGGAGGCGGCCGGGCGGACATCTGGCAGCCGGAAGAGGACATTTATTGGGGCAAGGAAGCCGAATGGCTGGGCGACAAACGCTATAGTGGCGACCGCCTGTTGGAAAATCCCCTGGCGGCCGTTCAGATGGGACTGATCTATGTCAACCCCGAAGGCCCCAACGGACAGCCCAGCGTCCTCGCCTCGGCCAGAGACATCCGGGAGACCTTCAAGCGCATGGCGATGGATGACTACGAGACGGTGGCCCTGATCGCCGGCGGTCACACCTTCGGCAAGACGCACGGCGCCGGGGACGCCGCCCTGGTAGGCCCCGAGCCGGAAGCCGCCCCGCTGGAAAACATGGGCCTCGGCTGGATATCGGCCCACGGCTCCGGCAAAGGGGACGACACCATTACCTCCGGCATCGAAGGGGCCTGGACCGCTCACCCGACCCGGTGGGACATGGAGTATTTCGACATCCTCTTCGGCTACGACTGGGACCTGGTTAAAAGTCCTGCCGGCGCCTGGCAATGGGTACCCGTCAATCCCGACCCCAAGCACCTTGTCCCCGCCGCCCACGACCCGTCCAAAAAGGTGACGACCATCATGACCACCGCCGACCTGGCGCTGAGGATGGATCCGGCGTATGCCAAAATCTCCAGGCATTTCCACCAAAATCCGGAGGAGTTTGCCGATGCCTTTGCGCGTGCCTGGTTCAAACTGACCCACCGCGACATGGGTCCACGGGCGAGATATCTGGGACCTGAAGTACCGGCCGAGGAATTGATCTGGCAGGATCCCGTCCCCACCCTGGACCATCCCCTCGCCGATGACAAAGACCTGGCCGGCCTCAAAGAAAAAATTCTGTCCTCCGGACTGAGCGTGTCTGAGTTGGTATCCACGGCATGGGCATCTGCCTCCACGTTTCGCGGGAGCGACATGCGGGGCGGTGCCAATGGCGCCCGTATCCGTCTGGAACCACAACGCGGATGGGAAGCCAATCAACCGGACCGGCTCGCCAAGGTACTCGGCGTCCTGGAAGGCATTCAAAAATCCTTCAACACCTCGGCGACGGGTGGCAAAAAGATCTCTCTGGCCGACCTGATCGTGCTGGGAGGATGTGCCGCCGTGGAAAAAGCGGCCCGTGATGCCGGACACAGCGTGACTGTCCCCTTCGCACCCGGACGCACTGACGCCTCGCAGGAACAGACGGATGTGGAGAGCTTTTCCTGGCTCGAACCGGAGGCCGACGGATTCCGCAACTACCGCAAAAAAGCCTACACCGTCAAGCCGGAAGAAATGCTGGTGGACAAGGCCCAACTCCTCACGCTGAGCGCTCCCGAAATGACCGTGCTGGTGGGTGGACTGCGGGTCCTCGGCGCCAACACCGGAGGGTCGAAACACGGGGTATTCACCCAACGCCCGGGACAACTCACCAACGATTTCTTCGTCCATCTGACGGACATGGGAACGGTGTGGCATCCCGCTCCGGACAATCCGGACATTTACGAAGGACGCGACCGCAAATCCGGTGCACTCAAGTGGACGGGAACGCGGGTGGATTTGGTGTTCGGTTCCAACAGCCAACTCCGGGCGCTTTCGGAGGTTTATGCCCAGAACGACGCGAAAGAGAAATTCGTCCGTGATTTTGTTGCCGCCTGGGACAAGGTCATGAATCTCGATCGCTTCGACCTGAAATAAGGGGCACCTATCCCCAACGCGACAAAAGGCGGTCCGGTGACGGGCCGCCTTTTTTGTTTCGGACGCAGACCGGATTTTACACCTTCCATTCCTGTCTTCAATCCAAAATGTTTCCGAAATACAAAATTATATTATTTTCAGGCAGAAAAGAGCCAAATCATACATCATTTATTCGCATGAATTTCAGAATATTCCCCATAATCCTTGCGCTACCGCTACTTGCCCAGGCGCAACCGAGGGATACGGCTGCACTCCGTATGGAGATTGAAGCCTGGATCGAACAGGCTGGAGAATGGACTGTCCAACAACAATTGGACAGTGCCTTGCACGTCATCCGGAAGGCGGAAACTACCTGCCTTTCCGCCTTTGGCGCGCAAACGGAATTATATGCGCTTGTGCTCGACATGTTGGGTACTATCCATTATTACCGCGGGCAATTCGACCTGGTCGAGTCGATATGGCTCCAGGCCAGCCGGACGTGGGAGGCTACTGTTGGCACCGACAATGCCGATTACGCCGTTGGATTGAACAACCTCGGTACGATTTATTGCGAATTGGGAAAATATGAACTGGCGGAACCATTATTTGTCCAATGCCTGGACATCCAAAGACGGATCCACGGCCCTGACCATCCCGATATTGTTATGGGTATGAACAATCTGGCCGTTCTCTATTACAGAATGGGCCAATTGGATCAATCCGAGCGCATTTTCCTGCAGGCGCTGGCCAAATCGGAAGCGCTATTAGGGAAAGACGATCCTACCTATGCCTCCAACGTCAACAATCTCGCCATGCTTTACAAGCGCATGGGCAATTATCCCAAGGCGGAAAAACTGTATCTGGAGGTGGTGGATATCCGCGCCGGTGCGCTGGGCACCGACCACCCGCACTACGCGCAAAGCGTAAATAATCTGGCCAACTTGTACCTGTCGAAAAGGGAATTCGGAAAGGCACGGCCTCTCTTCGAGCAGGCACTTACCATATGGGGAAAATCCGTTGGCGTGGAACACCCGGATTATTCCTGGGGCCTCATCAATCTCGGAACCGTCCATCAGGAAGAGAAGAATTTCGAGGAAGCGAAATCCTGTTTTACCCGGGCCCTGGCCGGCTGGCAAAAATCGGTCGGAAAATCCCACCCCAATTATTTCACAGGGTTGAACAACCTGGCCCTTTTGCATTTCCTGATGGGGGAATATGATGCATCGGAGCAGTTGTACCTGGAAGCGCTCCAAACCGGGGCATTATCCATGGGGATGGAAAATGCCTCGTATGCAGGCACTCTCCTCAATCTGGCCATATTGTATGCGGAAACCGGGAGGCTGCCACAGGCACAGGAATGGGCACGCCGATATGACGACCTCGACAAACAATTGCTGAACAATGCCACCCGACACCTTGCAGAAGAAGAATTGTCACTGTTCATCCGGCGATTCGAGATGGGCCAGGGCAAACTGATGGGTATTGCCGGACGAGGTGGCCAAATGGCAGACCGGGCGTATGACAACGCTTTGTTTTACAAAGGGTATTTGCTGGAAGCACGGCAGCAGGTCAACCGGTTGGCCATGGCCAATGCTGAAAGCCGGGCATTGTTTTTCCGGTTGAAGGGCATGCACCGGTTGCTGGCCGCCCAATACGCCAAACCCCCTGACCGGCGGGACGGATGGGAGGACTTGCAGGAACAGGCCATCGCCCTGGAAAAGGAATTGACCCGCACGGTAGCCGGATATCAGGATGCGCACCGTCCATGGCATTGGCAGGATGTCCAGGCCGCCTTGCATCCGGGCGAGGTCGCCATTGAAATTGTGCGTTATCCGGAGATGACGGTAGAACCCAGCGGAAAAATATTATACGATGCCCTGTTGGTCCATAACCAGGGACCACCTCGGCAAATTCCGCTTTTCGAGGAGTCCATGGTCCGGTCGCGATTGGGAAAACGGGCGGAAAGGCGAATGACCTATGTCAACAGCATCTACGATTACCAGGATAGAGGACTGCAACCTTTGGGAGAATCTTTGCCGTCCCTGTATGAACTGGTGTGGAAGCCGATGGAAGACAGCCTCGAGGGGATTCATACGATTTATTATTCGCCGGCCGGGCTTCTTCACCGTTTGAATGTGGATGCCCTCGCTATGGACGAGGACCGGGTTGTGGCCGATCAATTCCGGATTGTCCCGCTGGGGAGTACCCGCCAATTGGTCCTGCCGGATGATCGCGAGTTAGTGTCCAATGAGGCCTGGTTGTTTGGGGGGATACGATTTGACCGGCCACGAAATGACGCTGTGGCCCCCGGCGATCCTGAACCATCCTCCGATATCGCGACAAGGTCTTCTTCGCGGGAGGAGCCGGGTGAGTGGGATGTACGCGGATCGGGTTGGGGGTATTTGAAATGGACGAAAAGAGAAGTGGAGGCATTGGATGGCGTTATCAGGAATGCCGGTTTAGAAAGCCGCCTATTCATGGAGGAATTGGCCACGGAAGAACAATTCAAAACCATGGGTACCAATCGTCCATCTCCCTACATTCTCCATTTGGCCACGCACGGATTTTTTCATGACGGGCAACCAATGGACTCTACCGGATCCTTCGAACCAGAGGCAGCGCTGCCCTTTTTCCTGACCTCAGCCAACCCGATGATGCGATCGGGTCTCATTCTTGCCGGAGGCAACGAGGCATGGCGCCCGACACCCCATGAAAACGGTAAGGAGGACGGTATTCTGACCGCCTATGAAATCAGTCAGATGGATTTGTCCAATACCGAACTTGTGGTCTTGTCCGCCTGTGAGACCGGATTGGGTGATATCGAAGGCAATGAGGGGGTTTATGGCCTTCAACGGGCATTCCGGATCGCGGGCGTTCGCACGCTGCTCATGTCGTTATGGGAGGTACCGGATATCCAGACCCAGGAATTGATGACCCATTTTTATCGTTTGTGGCTGGAGGAAAAAATCCCGATCGCCGACGCCTTCCACCAGGCCCAAAAGGCTTTGCGCGAAAAATACATACATCCCTGGTTCTGGGCAGGATTTGTGTTGCTGGAGTGATGGATGGTATATTGGAGGTCAGGAACAGGCAGGTAGACAAAGCCTGATTGTGGGAGATGGTGATGCTCCATGACGAGGATATTTTGGCTTCGGCTTTGAATAATACTTGAAAGGAAGTTAGGGGACTTCATGAATTGTACAAAATTCTGGTATATATTCAGCCAGCAAGGCCCCCTTCCCATTACCATCCATGAAACCACTCACCGCCAATGCTGTAATTCCTGCCAATTCGAGGGGAAACCCATTGCCATAATATCCACTTGCGGATAATGATCAAATAGCTCAACAAGTTTGCTCTTGAAATCTGTAGCTGGATTAACGATTCTGAGAAAATGCCATACAATCGATGCTAAAATGTATGTCCTTGAGGAAATATTATTTGAAATTTGCGGACTATCGAATATTGTCTTAAGAAAGTCAATATGCTTGCCAATAGGCATTTTAGGTTTAATTCGAAAGGAACGATTCCACAATCTAGAATGATGCGCACACAAATTTCGAATATATACTAGGAAATGAAGCCAATTAACAAATGTCTTATCATCCAATCCAAAATGATTGGCAATATCGCGCTTGACCCTACCAGGTTTTAGATTAGCAAACAGCCGTGACAAATTTCCAAAAGAAGAAACTTCGAGAATCATACATGAAGGGGGGAATTCATCGGAATATTTTTCATTAAAAGCTCGAATAAAAACCTCATCACTTCGGGAATATTCCTTTCGAAGCTTATCAAGAGTATCCCCCCACTCTTCAGAATTTTTAAATAATGAAGGATCTAAAAACCAGTACGCATTATATTCATGCCAAAGCACATAAATCAACTTTGCCCTAATTGCAATCTCTATTTTCTCAATTTCATTGAGCATAAGCATCCGAAGCCTTCTATCGAAACAGTACAATTGAAAGGCCTGCTCAAAAGTGGAACCAGCCCTGAAACGGTGCTCATGTTTGGGGAGGTCGAGAAGTGGGTACCAATACCCGCTCAAGCGGTAATAACTAATTTGCTCCAAGAGATGCCTTGCTTTCTCCCGGTCAGTCAAAATCAAACCACGGTCAGCCAAACGATCCAGCTGCTCTTCATAGGACAAGGGAGGCTTTCTGTAGGGCACCTTACTCATGCCAAAAAAGAAAGTCCACCCTGAGCACCCTGATCTGACGGGAAGGGGGGTGGACATGTTATTACAAAGGTACAATGTTTCCTTCAATGGACCAAATATGCATTAGCATCAATTACAACCAATTGTATTACAGTCAATTGAGAGCTGTCATCCTCAAAGTGTGTTTCCCAAGCATCCTTGGATGTCAGGTAATCGAAGGGCTCTCAGGGGGGCCATGAGACAAGATAAGGTAAAAAATCATTAAAATACAACTGCCAGGAAAACGACATTCCATCCTAAAAAATCCCCTTATCACTCGTTGGTTTTGCAGGGTTGCAACCTGATTTTCCGTGTGACGGTATGTCCGGTGCCGGGCTGGATGATCCGCACTTCCGCTTCATTGCCGCATATGCAGGACACGGTGCGGTCATGCCCGCCCTTGTTGCCGTCAATGGTCCACTGGAAGGTGTAGGTCGCCCGGTTGGCGTCACAATCCAGCACATTGCCCATGACCACGACCTCCAGGGAGGTATTGCCATTGGGACAGGACGATTGACGGATCTCGGCCTGGAAGGGTACATCCGCCCCTGACGGACGGTTGCTCTGCGCGCTTGCCGACAGTTGTGATTTCGATACGCCTACATAAGCCGAGGGACAGGCCGCCGGTTCCGGCTGGATGAACATTGAGGCATAGATCGGTTGGTTGGTATTCCGTTCTTTGCACAGGATGCAGGTCTCCCGGGTTTCGCATTTTTTGTTGGCCTCCGCCTGCAGATCGCTTTTGACCCGCGGAATCAGCACATCACAAAAGGTCAGTTCCTGCAAATCCATACCGACCATCGTGTTGATGTCGTTCATGGAAGTGGCCGGGGCCTTGGGTTTTTGGGCGTGGATCCAAACGGACTGACCTGCCAGCAGGCTAAGAAGGACCATACGCAAGAGGAGAAATTTGCAGGAAACAGGCATGATAAAAAGGATATGAGCGTGAAAAAATGACTGATCGTTCATGACCCAATGACCCTAAGAACGGAAGGCATTTGTCGTGTTCAAGGGATGAATGTAAGCACGTCATGACAGGTTACCCCCAAAAGGGCTACGGCATTGCGGACAAACCTCGTAGGTCCAAGGTAGGCCAAATTTTCACACCGGAAGGCATTACGAACCGGGATAGGGGATTTTTCCGACATGTACCGGTCCGGGCGATTTCCCGACCCGGTACCCTATCTTTCGACCATGTCCATCCGGATCGAAACCCAACGCCTCATCCTCCGGGAGATCACGGAGGAAGATCTTGAAGGGATGTTCGCCCTCGATGCGGATCCGGAGGTCCACCGTTACCTTGGGCATCACGTGGTCAAGGACCGGGAGGGATCCCGGCAGGTCATTGCCCATCTGCGGCGTCAATACCGGGAGCACGGCATTGGGCGATGGGCGGTAGAGGAAAAGGAGACCGGAGTGTTTGTCGGATGGGCGGGTCTCAAATACGTCACCGAGCCCGTCATTTGTCAGGCCCCCTATTACGATCTGGGCTACAGGTTGCGACGGGAATTCTGGGGACAGGGATACGGGACCGAATGCGCCCGCGCCTCCCTGCATTACGGGTTCCGGGCATTGCCGACGGATGTCATTTACGCGGCCGCGCATGTCGAAAACCTGCCCTCCCGACGGATTTTGACGGGGCTGGGCATGAAGCCGATGCACACTTTTCACTTTGACGGGGCCATGCACCAGTCCTATGCCATCACCCACGAAGAATGGGTCATGCTCTATGAAATCTGAGTCTTCTCTGTGCCGGCACCAGCCACCTCTACGAAATACATCCCGATCTCTCCTTTGTTTTTGGCCGGGACCCTGCCCCGGAAAATGCCGGCGAAACGGTCACTAATGCGGGACCAGGTAGCTTCACTGACATTTACGCGGCCTGCTTCGCCGGAGGATTCCATGCGTGCCGCCAGGTTGACCGTGTCGCCCCAGATGTCGTAGGTGAATTTTCGCAGGCCGATCACGCCGGCCACCACAGGACCCGAATGCAATCCCAGTCTGATCTCGAAAAAAGATTTTCCTTCCTTTTCCCTTCTCCGGCGTTCGTTCTCGACAAAATTGCGGATATCGAGGGCAGCGCCCACGGCCCGTTCGGCATGATCGGGTATTTCCTGCGGCAATCCGGCCACCGCCATATAGGCATCGCCGATGGTTTTTATTTTCTCCAATCCATAGCGGGTGGTGATGTCGTCAAAGGCCCGGAAACACAAATCGAGATCGGCGACCAACTCGTCGGCGGAATGGCGTTCTACCCATTGGGTAAATTCACAAAAATCGGTAAAAAGAATGGTCACTTCCCCGAAATGGCGGGCGTCCACCTTGCCTTTTTGCTTCAGGTCGCGTGCCACGTCGGCCGGGAGGATATTCAGCAGGAGTTCATCACTCCGGCGTTGTTCGCGGGCGATGCGTTTTTTCTGCCGGAAAAAAACAAAAGTGAATACCGATACGCCCACGGCAATCAGCGCCAGGACAAAATTCCACAGCCTTTGCTGCCGGATTTGCTCCTCCTTGACCTGCAAGGTCACCAGGTGGGATTCTGCCTCCATTTTGAGCTGCACCCCCGACAACAGTAGGGCATTACGGCGTGCGTTGAGTGTATCCTGGGCAATCCTACCGGCGTCCAGTGCCGCAAACGCCTCGGCCGGACGGCCGGTCGCCATGAGCGCCTGCCCCAACGGGATCAGGAGCCTGGAACGGATCTCGATATTCTCCAATTTGCCCTGCCCCTCCATCAGTTCCACAGCTTCGCGGATCAGCCTGTAGGCCTCGGTCGCCTGCCCCATGGACAGACGTACCTCTGACAACCCGGCCAGGGAAAACGCCAAATCCGTGTACACGTTTCGCTCCCGGCTGGAGGCAATATTTTCCTCAAGTAGCGGTACTGCCTCTTCAAATTTTCCCTGTAACAAAAGATTTTGGGCCATGTTTCCGCGCAGGATGCCGATCCACACCATGGAATCTTCTTTTTTCGCCTCCTGCATGGCCCGGGCAAACCACCGGTCGGAGGTTTGCCATTCACCTTCCTGGCGATAACAAATGGCGATGGTATTCAGGCTGGAAACCCTGTAATCCAGCCTATCATACGGAATCTCTTCCCACATCTGCTGCAACAGCGATCTGGTGGTCCGGAAATCGCGGAAATAATAATACCGGTTGGCGTGCTCGTACCAATATTTGGACTTGAGGGGAAATCGCTCCGGCGACAGATGGCGGTAGCGCTTGAAGGCGCGAATCGAAAATTCCAGACCTCGGGCCAGTTCACCTTCCGACCAATACAGATGGGCAAGCAAATTAAAGCCAATGGCCAGGATCTCGTCCGCCCCTGCGCCGGTGACGGTCATGAGCCAGGATTCCAGTTCTTCGGCCCGGGAGGGCGAAAAGGTGTCCCGCTCGATGTCGGAGAGCCAGGACAGCAGATAAAGGATCTCCTGCGTCCCTTGGGAAGGCGTGGCGGCCTGGCTGGCCCGACAGGCTTCCAGGAGGTCCTGCCGGTTGATCTCCCTGTTTTTCCATGGTTTTCCCAGGAGGGTATCGAGCACTTCCCACCGGGTGCCGACGGGAAGGGTGTTCCATCCGGGAGGCAGAGGGACCAGTGTATCGTTTCCCGTCCGGGCTGCCGCTACAGAGGCGCCGGCAAGGAAACAGACGATC
>CAYYGN010000061.1:0-9411 GCA_964471595.1 uncultured Saprospiraceae bacterium
ACAGGCAAATAAGGAATAACCATGCCCGTCAAGAAACTGAACCCCATCACCCCCGGACAGCGATTCCGCATCGCCAACACCTATGCGGAAATCACCTGTTCCGAGCCGGAGAAGAGCCTCCTCGCCCCGATTTCCGGATCAGGGGGGCGCAACCGGACCGGCAAAATGACCGTGCGCAATCGCGGCGGCGCCCACAAACGGCGCTACCGGATCATCGACTTCAAACGGAACAAAGACGGTATCCCCGCCACCGTGAAGACGGTCGAGTACGATCCCAACCGCTCGGCGTTCATCAGTCTGCTGGCCTATGCCGATGGTGAAAAACGGTACATCATCGCACCCAAAGGGATCAAGGTCGGGCAGACCATCGTCTCGGGCAAAGGCGCCGCACCGGAAGTGGGCAACACGCTTTTCCTCAGTGAGGTGCCGCTGGGTACGGAAATTCACGCGATCGAGCTCCAGCCCGGACGCGGAGCCGCCATGGCCCGCTCTGCCGGCACCTATGCCATCCTCACCAGCCGGGAGGACAAGTACGGTGTCATCCGGCTGCCTTCGGGCGAAGCGCGCCGGGTGTTGCTGACCTGCCGCGCCACCATGGGCGTCGCCTCCAACCCGGACCACGGTCTGGAAGTGATGGGCAAAGCCGGCCGCAACCGTTGGAAGGGCCGCCGTCCGCGTGTGCGGGGTGTCGCCATGAACCCGGTCGATCACCCCATGGGCGGTGGCGAAGGCCGCGCCTCCGGCGGACACCCGCGTTCCAGGACGGGCATCATGGCCAAAGGCCAGAAGACCCGCAACCCGAACAAGGCGTCCTCCAAACTCATCATCAGCCGTCGTAAAACCAAGCGTTAATACGCCTTAATCTTACCTGACATGGCAAGATCCATCAAAAAGGGACCCTATGTGTTCCACAAATTGCTCGAAAAGGTGCACGCTGCCAAAAGCTCCGGCAAGAAGCAGGTCATCAAGACATGGAGCCGCGCCTCCATGATCATCCCGGACATGGTAGGGGAAACCATTGCCGTCCACAATGGCAAGACGTTCGTCCCGGTATATGTCACGGAGAACATGGTAGGGCACAAGCTGGGAGAGTTTGCGCTGACGCGCAACTTCCGCGGCCATGCCGGTAACCGCAAAAAGTAAGCTGTAAAATCGAAACCTCCATGGAAGCGGTAGCGAAACTGAAAAATTGTCCCATGTCGGCGCGCAAAATGCGCCTTGTGGTAGATAATATCCGGGGCCGTAATGTCGTCGAAGCCCTCAATCTGTTGCGGTACACCCGCAATGAAGCGGCCATCTGGCTCGAGAAAGTTCTGCTTTCGGCCATCTCCAACTGGGAAAACAAGGCCGGTATGCAAGGGGCCGCCGACGAGTTCGACCTCTATGTCAAAACCGCCCTCTCCGACGAGGCCGGCATGCTCAAGCGTTTCCGCCCGGCACCCCACGGACGGGCCCACCGGATCCGCAAACGCTCCAATCATATCACCCTCGTCGTCTCCAACCGGGTGCCGCTCGGACAGGAAGGCGCAGAAGGAGAGGAGGAATAAATCGCCTAATCGCTTAAAGTACCTGATACACATGGGTCAAAAGACTAATCCGATCGGCAATCGCCTGGGCATCATTCGCGGATGGGAATCCAACTGGTTTGCCACCCGGGAATATGCTCCCAACGTGGTGGAAGACGAGAAGATCCGCAAGTACATGCGGGCCCGGATCCCCAAAGGAGGGATCTCGCAGATCATCATCGAACGCTCCATGAAGCGGATCACCGTCACGCTTCACACCTCCCGCCCCGGGATCATCATCGGGAAAGGCGGCCAGGAAGTCGACCGGCTCCGCGAAGAACTCCGCAAGCTGACGGCCAAGGACATCCAGATCAATATCGTCGAGATCCGCAAGCCGGAGATGGACGCCTACATTGTCGGAGAGTCCATTGCCAAACAGATCGAGTCCCGGATCAACTACCGCCGCGCCATCAAAATGGCCATCCAGTCCACCATGCGCTCGGGCGCTGAAGGGATCAAGGTGCGGATCGGCGGCCGACTCAACGGCGCCGAGATCGCCCGCCGGGAGGAGTACAAGGACGGTCGTACGCCGCTGCACACCTTCCGCGCCGATATCGACTATGCCATCGTCGAAGCCCAAACGGTGTACGGGATCATCGGCATCAAAGTGTGGATCTGCAAAGGCGAAGTCCTCGGCAAACGCGACCTCTCGCCTCACGTAGGCGTAGAGGCCAGAGGCAGTGACCGCGCTCCGGGCGGCGACATGCGTCGCGGTGGCGGAGAGCGCCGTGGCGGTGGTGATCGCCGGGGCGGAGGCGGAGACCGGGGAGACCGCAGGTCCGGCGGCGGCGGTGAACGCCGCGGCGGCGGAGGAGGCCGGAAAAGGTAGAAATAACGATAAAATAACCGTACCTTTGCCTCGCTTTTTTCAAAAGGGGGGCAAAATACGCCAAAAAAACGGGGAAAACGAGCAGCCATGTTACAGCCCAAAAGAACGAAATACAGGAAGCAGCAAAAGGGGAGGATCCACGGGATCGCCTATAAAGGCAGTACCGTTTCCTTTGGCTCCTATGCCCTCAAATCCCTGGATTCGGGTTACATCACCAACCGGCAGATCGAGTCGGCGCGTATCGCCATGACCCGCTACATGAAAAGGGAGGGGAAAGTGTGGATCCGGATATTTCCCGACAAGCCCATCACGTCCAAGCCTTTGGAAGTACGGATGGGTAAGGGCAAGGGAGCCGTGGACCACTATGTGGCCGTCGTGAAACCCGGCAAGATCATGTTCGAGATCGACGGCGTACCCGCCGATATCGCCCAGGAAGCGCTCCGCCTCGCCGCCCAGAAACTGCCCGTGCTCACCAAAACCGTTTCGCGTCCCGACGTGGAGGCCTAATTCCGAAAAGTAAGAACCATGCCGAGCAAGAAAACGATCGACCTCCAGGAGTTCTCCGAAGCGGACCTCCTCAACGAGTTGAAGGAGACCGAAGCGCAATTCCAGAAAATGCGGTTTGACCACGCCATCAAAGGGCTGGACAATCCGGTCTCCATCCGCGGCGTACGGCGTGACATTGCCCGCATCCAGACGGAAATCCGCCGCCGTGCCCTGTCCGCACTTTCCGAAACCGAAATCCAACAACGCTCCCGCATCCGGGCGCGCCGCAAGAAATAATGCCCTCCAGATCCCCTATCTCATGATGGAACGCAAGCAAAGAAAACAACGGGTAGGTGTCGTCACCAGCAACAAGATGACCAAAACCATCACGGTGTCCGTGGAGCGGAGGCTGCAGCACCCGATCTATGGCAAATTTGTCAAAAAGACGACCAAATTCATGGCCCACGACGAAAAGGCGGAGTGCCAGATCGGCGACCTGGTCCGGATCATGGAGACCCGCCCCCTGAGCAAGCGGAAGCGTTGGCGTCTGGTGGAAGTCCTCGAGAAAGCCAAGTAATTGTTCAACACGATTAATCAGCGTAAGCGATGATACAGCAAGAATCCCGGCTCAGGGTAGCCGACAACAGCGGGGCCAAAGAGGTCCTCTGCATCCGGGTCCTGGGAGGCTCCAAGCGGCGCTATGCCTCCATTGGCGACAAAATCGTCGTCACGGTCAAGGACGCAACGCCCGGCGGGATCAAGAAAGGAACCGTGTCGAAAGCGGTGATCGTCCGTACCAAAAAAGAGATCCGCCGCCGCGACGGCTCCTACATCCGGTTTGACGACAACGCCGTCGTGCTGCTCAACAACCAGGACGAACCCCGCGGTACCCGGATTTTCGGCCCGGTAGCCCGCGAGCTCCGGGACCGCGATTACATGCGTATTGTCTCACTGGCGCCCGAAGTGCTTTAACCTCCGCAATGTCCACTGCCATGGCCAACAAGAAATCAATGAACCAACAGGATCGGTTTGCACCGAAACTGCACATCCGGAAAGGCGACAAGGTCCGGGTTATCGCCGGCGCTCACAAGGGCAAGGAAGGCGAAATCCTGCGGGTATTCCCCGAGAAAAACCGCGCGATCGTGGACAACGTCAACATTGTAAAGAAACACGTGAAACCCACCCAGAACAAACAGGGAGGCATTCACGAGATCGCAGCCCCCGTCCATGTGTCCAACCTGATGGTGCTCGATCCCAAAACCAACGAACCCACCCGTATCGGCCGCAAGGAAGTGGACGGGAAGCTGGTGCGTTATTCGAAAAAAACCGGTGAAATCCTTGGATGATGAGCTATCAACCGCGTCTTAAGACCTATTACAAAGAAACCGTTGTGCCGGAACTCATGCAACAGTTCCAGTACACCAACATCATGCAGGTGCCCCGGCTGGTGAAAATTGCCGTCAACCAGGGCGTGGGCGGTGCCACCCAGGACAAGAAGCTGGTCGAGGCCGCGCTCAAGGAGATGACCATGATCACCGGCCAGAAAGCAGTGCCCACCAAGGCCCGCAAATCGGTGTCCAACTTCAAGCTCCGGGAAGGCATGACCATCGGCGCCCGCGTAACCCTGCGACACGACCAGATGTTTGAATTCCTCGACCGCCTGGTCTCGGTAGCGCTGCCCCGGGTGCGCGACTTCCGCGGGATCAATGACAAGAGCTTTGACGGCCGCGGCAACTATACCATGGGCGTCACCGAGCAGATCATTTTCCCGGAGATCGACATCGACAAGGTGGACAAGATCAGCGGGATGGACATCACCTTCGTGACCACCGCCAAGACCGACGCCGAAGCCCTGGCCCTTCTCAAAGCGCTGGGTCTGCCTTTCAAGAACCAACAACGCAACTGATCCTCAGACATGGCTAGAAAATCGCTTATCGCCAGGGAAGTCAAAAGGGCTAAACTGGTCCAGAAATATGCCGAGGTGCGCAAGCAGCTCAAACAGGAAGGTCGTTGGGACGAACTCGACAAGTTGCCCCGCAACTCATCGGCCAAGCGCCTGCACAACCGCTGCCTGCTGACCGGCCGCCCCAAAGGCTACATGCGCAAATTCGGTCTGTGCCGCGTCATGTTCCGCAAAATGGCCAATGAAGGCAAGATACCCGGAATCACCAAGTCTAGCTGGTAACTCTTTTCACTCCTCGATTCTGCAACTATGCTGATCCTCGATCCAATCGCCGACTACCTCACCCGCATCCGGAATGCCCAGATGGCCGGCCACGCCATTGTGGAAATCCCCTCTTCCAAGGTCAAGAAGGCGATCACCAAAATTCTCTACGACCAGGGCTTCATCGCCAAATACAAATTCGATGAGGAGTCCGGTCCTTTCGAAACGATCAAGATCGCCCTCAAATACGATCCTTCTACCCGCCAGCCCGTCATTCGGGAGCTGGGCCGGATCAGCCGCCCGGGACTTCGCAAGTACGTCAAGGCCGCCGACCTGCCCCGCATCATCAACGGACTGGGCATCGCCATTGTATCCACCTCCAAAGGCATCCTGACCGACAAGGACGCCCGCGAGCAAAAGCTCGGTGGTGAACTCATGTGCTACGTTTATTAAACCATTGTCCGAAATACCGCGACCATGTCTCGTATAGGAAAAATGCCGATACCCCTCCCCGCCGGAGTCAGTGTTTCGGTCGAAAAAAACAACGTCATCCGGGTGAAAGGGCCCAAAGGCGACCTTTTGCAAACCGTTGACCCGGATATATCCGTGTCTGTCGGCGAAGCGGAACTTACCCTGGAAAGGCCCACCGACCAAAAACGGCACCGGTCCCTCCACGGGCTTTATCGCGCTTTGCTGGCCAACATGGTCCAGGGGGTTTCGGGAGGATTTACCCGCCAACTCGAGCTCGTCGGTGTGGGTTACCGTTGCTCCAATACCGGCCAACTCCTCGAATTGTCGCTCGGGTATTCCCACCCGGTCATGTTTTATATCCCTGACGAGATCAAGCTCACCACCAGGATGGAAAAGGGCAGCAACCCCACCATCATTCTGGAATCGTCCGACAAACAACTCCTCGGGCAGGTAGCCGCCAAGATCAGGGCATTCCGCAAACCCGAGCCCTACAAAGGCAAAGGGGTGCGCTACTCCGACGAGGTCATCCGCCGCAAGGTGGGCAAGGCCGGCGGTAAAGGCGGCAAGAAATAAAATGGGTTCACCAGAAGCGATACGAACATGAAGTTTTTAAAAGAGAACCGGAGACGCCGCATCCACATGCGGATTCGCAACAAAGTCCGCGGCACGGCAGATCGGCCGAGGATTTGCGTGTTCCGCAGCAACCTGCAGATATATTGCCAATTGATCGACGATGCGGCCGGACACACGATCGCCTCGGCCTCAAGCCGCGAATCCGGGATCGACAAAAGCGTCAACAAGTCCGAACAAGCACGCCAGGTGGGCCGTCTGCTGGCTCAGCGCGCGAAAGATGCCCGCGTCGAAAATGCGCTGTTTGACCGGGGCGGATACCTCTATCACGGCAGGGTCAAAGCCCTGGCCGAAGGCGCCCGGGAAGGTGGCCTCCAATTCTAATGATCTAAGGAACTCCAAGCATGTCTAAAAAATCAGTCAACAGGGTCCGGGCCGCCGAAACGGAACTCAAGGAAAAGATGGTCGCCCTCAATCGCGTCGCCAAGGTGACCAAAGGGGGACGTACCTTCAGTTTCGCCGCCGTGGTCGTTGTCGGTGACGGCAACGGAACCGTCGGCTACGGCCTCGGCAAAGCCCGTGACGTCCAGGAAGCCATCGCCAAAGCCGTGGATGACGCCAAAAAAGACCTGATCAAAGTGCCCATCCTCAAGGGGACCATCCCGCATGCCCAGAAAGGCAAATTCGGGGCCGGTCGCGTACTGATCAAGCCCGCATCCGATGGAACGGGTGTCATCGCCGGTGGCGCCATGCGCGCTGTGCTCGAGAGCGCAGGCATCCACAACGTACTGGCCAAATCCCACGGGTCTTCCAATCCGCACAACGTCATCAAGGCCACGCTGGATGCCCTGTCCAAACTGCGCACACCCTATGAGGTGTCACGTCAGCGCCAGGTACGGCTGGAGCGGGTATTCCAGGGTTGAGCACAGTTTTTGTCTAAAAAGCCAGCACAATGAAAAAGATACGAGTCAGACAGGTACGCAGCGCGATCGACCGGCCCAAGCGCCAGAAGGATACCCTCATTGCTTTGGGTCTGCGCCGCATGCACCAGTCTGCCGAACATACCGCCACCCCGCAGATCCTCGGCATGGTCGCTGCGGTCAAACATTTGATTTCCGTCGAGGAAATCGGTTAACCCCCACAATCGTTCGGTCATGGAACTGCATACCATAAAACCGGCGGCAGGCGCCGTCAAATCGTCCAAGCGGATCGCCCGCGGACAAGGATCCGGGAAAGGCGGCACTGCCACCAAAGGACACAAGGGTGACAAGTCGCGCGCCGGTCACAAGGAAAAGCGCCACTTCGAAGGCGGCCAGTTGCCACTTCAGCGCCGTGTGCCCAAACGCGGGTTCAAGAACATCCACCGCGTCGAATACGTCCCGCTCAACCTGGCCCGGCTTGAAGCCATCGCTACCAAGCATGGCCTGACTTCCATCACCCCCGAGATCCTGGCGCAACACCATGTGATCAAGAGGTCGGACCGCGTAAAGGTGCTGGCACAGGGTGAACTGAAAGCCAAGCTGGAGTTGCACGTACACGGTATTTCTGCAAAGGCACGCGAAGCCATTGAAGCCCTGGGGGGCTCCGTTCAACTCGTTTAATCCCGAAAGATGAAAGGACTGATCACTACCATTCAGAATATCTGGAAGATCAAGGAACTGCGTGACCGTATCCTGTTCACGCTGGCCTTGCTCTTCGCCTTCCGCCTGGGTTCGCATATCCTCCTCCCGGGGGTTATACCGGGTGCGCTCAAAGCAGCCGTGGGCGGTGGAGGCAATCCCAACGATCTGATCGGTCTCATCAACGTCTTCACGGGAGGCGCCTTCCAGAATGCCGCCGTTTTTGCCCTGGGGGTCATGCCGTACATCACGGCATCCATCATTATCCAATTGCTCGGATTTGCGGTGCCTTACTTCCAGCGCCTCCAGCAGAAGGAAGGAGAAGCGGGCCGGCGCAAGCTTAACCAGATCACCCGGATGCTGACCCTGGCCATCACCATGGTTCAGGGCGGAGCCTATCTGACCTATCTCACGAGTGTCAATGCCGTGGATCCTACGCTCAATCTGAAGCTCTTTTTCTTCGGCAACATAGTCGTTCTGGCTGCGGGTACCGTATTCGCCATGTGGCTGGGTGAACGGATCACCGACAAGGGTATCGGCAACGGCATATCCCTGCTCATCATGATCGGGATCATAGCGGCCCTGCCCCAAGCCCTTATCTTCGAATTCCAGGCCCGTTTTGGCGGAGGCGCGCTTTTGCTGCTGGCCCTTGAGCTGGCCCTGTTGTTTGCCATCGTGCTGGTAACGGTCGCCATCGTCCAGGCCGTGAGGCGCATTCCCGTCCAGTTTGCCAAGCGGATGGTCGGGAGGGGTGATACCAACATCCCTGTGGCCGGAGCCCGGGATTACATCCCGCTCAAAGTCAATTCCGCCGGGGTAATGCCCATCATTTTTGCCCAGGCCATCATGTTCCTGCCCGCCACCGCCGTGCAGTATCTCGCCGGGGGCGATGCGGAGCTTTCGTCCAACAGCCTGCTTCGCATGCTGAATGATTTCACCAGCGCACCGTACAATATCATGTACTTCCTGCTGGTCGTCATCTTTACCTATGTGTACACCGCCCTGCTGGTCAATCCCCAGCAGTACGCCGAATATCTCAAGCGGCAAAATGCGTTCATTCCGGGCATCAAACCGGGAAGCAGCACCGCCGAGTTCATTGATTCCATCACCACCCGGATCACCTTTCCCGGTTCGGTGTTCCTGGGTATCATTGCCATTTTCCCGGCCATTGCCGTCGCTTTCGGCATCAACCAGGGATTCGCCCTGTTTTTCGGGGGGACCTCCCTGCTGATCCTGGTCGGTGTCGTTTTGGATACTTTGCAGCAGATAGAAAGCTATTTGCTGATGCGCAAATATGACGGTCTGGTCAAATCCGGCAAACTGAAAGGAAGAAGTGGCGGCATGCAGCCGATTGGCGCCAACATGTAATTCCTTTTCCCACCGGAACGGCCTGCCCCCATGATCCATTACAAGACAGACGAGGAGATCGAGAAGATTCGCCGGAGTTGTCTTTTGGTTTCACAAACTCATGCCCACATCGCCCGGATGCTGCGGCCCGGTGTGACCGGCAAGCAGATTGACCGGGAGGCGGAAACCCTGATCCGTGATCACGGAGCTATTCCCGCCTTCAAAGGATACCAGGGTACGTTCCCGGGGACCCTTTGTGTGTCGGTCAATGAAGTGGTCGTCCATGGTTTTCCGACCGACGAACCCTTTCGCGAAGGCGATGTTGTTTCGGTGGATTGCGGGGTGTTGTGGGATGGCTTC
>CAYYGN010000062.1:0-8773 GCA_964471595.1 uncultured Saprospiraceae bacterium
ATCCTCGAATCCGTCGCTGAATTCGAGTTCCTCTCCATTGACGGTGATGGATCTCCAGGTGCGTTTGCCTTTTTCACGGATGTCATCCGGCAAGGTATCGGCATTGATGCTCAGGAACCAACGAACACGGGCGCGTTCCAGTTCCAAAAAGCCGGAAGCCCGGTCGTGGGTATGGATGTGAACGACATTTCTTTGCACCTGACCGAAAATCCAGATCAACATATCAAAGAAGTGAACACCAATATTGGTGGCAATGCCTCCGGATTTTTGAAGATCCCCTTTCCAGGAAGCATGGTACCAATTACCGCGGGAAGTCACATAGGCGAGATCGATGTCCGCCTTTTTGTGGTTGGATGGAGGAGCCGATTTTCTTGATTTGAGCGAGGGGGGTGCAAATTTTTTCTTTAGCCTGGCAATGGTGGGATGATAACGCAATTGGAGGATGTTGAATATTTTTTTCCCGGTCTCATCAGCGGCATCTACCAGGGCATCTATGTTCCATGGGTTCAATACGAGCGGTTTTTCACAGATGACGTCTGCACCGCTGCGCAAACCGAACCGTATGTGTGAATCGTGCAAATAGTTGGGAGAAGCAATGCTGACAAAGTCGAGTTTGTTTCCGGATCTTCTGAGTAGATCAACATGCCTGTCAAAGCGTTCGAATTCCATAAAAAAATCAGCCTGAGGAAAAAACTGGTCCAGGACACCCACCGAGTCATTGATGTCATACCCTGCGAGCAGTGTGTTGCCAGTGTCTTTGATGGCCTTCATGTGTCTGGGTGCCACAAATCCGGCTACTCCGATTAGTGCGAAGTTTTTTGGGTTTTGATTTGTCATGAAGTGTGGTTTTAGAAACTGCAGAGGGATTTAATCGCTAAGGCGCTAGGTTATATGGGGTTGTTGTTGATGTTGTTGTCGCAGTTGTCTTTGTTGTCGGGGGTGTCAGGTCGTTGGTTTGAAGGTCGGTTTATGTCGTTGATATCGTTGTTGTCTTTGTCATCGGGTTGAGGAGTTATGAAGGATGATATCGGAATAGGGTTATGGTTTGAGGCTTGAAATATTCTCTTTCAACTTCGCGAAGTAGCGCTACAAATTCACCGAATCGCCCTTCGAACAACACTCTTGCCTCAGTAGGTTTGCTTCCAGGCAGCTTGGCGTCTTTGGGCCTTGGCGTTTCCAATGAGTCCAAGATAAAATTCACAACATAATTGATCCGCTTGCACTCAATGCAAAATTGCGAAACTCCATGAAATATACATTCAACTGTAAGAAGGAAAAGGCGTGGAGGCCCACAGTGAAATTGAAGGTGCGCTGTTGATATTCCGCACCTGCAGACCATTGGGGCCACAAGGAAGCAGGTGGATGGGCAGGCAGATATTGACATCCGGCAAAGAATCCTTTGATCAGGTAATCATCATCTTTGAATAATTCTACACCATAACCTGTGCTGGCCTGTAATACCCTGCCCGGCATGACATGGAATGACTTGGAGGCTACCACAAAGGAAGCAGGTAAAAGTCGAGTGCCAATAGGATCATAGACACCAACTGCTATAGCAGGCAGGTGCAGGTGTTCCTTAAGCAAGCGGAACTTCAGGAATACGGAACGATCGCCAATGCCATAAGAGCCTTTTTTGGCCTTTTCAGGGTGAACCAGCCGAATGCTGGCTTCCGCCCAGGGCAGAAAACCGATGCGTGCAAAAAAAACCTTTTCTCCTACGTTATTTTTTTTGCTGTAACCTAGGTGCGCCTGAGGTGCAGGAACAAATTGAGCACCCACCGTAATCTTTTGATCAGGTTGCAGGTAGGCAACAGGGGATACGACGATGCCCGTCTGTCCATAGAGTCCGTTCAAGGTCTGGTGTTGTGCATGGAGCGATGCTGATGTACGCATCCAGATCATGAACAGGATAAGAAAGGGCCCAAACCCCTTAAACGAGTATCGCTTCGAATCGGGTTTGAGATAAACAGGATGGTTTGGGCAGTGGATCCAACGGCACATTATGGGCATCCTTGATGGCAAGGGCTGTATGTAGGACATTTCAGTCTCCTTGTAAACACCTGGACACCGATGGATCGATCGAGGTTATATTCCTGGCCATACTGGGCACCACTTGCTTTCTGCGCGATCTTCCTTGCTGTGATATAAAAATCCTCGCATTTTCCGAGCAAGAACTTTTCTTTGAATATTTTGTCGGGGCCCGGAATGAATGGGTTATAATTATCAATTCCCTGGTTTTGCATAAGGGTGGTCAAGGAACTGAATGGCGTATTTGTCAAAATTTTAAGATCATTGAGATATACCAGTTTATGAATCATCATCATATTGGGGGAATTAGCCAGATTGTACTTCATCCGCCCATCGATGGCTATATCAACATTGAACAAGCTGGCTTCACCACAATTGCAATTGGAATAGGTAAAAAGAGAAGATTCTGCTGCTGTTTGGATATGCTCTATGAAGGTGATATCATAGGATTCATTCACAACCATATAACTACCCAAGCTGGTGGACTGGACAGCGATCGACTGGCTTGGTGGATGGTAAGCGACGAAGGCATCATTGGGCTTCTGCCACCGGTTGGAACTGAGATCATAGCCTATAAAAGGAACTTTTGAATCGTGCGTGCGGTAAACCGAAAGGGAATCGCCTGGCTGCAAAGCCACAGGATGATCGCTGACAAACCGTACTGTAAAGGGCTGCTTCAGAGTGATCATCGGATTGGAGGAAATGCGAAATCTTACAAGCGGTAACTTCATGGGTGTCCACTGGGGAAGTGCGGCCAGGTATGATGAGCGTGAATAGGAAGATAACGAAATCGCGGTAGGATTGTCCACTGCACCGGATGGTATTGTCAATTCAAGGACTGTAATGATGGTATCTATCTGTTGGCCTTCAGGTCCTTCGGTGAGGTAAAGTGAGGTGTCCCGAATGAAGAGTTTGGTCTCTGTATTGGGTTGAACGATCACAGGTTTGTTTTTGGGAGAAAGAACAAAGTCAACACAGACATAAGAAGTACTTCCTTCGCAGTCTGATTCATCGACCCACTCGGAGGGAGTAAATTCATAGGTATCCATTTCGTAGCCAGCCTTCCGGGCATATAAAATCCTTTTAATATCTATTTCATCAAAGACATCCTTCACTTCGAAATAATACATGCCATCCACACCGGATATCACCCCATCCTCAAACAATTGGATATCCGCGTTTACAATCGGTGCCATAGTACGGGCGTCCAGGACCTGCCCTATTACCACCAATTTGCAGGTATTATCATTACGTATTGACACTTTGGCCGGATCATCCACCTTGCTGAAATCGAGGGAATCCCTACAAGACAAAGGTATTAGAGCCAGGCCAAACAAGAATACCACAGGGATGAAATCCCCGATGTGGCGCGGATATCGATTGTTCATCTGATGGGATTATATATAATATAATCATCTATAGGCAAATATCAGGCCAGGATTGAGATTGTTGATCAGAAACGGGTAGATCTGGCCTGTAGAGTACACATTGGCATAATATTGGGTGCCATTATAGGTATAATCGATGAATGGTCCAGATTGCACGGTGATGCGCCTTCCAATGAACTTCCGTACAAACGGAATAGGAACATATGCACGCATTCCGTAATTCCAGGCATTATCCAATTGTTGCACAAAAAATTGGATATTCGTTTGTTTGAACTGTCGGTTTACCGCGAACAGCTTCACTTCCTGCCAGTTAAGGCCTTTGCCGTATGAAGCAAGGATTTGGAGATGATACCTGTTCCAGCGCCATCCGGAGGTAATCAGGTAATCTACATAATTTATATCCGAGATCTCCCATCCCGGCTCCGCCTTGGGTACGGTCAATCTTTTTGGATAGGATGCGTAACCGGTATATCCCAATTGGGCACCTAGAAAAAATCGATTACTGAGAAAATATTTACCAGCCTGCACCTGAGCGCCATACCGGTAAGGATCAAAATAACCAACGGTTACATTGCCAAATATACCCACACCTAATGGCACATATTGGCTGAAGGTGATCAGGCCGGGTCGCGGGTTGTTTTCTTCCGGAATAGCGAGTTCGTTCCATATGGGTATGATATACTGAAATTGTAGCAGGCTACCTCGCCATAATTGCATATAGACATTGGGAAGGAGGTTCAACTGAAACTGAACAGGATCTTCATTTGCTCCAAATGCAAATCCTATCTGAGGGTCAAGGCTGAACAGGAGGGTATAATTGGAATACTTTCCGGAGATGGCCTCAAGGTGCTCCTTGCCAGTTTTGAGGGGGCCTATCTTATAGTTGGAATCTCTGATGGAAATTTTGCCATCATAAACTTGAAAATTATGGCTATAAAAAGGAATATTCCGGTCATTAACCATGACCTTTACATCCTTTAGTTGATGGCTAACAAGGGTATCCAGCACACCAAGCAGTTTCAGAGTAGCATAACTTCCTTGCCGGTACTTGCTCCTGGAGTACATGATCAGCAACTGGTCGTCATCAATCCGGCAGGCGGCATCCAGGAAGGAGGCTTTTTGCAGGGTATTTTGCAGCGTGACTACATAGGTAGAATCCAAATCAGAGTACGAGCCCATTGGAATTGTATCGGATTGGGCTCTCGCCATCTGCATGCAGAGCAGTAATATGAGAAGGATTTTAATGGGAAGTGGGATTATGTGTATCACGTTGGTGTCAGGTTGTTGGTTTGAAGGTCTTAAGTTCTTGAAGTTTGAAAATCTCTTCGCCCGAGCGCCTCCCCTTTCAGGTCCTAAGGTCCTGTATGGAAAGCGGGGGTCGGGGAAAAGCAGGCGGCGTTTCTATTTTCAACTTTCAAAAAAAATACCTTGGCGACTTCGCTTCTTTTCTTAAAACAAGTATCTCCGAAATACGGCTTCGCCGTTCATGTGTCACGACCACATGTTCCCGTTTTTAAAATTCGGGCAGCAACATACAAGGCTTTAACAGCCATTTTGTAAAGGACAAAGAAATTATTGTCCAATCAAGAAAAAAGGTTAAATCTTTCGCAGGTACTTGGGATTGACTTCGAGTACGAGGGTGAAACCCAGGGATTGAAGAGAGATGGACACCTGATTATTGTTCAGGTGTTTTTCGAGGACGCCCCTGACGCCTGTCAAATGGCCGCCAATTATTTCCACTTGGTCACCTATCATAGGCAGTCTGTTTTCTGCTTTAATTTTTGCTGTCTCGCCCACCACTCGCCGGATGAGTTCCATCTCTTCCATGGGGACGGGCAATATGTCATCCCCAAACCGAACGAATCCACTCACATAGGGTGATTCTAGTACCGGGTAATATCCGTTTTCATTGATGTGCACGAATAAGTAGGAACTCACCAAAGGGAGTTCCACGACCCTTCGTTTCCGATCGTATCTCCTGGTTTCCCGGATCAGTGGCAGCCATGCTTCCAAGCCTTTTCGCTCCAGGTCACGTTGGGCCATTTTTTCATGGCGGAAGGAGGTCCTGACGGCATACCAGCGCAATTCGGATTTGTCAAATCCTCTGTAACGGATTATTTTTGACGTCGTGGGTCTGAAGGATCGGGATTCCATGGTGGTATGACATTCAAAGGCGCCAATAGGTCATTTTCTTTTCCATCTCTTCGCGCTGATAAATGCCCTTCAGGTCAAACAGAACGGGGTCATGGTTCATCCATTGGATGAATTGGCTGGAGTTGTAGGCCAGAAATTCCCTGTGATTGACGGCGACAATGACAGCATCATAATTGGAGGCGGGGGCATCGACCAGGATGATACCGTATTCTTTCTGTACTTCCACGGGTGAAGCATTGGGGTCTACGACATCAACATGCATGGCGTATCCCGAAAGTTCATTTACGAGGTCAGCCACTTTGGAGTTGCGAATATCGGACACATTTTCTTTGAAAGTCATTCCGAACACCAGAATCCGGGTGTTTTGTGGTGTTTTGCCCTTCCTGATGAGCATCTGGACCAGCTTTTTGGCGATAAACGCCGGCACCTGATCGTTGATCCTGCGACCGCTGCGAATAACCTGAGGGTCTATACCGAGTGACAATGCCTTATGGATGAGGTAGTATGGATCCACCCCGATACAGTGTCCGCCTACCAGGCCCGGTGAAAAGGGCATGAAATTCCATTTCGTCCCTGCTGCTTCCAAGACGGATTTCGTGTCGATCTCCATTTTGTCAAACAGCATGGAAAGTTCATTCATGAGGGAAATGTTGAGATCACGCTGCGTATTCTCGATCACTTTGGCGGCTTCTGCCACTTTGATTGTTTGGGCTTTGAAAATGCCGGCAGTAATGATTTCGGAATAAACAGTCGCAATTTGATCCAGGCTTTCTTCATCACATCCGGAAACAATCTTAAGGATGTTCTCTATGGTTTTTTCTTTGTCTCCGGGATTGATCCTTTCCGGAGAATACCCTACTTTGAAATCCTGACCAACCCGGAGGCCTGAATGTTTTTCGAGAATCGGAACGCAATCCTCCTCGGTACAACCCGGATACACGGTGGATTCGTACACGACATAGTCGGAAGGCTTGAGTGCACGGCCTACGTATTCGGAGGCACTAAATACAGGGTTGAGGTTGGGTACGTTGAACTGGTCAATGGGTGTAGGGACAGCAATAATGTGAAAATGGGCTTCTTTGAGGTCCTCGGGGTTTGAAGTAAACCGTATGTCAACATGTTCGAAAGCTTCGTTTCCCAGTTCTTTGCTTGGGTCAATACCCTTGCGCATTAAAGCTATCCGTTGGGCACTGATGTCGAATCCGATGACCCTGAATTTGCGAGCGAAAGCCAGGGCTACCGGCAATCCTACATATCCGAGGCCGATAACCGAAATGCTCTTTTTACGGGATTTCAGGGATTGGTAAATGGACATATTAAATTTTCTTTTCAATTCGAACCTAACTTTTCCGGGTAATCATGACGGATTATTGGGGTCGTCTTTTCCTGCAGTATTAGTCTATTGGCCATGTATCGGACAAGAACAGTTTCGTAGGGTTTGGTTGGTTCAGGCAGGATATCTATGCTTGTTGCCGGCAATCCGGTCCCAGGTAGATGGGGATGCACAACGGAATACGGGAATACCGGAGCGGCAGGCAGTGAACAAGGAGCTTGTATGTTGTTGAAAACAAGGCAGTGGCAAGGTGTATGAGAAAATGGCATGATGACCTTGCCGGCCGATTATGGCGTAAAGGGGATGCGTGCAGGTAGGGCTGTATGTATGGATGGCTGCCATTTGACATCCATGAGTGGTGCCGGAGGGAATGCCATTGATAAATGAAGAACGTAACGGCAACACCCTTTGGTTACCCAAAGAGGAAGGGAGCTGATGCTCATGACCGCATTCAAGGTAGTTGAACAACAGCTTGAACTTGTGACAGCGACCTTTCATATCCGCCGGACTTTTTTTATGTTTTTCAATGCCTGTTTAGTGTGGTCAAGACGGGATGCGGTATATATCAATCCCTTCATATGACCCAAAGCAGCAGGATCGAGGAATAGTTTTATCGCTTAGCCTTGACCTTAAGGCCAGTAATCGGGTTTCCGGAACATGTTGGAACCAATCTGCCGGTCAACCAGAGAACCAAATCATCATTTACGCGGGAATTCGCTATAAAGTTACATGATTTTATTATATATCAGACCTGGTGGTCTGCCGAAGCTCAAAGCAAGGCAGGAAACATTAATGGGCCAAGGTTGTCCGTGTTTCGCAAGCGGGATTACGATGTGCCGGGAAATAGTTGAATGAAAAGCCGGGCAGAGTGCCATGGTTCATGGAGGGGGGAACTACCGATTGGATTGGGAGGGGGACCATGTCCGGGCATTTGGAGGAGACGAGGGCGGCGCGAGGTGGTCGTTCAGGAGGCAAAAGGTGGGCTATGATGATGGGTAGGAGTGAGGGCAAAATCCCGGATCGTGAAATTATTTTTTATCCATCATAATAAAATTTAACTTATAAAAAATTGAATAGCAAATACCAATATTATGAATGAATGTCCCCTGTGTTAATTTTGCGAGAATTTGTGAATGAGGGTACTAAACATTGAAAATTAACCCATAGATTTGTATAAGATTTGTGAAAAGGGGGATTTAATGCCCCTTTGACACGTCAACACCCTGATACGAGGTATTCTGTGTCGCGTCCTTTCTGGATCGAAGGGCACGCATTCTTTTTCCTCGGTGTGGGGACATGTCCCGAAGACCGCATTGAAGAAGTGTAAACAGAATATCGTTTACCATGAGGAATAGTATTGCCCGGCGTGAGGTCATGTGCCCTTATGCCGGAAACGCATTGCCGCCTTCGATCCGGGCCAATGTCTGTAGCGGTCAATCCGTTGCCGGCCGGTCTTTGGCGGCTTGTTGTCCCGACCCCCTTCTCCCCCATCACTTCCCCGAACCCTGAACCATGACGACAGGGAACAGGAGGAAACGACCGGATGATACCGCATGCCTGAACGGCATGAACAGGGTTGTGCCTACGGGCGCTGCCCTTCCTGTGTTTGCCAACTATTTATTGACCCCCATACATGTTTCGGGCATCCATGCCTTTCCGACTCCGGAAGGGCCGGCCCTTTATCACAATTGTCAACTGCTTTGACCATGAAGACACGCTACACCTTTGCCATTGGCTGTTGTTTTGCCTTTGCAGGCCTGATGATCAGCGCCGGTCTGCACGCGCAGACCTTGGATACAACTTATACCGCAAACGGTTTTTTTACCGTACCGGATAACGTCACCAGTATCACGGTGGAGCTCTGGGGCGG
>CAYYGN010000063.1:0-8551 GCA_964471595.1 uncultured Saprospiraceae bacterium
GCCCTGTGTTCACATTCTCAGCCTGATCACCCTCCATCTCGATCCGGGATGCGACGATCTGTTTGAGGCACCTGTGCCCGATTGGCTCCAACCCGCGTTTTGGGACTCACGCTCTACAGGAGAGACGTCCCCCAAGACAAGCAGAAGTGTTCTTGCCGGGAACCGTTGGAACGAAATGCAGGATGGATATGCCTGGTTGGAGGCATGGATGACCGACCGGACCCGGGAAGGATGGCGCCTGGGCATCCAACCTCCGGCGACGCATATCGAGGACGCAGCCGCCCGCCTGGTCAACTTCCGGCTCCCCGGTCCTGCCCGGATGCTGCGCGCATTGCCGGGACCTGATTCACCTTGGGAAACACGTACAGGGCGTTTGTCCCGAACGTTAGCCGTATTACTGACAGCTTGCCGCACTTTCCGGCAAGGGCCGGATGCACACCCCGCCTCCTGGCCTCATTTGCTCCAATTCTCCGGTCAGACCCTGCGCAAAGAGCATGTCCTCCAGCAGGAACCAGGGGTCCGGGACACCTGGCTGGTGCTGGCCGCACCCGAATCCGAATCGGAAGGACTCCGGCAGCGAGCTACATGGCTTTGGGGCTCCCGTTCCCGCCGGTTTGCCCTGATGCTCGATTATGCCTGGCAACGCCAGCCCATGGCCCGTGGTTACGCACCCGGTGCCCTGCTTGACGGCCCCCTCCACTTTTATCCCGGCGACAGCGCCCTCCGGGCACTGCCCGGTCCTGATATGTCCGTCCTCCGACTGTCAAAATCACTCCCGGATCCCGCTCACCCCCATTGTCCTGCCTTGTTTGATGACCTTGCCTCTCGTCTCGCCGCAGACCCCTGGACACACCCGCTACCCGTTTGGATGGCGGGGACGCTTCGTCAAACAGCGAAGGATCATTGGACTCTTTCGGACATCCACGGTCACACCCTGCCCGTATTCACCATTGGTTCTCAGGCGGAATACCTGCAGGCCTTCCGGGGTGTGGGAGGTCTCTGTTGGGCGGGACTTTGGCATGGAAGCAGGCTCCGGCTCCTGTCCGTCACCGACCGGGAATCGGTAACACCGATCCCGGATACGGGAGAATAATGTGTAGCAAGTTGGTGATTATCAATCAAATAATATATTTTTAGCGAAAATTCGCTAAAAAGCGGCCTTCCATATAATTTTTGCTTTAATTTGTAGGTTCAAATGGAAATGCCAAGCCATGAGTGACCCCAACGCTTCTGATGTCCTGCGCGGTGGAGAATTCCTGATACGTGAAAGCCTGCCTGCCGACATCTTTTGTCCGGAATTGCTGAACGAGGAGCAAAAGATGATCCGCGAAACGGTCGAAGAATTCATTGAAAAGCAAATCAAGCCCTATTGGGCCGCCATTGAGGTCAGGGAACCCGGCCTTGCCCCGCGAATCATGGAAGAAGCGGCCGCTGTTGGTTTGTTGGGCAGCCATATGCCGGCCGAATATGGGGGCATGGAGCTCGATACCAATACCAACACGATGATCAGCGAGGTTTTGGGACCGGCCGGCTCCGTGACCGTATCCCTGGCAGCACATACCGGCATCGGTATGTTGCCGATCTTGTTTTACGGCACCGATGAGCAGCGACAACGCTATCTCCCTCAACTGGTCAGTGGACAGCTCAAAGCCTCGTATTGTCTGACCGAACCGGAATCGGGATCGGATGCCCTGGCGGCCAAGACGAGAGCGGATCTGAGTGAGGACGGCAGCCATTACCGCCTGAACGGCCAAAAAATGTGGATCACCAATGCCGGGTTTGCAGACCTGTTCATTGTATTTGCCAAAATCGGGGGAGAGCATTTTACTGCGTTCATCGTCGAAAAGGGCGCCGAGGGTCTCACATTGGGGGAAGAAGAACACAAAATGGGCATACACGGGAGTTCCACCCGGCAGGTCTTTTTCGAGAATACCCCGGTGCCCGTGGATCATGTACTCGGCGAAGTGGGCAAAGGACATCTGATCGCCTTCAATGTGCTGAATATCGGACGATTCAAGCTGGGGGCCATGGTCTGTGGTGGCAGCCAGTCGCTCGTCTCCATGTCGGCCGGTTATGCGGCCGAAAGAAAGCAGTTTGGCCAACCTATCGCTGCTTTTGGCGCCATCCGTCACAAACTGGCGGAACAGACCTTGCGCACCTTTGCCATGCAAAGCGCTTTGTACCGGACCTCCGACTTGCTCCAGGACCGGAAGAAATCGCTGATGGAACAGGGACAATCCTTTGCCGATGCCACTTTACTGGCCGCCGAAGAATACGCCATCGAGTGTTCCATCCTTAAAGTAGCCGGGTCGGAAGTCCTGGATTACGTGGTCGATGAATGCGTCCAGATCCATGGGGGCATAGGATATTCGGAGGAATATCCGGCTGCCAGGGCCTACCGGGATGCCCGGATCAACCGCATATTTGAAGGGACCAACGAGATCAACCGCTTGCTCATGGTGGATATGCTGTTCCGCAAATCCATGAAAGGGCAACTGGATATCGTCAACCCTGCCTGGGCGGTCCAGAAGGAGCTGGCCGCCATGCCGTCTCTCGAAATACCGCAAGGGGACTACGGCCACGAATTGAAGGCCATCGCAGAATTCAAGAAAGTCATCCTGATGGTGGCCGGCGGAGCCGTCAAAATGCAGATGGACGGACTGCTCAACATCAAAGAAGAGCAGGAAATCCTGATGAACATCGCCGACATGATCATCGATACCTATCTCGCTGAATCCCTTTGCCTCAGGGTACGGCTCATGGCCGGCATGAACACCGGTCACCCACAAGAACTGTATGACGCCATGTTGCAGGTGTTCCTGCATGATGCCACCCACCGCATCCAGCGGTCGGCGACCGATGCCATCGTATCCTTTACCGCAGGGGATTTGCAAAAAACCTTCCTGATGGGCCTCAAACGGTTTACCAAATACCCTCCGGTGAACGTGAAAGAGAAGCGCAGGCTGATTGCCGACGCCGTCCTGGCCAGGGGAGGTTGGCCGTTTTGACCTGTCTCTTAGCGGATCAGTTCCAAATCGATCCCCATCAGCCCGTCTCGCTTTAGATTGGGCACAATGGTAAATTCGAAGATGTCATCCACGCGCACATGGTGACCGCGTGGCAACTGGGAGAAATGGAAGAAAATCTCTCTGGGCTGGAACTCCAGATCCAGGTAGCGCATGAATCCGTAGCCTTCATCCACGTTGTAGCACACCCCTCTGACCCGGTTGTCTTCCTTGCCCCAATCCAACGGATCCTGATCCACGGAACGCACGGGCAACAGGTTGGGGATGAGGAATCCTGATGTGAACTGGTCACATTCGTTGATCAGATCCCGGGAAATGTTCCGGAAGGCGATAACCTCCACCCTTACGCCCATATTCTGGATGGCGGCTACGGCTTTGGTGAAATCCCCGTCGCCGGTCAAGAGGAAAATCTTGTCCAGATTGGCGGCCTGAATGATCATGTCCGTGGCCATCTCGACGTCCACGTTCCCTTTGGTCACCCAGTCTCCGCTTTCGGTCTTGTAGCGCCGTACAGGCTTGGTGACCACTTTGTAACCAAAGGAGCGCAACACGCTGAAATAACCGTATTGCCGGTCCCGGTACTCGATGTCTTCTGCGGCGCGTTCCTCGTCAAAAACCATGTAGGTATTGAGGCGCAGACCTTTGTCGTTCATCAGGCAAAAGTCCCGAAGGATGTCATAACGCATGGCATACCCGCCGTTGAGACTGATGTTGTAAGCGTCAATGTAAATTCCGACTTTCATGAGATTGGTTGTATGAATCATCAATGGCTTGGGATGCGGCGGCCAAAGGTACATGCAATGACCAAAATACACCCTTCACCTTCAATTTTGAATTATGTATTTACTTTTATTATATCTATTGTTTTTATCTGTTAGTGGAAATTTCTCCGCGTCAATAACCTTTGACTGGACGGAGAATGAAGCGATAAGACCTATTTGCAACAGCTTTGCCCGGGAATTGTTGTGGAGGGAATATCTTTAGACAATGGACTCACTGACCCAGATCACACTGGGGGCGGCTATGGGTGAGGTCGCACTGGGGCACAAAGCAGGCAACCGGGCCATGGTATGGGGCGGACTGGCCGGCACCTTGCCGGATCTCGATGTTCTGGCCCAATGGTGGATGCCCGAAATTGATGCATTGGCGGCCCATCGGGGATTGACCCATTCGCTGTTGTTTTCCGTTATGGCCCCGTTGCTGTTTGGCTGGCTAACCTGGCAAATGGATCAGCGGGGGTGGGACCGAACGCCCGGTGCAAGACGTGTGGGCCGGATCCTGGTTGGCGGACTACTAGCCGGTTTGACAGCCGGATGGATATTCTGGCTCACCCGGCTTTCCGGTCTGGCTGCGATCCTGATTTTCGGGATAGGTGCCGTCATTCTGGCTTACGGTTTCCTTCGACTCCGGTCAGGTATCCTCCGCTCCCCGCTCCCTTCGGTCTCACCTGCTGCCAACTATGGAGACTGGGTTCGTTTGTACTTCCTGGCCTTTCTGACCCATGCCCTTCTTGATGCCTGCACCGCCTACGGCACCCAGCTTTTTTACCCCTTCAGTGACTATAGGGTGTCCCTGAACGTGATCTCGGTCGTCGATCCGTTTTACACCGTTCCCTTTGCCATCCTGCTGATCGCGGCTTCCCGCTTGTACCGCCAGGACCCGCTGCGAATTCTCCGCACACGAGCCGCTTTGATAATCAGTACGTCTTATCTATTGATTTGCACCCTGCACAAGGGATACGTGGACCACGTTTTTGCCCGTAGTCTGGAAGCAGATGGCATTACCGCCACCCGATTCACCACGCAATCCACGCCTTTCAACAACCTGTTGTGGCAAGGCGTGGCCGAGACAGACAGTGCCTATTTTATCGGCAGCTATGGGCTGTTCGATGACCAACATCGGATAGCGGATTGGAGGCGTTGGCCCAAGGAGGTCAACCTGCAGGAACTGGGAGAGCATGATCATGTGCTCCGGACACTGGCCTGGTTTTCTAATGGATACTACCGCATTACCCGTCATCCCGAGGGTGGATACCGATTCAGTGATCTTCGGTTTGGCACCATGCCGGGAGGTCAACCCGAATCCGAATTTGTCTTCACTTTCGCACTGCGGAAAAACGGCGATGGATGGATGGCTGAACAAATGAGGCCTGACCCGGGCGACATGAAAGAGGCATGGAATCAGTTGTGGCAAAGGGCTTTTGGCCGTTCAGGCATGTGACAATAGCCCCGCAGTGAGGATATCCGAGCGAAGTTTCTCCACATATTCATCGCGCAGCGGAACAAGGGGCAGACGCACTTCCCTTGTACAAAGCCCTTTGATTTCGAGCGCTGCCTTGACACCGGCAGGATTTCCTTCGATGTACATCCAGCGATGCAAGTCAAGAAGCAGGTTGTTGTAATACCGGGCCCTCGTGAAGTCGTCCTCCAATGCGGCATGGATCATCTCCCCAAACTCGTTAGGGAAGGCATTCCCGATCACGGAAATCACTCCGTCGGCCCCTGCGGCCAACAGAGAAAGCGCGCTCGGATCATCGCCCGACCAAACGCGAAAGGACTCCGGTCGGTGTTTGAGGATCTGCATTCCCTGCATGAGGTTGGTACTGGCTTCCTTGATCCCCATGATGTGATGCCCTGATCTTGCCAGGCGCAGGGTGGTTTCTGCACTGAGATTGGAAGCCGTCCGACCGGGCACATTGTACAGAATGACGGGTACCGGACTGGCTTCAGCCAATGTCAGGTAGTGCTGGTAAATCCCTTCCTGGGGAGGCTTGACGTATGCCGGACTGGCGGATAACAGGGCGGAGATCCCGCCAAAATCAAAACCGGACATTCTTTGCCGGATGGCAGCCGTGTTGTTGCCGGCAAACAGGCCGGTAACGACAGGCCGGCGGCCATTGGTTCTGGCTATGGTAAAACGAAGAACTTCCAGGCATTCTTCCCAGGCCAGGGTGGAAGTCTCTCCGGTGGTTCCGAGGGAAACCAGGAAATCCGCCCCTCCTTCAAGGGTATGATCAATGACCCGGCCCAGAGCATCAAAGTCGATTTCCCCATTGCGAAACGGGGTGACCAAAGCTACGCCCAAACCTTTAAGCGTCTGCATACTCCATACTTTGTAAGGTCATCCAGATCCGCGCCAAATGGGCAGGGAACTCCTTCAGACCCCGTTCATGCCCCTCGAGGGCCAGCCGGTAAACCTGGGGCGTGGTGTACGGTCCAATGCTGGTTCTGGCAGGCAGGAGGGTGACCAGCCACGCTACAGGCAAACAGGGCCCATGGTGAATACCCACAACGGCCTGCCAGGGTCTTCTTTTCAGGTTGTCCATCAATTCACCCCCGGGCTGGCCTTGCCAGGACAATGCTTTGAGGTTGAAATGGGAAAACCGTGCTTCGGGATGCTCCTTTTTGTCTGAGAAAAATCCGACAAGCTCAGGGGCCAGACCCTGGCCGGACAAAAAAGCCGCTACCTCGACGGCCAGTTTTTCTGTACCCGGTTCCGAAGCATGGAAGACCACCAGCGCCTGCCGGGATGGGCCATCCATTCCTTTGGCAGCGATAGAAGGTACGGGAGCTGGAGATGCGTGGCGCCGAAGCCACCACGACCACCACCGGTACAATAACCGGTTAGCAGGGTATCCGGGTGCCGGGGAAGAGGAAGGCATGATCAAACGGTCTTGGCAGGCTCGTTCTCCTCGATTTCGGTGTAACGTCCCATGGCGCTGTATTTCCGGATCCGTTCCTCGATCCGTTGTTCGGGCGAGAGTTCCATCAAGGAGGAAAGTTCCTTCTTGATGTGCTTTTTGAGGACTTTAGCCATCTCGTCCGGTGCCGTGTGGGCGCCACCTACGGGTTCGCGGATGATACCGTCAACCAGGCCCAAATCAAACATATGATCTGCCGTCAGACGTAGGGCATCTGCCGCTTGTTCTTTGTAATCCCAACTTCTCCAAAGGATGGAGGAACAGGATTCAGGGGAAATGACCGAATACCAGGTGTACTCGAGCATGTGAACCCGGTCGCCTACACCGATGCCAATGGCTCCGCCTGATGCCCCTTCCCCGATGATTATGCAGATGACCGGAACCCGGAGGCTGACCATCTCCAACATATTCCGGGCGATAGCTTCCGCTTGACCCCTTTCTTCGGCTTCGATGCCTGGATAAGCACCCGGGGTGTCGATAAGGGTGACAATGGGGAAGTTGAATTTCTCCGCCAACTTCATGAGGCGCAAGGCCTTGCGATATCCTTCGGGATTGGCCATGCCAAAATTGCGATACTGTCGCATTTTGGTGCTTACACCCTTTTGGTGTCCGATGATCATGACCGACATGCCGTCGATACTGCCGATTCCTCCAACAATGGCTTTGTCATCAGCAAAGTGCCTGTCGCCATGCAATTCGACAAACTTTCGGCACATCTGCTCGACGTAATACAGGGTATATGGACGCGAAGGGTGTCGGGACAATTGGACTTTTTGCCACCCGGTCAGGTTGTCATATATCTCCTTCCGTTTCAGCCGGATTTTGTTCTCCAGCTCCTTGACCATGGGAGTAACGTCCAGGTCTCCTTCTTCCCCTACCTGGCGGATCTTCTCGAGTTGTTCGTACAGGCTTTCGAGAGGTTTCTCAAACTCCAGAAACAGCATGATTTCTCTGGTTTTCCGGTCCGTTAACCCTGGAGCCGGATTTCAAAGGTACGGCGCCGGGAGATATTGACCCTTGAAAAATTTTTCCCATGGCAGTTGCAGGAATCAAACCGGCATTCTACCTTTGCGGTCCGTCCGGGCATTAGGTCCGGACCGAGGTCCGGTAGTTCAGTTGGTTAGAATACATGCCTGTCACGCATGGGGTCGCGGGTTCGAGTCCCGTCCGGACCGCAACATTTCGAGTCCCGTTCCTGACGAACCCGGGTGAGGCCGGGTTGGCAGGATGCAGACCGCCAATGGCGCGTCTGTACCGGATCGCCATCACCCATAAAGAGAGCCCTGTATGTCGCTGATATACAGGGCTTTTTTATACCATTCCTTCAATGTCGTATTACGTCTATATCCTATTCTTTCCTGTCGAGAAGATTTTCTACGTAGGTCAAACCCGAAACCTTCAAGATCGGATACGTCGTCATGACAATGGTTGGTCCGTCTTTACAAGTTCCCGAAAGGAAGCCCGCCTCATTTGGGCATGCACAAAAGAAACCCGGTCAGAGGCCGTCTTACTTGAGCGTAAATTAAAGAATATCAATCAATTAAGAAAAATTCAATTCATACGTAAATACAAGGAAGGGATGGCAAGCCCCATCGCAGAATCTTGGCTCGAGGAATTTCATCGCCAGATCTCTTCCAATTCTTCGAGTCCCGTTCCTGACGAACCCGGGTGAGGCCGGGTTGGCAGGATGCAGACCGCCAATGGCGCGTCTGTACCGGACCGCAACATTTCGAGTCCCGTTCCTGACGAACCCGGGTAAGGCCGGGTTGTCAGGATGCAGACCGCCAAAGGCGCGTCTGTACCGGACCGCAACATTTCGAGTCCC
>CAYYGN010000064.1:0-6737 GCA_964471595.1 uncultured Saprospiraceae bacterium
TCAGCCAACGCTTGGCATACAGGTGCTCGAAAAAGTCGGTGTGCCGAACCTCGGAGAAGTACTTCTTCCCGAAGTCGGTGAGAAGAATGCCGTCGCCACCTTCGATGGCGCGGCGGTGGCGCTGCTCAACCGCAACCTGCTTCTCAGCCTTGTCGGCGCGGTCCCGTTCGAACCGGGCGATCTCCACAGCTTTTTGCGACCGAGCGTTAGCGGCTTCGATCTCCGCCAGAGGGTCAGACAGATCTACCTCTGCCCCCAACGCATACCCGCCGGTCTTCCTTATCGACGGCAGAACAGTCCCGTAGAACCACGACTGAAACCGCTCAACTTGCTCGCGAAGGGACTCATCTTTGATTCGGGACGCTTGACGCTGGCCGATAACTCGATAGAAACCCGGTTCGGTCAGGAAGGTGATCTGCTGCTCCTCGATTTCGGTGCCGAATATGCCAATTACTCCGCCGATTTGAAGCGCACCATCCCGGTCAGCGGCCAATTTTCCTCCCGCCAGCGCTCGGTCTATGACGCGGTACTTCGCGTCATGCGCGCAGCCACAGCCTTGCTGGTCCCCGGCAACAACCTCCTGGATTACCAGAAAGAAGTGGGCCGCATCATGGAAAGCGAATTGCTGGGCCTCGGCCTGATCTCCCGGACGGACATCAAAAACCAGGATCCCGATCAACCTGCCTACAAGAAATATTTCATGCACGGCACTTCCCATCACCTGGGCCTGGATGTCCATGACGCCAATCACCGTTATGATCCCATTCAGGCCGGCATGGTATTCACCTGCGAGCCGGGCATCTACATTCCCCAGGAAGGATTCGGCATCCGCCTTGAAAATGACGTCCTGGTGACGGATCATGAACCCGTCGATCTCATGGGGCACATTCCCGTCGAAGCCGATGAAATCGAAACCCTCATGCACGAGGGCTCCCCGGCCGTCAAACGCTGAAGCTTACTCCCCGGGTATAGCCCATTCGGGTATGAAGGGCACTTCCAATTCCCAGTTGCCACGCAAGGCAGGCAGCAGATGGGCTGATCTCGGTTCGCCCTTCCTGCCCCGGTAATGATCGGCGCCGTCCCATCGTCCGTTGCCATCGACATCCAGGGACACAAATGCCTCGTAGGTTCCCGGTGGCAACGGGGGCAGCAGGATGCGCCAGGTAGTTTGACCCACCGATCGCATGGGGGAGGTAACAGGTACGCCCCGGCTGTCCACGATTTCCAGCAATACCGGTGTTTCCTCCGGCAACCGGTCAATAAGGAGGGTGAGCGTCCCCCAGTCGTTGACCGACCCTACGGTTACGCCCACGGCCAGGGAATCGTTCTGGATGGCTCCGTTCAATGTCATCAATGCGCCGGGCAGGAAGCGGATAGTGACTGTTGCCTCGGGAAATGCCACTCCCCGGATCGACAGCGTGTCTCCATCGGGACTGAGTCCGATGACGCCCCCCTCCATCGCCTGAGTGTCCCGATGTATCCGGATCCGTGTCGTATCCGGAAAGACAATTGGCGGATGGCAGACAAATCGCAAGGGAGCATTGGGAGGCTGAATCCCCTGAAGGACCGGGACAGGCGGGGCGGTCAGGAAGGGCAGGGTGTCCGGCCCTCCCGGCAAACGGATCGAATCGCCATCAACCTGTATCCACATCATGGGGCTGCCGGCACTTTGCCAAACCGACAACACCGTATCCCTCGTCCAGCGCATGACCGGCCCCCCGATGGAATCATCCGTGACTGTCACCCCGGCAGGTCTTCGGTTGAAGATCAGATCCATACGTCCTGCCTCCCTCGTGGAGTCCATGGCAATCAACCTGGCTTTTTTGACGGGGGGTGACAATTCCAACAGCGGAAACGGGTCTTGCCGGGTGCCAATGCGGACGAGTGCCTCCAACCCCGTCAATCGCTCATCAGGTTGGTCATACAGGTAGTTGCCATTACGGTCATCCAGGGCGTACAACCGATACTGCCCTTCCCTCAGGTGCTCGAAGCGATAGCTTCCTTCTTTGTCGGTACGGGCGAAATAAGCCGGTAGCTCCAGCGTCACGGCCGAATCGGCCGGAGAGCGGTGCAGCAATATCAACACGTCTTCCAACGGACGTCGGGTCCTGGCATCGACCAGTGTTCCTTCCGCCTGTAAACTGTCGAGCACTGGTCCCGTGGAGAACACATACTTCAGGTCGGGCACCACGTTGCCTTCGCTGCGGTCGCTCACTGCCTTGCCAAAGGACAGGATGTAGGTGGTGCTGTCCCTCCAGGGTTCCCCGTCGTCAAAGGTGACCGTGAGGGATTTCCCTTTGACGACAACCTGAGGGTTTCGCCGCACAGGGGGTGAAATCACCACCTGCTTGAGGGCATCGCGCACCTGAATCCATTCATCAAATTGAAAGATCAGTTGCCGGGGTCGGAAAGACGTCTTGAGCGGGGGCGTGGAATGCAGCGTATCCAGGCGGGGCGGTGTTTCGTCTTTCGGGCCGCCTTCAGGGGGCAACACCCGGGCACAGGATGCCAGAAGCATCCCTGCACACAGGATACGGGCATACCTTTCCAAAGCTCTTCCTGCCTTCATTGGCGTCGGTCCTTAACGTCATTCATCCCCTTGCCTTTCGGCCGGTACCTGGTTGGCAGGGTGGTATCGCAACACCGTTTCGCGAAGGTATCGCATATCCAGGTGGGTATAGATTTCCGTGGTGGTGATGGAGGCATGGCCCAGCATTTCCTGCACAGCGCGCAGGTCGGCCCCTCCTTCGACCAGGTGTGTCGCAAAGGTGTGCCTGAAGGTGTGCGGGCTCACGGTTTTCCTGATCCCTGCCGCCTGCGCCAGCCGACGGATCAACTGGAAGACCATCACCCGGGAAAGCCTTCCTCCGCGCTGGTTGAGAAAAACTACATTTTCGTCACCGGGTCGGACAGGATGTACATGCCGACGGACATCGTCCAGGTAAAAGCGCAAATGGCGCACCGCCTCCGTTCCTATGGGCACCAGACGCTCCTTGTTGTTTTTTCCGATGACCCGGAGGAATCCGGCGTCCAGGTAAAGATGGGTGAGCTTGAGCCCCACGAGTTCGCTGACCCGCAATCCGCACGCATACAGGACTTCCAGCATGGCTCTGTCCCGCTGGCCCGAAGGTGCAGAAAGGTCCACCGCAGCCAGCAGGGCTTCCACCTCCTCCACATCCAGCACATCCGGAATGGACCTCACCTGGACCGGGCCTTGCAGCAAGGTGGAGGGATCCTGGTCAATCAGTGATTCCAGGATCAGATACCGGTAGAAGGCTTTCATCCCGGACAGGACACGCGCCTGGGAAGTGACCGCAAGTCCGACCTCGTTCAGGACCTTGAGAAATCCTTCAAGATCCTGCAGCATCAGGCCGGACGGCTTGCGGGGAGGGTCCAGTCCCAAAGCGTATTGGGCCAACCGCACACTGTCCCGTAAATAGGCTTCCTGGCTGTGCAGGGACAATCCCCGCTCCAAAAGCAGAAAGCGGTGGAACCCCGCGAGGGCCTGCCGCCATACCTCCTCCTCCGGCCCTGAATCCCCCCCTTCAGTGGCGGAAGGAAATATGCGTGAAATTTTTATTTGTTTATTCATGGCCTTCAAAGGGTACAAACCGGACCACAGGCATTATATTCGACCCGGTAAACCTGCGTCCGCCATGCGAATTCTGATTTGTGGACTCGGGGCTTTCCTGCTCTGGGCCATCCCCACCCGTTACTGGTACGTCTGCAAAATTAAAAACCTGTGCCACAGCGAAGCGATCGCGCCGCTGCCGGCTGAATCATTACCGGTACGGGCCTTCGACCTGACCCTCCTCCGGGGAGATTCAGTACTTGTCAGCGGTCGGGAGCAATTCCTCTTTCCTGTAGACAGTGTGAATCCAGTCCTGACCGAAGACAACCGGGCATTTCTGGAGAAAATAGCTTCATGGATGAAAACCACAGGGACCCAGGACCGGCTGTCACTGACCGGAGCCTGGCGGCCCTCCGAAACGGAGCGCTCCTCCGGATACTTTGAAAACCTGGGGTTGGCCAGGGCGGCAAAAATCAGGGAGATGATTTCGGCCTTGGGGATCGAAGAAGAACGAATCGCCCTTGACCACATGGCATCTCCCGCCGAGGACCTTGCCCTGCCGATGGCCTTTGTGCTCCACCCCCCCGGACCCGACACAGTCACCGGGGGCACTTCCGGTGCCTTCACCCTGGAGAACATGTCCTTCACCCGGCTCAATTTCGCCCCCAATTCTGCCCGGTTTGACCCTCCACAGGCCTTTGTTTCCTATGCCGACTCCCTGCAACAATACTTCGTCCACCATCCCGACAAAGCCATCCTCATCACAGGCCACACCGATGCCATAGGTCCCGAAGAAGACAATCAGGCGCTCGGACAGCGCCGGGCGGATGCCGTGAAAAACTGGCTGGTGGCCAAAGGCATTCGCGCCCGCATGGAAACCCGCTCCGCCGGTGAAAAAGAACCCGTGGCCGACAACAAGACCGAAGAAGGCCGTGCCCGCAACAGACGGGTAAATCTCACTATCGAATAACCGATCAAACCGCCGCTTCATGGACTTCCTCACCGATCTCTTCTCTGCCCTGAACACCCGTGACAGCTTGCTGGTGCTGTTGTTTCTGTTCATTGCCTTCCTCATTGGCATGATCACAGGCTGGCTCTATTGGCGCCGTCGTCTGGAAGATTTTCGGACACGCCTTTCCCTCACCCGCGAAGACCTCGCCCGCTATCAGGCGGATGCAGAATCCCGGAAGAAAAAGCTCGACGAACTGGAGTCCACCCATGCCCGCACCCGTCTCGAACTCGACAATTGCATGACCCGGCTGAGAGATTGCCAGGCAGATCGCGGTCAACTCACCGCCGACCTTCACGCCCTGCGCGAGATGCAGTCGACAACTCCGACTTCTTCAGGACCAGACGATCTCAAGCTAATCCGCGGCATCGGGCCTGTTATCGAGCGGAAACTACACGCCCTCGGCATTACCACATATGGCCAAATCAGTGGGTTTGATGCGGCCGCTATTGACAAAATTACCGGAGAGCTCGCCTTCTTTCCCGGTCGCATCGAACGCGACAACTGGGTGGGTCAGGCGCGCGACCTCATGAGCAAAAAACAAAGGGGTGAACGGTCAAAACCCGAAAGGAAGCCACCCACCAATCCCAATGACCTCAAAATCGTGGAAGGTATAGGCCCTGCTATTGAAAAACTCCTTCATCAGGCTGGCATTCGGTCCTGGTCCGACCTGGCCAATACGTCCACAGACCGGCTTCAGGCCATCCTAGATGCCGCAGGCGACGCCTACCGCATCCACGATCCGGCGACCTGGCCCCGCCAGGCTGCCCTGGCTGCCGGTGGCGAATGGTCGGCCTTTCAGGCCTACACCGAATTCCTGAAAGGCGGCCGGGAACCCGCCTGATCACAGGGCTTTACAAGCGGTCGAGCCCTTCCCGCAACAGGGTGCAGGCCTCGTCGATCTGCCCTTCGGTGATAATGAGCGGAGGGGAGATGCGCAGACTCTCCCCGTTGAACAGGAACCAGTCGCTGACGAATCCCTGCTTCAACCCACCGGCAATCACTTTTTGGACCCGTCCTGCATCGCCCAGATCCAGGGCCATCATCAAACCGGCATGGCGGATTTCTTTCACGGCGGGATGGTCCTGGAGGGAGGCCCTGAGGCGATCGGATTTGGTCGCCACCTCGCTAATCAGTCCCGATGCCAATAGCGTTTCCAGCGTGGCAAGGGCGGCAGCAGTGCTCACAGGGTGTCCTCCGAAAGTCGTGATGTGACCCAATACCGGATCGTGACTGAGGGACCGCATGATGTCCCTTGATGCGATGAAAGCCGCAATGGGCATACCCCCGCCCATCCCTTTGCCGATCAAAAGGATGTCGGGCTGAATGCCGTAGGCCTCGAAGGCCCATAGGGTGCCTGTGCGTCCGTAGCCGCATTGGATCTCGTCGAAGACCAGCAATGCACCGGTTTCTGTACACCGGTCCCTGAGCGCCCGCAGCCAGGCGGGATCGGGGAGGGTAATGCCGGATTCCGCCTGTACGGTTTCCGCCACCACGGCGGCCGTGCTGGTCGTGATGCGCTCCAGATCATCAAATGCGTTGAAACCGATATGCCCGATTCCGGGCAAAAGGGGCCTGTAGGCATCGGTGTAATAGCCTTCACTCATGAGGCTCATGGCCCCTTGTGTACTGCCGTGATAGGCGCGGCAACAACTGAGGATCTCGTACCGGCCGGTGTGGCGCTTGGCCAGTTTCATCGACCCCTCGACAGCTTCGCTCCCCGAATTGGTCAGATATACATTGTCGAGAGGTTCCGGAAGCTTTTCGGCCAGGGCACGAGCCAGTCGCACCTGGGGACTGAGGATGTATTCTCCGTACACCATGACATGCATGTACTTCCGCACCTGTTCCTCCACCGCCCGGACAACGACAGGATGGACATGTCCCAACGGGCTCATCCCCACCCCGGCGATGAGATCCAGCCAACGCTCTCCACCGGGTCCGTAGAGATAAACCCCATCGGCCCGTTCAATCTCCAGCGCAAGGGGTTCGGCACTGGTCTGGGCCAGATAGCGAAGGAAAAATTGACGGTGGGTGGACATGGAGGGAAAGACTTGATGAATCGGTCAGGCGCGCTCCAGGACTACGGCATATCCCTGTCCCACACCGATGCACATGGTGACGAGGGCATATTGTCCCTTCCGGCGTTGCAATTCG
>CAYYGN010000065.1:0-6660 GCA_964471595.1 uncultured Saprospiraceae bacterium
GGCCCGTGTACACCGGGACCAGGTGGGCGTCAAAAAATGTGACCAGCACTGTCCCGTCTTCCCCAACCGCCTCGTAGAGGTCGGGGCGACGGGTCTCAATGTAGTGGAGGCGGTTCCCGAGGCGGTAGAGCGCGTATGCCCGGCTCGTGTAGATATTGGTCATGAAAGTGAATTTATTGATTATCAAACTAAATCAGATATTGGAATGGCAGGAGTGGTCACCCGGTCCGTAAGGCTCCGTTATCTGCCCACCTCCCCCCGCCTCCTCGGCCGGGGCGGATGCACCCCCCGGCGCCTGACGCCTGACATGACCGTCGTCCGCCGCCGCCTCACCAGGGAAGGTGCCGTCCTCCAGACAACCCGTAGCCTGCCTCCAACGCTGGAAGGATTCCTCCTTGCAGCGCATCCGCTCCTCCAACGGTATCACCGGCATACGCCAACCCGGCTCGAAACACCTGATGAAATCCTCGATCGCGGCATCCAGTCCCCACTCCAACTCCTCAAACTCCTCCGGGTACTCCTTGCCGTACAACGGATGATGCCGGATTTCATCGGGCGACCAGTCCCGGAAATGCCGGGGTTGCTCCATCTCCATGGCTTTTCGCCCAATGTACGCTCGCCCGGTGCAGTGTATCTGCATGTTCAAATGGCCAAAGCCGAATGCCGTATTATTACCTCACAACCGTTGCCTATGGCTGCTTGCCGGCCGAAGAAGACCAGGGGCCTTTCGGTGAGGCAGTATCCGCGTAATATGATGCCTATTCCATGGGTGAACAATGGCCGGGCTTCACAATGGCTTTGGGTGGCATGGAGCGTGAAGGCGAAGACACCTGTGAGATAGCCTGGAGGACGAAGACCGCAACTTAATGCCACCAAAAAGTTGCGCCCCTGTTCATCGCCGTTCGCACAACCTGCTTCGCTGGTCCCTATGCTGGTGAAGGATACGGATCACCAGGACGCCGCCTTCTCCCTGTTCGATGAAGAACAGGATTTGCCTGTTCACGTGCAAGGCTCTCAGACCGGGCAGCACATGATCGTACGTCAAAGCGGGCCATTTTCGATCGGACAGACCTTCACAGGCTTCGATAGGTATGCGGTATTATTTGTCTGCCCGGCCTTCCGACCAGGTGTCACGGTTGTACCTCCAGATACCGTTCAGGGTCTCCAGGGCCTTGCGGGTAAGGACATGATCACGGACCGGGGTCCCTTTCGGATTTCAACGCGCTGAAATGTCCGTGCGCTTCAATATCTTCGACCATGCCATTCTCCATGCCTTCCGCAATCGCTCTTCGTAGCGCCTGGTACCTGAGTTCCTCCTCGTCCAACAGTCGCCATGCAGCCCGGATCACCTCGCTGACGTTGGCATAACGCCCTTCGGCAATCCTGGACATGATGAAGGTCTCGAAATGGTCTCCCAAGACCACCGAAGTATTTCTGGACATGTCCTGATGTTTGGAACCATAGTACCAAATTTTGGTAATTGCAGCCGGATACTTTTCCATCTGGAAATACATACCAGGAGAATGGACGGAGGATGGATGGTGGCAAAGCCGATCCGCAACCTGGAGCAGTGAGAATAGTCCTGACCAAGACATTCGACCCCCTCCTTCAGACCGCCAGTTCCAGTTCCTGCAAGGTGGCAGGAATATCCGCCAGGCCGAGCACCCAGACCCTGGGGCCGACCTGGTATTTGGGGGCGGACGGGGTCACGATGAAGACCCTCTCGCATTGGAGGTCCTTCTCCGCTTCGGCGCTGCCTTTAGTCCTGCGGGGACTGTTGCCGTACTTGAATTCGAAGGCAACGTAAGGCCGGTTGCCTTTGACGAGGACGAGGTCCATTTCCGCGCCGCTGGCGGTCCGGTAGAAATAAGGCAGGACGGATGGCCTGAGCATGGCCAGGATTTGCTGCATGGCGAATCCTTCCCAGGAAGCCCCTTTCAACAGGTCGCCTTCCAGGTCCGACCGGGAGACGATTCCCCGCAAGTAATGGAGCACTCCACTATCCCGGACGTAGATCTTCGGCGACTTGACCAGCCGCTTGGATATATTGGCATGGTAGGGATACAGGGTTCGCAGGATGAATGCGTGCTCGAAGAATTGCAGGTAATTCTTCACGGTGGGCGTGGAAATCTGAAGTACCCGCGCCAACTCGCTGTAATTGGTCATCTGACCATGTACGGAGGAAACGATCCTCAGGAACATGGACAGGGCCACCGGTGAAGTTCGAAGGCTGGAAACCCCCAATTCCCGCTCGATATAGGTGCGCACGAAATCGCTTATCCACTCGAAGGCCTGTTCATCGTCTGCGGCCAGGAAGGCCGGAGGAAAGCCTCCTCGAATCCAAAGTCCGGACCAGTCGGCAGCGGGGATTTCGGCGATCGACAAGGGATGGAGTTCCAGATAACTGACCCTCCCGGCCAGCGTCTCCGAAGAGATGGCGATCAGTTCCTCCGAGGCCGAACCGAGCAGCACAAACCTTCCTGGCACCCTGTGCGCGTCGATCAGAGATCGCAATATGGGAAAGAGGTCCGGACGACGCTGCACCTCATCGATGACGACCAGCTTGTCGTTCTGACCGGACAGGAAGAACTCCGCGTCCTCCAGCCGTATCGCGTCACTGGGCCGTTCCAGATCGAGGTAAAGGCGGTCTTTCCCGACCGCATCGATCTGATGAAGGGCCAGGGTGGTCTTGCCCACCTGCCTTGGACCCAGCAATACCACTGCCGGGTTTTGCCGCAACATCCGGTTGACCCGGTCCGCCAGGTATCTCGCTATCATATCCCTGCAAATTTATAACTATACTTATCAATTTGCAAGAAAAAATTGAAAATTAGGAGAATAAATTAAAAGAACGGAGACCCGGTAGGGGCAAGAAGGCTGTTCAGGCGGGCCATGGCCCGTCAAACCTCAGGCGCCTCGTGTGACTCGTAACCCGGAACTTGCAACCCTGCAATACCCAAACATCGCCGGTCAAAATCTGCCTGCCCCAGGACTGTTGACGGCCATGATCGCCACATGGGTCATGGGTCGAACCACCGAATAACGCAACGCCATCCACACCAACGGCCGGGCCCATCCTGTAATTCTCCGATCCGGAATGAAAGGACCAATCCCTTCTCATGCGATAAAATTCCACCCCGGCTCGCCCGGTGCCGTGTATCTGCATGTTCAAATGGCCCGGACCTGATGCCGTATTTTTATCCCACATCTTTTAACCATGCAGGCACTCCCCGTCTCCTACTTTGACCAGCTCCTGGATCACCATTTCCAAAATCCAAACAGCCCGCGCAACGCCATCCGCGACATGCGGCCCCTGTTTGAATCCATATTCAAAACCCTCACCGCCGGCGAAAAAAGAGCCTTCTCCAGCATGTATGCCCGCACCCTGTATGTCATGAGAACCCGCAAAACCCCGCCGGAACTCAACCATCGCATACACGGATTCCGGAGGTTCGCCAACCAGATCGTCCACAACGCCCCTTTCCCGATAGAAGAAGGACAGTATGCCGCCTGCCTGGAAGCCATGTCGCGCATCATCGCCCATTTCTCCCAAAGCGAAATCCCCGCCTCCCTTCCGGCTATTTACGAAGGCCGTGTCACCCCGTTCCCGGCTCCCCCCAAGGTCAAAAGGGAGATGCTGCCTTCCCTTCGATGCGTTGTCCTCGAAAAAGGAGACATCCAATCCTCCCCGGACCAATCCTCCCGTCAGTTCCAGCTCCTGTGTTCCGGCGAAGATCCCGGCATGGAGGAATTCCGGCTCATCTTGCGGGACAATGCCGTATCCGACCTGACACTGAACCATCCCCTCCTGTGGCAATACGCCACCCTCCAGATCCATCACATCAGCCGGCTGGCCCATCAGCCGGATGTCTGGGCATCCACAAATGCCACACGGGTGGTCCTGGAACCCGACTACCTCCTCGATGCCTCCGATTTAGCGGAATGTTTTCAACCAACCGGCGCCAATCCTTTTTTGTTTTTCCTGGCCAAACTGACCGGCTCTGATGCCGGCATCGCAGCTTTTCGGGGCCAGCTCGTCAACGACCTCCTCGACCGCCTGCTTCGCGAAGACACCGACAATCCGCAAACCGCCCTCCTCGAAGCCATCAAGGGTCAACCGCTCAAAGCCGCAAAATTCGGACAGGCCGCCATAGATCAGGTCTGTGCCACCATCCGCGAACACCATTACCCCCAACTCCGAGATTTCATCCACACATTGAGAAACAGGAAGGTGCGCATCGAACCCACCTTTGTCGCTCCCGCTTTCGGCCTGCAAGGCCGCCTCGATCTGCTGGTGGAAGGAAGCGGCCAAAGGGATGCCACCGACATCATCGAATTGAAAAGCGGCAAAGCACCCAATGGTGCCCATACATGGATCAACCACCAGATCCAGGTCTTGTGTTATCAATTGCTCCTGCAGTCCGCTTTTCCTGCAAAAGAAAAAGGCACCCGCGCGATCCTGTATAGCGCCGCCACGCAAAACCCTTTGCGTGATGTGACGCCGTCACCCAATTTTGAAGCAGAGGTTCTCCTGACGCGCAACCGGATCATCAAAGGACTTTACGACATGGCCTCCGGCCACCATTGGGTGGTGGACCGGCTCGGTCCGGAACAATCCTCCGGTGTTCCCGCATTTCGCCATCAATCCCTGGAAGACTACCACACGGCGCGAACGACAGCCGACCCTCCCGGCAAGGCCTGGTACGATGCCTGTCTCGCTTTCCTCATCCGCGAACTCATTACGGCTCGCGTAGGTGGCCCTGAAGGGGATGAACGCATCGGCAACGGATTTGCCGGATTGTGGCTGGACAGCAGCGCCGACAAAGAACGCAGGTTTTGCATTCTCGATGGCCTGACACTCCGGACTCATGATGAAAAGGAAGGAGTGCTGCACCTTTCGTTGCCCTCCGATCTTTATCACAATTTCCGGGAAGGGGATATCGGCATCATTTACAAAGGGGGGCAACTGTTTCCGGATCCGCTGCATCAGCAAATCCTCAAAGGACTGATCCTCGGATTGGACAACGGTCAATTGGTATTTGCCCTGCGCAACCGGCAGGTAGATCCCGGGCTGTTCAAACCCGGCACTACCTGGATCGTGGAACACGATTTTCAGGAATCGGGATTTTGGACGCAGGTCGCCGATCTCTTTCGCTTCCTCAGAGCTCCGTCCGCCACAAGGGCTTCCATCCTGGGATTGCGTCATCCCGGAAGAAAAGAAATGCCCTACCGGCCGGACCCGGAAATGAACGAAATCCAAAACCGGCTCCTTCACCAGGCCCTGGAAGCTACCGACTATTTCCTGTTGCAGGGACCGCCCGGCACCGGCAAAACCTCTACCCTCCTGACCGCCATTGTACGGCGAACCCTCGAAGATCCGGAAGCCCGCATCGTTTGTCTGGCATTTACCCGGCGGGCAGTAAGAGAGATCGCGGACAAATTGCGCAAGACCGGGATAACGTTCCTGTTGACCGGCAACTCGTCAGGGGAAAGCGACGCCGGCATTCCACATCTGGCGACAGAGGGCGACCTGGACACACTCAGAACGGCCATTGCGGGATTTCGGGTGTGGCTCGGCACCGTATCGGGATTTGCCTTGATCCAGGATGATCTGGCCGCCATGGCGCCTTTGCATACCCTTGTCGTGGATGAGGCATCCCAACTCACCGAACCGGCCCTGGGGGGTCTTCTGACGCGGTTCCGGAAGTTTGTCCTGATCGGCGACCAAAACCAGTTGCCGGCTGTTGTCACCCAACCCGAAAATCGATGCCACGTCCAGAATGAGCATCTCCGGAAAGCCGGATTCCATACGCTCAGTGAATCGCTGTTTGGCCGGCTTTACCGGCAGGCGAGCCTCAACGGGTGGCACCATGCTTTTGGCATGCTCAGGACCCATTACCGGATGCATGAAAAAATTGCCGACCTCGTCAACCCCTATTACAGCAACCTGCTGGAATCCGGCACGGAGGGTCAGAAGGCCTCTTTTCCCGTTCACCCCTTCCGCCATGAGGCCATATCCGGTGAAAACATCCTGAAAAGCGGACGGTTGATATTTATTCCCACCCAGGTCCCGTCACCCAATCGGACCAGTGTGGAGGAGGCCGAACGGGTCGTGGCCCTTGTCGAAGCACTCCATCGCACGTATGCCGGGCAATGGTCGCCCCGGATCGTCGGTGTCGTCACACCCTGGAGGGCACAGATCGCACAGATCAGAAGCCGGATGCCCCCTCATTTACGGCAGGATGTCCTCGTGGATACGGTCGAACGATTTCAGGGTCTTGAGAAAAAACACATCATCGTCTCTCTGGCTGTAGGCGCTCCCCGTGATCTTCGTGCCCTGCAAAGTCTGGATCCCGAAGGAAAGGTGGACCGCAAGCTGGTGGTCACCCTCAGTCGCGCCGAAGAGCAGATCATCCTGCTGGGCCATGAATCTGTTTTGCGACAAAGTAATTTTTACCGCGCCGCCCTGGATAAAATGGTGCGTGTGGATTGGGCAACGAAATGAGCACAAACATTTTCATGCAATCTGTATCCTCACGTTTAATCATCCAATGAGGAGCTTCGTTTGCTAAGCTTGCCAGCATGCGACAGCCATACAGGCTTTTGGTTCCTTTTTGGCGCCTCAAAAAGGAACAACACCACGGACCGCAAGGGCATACA
>CAYYGN010000066.1:0-6059 GCA_964471595.1 uncultured Saprospiraceae bacterium
GTCTGTTCGATGCACCAATCGAATTCTTCCTCATTCATGCCTTTCCATGCATAAACCGGGATGCCGGCTTTGGCGATGGCTGCCGCCGCATGATCCTGGGTGGAAAAGATGTTGCAGGAAGACCAACTGACGTCGGCACCGAGTTCGACCAACGTCTCGATCAGGACGGCTGTCTGAATGGTCATGTGGAGGCAGCCGGCAATGCGGGCTCCCCGCAGGGGTTTTTCCTTGCCGTATTCCTGCCGGAGGGCCATCAGGCCCGGCATTTCGGCTTCGGCCAGCTCGATTTCGCGACGGCCCCATTCGGCCAGGGAGATGTCTTTGACTTTGTAAGGCAGGGGCTTGACGGCAGTAGACATGAAGGAAGATTTGTGTAGGGAAACGGCCATTCGGGGGCCTTTGTTCGAAGGGCAAAGATACATCCCTCCCTGCTCCGGTCCAAACGCGATTACAGGACCCACCTTGAATGCCGAAGGCCCTTTCGCCGGAAAGGGCCTTCCTGAGCGGGAAACGGGACTCGAACCCGCGACCCTCAGCTTGGGAAGCTGATGCTCTACCAACTGAGCTACTCCCGCAGAGGGTCCAAAGATAGGCAATTCCGCATTCTGCTACCCTGCGTCGCCGCCTAATATCCTACCTTTGCAAGGTATGTTTTTTCAGAAAATAGGAGGTTTTGTGATCCGGTTTTTGAAGGCCCTCCTCATCGGTCCGGTCAGGTTTTACCAAATGGCCATCTCGCCGCTTTTTCCGCCTTCCTGCCGGTATACCCCGTCCTGTTCCCAATACATGATCGAGGCGATCCGTGTATGGGGGCCGTTCAGAGGGCTTTGGATGGGTATCCGTCGCATTCTCCGGTGCAACCCTTTCGGCGGCCACGGCCACGATCCCGTACCTCCCCGCCACCGGCCGGAGAACGAATGATTCCGGGCGGACCAAACCGGAAAAAGGGGTTCAGTCGAGGCGCAGATCCTCAATGGCCACCCCGGGATGGTCGGCAGAACGGAAGACAAATTGCCGGGCGGTCACACTGGCGGGACGTGTTGTTTTCAGCACATCCAATGCATAGCGGCTGCCGTCCCGGCTGAAGGCTTCAAAACGCACGATTTCCGGGGTGCGGGCGTCGATGCTGAGGCGCAATTTGGTCAGATCGTCATACCGGTCCCTGGGTTTGAATTCGATATACCGAACGGCGCGTTTGTTCTCCATCCCTGTGCCCGTCATGGCATACAGGTAATCCCCGTTGTCATACCTTTTCAGCAGGTCGCGGGGCGTGAGGAAAGGCGATTGTCCCGAGGCGTCCCGGGCATGATGGATCTGGACTTCCCTTTGGTCCTTGAGATGGATCCAAACGGTTTTCCCGTCGCAGTACCATGCCTGCGGGCCCAGATCGAGGCTGAACTTGTCGCCATGGCTGACCAAATGACCCTTGCGCACTTCCTGCTCCTGCTCGGCAGGCATCAATGTCAACTGGAGGTCCAACCGGACCGGATCCGGCTTTTCGTAATAGGCACGAACATCCCGGAGCACCTTTTGGGCAGCGGGATCCGCTTTCTCCTGCGCGAGGACCATGTACCGGCTGCCCACAATGAGGAGCCCCACCACTGCAAACTGGACAATGCGCTTCATCATGCAAAGGTAACGCCCGGAAAGGCCCGGCGTTACCCGACATGCGGTTAAGACCGTGTTAAGGATGGGACCGCATTTCCCGCATCCTGTCCATACCTTCAGCCGCAAGGTGGTCGGGTCGTCTTACTTTTGGACTTTGTCCCCATCCTGTCTTCGTGAACCTGCAACAACTGGAATACATCATCGCCGTGGACCTGTACCGGCATTTTGGTCAGGCGGCTGAGGCCTGCCATGTCACCCAGCCGACCCTGTCCATGATGATTCGCAGGCTGGAAGATGAATTGGGTATTCGCATCTTTGACCGCAGTCGCAAACCCATCCAGGCCACCGAAACCGGAGCCCTTGTCATTGAACAGGCACGGCGGATACTGAAGGAGGTGAAAGCGATCCCCGACCTGATCGGCCAACGGAGGTCCGTTCCGGAAGGGATTCTCCGGATCGGCATCATCCCCACCCTTGCCCCGTACCTCCTTCCCCTTTTCATCCAGTCATTTCTGGTGCACTATCCCGGAGTCCAGTTGCGCATCGCCGAGCATACCACGGATATCCTGCTGGAACAGATCCGCAAAGGCCACGTTGATGCCGGAGTCCTCGTCACCCCGCTCAACCACCTGCGGCTGGAAGAGTTTCCCCTGTTTTACGAATCCTTTCTGGTGTACACCTCCCATCCGTTTCCCAAGGAGTTCATTCTTCCGGAGGATATTGACCCCAATGAATTATGGCTTTTGGAGGAGGGACATTGCTTCCGCTCCCAGATCCTCAACTTGTGTGAGTTGCGCCGCACGACAACGACCGGCCTCGAGTATGCGGCGGGGAGTATTGAGACCCTGATCCGGCTTGTCGACAGCCAGCAGGGCATGACCGTTTTGCCGGAACTGGCCACGCTCCATCTCTCTCCGGAACGCAGGGAGAGGCTTGTTCGATTTGCCGATCCCGAACCTGTCAGGGAAGTCAGCCTCGTGACGGATGGCGGTCATGACAAACAACATCTCATCGATCTCCTGCAGGAAGAGATTTTGCATAATTTGCCCCTTGAAGTGCGGCAAAAAAGCGGGTTTCAGCGCGTGGCGGTAGAAACGGACCGGTGGACGTGAACCTGGTGGCCGGATGAACCAATTTGGCACAGTAATCGTTTGAGGAACAGCAATAATGGCCGTAATGAAGGTATTGATGGTGTGTTTGGGAAATATCTGCCGTTCGCCACTGGCTGAAGGTATTTTCCGAAGAGTGGCAGAACGACGGGGGCTCGACTGGGAGGTCGATTCGGCGGGAACCAGCGGTTGGCATGCCGGCGAGTTGCCCGACCGGAGGTCCATTCAGATTGCCCGTCATCACGGACTGGACATTGCCGGTCAGCGCAGCCGTCAGGTGACCCCGCATGACCTTTTCGAATTCGATTACGTTTTCGCCATGGATGCTTCCAACCTCAGGAATTTGACTGAACTGGCCGTGGCGCGCAAGCCTCATGCCCGGGTGGTGCGGTTTCTCGAATTTGCGGAGTATAAAGGCGGGCATGACGTCCCTGACCCTTATTACAATGACCAGGGATTCCGGGAGGTGTTTGACATGCTCGAGTCGGCCAGTCCGGCTGTCATCGACCGGATCCTCCTCGAACAACGGCAATCCCTTTCCGTGCCCACGCCCGGCGGCATAGCCTTTGACCGGTAAACCGGATGGGCATGCCCCAATGACGCGAATCATGCCTCCAATTCCAAGGCTGGTCTCATTTTTGCCCTGTCAAGGTGCCATGTCTTCGGACCGGCCCGAACTAACTCTTGCCTGCAACGAATCTGATCATTCCATGAAAAGACCGATTTTCCCATGGATGGCTGTAGTCATTCTGGCCATTTGCATGGCTTCTTGCCAGCCTTCCGATGCCTGGAAAGAAAAAGCCAACAACCCTGCGCTCTTTCACGACGGTATGAAGCGCCTCACCGAGATCATCAAGCACGACATCTTTTCACCTCCGGTGGCCTCCCGGATTTACGGGTATGCCTCAATAGCCGGTTATGAAGGGATGGTGGCCGGATACCCCGACTACCAAAGCCTCGCCGGTCAGGTAGGGGGGTTGACGCTTCCTCCCCAACCTGAAGCGGACAAGACGTATTGCTTCCCCCTGGCGGGCATCAATGCCATGCTGACGGTGGGCAAAGCGCTGGTCTTTTCCGAAAACAGCATCACGGCGCTGGAAGACGAGCAGCTGGCCCATTTCAAGGACCTCGGCATTCCCGACGATGTGTACCAGCGCTCGCTGGCTTATGGTCAACAGGTGGCCCAACATATCCTGGACTGGTCCAAAAAGGACAATTATGCCCAGACCCGCAGTCTGCCCAAGTTTACCATCACCCAGGAAGAACCGGCCCGGTGGGTACCGACACCGCCGTCCTACAACGACGCGCTCGAACCCTATTGGATGACCATCCGTCTGTGGGGGCTGGATTCCCTCACCCAATTCCAGGTAGCGCCTCCCATTGCTTTCAGTACGGAGGCAGGCAGTGACTTCCATCGAGCAGCCACCGAAGTACTGGAAACCGCCCGCCAACTGTCCGAAGAGCAAGTCGCCACGGCCTGGTACTGGGACGACAATCCCTATGCCGTGGAGGCCAGCGGCCACCTGATGCAGGCCCGCAAAAAGACCAGTCCCGGAGGACACTGGATGTATATCGCCAGCGCCGCATGTCAGGCGGCCAACGCCGATCTGATCTCCTCGGCAGCCACCATGGCTCTGACGGCCATAGCCCTCGCCGACGGATTCATCATGACCTGGCAGGAGAAATTCCGCACCAACCTGATCCGCCCGGAGACGTATATCAACAAGTATATGGATCCGGCATTCCGGCCCCTTATCGAAACGCCGCCATTCCCTGAACATCCCAGTGGGCACGCCACCATATCGGCGGCTGCGGCAGGGGTTCTGACCGAGTTGTACGGCGATGCCTTTACGTTTACGGACAGTACGGAGGTCGAATTCGGGATGGCTCCGCGGACTTTCCCTTCGTTCATGACGGCGGCGGAAGAAGCTGCGACAAGCCGTCTGTACGGAGGCATCCATTACCGGCATGGCAATGAAAGCGGTACCGCTTTGGGCAAACAGATCGGCACCTACATCGCGCAAAAGATCAGGGTGAAAAAATCGGCTGGCTGATCAGGCGGTTCATCCGCCTTTGCCTTCCAACCGGGACATAACGGCTTCGCGCACGCGGGGCCAGTGGGCTTCCATCTCACGGATCATCTCTTCCTTCGACCGCTGGCTGGGCTGCAGCCGGCGGAAGGCGATCCGGGCCGGAGGCTCGCCGATTTCGAGGGAGGTTTTACGCTCACGGGCAAAGAACATATCCCCGTTCTCGAGGAACATGTTCATCTCACGGGCGCCGCAGTTTTCCGGACGCATGTTCCATTCCCGGTGACGGACGTAACGCAGGTCCCCGTCTTTGAAGTAATATTCCAGATAGAGTTCCTGTGCAGGGGGAGAATACCGGGCGATGATGGACGTCAATCGGCCTTTTTCCACCGTGTAGGCGATGGAATCCATGGGTGTGTAGGTACCGGGGTATATGACCCCTCTTTTCTGTGTGGGCGTTTCGTCGGTCCGCATGTGCACCACCAGGGTGTCGGTTTCCTGCCAGCGCAAAGAGTCCCGGCTCCACCAGGCGGGAACGGGCAAAAGGGGTTCGTTGGGATCCCCCCAATGTTCGGGGTATTTGGGCTCACCCTCTTCCTGCACTGTTTCTTCTTCGGCCGGGGCGGTCTGTTTTTCGGGTTCCTCGACACAGGCCGCCGCCAACAGAAGGGCGACCAGCCCCAAAGTGTGTAATCCTTTCTTCATGATGGTCAATTGTGACAGGAACCGTCTGCCAAAGAACGGCCCCGAGTGCTCGCCAACATATACGCCGCGAACGGTATTTTGTTGCCGTCCGGACCGTGTCATTGCCCGGATTTCATTATACTTGCATGCATGGAAAATCGCTGGTTGTATCTGTTGCTGGGGGTGGTAGTCGTGTTATGGGTGGGTAGTCTTGTCGCTCTTTATCCCCGAATTCCGGATACCATTCCCGTCCATTTCAACGCAGCCGGAATACCGGACGACTGGGGACCCAAGCGGACGGTGTGGATGATTCCGGCCATGGGAACCGCACTAGCCTTCCTTCTGCTGTGGTTGCCGGCCCGGGCTTCCGGCTTGATGAATTATCCGTACCGGCTGACGGAAGAAAACCGTCAGAAGCAACAGTGGCTGGCCGTACGATTTCTGCGTGTGACCGCCGGTCTGATCCTGCTGCTGTTCATTTACATCTCCTGGACGATGGTGCGGGTCACCTGGACGGCCGACGGTCTGACCCCATTGGGACCCGTCCCCTGGATATTCCTCGGAGCCATCCTTCTGAACATGGCGGTTTATTTCTGGTTTTCCTGGCGCAACCGGTAAGGGTCCAGGG
>CAYYGN010000067.1:0-5783 GCA_964471595.1 uncultured Saprospiraceae bacterium
CAAGGTTTGTGGCCCAGAGGGCAATAAGAAAGGACGACTTCGGAGAAGTCGAAGGCATTCCAAAACGCACTGCGTCCTGTCCGGGCGGAACTCCAGGTATTTTGTTCAGAGAAATTGAACGGAGCCGTTGTCCAGACGAAGCCGGGTTGAGCCGGGCAACTTGTCGTCCAGCCGGTTCAACGCCTCCTGCAATCGGGCCGGATCAATGTCCAGATCGCCGTCCATCAGACGGGCACAAAGAGCACACCCGAAAAACCCGTCAACACCCACAAGACCTCGAATTCCAATGGCGTCAGATCAATGACATGGTCATTGATCCTCACCTGCTGGCGCTGTCGATCGAGCAGGAGATTAGCCACGGCGCAGGGTACCGTTGGAGGAAGGTGATTTTTCCGGGTCCCTTTGCGGAAACGTCATAAAGGCATGAACCATAGCCAACTCTTCGATCGCCTCCACATCGGTCCCGGTCAGCAATTCTTCGTCGTCGGTCGTATCCTCCACACCGAGCCGGCCATTGCGATAGGTGAAATCGGTGGGATCGAAGAGCCGGAGTTCCCACCGCAGGCCATTGTGCTCCAGAGCGCTCAGGTTTTCCACCCAGTCGCCGGCATTGAGGTAGGTGACCGTTCCTTTGGCATTCGACACGATTCGTATGGCAGGCCGGTGGATATGGCCGCACAAGACGAAGTCATACCCTTTTTCAATGGCCGCGTCAATGGCCATTTGTTCGAAATCCTGGACGAATTTGACGGCCCGCTTCACGCTGTGCTTGATCTTGCCGGCGAGCGACACCTTGGGCCGGTTGAGCCGCTCCAGAATTTGGTTGGTCAACCTGTTGATCCGGATCAGCCAGTCGTATCCCCGGCTGCCGACCCGGGCCAGGAGAGGCGTCACATGGATGGACATGTCGAAGACGTCCCCGTGGAAAATCCAGGTCCTTTGTCCATTGATCTGAAGGACCATTTTGTCCTTGAGCTGAATGGGGCCCAGCTTGAGGTGCGAAAACCGCCTGAGCACATCGTCGTGATTGCCGGTAATGTAATAGACCTTTGTGCCCCGGGCCGCCATCCGGAAAATCTGCTGGATCACTTTAATGTGATCCGTAGGGAAGTAACGCTTGCGAAATTCCCACATGTCGATGATGTCCCCGTTGAGGATGAGCATCTCGGGATCGATCGACTTCAGATACTTGTGGAGTTCGCGGGCATGGCAGCCGTAGGTGCCCAGATGGACATCCGATATGGCAGCCACACATAGTTTCCTGCGGTACATGGGTGGTGTTTTAGGGACATGTTCAAGGGCCAAATTTCCTTTCCGTTTATTACCCGGAGCTTATGTATGCATTAAATTTTTATTAATTGGACACTGACATCCCTCAGAGCACGGGATGATGCAGGTCATCTTTCCGGCAAGGCGGCCCTGTCACCTTTGCAGAAATTTCCGTTCATGTCCCGCATTACCCGCCGAAGTTGGGCCGAACCCTATAAAATCAAAATGGTGGAACCCCTCCTGCGCACCACGCGCAGCCACAGGGTGAAAGCCATGGCCGATGCCGGCTACAACACCTTTCTTCTTCATTCGGACGATGTCTATATCGACCTCCTCACCGACAGCGGCACCAGCGCCATGAGCGACAACCAGTGGGCAGGCATGATGTTGGGCGACGAGGCCTATTCCGGATCCCGTAATTTTTACCACCTGGAAGAAAATGTCCGGCAATACTACGGGTACAAGTATCTCATCCCCACCCACCAGGGAAGGGGAGCGGAACATCTTCTCTCCCGCATCCTCATCCGGCCGGGCATGTTCGTCCCGGGCAACATGTATTTCACGACCACCCGCCTGCATCAGGAATTGGCCGGTGGCACCTTTGTCGATGTGATCATCGATGAGGCGCATGATCCCGCCTCCCTCCACCCCTTCAAAGGGAATGTGGACCTCGGGAAACTCGAAGATCTCATCCGGCGGGTCGGGCCGGATAAAATACCCTACGTCAGCGTGGCAGCGACCGTCAACATGGCAGGAGGTCAGCCAATATCCATGTCCAACCTGCGGGAGGTCAGGTCGCTGTGCGACAGGTATGGGCTGAAAATATATCTCGATGCTACCCGCGCCATCGAAAACGCCTGGTTGATCAAGTGCCGGGAGGATGGCTTTGCCCAACGATCCGTCGCGGATATCCTCCGGGAGCTGTGTTCACTCACCGATGGTTGTACCATGTCGGGCAAGAAGGATTTGCTCGTCAATATCGGCGGTTTTCTGGCCCTGAATGATCCGGCCGTTTTCGAAGAAGCCCGCTCCCTCGTGGTGGTTTATGAGGGCATGCACACCTATGGTGGCCTGGCCGGACGGGATATGGAGGCCATGGCACGGGGCCTCGTCGAAGCCGTGCAGGACGACCACATCGCCGCCCGGGTCGGACAGGTGGAATACCTGGGCAACCGCCTCCTGGAATACGATATCCCCATCGTTCGGCCCATCGGAGGCCATGCGATTTTTCTGGACGCCCGCGGCTTTTATCCTCATCTGTCACAAGACCTCTTTCCGGCCCAGACCCTCGCCGCGGAGATATACCTCGATTCGGGCATACGCTCCATGGAGCGCGGGATCGTCAGCGCCGGCCGGGATGAAAAGACCGGCCAACACCGGTACCCCAAACTGGAACTGGTTCGCCTCACCATCCCACGCCGTGTGTACACCCAGGCCCATCTGGATGTCACCGTCGAGTCGGTGGTGACCGTTTTTGACGAACGCGAAAAAGTCAGAGGCCTGCACATGACATTTGAGCCCAAATACCTGCGTTTTTTCCAATCACGGTTTGCTCCGCTTGCCCCTTGAGTCTTGCCCCTCAGGTGCAGCCTTTATACTATCTTCGTCTCCATGGACAAAGACATGATGAGACTTTTGTTCTTGCTTCTGTTGCCCGGATTGGGGCTCCTGCTTTCGTGCCGGAAGGACGACACGGAAGCCCGTCAACTGGAATCCGACATCAAGCAGATCGAGGCCTGGCTCGATGCCAGGGGACTGCAGGCCGTTCGATCGGCCTCCGGACTGCATTATGTTGTGCACCATCCGGGGGAGGGTACATCCTTCCCGGGACCGGACAGCCGCGTGGCGGTTCATTACAAGGGCACCTACCTGGACGGGCAGATCTTTGATCAGTCCCCGTCGGGCCAAGCTGCGGTTTTTTTCCTCAATCAGGTCATTGCCGGCTGGCGGGAAGGCATCCGGTATTTCCGGAAAGGAGGACGAGGTCTCCTGCTGCTGCCTTCCAGGCTGGCGTATGGTCCCCATCCCCCGCATCCTTCCATCCCCCCCAACGCGGTCATGATCTTTGAGGTGGAATTGGCGGATTTTGACTTCTGACAGCCATCTCATGCCAACTTCCCTCATACGCGTTCAGGCATCCGCCACGGTACAGGCCCGGCCCGACCGTGTATTGCTGCGCTTTTCCATACGGGAAGACAAAAAAGAATACAAAGCCTGTCTGGAAGGCCTTGCCCTCAGGGTCCATCAGCTCCGTTCGTCGGTGATGGAGGCAGGAAGGGATGCCGACATGCTGAAAACCGGGCAGTTCCAGGTTGAACCCAGGTACGATTACAGCGAAGGCCGGCACACTTTTCAGGGATATGAAGCCCGCCAGGATCTGGAAATGCGCTTTCCCTGGGAGCAAGAATCGCTGGTAGCCTTGCTGGGATTTCTCAGCCGATCGGAGAGTCGTGCGGAGTTCAGCGTTCATTTTGAGGTAAGTGATGACGACAGGATGAAAAAGGAGGCGCTGGTCAAGGCCTTCAGGTGTGCATCGGAGCGCGCTGCTGATCTGGCGGTTGCTGCAGGTGGCCGGTTGGGTGAGGTCATGCTGCTGGAACATGTGACCCAAGGAGCACCAGTACCCGGCCTGGAAATGCGGATGATGGCGGCCTCGCCGGCTCCTGATCTGGTCGTTGATCCGGTGTCTTTGACCGTTGAGGCCTCCGTGACCGCAGAATGGGTGTTTCAACCGGGCTGATCCTGCCAAATTGACGCGCTGGATTCGCATGGCCCGGTATTCGTGCCATGGATTCCAAAAGAGCCATGATCCATTTACCTCATCCCGACCGGCAGGATCCTTTGCTCCTGGATGCCTATTCCGACACAGTATCCGGTGTGAGCCGTCGAGCCGCAGGCGCTGTAGTCCAGATACGCCCGCACGAAAAATCCGGGAAATCGGTGCCCGGTATCGGTTCCGGTTTTTTCGTGCATGAATCCGGCTATATCGTGACCAACAGCCATGTATTGCGGCAAGGTGTATCATGGACGGTTACCCGGGCCGACGGGAGCACCCATCGCGCGGAAAAGGCGGGAGATGACCCGGTGACCGACATCGCTTTGCTCAAGACGGATGAAGCGGCCCCTGACACGCTGGTGTTTGGCGATTCCTCCCGACTCCAGGCCGGGCAAATTGCCATTGCCCTCGGTAATCCGCTGGGATTTCAGTATTCGGTGACTGCGGGTGTGATCAGTGCCCTGGGTCGTACACTCCGCTCCGATACGGGACGGCTGATCGATGATGTCATCCAGACGGATGCCGCCCTCAATCCCGGCAATTCCGGAGGGCCCCTGCTCGACAGTCGCGGTTATGTGATCGGTGTCAACACGGCGGTCATCAAAGGCGCCCAGGGTATTTGTTTTGCCGTCTCCGGCAATCTGGCGCGCTGGGTGGTTGACCAACTCCTGACGGAAGGCAGGGTGCGACGAGGATTTATTGGCATCGCCGGACAGTCGGTTCAACTACCGGAAGCCCTCGCAGAGGCCCTGTCCCTGCCCGGGAAAAGAGCGCTGTACGTCGTGGGCACCGAACCGGACAGTCCGGCGGAGCGATCAGGCATCCGGGCCGGAGATGTGATGGTCAAATGGGATGCCGTGCCGGTGGGGCATGTGGAAGACCTGCATCGATTGCTGGATGCTCAAAGCATCGGCCGTCCGGTCACAGTGACCGTATTGAGGAATGGTCAGCCAAACACATTTCCCGTCATTCCGGTGGAGTGGAAATCATGAATGTCTGGCAGAAGCAACGATGACACATTTGGGCTTAAATGGTTGATAAATAATAAAATATTGGGATTTTTTAATTGGCCTCAGGACAGTGCATGTCTGAAGTCATGAGAAATATTGATTGTTTTTCTTTATATTTATCCGGTCAAAGGACACACTCGGAATCATTCAGGAAGCGACATTGCCACACATATTAAAAATTTTTATTATGAAAAGAATGATGATGTGGAAATTGACCGGTCTGGCAATCCTGATCGGTAGTTGTTCCCCTGCCCCCCCCCCCCCCGCGCTGAATGACGGCTTTGGGGAGGAGATGACATCAAAACTGGAAGGAATGCCATTTGCCACCCTCAGACCCCGCGGGCAGTCGGGACTGCGGTCCACCTGTGCCACTACCCTGTGCATCCGGCGGGGTACGCTGGAGCCTCAATCCGGAAAAGGGACTTTTTACATCTTCACCCGGGACGGCGATGATCAGGGCTGGTCGGCTTTACTTGGTGAGATGAATTGGTGGAGCCATTTGGATGCTACGAACTGGGAACCATATGAGCCGGATGATGAGGACAATATCCAAATCTGTCTGGAAGAAGGCGAGCAGGTGTTGTTTGCCATCCACCCGGATGTGGGCACCGATGTCTTTGAGATCGAAGTGGGTATTTGTGATGGCGGAAATCCGACTTCCTTTGAAACGCTTAAAATCGGCCCGACAGCCGCTTATCAGATTGCGGCCTTCCCCGAGCCGGGAGTAT
>CAYYGN010000068.1:0-5584 GCA_964471595.1 uncultured Saprospiraceae bacterium
TGACCGTTTCGGGCCAGCTCGAGGCTGAGTTGGGTGCCCTGGCGCTGAGTGAGGTGTACACTTTCGGGCCCACCTTCCGGGCGGAAAATTCCAACACTACACGTCACCTGGCCGAATTCTGGATGATCGAGCCGGAAGTGGCTTTCGCGGATCTCGAAGACAACATGAACCTGGCGGAGGACATGCTCAAACACATCATTCGCCATGTGCTGGAAAATTGCGGGGATGACATCGCCCTGCTGGAAAGCCGGCTTGTCGAAGAGGAAAAAAACAAGCCCCAACAAGAACGCAGTGCCATGACCCTGCGGGAAAAATTGCAGTTCTGTCTGGACAATGATTTTGCCCGGGTCACTTATACCGAGGCCATCGACATTCTGAGGAATTCAACGCCCAACAAGAAGAAGAAATTCCGGTTTCCCATTGAGGAATGGGGGGCCGACCTGCAGAGTGAACACGAGCGGTATCTCGTCGAAAAACATTTCGGGCGACCGGTCATCCTTTACAATTATCCGGCAAAGATCAAAGCCTTTTACATGCGGCTCAACGAAGACCATGAGACGGTAGCGGCCATGGATATTTTGTTTCCCGGTATTGGGGAAATCGTGGGCGGCTCCCAGCGCGAGGAGCGCTACGATGTGCTGCGTCAAAAAATGGAGGCCATGCACATCCCGGTGGAGGAAATGAGCTGGTACCTGGATACCCGCCGATTCGGAACGGTGCCTCATGCCGGTTTCGGACTGGGCTTCGAGCGTTTGATCCTGTTTGTCACGGGCATGACCAACATCCGGGACGTGATCCCTTTCCCGCGCTTTCCCGGGTACGCGGCGTTCTGAGATCATCCCTGATGAATTCGGCTTATATTGAGGGAAGAATCCGGGAGATCCTGAAATACCACGATGGCAACTTAGGGTTGTTTACTATCAGAGGGCCCTTGGTCAATTGGGTGCTGCGGTGAGATTGGCCGGCACCCGACCTCTCAGTGATCTGGAGCGGCAGGATTTGATACAGGCTTTTGAATTTACCCATGAATTAGCCTGGAAGGTAATGCAGGACTACTGCCTATGGCAGGAACAGTCCGGACTGGCGGGATCCAGAGATGCAACCCGGGCGGCTTTCCAGGCTGGTCTGATTCAGGATGGGGAAATATGGATGGACATGATTCGCAGCCGCAACCTGACATCACACACCTACAACCAGGATACGGCAGTGGCCATGGCCGAACTTATTCTGAAAGACGATTGGCCATTATTGGAAGCGTTTGGCAACCACATACCGCAGCAATGGGAAGGCGGGCCATGAAGGCCGGTTTCCGCTACGGACTTCCGAAGCGGGTGTGGGATCAATTGGAGAAATCTTCCTGTTGAACCCCGGTGTAAAAAGGGTTCTGCTCTACGGCTCCAGAGCCCAAGGCACTTTCAGGGATACTTCGGATATCGATTTGGCCCTGATCGGTGAGGATCTGGCCCTTGTCGAACAGTTTCGTCTTGAAACGGCCCTGGATGATTTACTCCTGCCCTGGCGCATTGACCTCTGCCGCTACCATGCGATTACCGGACGTTGCCGGGTTGGGTATGGCGCATGAAATCAAAAGCGCCGGTGCGCAGGTTGATGCCGTGCTCCAGATAAGCCTTCAAGAATGCCAGGAAATTGGCCCATCCTTCGGTATTGCCGCCAAACCAGTTCAAATGGGCCTCGTCCCATTCCTTCTCTCCCTCGGTGATCCGCACGACAACGGATTTGTCGGGCTGCTCCTCCAGCCGGATGTTGACCCTGGTATCATCATCCCACACAAACGATACGGATTGGTGAGGCACAATGTGGATTTGGTTCACTTTACAGGAATAATCGGGAAACTCCGCCCATTTCCAGGTGACTTCCTTCCCGGTTTCCAGGGGTCCCGAGCTTTCGGAAATGAAGTACTGGCACATTTTTTCCGGATCCACAATCCCGTTGAAAACCTCTTCGACAGGTCTTTGGATTTGGATGGCGGCTTTGACAATCATTTTCATGAGAAGATGGAGGATAATTCTACAAAATGAATGGATGACTGTCGATGGGATGAATCCTTATCCGGCGGAATCACCTTCGCACTTGTGACCGAATGTTCCGATTGGGTTATTCACTCGAAAATCACCTTTTTCGTTACTGTCCCCGATGAAGATTCCAGTCGAAGGAAAAACAATCCGTGACCCAGGCGATTTTTCTCCAACGTGATCGTGGGATCATTCACCACCCTATGTTCCAGCACTGCGCCGGAGGCATGGATAATGGTCATGTGCACCGGTGTTGTGACAGCCCCCAGATCCACAAGTATCCTGTCGGAAGATGGGTTTGGCGTACAACTTACCGCCCATTCGGGCCATGGAGTAGGTTTGGTGGAGGTCGTCACCTCTGGAGGATTATTGAAAAAATCCCAGAAGAGGGCGGGCGCATCCACATTGTGGTTGTTGCCATTGGGATACCGGTGATCCAGTTCCTTGATGACCGTCATCCGGTAAGGGGTACAAGACTCACCTGGACGGCATTCCGCAAATTCAAAGGTCCGTGTCAGTGGCGTTTCGAAAGTGGTGTACGTCGTCGTCAGTCCGAGGCTGACCAAGGTCCTGTTGACGACCTTGTTCAGATAATATAGGCTGCTGTCACCACCGAACGGAATTTCGGTATAGGGCGGTACGAGAAACCGGTCATCCAGGGTGCCCACCATAAACCACACGGGGACCCGCACTTCCGGTGTGACGGAGTCATTTTCGTGGTAGGTACCACCCGTTCCACCCGCCGCCCGGAAAATATCACCGGCATCCATGGCAAGTTTGTGGGTCATGCATGCTCCATTGGAAAATCCGGAGACAAATACGCGATCAGAATCCACCAGGAGCGTATCGCTTAGACGGCTGATGATTTCTTTCATGAACGCCACATCGCTGATGAGGTCAGCCGAATCCGAAGGGCAAATAATTTCTTCCAGTTCCCCACATACGAATTTGGTGTTCTGTTTTTGAATGCCTTCATCAAAAAAACACCAGGACAATGCCGAAGGGAAAACGGTGACGAAATTTTCCTGCTCGCCGAGTTCTTTCCAACCGTGGACATTGTAAAACACATTTTTGTCCCCGCTGGTGCCGTGAAGCATGACGACAATGGGATATCCCGCTGATGGTGGAGGTGTACTGGGGACTGATACAATCAATTCCCGTAAATGGCTATCGAAAGGGAAAGAGATGTCGTACTTGGTTTGGGCATTACTCCCGGCAATGGCCAACAGCATGGCAAGGGTAATCCAAATTCTCATCTTCAGTAGTTTTTTCTGCAAGGTAAATATTTTGTTAAAAAGGCATTTTCGCCCATAAAAAGCAGGGAAGATCAGGAGGTAGTTTTTTTCCGGTTGTGCCAGGTGGTATAGCCGGTGGTCATGGGTGGCCGGTCGGCCGGTATTTCTCTTAGAGGCTCGCAGGGAACGAGATGGGCCCGCAGATCGGCGGGCAAGGCCTGGTACACGCGGGTGCCTTCCGTCTTCCAGGCGAGCATTTCGTCCGTGACAGCCTTGATGATCTTTCCGGGATTGCCGGCGACTACGGACCTGGATGGAATGATTTCGCCGGCCTTGAGAAAGGTCAGGGCGCCGATGATGCATTCGGCACCGATGATCACTTCATCCATCAGCACGGCATTCATGCCGACAAGGCTGTTGCGTCCTATGCGGGCGCCGTGGATGACAGCGCCGTGGCCGATGTGGGACCCTTCTTCCAGGACGACAGTGATGCCCGGGAACATATGGATGGTACAGTTTTCCTGAACATTGCAACCGTCCCCGATCTCGATACCTCCCCAATCGCCACGGATGGCGGCGCCGGGACCGATATACACGTCGCGGCCAATGACCACGTTGCCCGTCACTACCGCCTGGGGATGTACCCAGGCGGTCGGATGGACGACAGGGAGGTATTCTTTGTAGGCGTAAAACATGGATGGCCGGCCGGGTGATGGCAAGATACAACGGCCGGATTATTTGCGGGAGGAAGTGCCCTCAAAAAGGATAAAGGAACAGCGCGGCCATCCCGGCCACAAGCACCAGGCCGTAACCGAGCATGAGCATGGGGCGAAGGGAGGTGCCTCCGGCCCACCAACCTATCCCCAATTTGACAGCGGTATTGACCAGCGTGGCGATCAATACCGCCTTGGCAGCAATGGCAGTGGACACTGACTGCCCACCCATCTTGGAGAGGGAAATGGCAATGGCATCAATATCCGTCAATCCCGCTACCGCGCTGGACATCATGAGCCCGCGGTTGCCCAGGTAGGTGTGGGCCCAGTAAATAATGACGAGTACCAGGGTATAGACCAGTCCGAATACAAGGGCGCCGTGGAGATCCAGGGGCTTGCCGGTCCGGATGGAGGTTTCGGCCGGGGCATGTTGGCGTTGGCGGAAGTAGAAATGAAGAGTGGCCCCCAGAAGGAGCAAAAACAAGAGGCCAAAGGCAGGTGTAAGCGTTTGGAAGAGGGTGCGGTTGAACAAAAAGGTCCACACCTGGACGCGCAGGATCATGACGGAAGAGGCCGCCAATATGGCCACGGCACAGTCGCCCGACAACGTAGGTTGCTCCCGGCTTTTGCGGGCATACACCCAGGTGACGGCCGTGCTGGAGATCAATCCGCCAGCCAATCCACCCAGCAGGATACCTCGCCGGGCTCCGAGGAACTTCATCAGCAGATACCCGACAAAACCCAGACCGGAGGTGAGAAGGATGACCCATCCGATCTCTCTGGGATTGAGCACCCCGCCCGGCCCGTAGGTCATATCGGGCAGGAAGGGAAAGATCAGCAGGGCGATGACCACAAAACGGATGAAATCGTACAGCTCATCCGCCGTGATCTGGTCCACGATCGACTGGAGCCTGAATTTGGCCGAGTGGAGGACGACGGTCAATACGGTAAACATGAGACTGATCTCGATGAGACCCCAAAAGGACAGGGTGCCCAGGAAAAAACTGATGAGCACGGAAAATTCGGTGGTGGCGCCTATGTCTCCCCGGGAAGCCGTAATGAAATAGGAAATGGCGGTAAGCACGGTGACGGCGGCCAGCAATGCCAGATATACGGCTGGTGACAGCAGGTGGTAGGCCATGGCGGCGAGAAAGCCCAATACGGTGACAAAAACGAACGTCCGTATTCCGGCAAATCCGGGCGTACCTTCCCGTATGGCCGAATACTCTCTTTCGAGGCCGATGATCGCCCCGATGCCGGTAGCCACCGCTGCACGGATGAGCAGATCGGTCTGGGCTAGCCGGAAGGTCTCGGTTTCGATGAGAAAGGCATCCATGACAAACCGGGTGGGTACCGAAAGATAGGGCTAAGGGTGGATTTCTACGCTTTTTATGGGTTGGTATGGAGAAAAGGAAGTCCGGTGGCGGAGATGCAGATAAGTATCCTCATTCAGCAGACGCCGGTATTCATCTGGCCCGGTATCTATGACGACATACACGTTCATGACACCCTGGCGCTGAGTCCTTCGCAGTGGGGAAGGCTTCACATCCGCTTGATTTCCAATAAAATCCTTAACTTTATTCATTCGGATCAAGTACTATAT
>CAYYGN010000069.1:0-5445 GCA_964471595.1 uncultured Saprospiraceae bacterium
GAATTCCTGGAAAGAACGCAGCTGGATGTCCAGCAAGTCCGGATATTCCGGAGAGATTTTAATTTTCCCGAAGTTGATGCGTTGCGATTCGGGGCTGATCAACATGCCGTTGGATCCCATATGGAAAGTGCGTTTTAAGGCGATGAAGAAGACTCCCTCTTGCGGGAGTATGAATAAACCACAAAGGGCTTAGCCGGCCCGAGGGCCAGCTAAGCCTTTAACATTGCGATATCATGTCAGAGCGTACGAAGACGCGCATATCACCATAACGGTGGTTTGATTGGTCAGCTTACTTGATCTCCACAGAGGCGCCGGCTTCTTCCAGAGCCTTTTTGATGGACTCTGCCTCATCCTTGGACACGCCCGACTTGACGACACCAGGAGCGCCGTCAACGAGATCTTTGGCCTCTTTCAAACCCAGACCGGTGATGGTCTTCACTTCCTTGACAACCTGCAGTTTGGCGGCGCCGGCACTGGACAGAATGACGTCAAACTCGGTCTTCTCGGCAGCGGCCTCTCCACCGCCACCTCCACCACCGGCGGAAGGAGCAGCTACGGCGACAGCAGCAGCAGCGGGTTCAATGCCGTAATCATCCTTAAGGATGGATGCCAGTTCGTTTACCTCTTTGACGGTCAGGTTGACCAGTTGTTCTGCAAGTCCTTTCAGATCTGCCATTTTCTTGTTTTTTACACGTGATGAAATGCGTTTATGCGCATGACTTGGAAGCCTTACTGTTGGGGCGATCTCAGGCCGCCCTTTCCTGCAGCGCCTTCACCAGACCGGCAATCGTGGAACCGCCGGACTTGAGGGAGCTGATGACATTCTTGGCGGGCGATTGCAGCAACCCGATGATTTCCCCAACGAGCTCTTCCTTGGATTTGAGCTTGATGAGGGCGTCGAGTTGATCGTCACCCATAAAAATGGCGGACTCGATATACGCCGCCTTGAGCTGCGGTTTGAGTCCGTCCTTGCGGAAGTCCTTCAGGACTTTGGCAGGCAGGTTGGCCGTTTGTGTGAACAAAATGGCTGATGTGCCTTTCAGGGCCGGAAACACCTCCGCATAATTGCGTTGCTCAGGGAAAGACTCCATGGCCTTACGGGCCAGGGTGTTCTTGACGACTTTGATGTCGATGCCCTGCGCAAAACAAATACGGCGCAGACCGGAAATCTCGGCCACAGTCATGGACGAGGTATCGGCCAAATAGAAATACAGGTTGTCCTGCAGTTTATCCTTCAGTTGCTCGATCGCAACGGCTTTTTCTTCACGGGTCATGATAATGTTCTTTTCGCGCGTGAATTAATGTTTGATACTGCGGGGATCCACTTTGATACCCGGGCTCATCGTACTGGCAACAGTCACCGATTTGATATAGGTGCCCTTGGCCGTCGAAGGCTTCATTCGAACCAATGTACCGATCAGTTCGTTGGCATTCTCCAGGAGGTTCTCGGGCGAAAAGGACACCCGGCCCACGGTGGAATGCACGATACCGAATTTGTCCACCCGGAAGGAAATTTTGCCTCCTTTCACTTCTTTGACAGCCGAACCGACATCCATGGTCACCGTTCCTGTCTTTGGGTTGGGCATGAGACCTCGCGGTCCGAGGATACGACCCACACGTCCCAATTGGGCCATAACGGTCGGCATAGCGACAATCACATCCACATCGGTCCATCCTTCCTGGATCTTCTGGATGTAATCATCCAATCCGACATGATCGGCGCCGGCTGCACGCGCTTCATCCTCCTTGTCGGGAGTGACCAGCGCCAAAACGGTCTTGGTTTTGCCCGTACCATGCGGGAGCGTGACCGTTCCCCGAAGGGCTTGGTCGGCTTTCCGCGGATCTACACCCAGACGGACATGCAAGTCGACCGAGGCATTGAACTTGGCCGTGTTTACCTCCTTGACGAGCGACAAGGCTTCATCCAGGAGGTAGAGCTTGTCGGAGGCCACTTTGGCATCCACAGCTTTTCTCTTCTTCGTTAATTTGGACATAGGAAATTAAGGTATTGACGCAACCCGTTCCGGGCTGCTCCCTGTTTGACCATCAGTTTAGTTTTCCGAGGCACCCCATGGCGGCGTTCCTTCCACCACAAGTCCCATGGATCGGGCCGTACCGGCGACCATTCGCATAGCCGACTCGACCGTGAAGGCATTGAGATCGGTCATTTTGTCTTCGGCAATGGCTTTCACCTGGTCCCATGTGACGGTACCTACCTTTTTGCGGTTGGGTTCCGGAGATCCTTTCTTCAACTTCGATGCTTCCATCAGTTGAATCGCGGCAGGCGGCGTCTTGATTTTGAAGTCAAAGGATTTGTCCTTGTAAACGGCGATGACCACCGGCAGGACTTTCCCTTGCTTGTCCTGCGTTTCCGCATTGAACCGCTTGCAGAACTCCATGATGTTGACCCCTTTGGATCCGAGAGCAGGTCCAACGGGGGGTGCAGGATTGGCCTGTCCGCCTTTGACCTGCAATTTGATATAGACTTCTACTTCCTTGGCCATGATTTTGGCTGTTTAAGATTGCTTCTCGACCTGGAGAAAGTTGAGTTCAACCTCCGTACCGCGACCGAATATTTTGACAATTACCTTCAGTTTCTTCTTTTCTTCATTGACCTCCTGGATATCCCCCACGAAATCGTTGAACGGACCATCCACGATCTTGACTGTCTCTCCGACAATGAAGGGCTCGATCATGGCTTCTTCAAGATCCTGGGATTCATCCACCTTCCCGAGAAGCCTGTTGGCTTCGGACTGTTGCATCGGGATCGGCTCGTTCTTCCCCAGAAAATGGATGACATTCGGGATATTGGCAATGGTGGTGACGACCTCGGCGGTCAGCCCTACGGGGTCTGCCTCTACCAAAATATAGCCCGGCAGAATGTTGCGCTCCATGATGACTTTCTTGCCGGAGCGGATCTTGTAGACCTTTTCCGTTGGCACCAGCACCTGGGTGATGATGTCCTTCCATCCGTTGCGCTGTACTTCCAGCTCTATCCGTTCCTGGATTTTCTTCTCCTTGCCACTGATGACCCGGAGGGAATACCATTTCTTTTCGTCCGCCATATGTCCGGTCAACTGGGGTTAAATGCCGTAGATAAGCCCGGTTGCCCCGTTGGACAAAAGGTCCATGACGAAGATGAGCAGTGCAATCAGCAAGGAGGAGACGAGCACCACCACCGTAGTACTGGTCAGGTTGGGCCATGTGGGCCACGTCACCTTGTGCATCAGCTCGTTGTAGCTCTCTGTCAGATACAGTTTGATCTTGTCCATACAGCAATTGCAGAAGTTGTTGAAACTGCCCGGCCCTTCGGCCGGATAGTTTGGCAGGGTGAAGGAGTACGGGCCCGTCTGGGGACAACGCCCGGTTTCCCGGTCCGCACTCCGCTTTCGGAGCGCAGCACCAAATTGGCAGGGGAGACAGGAATCGAACCCGCAGCCTACGGTTTTGGAGACCGTCGCTCTACCAATTGAGCTACTCCCCTAAAAGCGGAAAGTGAGCGCCATAAAGACGCTGCACTTCCACACTATGTGTCCAACCGGAGCGGGGCATTCCCCAACCGGTCATTAGTCCAGAATCTCCGTGACCTGACCGGCACCAACGGTGCGGCCTCCTTCACGGATGGCGAAACGAAGACCTTTCTCCATGGCAATGGTGTTCAGCAGCTTCACTTCAAGCGAAACGTTGTCGCCAGGCATGACCATCTCCACACCGGATGGGAGTACACAGTCTCCCGTTACGTCCGTCGTACGGAAGTAGAACTGCGGGCGGTAGCCGTTGAAGAAAGGCGTATGGCGACCGCCTTCGTCTTTGCCCAGTACATACACCTCACACTTGAAGTGCTTATGCGGCTTGACCGATGCCGGCTTGCAGATGACCATTCCGCGGCGGATGGCTTCCTTGTCAATACCCCGGAGCAGAATACCTGCATTGTCGCCCGCTTCACCGCGGCTCAGCAGCTTGCGGAACATTTCAACACCGGTTACCGTGGAAGTGAGCGGCTTTTCGCCCTCCTTCATCATACCCACGATTTCGACAGGGTCGCCTACGTTGATCACGCCGCGCTCGATACGTCCCGTAGCTACCGTTCCCCGGCCGGTGATCGAGAACACGTCCTCGATAGGCATCAGGAAAGGCTGATCCACCAGACGAACCGGCTCTTTGATATCATTGTCTACGGCGTCCATGAGTTCCTTGATGGCAGCGACCGCCTTGGCATCACCTTCCAGCGCCTTCAGGGCCGAACCCTTGATGACGGAGGCATTGTCACCGTCGAACTGGTATTGGCTCAGCAGTTCGCGAACCTCCATTTCGACCAGCTCCAGCATTTCCTCGTCTTCCACCAGGTCCACTTTGTTCATGAAGACCACGATGTTGGGCACGCCTACCTGACGGGCCAGCAGGATGTGCTCCCGCGTCTGCGGCATGGGGCCGTCCGTGGCGGCAACAACCAGGATCGCACCGTCCATTTGCGCTGCACCCGTGACCATGTTCTTTACATAGTCGGCGTGACCCGGACAGTCCACGTGGGCATAGTGACGGTTCTTTGTCTGATACTCCACGTGCGCAGTGTTGATCGTGATACCGCGCTCTTTTTCCTCGGGAGCGGCATCGATCGAGTCATAGTCCTTCTTCTCGGCAAGACCATCCGCCGCAAGCACCGAAGTGATGGCAGCTGTCAGCGTCGTCTTTCCATGGTCAACGTGACCGATGGTCCCGATATTCAGGTGTGGCTTAGTTCTTTCAAACGTTTCTTTAGCCATTTTCTTGGGTTTTTACAGTTTAAATTACGATCTCCAGTTGTTTAGAGCCAATGAAGGGAATTGAACCCCCGACCCCTTCCTTACCATGGAAGTGCTCTACCCCTGAGCTACATTGGCTGGCGGTGTTTCCCCTGGTTTGCCGGATATGCGGGCGGTGAAGTGTGCTGGCCGCCACAAATACCTTTGGCCGCGTTTCCCGGGCCGGTTGATGGTCAACTGGACTCTGGAAAAGGCGGCGGGAAACCATGGTCTTCCCCGGCCTTTGCCGGCGAAGGGTATCCGGTATTCCGAAAAATACCGGTATATCCTGCGGACCGGTCAACCGGCCCGAGGGCTTGAGCGGGTGATGAGACTCGAACCCACGACCCTCAGCTTGGAAGGCTGATGCTCTACCAACTGAGCTACACCCGCATATCCTTTCAAAAAAATGCCCGAATCCCTGCAGCATGGGCCACAATCAATCCGGGAGGCCTTTCTGTTGGTGGGGGTGGTTGGATTCGAACCCACTCAGCTAAAAGCACCAGATTTACAGTCTGGCCCGGCTCTCCTACTCCGGCGCACCCCCATTGGATCTTCAGGATTCCACATCCCCGGTGTGAATTCCGGGAAAAGATGGAGCCGATGGAGGGACTCGAACCCCCGACCAGCTGATTACAAATCAGCTGCTCTACCAACTGAGCTA
>CAYYGN010000070.1:0-5210 GCA_964471595.1 uncultured Saprospiraceae bacterium
ACACTGGCCGGTCAACTGGAGGAGAAAAATGCGGGCCTGATCAAAAGCTGCACCATGGATGGCGAAAGTCATGAGGAATTGCATAAATGGTTGCATCCCCATATGGACCTGGTTGCCCGATTGGCGCAGGAAAGTGATGCGCAGGAAGCACAATCGCTTGTCCAATCCCTGGGAAAGTCATTTGATACTTATCACTCCTACTTCCAATAAGGAAGGAAGGGTAAAGCACTCTGCCCGTGGATGGAGTCACGGTGACTGCCCAATCCGGTCAGGTCAACGTCATCCCGACCCAGGCCATACACAGCGGCCAAGCTCGGAAATCCTGCCTACAGCAGGATGTATATTGCCCTGCCCGGGAAGATAATTGCCCTGTCCAACAGGATCCTGATGTTTTCCCGGACCGGATAAAGGTGATTACGCTGTCAGGCTTGACGTTTATTGACCGGCTCTGATGATATTACCGTCCGGCTGTCATCAATCGGCAGGTCTTGAAAATGCCGTTGGCATCCAAGGACAACATCCACCCATGAAAAACCCCGGTGTAATCCCATCGAGGGCCTCCCTTCCCATCCGCCCTTCATTTTGGTACAAAAACGGAGATTGTCCTGGTGAAAATGCCTTTCTGTGGGCCTTCCGGAAGTGTTCCTCTGTTCTAGCTTTGGCAGTCCTGCCTTTCTAACCTTGCAAACGGCCATTACCATGAATGACCTGTCCACCCTTGAACCAAGTGAAATCATCCCGGGATACAAAGCACGGTTCATTCACACCCGGCAAGTGACCCTGGCTTACTGGGGAGGTGGAGGAAGGGAATGAATATTTATTGCACAAAATCGATTTTACCACTTCTGTATTTGTACAATTGGGGAACTTGCTCCAATTCCCGTCCCATCAAAAAGAATGAAATTCCCCTAGCCTTATCCATTTCATCTTTTCCAAATGCACTGCATGACAGCACGTAGGCAGTATCCACTTTAGTCTCAAGTAATTTTACAATGTTCTTAATATCATAATTAACGGAAAGAAAAACATGATTTCCAATATCATCAAACGTGCTGGCATAATTATGCTTAAGTGTCAAATAACAAGGTGCACACCATGGCGCCCAGACATAAATCATTCCTTCTGAATTTTTGACAATCTCTTGTAGACCGATTGGAGATATTTCCAAAATTGTCATTAAATGCGTTGAATAGAGTATTGGATTGCCTCCACAATCGAATTTTCCTGACCCGTCATCAACCAATCGATTCGGCGCCTTCTCAATGGTAATACAGGAAGGAATACCAAATAAAACAAATAGCAATAAAAGGATGGGCTTGGATCCAATCCGGTTTGCATTTAGAGCCAAGCCCATCGTGCCTTTATTCATTTCACTCAATTTCATACAATAATCTTGCCCGACCATACACGTAAGTCCCTCCGTAGTTTAATGGGTATTGACCTTCCTTTATTTTCAAGGTCGATTCCTCCATCGGGAATGGAAAGTCTTTATTAACATGCAGGACCGTATGTTCCTCTGGATCGAAACTTTCCATATCATACAAAATAATAAAATTCATACTATCCAATGTATGTGGTTCAAGTTCTGCAATGCCTTGCAGCGTATCCAACTCTGAAATTGCTTGCTCTAAAGTGACTGTATCCGACAACCATTCAATAATCAAACAAATTCCCCGATCACCGGTACAACATGTTGTTCCTCCCTGGCAATCCCCTGGATGAGATTTTGTTCCAAATACGAAGCGCTTGGGCCAGGTGGCTCGAAGATTACCTTGTAATTGGTTTTCTTCATTATTAACTTGCAATGTGCTTTCCAATTCTTCTCCATTCTGATCAGCTTTTGAACAAAAAGTCAGAACCAAAGATGCAACCAACAGTAAACTCAATGCAGTTTTCATAATAAAAAATTGTTATTTCCCTACTTCTTCAAGCGGTTTCGGGTTGCCCGCACCAAGTCCTCATACAGGAATGGCTCAGTAAAGTAAAGTAAAGTAAAGTAAAGTAAATTTTAACATACCTTTAACATTTTTAATGCGGCGCACTTCCATTTGTACTTAATCCAGTCCCTTCATCATCGACCAATCCCGCTGGCAATCAGGCTTCATCAATGCCTCGAGGTCCATTGCCAGGCAAGCTGACATTAGCCAGCCTTTCCGATCACATTAGATAGATCAAAACTTCCAATTATACCATCATAAAGATTTTTTCCCACTGAGTGTCTTCATGTATCGTCAACTTGCCGAGCCATTCCAACATTGCCCTAACTAAAGCTATTCATGGATTATGGACCATTTCTCTTCCTTATTGAATCCCTGCGCTTGATATTGATCAATAAGGCCAAGAACTGCCTGGATATTTGAGTTAAATCGAAGCCTCAGACTCCAATATGAAGGCCGCATACCCGCCTTGTTCGCATACCAGCTCACCCCGACCAACAGAAACCTGACGATTTCCAAACGGAATGACATTGATCACATCGTCCGGTAAGGCCATCCCAACATCCGGCGCTATTACCGTCCGGCGGTCATCAATCGGCAGGTCTTAAAAATGCCGTTGGCATTATTCACTTCAAGCTGGTACACATGCGATGCCGGAGGCAACCCCATTGCCTGAAGATTGACCGGCACAAGATGATTTCCGGATGACAACCGCCCGAAATCCAGCAGTCCGACCTCCCGTCCGTTCAGGTCAAACAGACGAAGCCGCACCTCCGCAGGATGGGAAAGGTGGAAAGGAATATTGGTCTCTCCGGAAAAAGGATTGGGCCGGTTTTGTGCCAACGTGAATTGTTTGGCCATTTCCCTTTCGGCATATCCGATACCGGTCATACCCTCGCCCTCTACGGTAACTTCGAGCAAGGAGGTATATCCCCCGTTATCCGGATCTTCTTCCAGTGTGGCCAACTGGTAGGCGTATCCGTCGGCAAAAACGGCGTCCTGCAAATAACCCAACGGATCAGCCCCTTTGGTGTACAAGGATGGGTGGCCGGCGTAAATGGCGTTCTTTTCGTCGATCGGATACGTGAGTTGTGAGATGGCGGCATATGCCGAACTCACATACACTTGAAAATGAATGTGACAAATCCGGCCGGTGTACCAGCCGGGCAGGATGGTGATGAATTCCACCTCCCCGTTCGCATCTGCAATCTGGTAACCCCGCAGATAGGTCAGTCCGGCCTGTCCGGGATTTTGGGGATGGTTGTAGCCGGAATACCTTCCATCCTTGTCGCAGTGCCAGATGTTGACCCGTACATTGGCCATGGGTTCGCAATTGTCCAGGCCGATGATGCGGAGTCGCTGGCGCAGCACCACCCCCTCCCGGTCCTCCCGGATGTCCTGCCGGAAATAGAAAGGATTGTCGGTCAGATCCAGTGGGAATGGGCCCGCCGTTTCAGAGGGGATCAGCACACATTCACTTCCCCCGGCAGTCCGGCAGACGGAGGCGGCCGATTTCGAAACAGGTATTGCCAGGCCCAATCCCGTCAATCCCAGCCCCTTGATAAAATCTTTGCGTTTCATAAGCGATGTTTTCTACAAAATGGACCTTTCTCTTTCAAAATTAACCCTTCCTTCCCTAAACCACAACAGAAACCACCCATTTCTCCCGCCATTATTCCGGCAGGGTTACTTCGTGCCTTTTCAGCAAGGCGGTCCATTCAGGCCTTGACCGCAAGGAGGCCATATATGGATCATGGACCAATACCTCCCCGTACCGGAAACCCTTTGCCAGAGCCTCTTCCAGCCAGGTCCAGGCCTCCTCTTCCTTCCCGCCCCTGACCCGTAGCCTGGCCAGTGTATAGGCCGCCTGAGCCCCCTGCCGGCTGTCGAGAAGCGCATGGAGTAGCTCGGCGGCCAATCTGAATTCCCCGGACATCCACGCCCCCCGGGCCCGTATCCAGGCCAGATCTTCCGTATGGCGTCTGTTCAGATCAACAGTGGCCGCAAGGCGAACCATCTCTTCACCTTCTGCGAACGCTCCATCCAGCATCCTCGCCCGGGCCAGCCGCAAATGATCCGGATAACGCAACAGACCCTCTCCAAACTGGTAGGCCATGACATCCTTCTCCTCATAGGGTCGCGGATATTCCACAAAAACTTCCAAAAGCCGGTCCTGCCCGTCCACCATGGCCGTACGGTCATCCAGCGTCGGCCGGATCTCGGCCAGGGCTTCCTCCCACAAGTGGCGCTTCATACGGATCCCGGCTTTCATGTCATGGACCTGGACGCGTTGGAGCGTGTCCAATGACATGCCGCCCAGCACATCCAGGAGCTCATCCAGGTACATGCAGATGTTGGGCCAGGTGGTGAGCTCCCTTCGTACTCTTTCCTTAAAGGGGGAGACGATCATCTCCATTTTACCGTCGAAAAGTGGCGGTACAAAAGAAGACGGCTCTGGTGGGTCTTCCACCGGCAAGGAGAAATACCTGACGCCCAGGTCGGCCACGACGGCTTCACTGAAAGGACGCAAGAATTCCGCCATGCGGAAAGCCCAGGCTTCATCGGCCGGGTGGCGCCTGCGCATGTCCAGGTACAGCGCGTACAACCGGTTGATGCCCAATGAAGCCTCCACCTGGCGGAGCCGGCTGTACAGCGCCTCTGCAGCATGCGGGCGGCCGGCCTTTTCATACAAGCGTCCCAACCTGTCGTAAGCGGGGGTCAGATCCGGCATTTGACGGATGACTTCTTCCACCAGCGGAATGGCCGCATCATACCGGCCCCAGTTTTCCAGGATGTCGGCATGCAGCATCAACACCGGGATGGCGTCGCCATCCCTTTCCCGTGCTATCCGCATCGCGTAATCCGATTCCCCCCACCTTTTCATCCGGGCAAACAGCCAGGAGAATTGGTACCAGACATTGGGGAATGCAGGATCCAGCTCCACCACCCGTTTCAATCCCTTTTCCGCCTCCGTAAGGGCATCCGCCTGCATTTGGTGGATGGCGTAGTCCCACGCCACCCGGGGGTCGTAGACTTTGGACATATCCATGGCTGGCAATGGTTCCAAAGGCATTTTCCTCTCCGGTGCCATGACCACCGTCCACATCGGGTCCCGGAGTTCTTCCTTGTTGACGCCCCGGCTTTTCTCCCGGAACAAGACAAGTTGTCGGTCCGCTTCGCTGTACTCCCCGGTCCGGAGGTAGAAAAATCCCAGGTGACGATGCGGCAGGAAGTGATCCGGTTCCAGTTGGTGAGCGCGATAATAGGACTCTT
>CAYYGN010000071.1:0-4858 GCA_964471595.1 uncultured Saprospiraceae bacterium
GCGGCCATCTCTTCCGGTTTGGCGGTGCCGATGAGCAGTTTTTTGCCGTTGGTCATTTCGAGTTGAAGGCCTTTGTTGCCCGATACATTGAAGGCCGTACCCCGTCCGAAAAAACCGGTACGCAGCCCCCAACCCCCGTATTCCGACAATGGCCGGTAGGTCCGGATGCCGTATTTTTTGATGTCTTCCCAGGCGAAATGCCGGAAGGAGGCGTGGAAGGGGAAAAAGCGAACCCGGATGCCGTCCGGACGGATCTCCGTCTCCAGACGGAGGGCATACATGAAGGCGGCCACGGCCAGCGGCACGAGAGCCAGCAGTATCCTGGACAGGACGGAAAGGGTGTCTTCACCGGCCGGCTTCCCCGACAATTCGGGTTGGAACAGCCCGAACAAGGTGATCAGGAATCCGGGAATGAGCAATATCCATATCCAGACCTGCCGGAAAGCCTGGCGCTCGGAGAAAAGTACCTGGTCCTTTTTCATGGATTAAATGTAAAGCGTCGGGCGCCAATGGCTTTGTCATTTCCGACGAATGCGGGGAGGTATCAGACGGGGGCCTGTTCCAGGACCCGTTGATAGCACTGTTCGTAAAGCGGAAGGATTTTGTCGAGGCTGAACCGCTGCGCCTGCTCGTAGGCCTGACGGCGGAACCGGGCAAGCATTTCGGTGTCACCGAGCAATTCGATGGCATGGCGGGCCATGGGGCCTACCGCCCCCGGGGGTTCCAGGAAACCGGTGATGCCGTGGAGATTGACTTCGGGCAGGCCACCGGCGTTGGATGAAATCACCGGCACCTCACAGGCCATGGCTTCGAGGGCCGACAGGCCGAAACTCTCGTGCCCGGAGGGCAAAAGAAAGAGGTCGGCGATGGCCAGGATTTCCTCGACGGCTTCGAGTTTGCCGAGAAAACGGACGTCGTCACACAGGTCGAGGTCGCGGCAGAGGATTTCGATGTTCTGGCGTTCGGGGCCATCCCCCACCAGGAGGAGTTTGGCCGGGATGACTTCCCTCACGGCCTGGAAGATATGGACGACGTCGGGGATGTTTTTGACGGGCCGGAAGTTGGAGGTATGGACCAGGATTTTTTCGTCGTTGGGCGCAATGGCGCGGCGGAAGTGCTCTTTGTTGGTGCGGGTAAAGCGGTTGAGATCCACGAAATTGGGGATCATTTCAATGGGCACCTTGATGGGAAAGGCGCGCAGGGTCTCCTCGCGGAGATTCTCGGAAACGGCGGTCACACCATCCGACTGGTTGATGGAGAAGGCCACTACGGGCGCGAAGGCGCGGTTTTTCCCCACCAGGGTGATGTCGGTGCCGTGCAGGGTGGTAATGACGGGGAGGCGCCGGCCATAGCTTTTCATGATCTCACGGGTCATGTACCCGATGGCGGCATGGGGTATGGCATAATGCACATGCAGGAGATCCAACCCGGCCGAGAGGGCCACGTCCACGAGGGTGCTGGCCATGGCCGTGTCGTAGGGCGGATATTCGAAAAGCGGGTAATCGGCGGCCGGTACTTCATGGTAGTACACGTTCTCTGCGAAATTGACCAGCCGGGCCGGCTGCCGGTAGGTGATGAAATGGATCTGGTGCCCCGCACGCGCCAAACCCAGCCCCAGCTCGGTGGCCAGGACACCACTTCCTCCGAAGGTGGGATAACAGACTATTCCTATTTTCATGGCGTTATCCGGGAGATATCGCCCCGTTACCGGTTGCGAACATACGGGGAAATGGCTAATCCGCTCCGACCTGCAACCCGGAGCCCAACAATCCGGTTGTCCTTTCCATGATGCGATCTGACCGTTTTTTCCGGTTTGTCTTTCTGGCGGTGCTGCCTTTGCTCGGCATGACGGCGGGGTCCCCACCCGCGCTGGGCCAACGGGTATCCGTCTCCGAGGCCATCCCGCTCCGCAAGGACGACTTTTACCAAATTCTGGGACGCATCGGCGACCAGATCCTGCTGAGCACCGACAACGGCTACAGTCTGGATCTGCTCCGGTTTGACGACCGGTTGCGGCAGGTGGGCAGGAAGGAACTCGAACTCGACAAGCGTCGGGGACAGATCCTGGGCGTGATGCCTTCCGGCCCCGCTTCCTTTGTCGTCCTCTATGTGTTCAGCCGCAAAGGCGAATCGTTCCTCAAGGTGCACCGCTATGACGGAGAGGGCATGCTGCAGGACAGCGCCACCCTATTCGCCTTTACCCCGGATATGGAAGTCCCGGATTGCCGGATGGCGATGTCGGAAGACAGGAATACCGCCATCGTCTATTTTACCGAAAAACAGACCTGGCTTTCGGTATACGCCCTGGATTTGCGGCGTCTCGCTCTCCTGTGGGACACGCGGGTGAGCATTGACGGATTCTCCTTTTACAGGCAGTATCGCGCCATGATGGTGGACGACCAGGCCCGCATGCACCTTGTGCTGGAAAAGGAGCGCAAACCCCGGGAAGATGGCGCTGTCCTCGAGCTCCTTCATTTCGGACCGGGTTATTCCGATGTCCTTTCGCGCCAGGTCGTTCTGCAGGGCATCCAGTACCAGCGGCTCAAATTTCGCTATGACAATCTCAACCGGCGCCTGGCCGGCGTGGGACTGACCGTGGACAAATCCCCGGATAGGGCCACCGGAATCGTTTGCTTCTTCATCGGAGATGCCGCCCAAGGGGATTTTGAACTGCACCGCTTCCCGTTTCGCGAGGAGGTGGCCCGTAAAATGACCGGCAATCCCGAGGCAGCCCTCAAAGGGCTCGAGGATCTGGAGATCCGCGACATGCTGCTCCGCACGGATGGCGGAATTGTTGTTACGGTCGAGGAATCCCGCCGCCTCGAGCGCAATATTGCGGGCCAGCAATTCCAGTTTGGCGCCTCCGGCGTGCGGTATATCGTCGATTATTACTACGAAGACCTTTTGGTGGCCTCCTTCGGGCCGGACGGAAATCCGGACTGGCTGGAAGTGCTGGCGAAAAAACAATATTCCCAGGATGATGACGGGCTGTATTCCTCCGTGTTTCTCATGGAAGCGCCCGACCAGATCCGTCTGCTCTACAATGACGAGATCGCTTACGAAAACACGGTCAGCGCCTACCGCATCCATCACACGGGCAAGGTGGACCGGACCAGTGTCCTCAGCACGGATTATCAAAAGCTGAAGCTCATCTTCCGGGAGGCCTGCCAGACGACCGCCGACGAGGTCCTGGTACCCAGTGAGCGGAGCGGAAGGATCCGGTTTGTGCGCATCGAATTTTAGCGGGGTGTTGATTTCACGGGATGCCCTTACCTTCGTCGCATCGGCCCCGGCTGTCACGTACAATCCCCCTCCCATATGAAAAAATTCCTCCTTTACCTCGTTCCGGTTTGCTTCCTTCTTCCCTCTTTGCTGGCTGCCCAGGCCGGCGACGACCGCCTCAAAGAGCTTCAAACCGCCTCCGCCAAAGAAGGGGAAGGTTGGGTCACCGGCGGTGCCCTGGGTCTGGATTTCGCCCAACTCCTTATGGTCCACCCCCGCGTGGGATCGGGCGACAACCGGATCGCTTTCGGCGGTCTGGGCAACCTGTTTGCCAACTACAAACGGGGCAAAACCGAATGGCAAACCAATCTGTCCCTCCAATTAGCCGTCCAGCAACTGGCGGATGCCGATTGGCAGAAAAGCCTCGACATGCTGCGGCTCAATTCCAAATACAGCTATCAGACGGGTAATGAAAAATGGGCCTATGCCGCCCTGCTGACCTTCGAGTCGCTCTCCATGCCTACCTATCCGGGCAATTACCTGAAAAAGCAGGAGGATGCGGATGCCGCCCAGGCCCGCTTCCTGTCGCCGGCCCGGCTTGAATTTTCGCCCGGTATCCAATACAAGCCCGATGCGCGCTGGAATTTCTTCCTGGCTCCGGTGAGCTACAAACTCATTTACGTCGGCGATCAGGATATTGCCAATCTGGGCATTCACGGCACGCGGCCTGTGGACGAAGACGACCTGACCCAGGGCTATGAGCAGGCCTACCATCAGGCGGGCGCACGTTTCGTGGCCGGGTACACCCGCAAGTTTTTGGCCGAGCGCATGACCTGCACCAGCCGGCTGGACCTCTTCTCCAATTACCTGGACAACCCCCAGAACCTGGATGTGCTGTGGCAGACCGACCTGGGCTGGCAGCTTTGGAAAAACCTGTCCCTCAACCTACTGGTGGAGGCATTTTACGACCACGACATTCTGGTGCTGCGCAAGCGTCCTTCGGAGTCGTTGCCGGACGGGGAACTCGGCCGTCAGACGAGCTGGACCCAGGCGCTGATGATCAAGTACAACGTGCTGTTTTGACGAGAGAAAGGAAAATGCTGTCATTGATCATGGAGAGCAGGAGATACCCTGCCCGGGTACAAGGCCAGGTGCTGCCTCAATCATCTATTTGATCACGGGGTAGCATCCAAATTTTGCCATCATAATGGCTGACAAGATACCTTTGCATCGAATCCTGATAAAACTTGAGATCCTCAGGATCCGATTCATTCACCAGATAACAAAAATGCATCTGCCCGACATAGTTGTCTAATGGCTTGAAGGATTGCATGATCACTGGCTTGGCTGCCCACGACAAGCGGGATTCACCTGGATTTATTTCCAAATCAACCCCGATGGCGTAAGAAACCCCTTTGGTACTCACAAAGGGAGGCATTATTCCGGCCCTGGGCAGGTAGAAATTAGAATCCGGCAGCGTGACTGCCGTAGTCGCCAGGGAACCGTCGTACGCGAGGGGACACCGCCACAAAACTAATTCAACATACCATCAGTAATGGGATCGTCGCCGGTTCAAAACGGCTACTTAAACAGTTATTTTCTTCAAATTTTCATCAGAAATGCACTCAATATAAAA
>CAYYGN010000072.1:0-4691 GCA_964471595.1 uncultured Saprospiraceae bacterium
GCATCGCCAATGCGGACCACGCGATCGTGCCCGGCGCCGACACCCTCAATCCGGGGTGGTTTTATGACAATTATTGCTACAACGGTTTTCCATATCCACAAGGTGATCAAGCAATGATTTTTTTCCCATTTGATGACAATAAGTATCAATTGCTGTACAAGTATCAAAATAGAAAAATTCTCGGTCCAGGGAAGGTTGAAGACATCATAGACACCATTTATATGGCCAGTATTTATGATGGCAATTTGGAGTATGTGAATAAAGCCGTATTCAATGATACTTTGTCCTACTGTACAATGTCTGCTATAAAGCATGCCAACAATGAAGATTACTGGTTGGTGACACCGCACGATTCCTCGGATATTTATTTTACCATTCACCTGGGCGCCGATGGTGTCGAAGAAGTATATGAGCAAGTAGTAGATGGTGTGATCAGGAGGAATCACAATGGTACAGTAGCAAAATTTTCACCAGATGGCACGCTCTACATAGGATATGAAAGAACTTACGTTGAACAATCACTCAAGGTTTTTTCATTTGACAGGGAAACGGGTGAATTAATGTTTCTATATCCAATAGAACACCCGGAAGCTGGTGGCGATGTTGGAGTCGGTGGCATAGAATTTTCCCCTTCGGGCCGCTACCTTTACGTGAGTACGCGTTTCCATATCTACCAGTACGATCTGGAGGCGACTGACGTAGAGAATAGCAAGACGCTGGTGGCTGAATATGACGGGTTTTCCGATCCCTTTCCCTGTACTTTCCACGTGATGCAGTTGGGTCCCGACTGCCGTATCTATATCAACACCAGCAACAGCCAGCAATGGCTCCACGTGATCATGTACCCCGACCGTCCTGGTGTCGAGTGCGAGGTGCGCCAACACCATATCCCGCTGTACTACTACCACCAGATATCCATGCCCTACTTCCCCAACTATCGCCTCGGCACCGGGGAGCCGGTTTGCGACAGCACGCTGGCGCTACCAACGTCCATACCCATTGTGTATGTGCCCGATGGAGGTCTGCGTGTATGGCCCAATCCCGCCCGCGCCCAGGTATGGGTGGGTCTTTCGGAGGCTTTGGCCGGTGAGGCCACCTTCCTCACGCTGTATGACCTCATGGGGCACCCGGTGTGGCAGCAGGCCCATACCGGCAGCGATACGGTGTCCATGGACCTCCGGGCCTTGTCGCCCGGCCTCTACATCCTCCAGGTCCAGGGCCGCGATGGCCGACGATGGGTGGAGAAAGTGGTTGTCCATTGATGCCGTGCGCTAATTGATTCTGACTTGGGGAAAATGTTCATCAAGATGGAGTGATGCTTGTATTGACTGCATCATGCTATGTGTATGCATGGATTCGATTGGAGCAACCCTGGCTGTACTTCGCCATAAGATTGAGTCATTATTATGTAAGGATGGCGACAATGATGCCGGTTTAATACGTTGAATCCCATACATTTTGTAGCTTGGCATGATGGTAGATGCACCATTCATGCTACATCATCTTGTTTATAAAATATGGCAGGCACGCAACTTGCTCGCCGCCCTTGATCCCGGACGGCATTGGGACGACGCAATAAACTGTATGATGACTGAACCCCGATTTAGCAAAGGTAGTATATTTGAGCAAGCCTTAATGAACACATGGCCCAATCCCGCCAGATTCTGGACACCACCAAGGTGATTGTCCAGCACTAAAATCATCGGATATTGGGCGGCCAAACAGGCCGCCCGATGTTTTCAACTTCTCGCAGTATGTTCCGCATTGTTCCTTTCATCCTCTTCCTGCTGGGCGGGTATGGATCTCTGAATGCTCAACCAGATCAGACCTACCTGAGATCCATTGACCCACACGCCGAAACCTCCGGACTTCCATTTTTTGATAGCTCAAATAATATCAAACATATCGGAGGCAATGTGTTTGTCGAATCCGGATATGTCAAAGTGGATGGCAAACGGGAGACCCGTTTGCTGAAGATCCCTCTGGATACAATGAAGGCTGTACAACAAGTTGCCGTTATTGGTCCCCAAGATGATATTTCCATTACAAAGGGTGTGGTCACACCGGATAGCTGTCTGCTATTTACGGGGGAATGGGCCGACATTAATCAAGGATTGATGCGGACCTTGTTGATCAAATACGATACTTCCCTGAACGTTGTGTGGATGACGACCTTTCCGGAGTTGGAAGATCCGGATCGGAGATATTATGGCACAGATGTCTGCATGACACCGGAAGGGGACATCCTCATATATGGGAATTATTCTCGGTATGAGAATGGGGTTTGGCAAGAATCGGAGTGTTATGTGCTGAAAACGGATGCCAATGGAAATCTGCTGTGGTATAAGGAAATAAAGGATGATTATCTGCAAACCCTAGCCTATGGCAATCTGACACCAACCAGTGATGGATATTATTTCTTGAGTACACTGGCACGATATCCGTTACCCACAGGCAATTGGATGCGGGTTTATTATCAATATGTGAAGTTCGATGGCGACGGAAATGTACTCTGGAAAAAAGTACTGACCGATTCGCAAAGTGATGATCAATTGCCGTTTACTGCTCCTACAGCAAAGGGCGGTTTTGTAGCGGCCATGCCCAAGGATACCTTCGTCGTGAACAAAGGTCCAGGACCCTGGCGCAATTTGCGATGGTATAGTCAGGATGCGGTTCTGGAAGTCGAGCATCATTGGGATGAGTTCGCTCTGAACTATGGCTCCAATGACTTGTTGGAGGCAGAAAACAGCGATATTGTAGTAGTCGGTGTCCGCAGATCCGACTGGGGCCGCGGTCAATCCTTTATCGAGCGCTACACCGCTGAAGGGGAATTGCTCTGGGAGCGTATATACAATGATTCATTGGCGCGACCCTGGCCGGGTGCTTTCCTGGCCTTCGTCAGCGTAACCGAGTTGGATGATCACCGCCTGGCCATTACAGGTATCGTGACAGACAGTGTGGATACGGTGGCCCATCCAAACTGGCCGCCATTGAATTTTAATGTGTTGTTTGTCGTGCTGGATAGTCTCGGCTGTCTGGAGTCGGGATGCGACGGAGTCTTACAGGTGATTACCTCTTTAGATGGTTTTCAGGAGCTTCCGCCACTTGATGTGTCTTTGTTGAGCATGACACCAAATCCTGCATCTGGCTATGTGGTGGTTCGGTTACCAGAGCAAACAAGATCACACTTGGATCGAGGCGTGCTGACCTGTTATGATCTGCAAGGGCGAGTGGTTCAGACCTGGCCCTGGCCACAGAATTATTTGAATCGAATGGACATAGATGTTACGAGCCTGTCTATGGGTAATTATGTGCTGGTGCTAACCAATGGCGGTTATCCTGTCGGGTCAGGGAAATTGATTGTTCAACGATGATTCATTCACCAGGTAAATGACATGTCATGAATAAATATCTGTTCGTATTAACCCTAAATTTGTTGATGAGTGTCTTGTCGGCACAATCTGTGGATTTTGCTCCTGTGGGCGCCAAATGGTATATCAACCAGATCGTCCTGGAACCCATCCCCGGGGATTCCTTTGTCATCGTGGAAGTGACCGGTGAGGAGTTGAAGGCCGGTCAGTGGTGTCGGGTGATTGAAAATCTGAGTGGCTGTGGTTTGCCGGATCCCGCGCATGTGTTTTCGCGAAACGATTCGGTCTTCTTTTATAGCGCCGTGACGGATGACTTTGAGCTCTTGTATGATTATTCGGCCCAGGTGGGTAGTAAATGGACGGTGAAGGGTTTGTCCAATTTCAATGGTCAGGATATTCAGGTTGAGGTAACGAATATCTTTCCCTGGACCTTCGGGAGTGATACTTTGATGACCATGACTATAATAACAAGTCCATTTCCTGATGCCTGGGGGCCATATATTCTGGAAAAGATTGGCGGGAGAACCTATTTGAGTCCGACCTATACGGAAGATTGCGGGTTTGGGCTTGAATTTTATATGCCCTATGTGATCCGATGTTATGAAGAAGATGGGAAGACCTACAATTTCAATCCTGATTTTGCGTGTGATCACTACGCTGATATCTCCTCCACATCCCATTTAACATTTGGCTACAACATAGCGGTGGCGCCCAACCCAGCCCGCACCCAGGCATGGGTGGGTCTTTCGGAGGCTTTGGCCGGTGAGGCCACCTTCCTCACGCTGTATGACCTCATGGGGCACCCGGTGTGGCAGCAGGCCCATACCGGCAGCGATACGGTGTCCATGGACCTCCGGGCCTTGTCGCCCGGCCTCTACATCCTCCAGGTCCAGGGCCGCGATGGCCGACGATGGGTGGAGAAAGTGTTGGTGGAATGATTGCCCGCATTATTTCATCCAGACATACCCAACTACTTGGGTTTCGTCCGGGTGAAGCAGGTATCAGGACCGCTTTCGGTACGGTACCAGTGAGAAGTGACTCCATCTTGGCAGGTTGACGACAAAAGGTAATTCTTTTATGCTTCGTTTTAAGATCTTTTGTAGATTAGCTTTATGACATGTAATTCACCTTTCAGATTGTTTCCCAACGAGGCTGTCTTCCAGGCACGTGGTATGCTCTCGGCTATTGATCCCGGTCTGGCATGGGACGATGCGACGGCATGCACAATGGCCGAACCCAGGTACAGGAAGGCAGCCGACCATTTTATAGGCAGTATGTCCGTATGGCCAAACCCCACCCGGCATACACTCTCCATAGACC
>CAYYGN010000073.1:0-4658 GCA_964471595.1 uncultured Saprospiraceae bacterium
GCGGCAAGCGTCTGAAAAGGATGGCACCCGTTACCTCGTGGCCGAAGTTTCCATGGAGGATCCCAAAGGGGTGAAGAACCTGATCTTTCAGCTCGATCAGCAGCTCCAGCCCGCAGTCATCGTGCTGGCGCATACATCCGGCGACAAACCCATGGTGTCGGTACACGTCAGCAAGTCGCTGGCGGACGCCGGAACCTGGAACGCCAGACAAATGGTGAGGACTTTGGCGGCAGCCATCCAGGGCGGAGGCGGAGGGCAACCCTTTTATGCCACCGCAGGAGGCAAGGATGTTTCCGGCATTCCAGAAGTGCTGCGACAGGCGGGAGCGATGCTGGGGCTCGGTCAATAACCGTCCGTATCCAAGGACCTGCCGCCAGGAGGCGCAGTTTCTTCTGCATCCTCCTGACAAGGTCTATGATTACCGGGTGTAGAATGTCAGCGGCCTCACATGCACTGCGGAGACGGTTTTCATCTGAATCATGTAGGTCCCGGCGTATGGCAGTTGATGGCTTTCCACACGGAACATATGCCTTCCCGCGGGAAGAATGTCCCGTTTTTCCAGGATCAAAGTCCCGTTCACGTCGTAAACACGCAATGTCACCGGGCCATCCTTGTCCAGTTCAAAAGGGAGGACGGCAAAATCGCTGAACGGATTGGGTACAAATGGGAGAAGTTGAGAGGTGGCGGGCGTGCCGGCATTGGCCTCTCCGGTGGAGCGCAGGTGAATGCGGGAAGTCGTCTCGCCGGAATAGTAGAATTCGGCAGGAAACCCGTCCAGGTTCAACCAGATCCAGTCCGAGCCGGACAAATCCCTGTTGGCCGTAAAGACCAATTCGAACAGGGGTTCGTGTCCGGGCGTCTCCGGTACCAGGACGTTGTCCCAACTCAACCGGATCCTCCCCGGAAGGTCAGCCATAACGTGTTCCTTTTTCAGGGAGGGCAATCCCGCAGTCTGCAGGCCTTCAAACTTCACCAGATCGGTGTCATAGGCCAGGCACATTTGAAATCCGGCCAATTTGTCGGTCCCTTCCGCCGTAAATGCCAATCGGATGGGCTCACCGGCTGAAACCGGAGCCCCGGCCCCTTTCAGATCGAGAAAGCGGAAAGATTCTTCCGGGCTTTTGATGGATCCCATGGTACTGCGATCGACATCCCCGGCCTTTACCCCGCGAAAATCCAGTTGAGTATGGGAAGTGGTCATATCCGAGAGGTGCCAGGCGCCATTCCATAGTGCCGGGTTGTGAGCGGCAGGCATACCCTCTTCCAGGAGGGGGACAGGTGCCAGGCGCCAATACCCGGCCTGCATATCCGCGATTTGGTAAAGGATGGCTTTGCGCAAAGCCACCATGTCGGATACAGAGACACTCCCCGATCGGTTGAGGTCTGCCGCCAATAGACTTTCTATCCAGGTCAGGGGTTTCAGGCCGGTCAGATGTCGCCCGATGGCCAGGAGGTCTGCCGTGCTGATGCCTTCGAGATCGCCGGGGACAGGCTGCGCCTTGACCGTCACTTCAATACCCTGTGGATAAGGTCCGGCGATGAAATGTCCGTCTGGCCCGGTCACCACCATATCCTGATAGGGACCAAAGTCGATCATGACAGGCACGCCTCCCAATGGACTCTCATCCCAGGCTGTAATCCGGCCACCCAGGGTGATGCCTCCTCCGGCAAACAGGTCTTCGCAGACGTCATCACAATTGATCAGGAAAAGGATTTGCTCACAATGGGCCGTATTGCCGGAGGAATCCATAACCTCGACCATAATGGGAATGCTTTTCATGACATCGTCGCAATCGAAAATCGTGTCTCCCACGACGGAAAGGGTCACAGGACTGCAAAGGTCGAAAGCCTGGACCACGACATCCGCAGGGGTAAGGATATACATCGAGTCCTCCGGCATGCAGGTGACGACATCATTGCACAGGAGAAAAGGAGGTACGGTATCCCGAACGGACAGGAGTTGCTGGCAGGTGATGAGGCTGCAAGCATCGCGAATGGTGAATGTGGTGGTATGTTCACCAAAAGGATAGGTGCCGCTGGCATCGCTGCCGGATTCGTCGGCGTAAGGAGAATCATTGGTGATAAGGACATAGTGTCCGCATTCATCGAAGGCTACGGCAGGGTCCAGGTCGATGTCAATTTCACAGGCATTGTCGAGATAGACCGTAATGTCATCCGGGCAATCGATCTCCAGAATGGGAACAGGGTCAATGAGGTCGATGCGTTGGATGTACATCGTGTCAAAGTCGGTACACCAATCCTTGACCCTCCAGATCCGGAACAGGGTATCGCATCCATTGTCCACGATGATGAGACTGTCCTGATGTCCAATGGCGAGAAGGGAGCAATTCTCTTCGATTTCCGGCTCACCGGAATACAAGGGATCAATGGATTCGGCGCAGTCGAGGGTAATGTCTGCCGGCCATTGGATGACTGGGAGTGTAGAGTCGGCCAGTCCGATAATCTGGTTGCAGGAAACCACATTGCCGTAGGTATCCTCAGCCATCCAGGTCCGGTAGAGGGTACCTACCCCGCAGTCGTTGACCGACAAGGAGTCCATGTGGCTCAACGTATGACCGGCGCAATTGTCGGAGGCGAAAGCCACGCCTCCAATGTCCGGATAGTCGGCAAAAGCGGTGCAGGAGAGAACGGTGTCCGGGGGGCAAAGAAAGAAAGGCGGCAGGGTGTCAATAACGACCAGGGGCGTCATGCAGATGGCTGAGTTGTACCAGCAGTCCTCCACCCTGAGGATGATCATGGTGTCTTTGCCGATAAAACTGCAATCGACAAAGAGGGAGTCGCGAAAGAGGGAGTCCGGCTCTCCCATGAGCTTCACTTGTCCCATGGTCATGGTGCAATTGTCGAAGCTGCCGGCGTTGACATCTTCATATCGGATGGTGTCCAGCCCCTCTTCATTGAGATAAGCATGAACGGGAAACCGGCACAAGGCTACCGGTGGGACCAGGTCTTTGATGACAAAATCCATGGTGCAGGTGATGCTGTTGCCGCAGGAATCTGTTGCGGTGTAGTGGATTTTGTATCCGCCTTCAGGTATGCCGGTATAGGGTCCAGGGCCCACACCTCCCCAGGATGTCGATATGGACAAGTCAACGCCAGGGGAACAGTTGTCCGAATAGACGGCTAACGGAAGAGTGAAATCGGCCGTACAGGTATCCTCAAGTGTACTGATGGTTAGGTCGGGCGGGCAGGAGAGGGCCGGGGGGACGGCATCGGCAACTTCAAGCGTCTGAAGAGCCGTTATGGTTTCACTGGTGCAGCAATCAAGGGCTGTCCAGGTACGGTTGACCAGGTATCCGCCGGGGCAGGTCACCAAGGTGTCATCCTCATAGGTAAACAGGACTTTGCAAAGTGGATCATTGGCTCCGCCAAAAACCAAAGGTTCGCCGGTCAGTGCCGGATCAAGATCTGGCGTATCGCAGGGAATGGCATCGGCGCCTTTCCGGTCGAGAGGAAATCGGACATCATTCAGGGTGGCCCGTCGAATCGTTATGAGTTGCGTGCAGAGGGGGCTCTCGTTCCCGCTGGTGTCTCTCGCGAACCAACGTCGCTCAATTTCCCGGATAAGGGTGTCCGGGTGTTGGCAGGAGAGGTCGCGGATCTCCTCAAAAGCCAACAGGATTTCGGGGTCAGGATCACAATTGTCGGTCGCGGTCAGGATACCTGCCTCCAGAGGATCGGAGGATTCATTGCAATGGATTTCGGCGCCTTCGCATACCAGGGTCGGAGGGAGTTTGTCTTCGATCAGGACCTGTCCCCAGCAATGATTTCCGGTAGGCACATAGGTGATCTTGAAGGTCAGGTTTCGACCCAGGAAGGAGCAATCGACCGGATTGGAGACGGGTACATTCCACTCATCCAGGAGCATGGCCGAATAGTCGTCAATACAGGCGGCCTGGATGTTGGCAAGGCCATTGTGAGGGGTGAACAGGGCTTGGCCGTCGGGTCCCAAAGCCAGGTTGGTCTGGCCCAGGCAGGTAAGAGGGCATTGGGCAAACAATTGGGGATAGGGAGCTGCCAAAAGGCATCCAAGGGCAACGAGGAGGGCAGAGGGTATACGGACCCTTACCCACAGGGGGGAGTGTGGTTTCATGACCTAGCAGGTTTTATCCATCGCCGTTGAATTGCCCTTGGAATGGCGGCGGGTAAAGGATTAAGATTATTGCTCATATGATGAAGCAAAATTCCTGCCAAAATGCGGTGGGGGTGACTCTGAATTCCAGGTGTTGCGCTGGTCCGGGACCCAGGCGTGGGAAGCGGCCAAAGCTTGCGTCAAGGGGAAAGGAAGTCGGTATTGCAATCGCATCAATCCCGAAAGGGCAATACTTCAAATGGGAATTGCAACGAAATGGGAATCGGAACAGACGGGAAGCAAATGAAAAGCCCTGTATATCAGCGATATACAGGGCTCTCTTTATGGGTGATGGCGGTCCGGTACAGACGCGCCTTTGGCGGTCTGCATCCTGCCAACCCGGCCTCACCCGGGTTCGTCAGGAACGGGACTCGAAATGTTGCGGTCCGGTACAGACGCGCCATTGGCGGTCTGCATCCTGCCAACCCGGCCTTACCCGGGTTCGTCAGGAACGGGACTCGAAATGTTGCGGTCCGGTACAGACGCGCCTTTGGCGGTCTGCATCCTG
>CAYYGN010000074.1:0-3823 GCA_964471595.1 uncultured Saprospiraceae bacterium
GCTGTGGCAAGAGCACCCTCGCGGCCGATCTCAGACGCCATCTGGGGTACGGGCTGGTGGATACCGGCTACATGTACCGCGCCGTGACATCGTGTGTCGGGCAATTCGGGGTGGACCCCGGCGCTGTAGCGGACTGGACCTCCCTGCTGGACAGCTGGAATCTCCGCTTCACGGTATCCGGGGGGATCTTCGGGGTCACAGTCAGCGGACAGGCACCAGGTGCTGCTCTGAGGGGGCCCGAGGTATCAGCAGGGGTCAGTGCCATATCGGCAATCCCTGCCGTGAGGGCCTGGCTGGTCAGGCGGCAGCAGGCGCTGGCCCGCCAGGGATCGGTCGTGCTGGAGGGACGGGATATCGCAACGGTCGTGGCCCCCGATGACGAGGTCCGGTTTTATGTGACCGCCGACCTCGAGGTCCGGGTCCAACGCCGTTATCTCGAAATGCGGGCCTCCGGGCTGGAGATTTCCCCGGAGCAGGTGGCCGAAAACCTGAAAGCCCGGGACGACCTTGACACCCGACGGGCGGACAGTCCGTTACAGCCCGCACCGGGCATTGTCTGGCTGGATACCAGCCGCATGACGCGGGAGAGCCAACTACAGATTGCCCTTGGAGAGGTCCGGCGCGTACAACAATCCCGGCCGGACGGGGTTAACTACCTTTGACCCCGCGACCATGGCAGCTTCCGAGATACCCCTGGCTGATCTCACTCCCGGCACGCCGGCCCGGATTGTCCGGCTGGCGGAACATCCCGCTACGGCCCGGCTCCTCGCCATGGGGCTCCGACCCGGCATTGAGGTCATGCTTGTCCGGACGGCCGCCTTCGGCGCCTCGCTTTACCTGCAAACCGCCTTCCAGCAGTTCGGCATCCGGAAGGACGAGGCCAAATCCATATGGGTCAGGATCTGAGTGTGCCTTTCCGGATCGCGCTGATCGGCAACCCGAACAGTGGCAAGAGCTCGGTATTCAACCAGCTCACCGGTCTGCGTCAACGAACCGGCAATTTTCCCGGGGTCACCGTCGAGCGACACAGCGGCATGCTCCATCTCGCCGGCGGCACTGATGTGCGCATTATTGATTTTCCGGGCACCTACAGCTTGTATCCCACCTCCCCGGACGAATACATAGTCTTCGATGTTCTGTCGCATCCCGGACATGCCGATCATCCGGACCGGGTGTTGTATGTCGCTGATGCCCTTCGGTTGGACCAACATCTGTTGCTCCTGTCCCAGGTGAGAGATCTTGGCATCCCTGCCATCCTCGCTTTGAACATGGTCGACGCGGCTTCCGGAGCGGGACAGCAATTCGATGTCGCCGCGCTGAGCCGCGACCTGGGTTTGCCGGTCATCGAGATCAACGGCCGCACCGGAGCCGGCATGGAGGCTTTGCGTCATGCTATGGCTGTTTCACTGGCCTCTCCGCAGGAAGGGGACGGATCGCAACCCGTGACCTTCGAGCGCACGCCGGACATGGCGGCCACCATCCGCGATATCCGCGAGCGATTTCCGATGGTCGAACGCGACTATACGGCGCTTTTGCTGGCGCATCACGCCGAACGCCTGAGTTACCTCCGGCCCGAAGAGGCGGCCGAGATCCGCGGGATCACGAAAAAAAACGGATTCGTTTCGCTGCAGGCTCAATACACGGAGATCATGAGCCGGTTTGCCGTCATTGACCGGATCACGGCTCTTCACAGAAAAGCGGTTGGCGGCGAACGATCCACACCGCTGACCCGCCGGCTGGACCGTTTCCTGACCCATGTCTGGTGGGGTCCGCTCGTGTTTTTCGCCATCCTTCTGCTGGTTTTCCAGGCGGTGTTCACCTGGTCATCCCTCCCCATGACCTGGATCGAGGGCGTATTCACGGATTTGGGGGGAATGGTGCGATACGCTTTGGGTGAAGGGTGGCTGTCCAGCCTGTTGTCCGATGGTCTGCTGGCCGGATTGGGAGGGGTGCTGGTGTTCATTCCCCAGATCGCCATGCTTTTTTTGCTGATCTCCCTGCTGGAAGAGTCGGGCTATATGGCCCGTGCGGTCTTTCTCTTTGACCGCATCATGCGAAAATTCGGACTCAACGGAAGGAGTCTGGTGGCGCTTGTCTCGGGTACGGCTTGTGCCATCCCGGCGGTAATGAGCGCCCGGACCATTACCAATACCCGCGAAAGGCTGATCACCATTCTCGTGACGCCCTTCATTTCCTGTTCGGCCCGTCTGCCGGTGTATGCGGTGCTGGTGGGATTGATGGTGCCCGAGACCTATGCCCTGGGGGTGTTCAGTGTTCAGGCGTTGGTTTTTATGGGTCTTTACATCCTGGGGTTGCTGGCGGCATTGGGTGCCGCCCTGGTGTTCAAGCGCACCCTGAAAGGGAGCGAGCCCGGTTTCCTCCTGCTCGAACTCCCGGATTACCAAAGGCCGGACTGGCGGAATGTGGGTATGACGGTATGGAGCAAGGTCGCCTCCTTCGTCCGGGAAGCCGGCAAGATCATCCTCGTCATCTCTCTCGTACTGTGGGTGATGTCGAGTTTTGGACCGCCCGGTGCCATGGACCGCGCCGAAAAGGCGGCGTTAGAAGAGGCGCAAACCAACCATTGGGATGCCATGAGGACCGGTGACCATCTGGCTGCCGCCCGGTTGGAGGCTTCATACGCCGGATTGACCGGTAAAGCCATCGAGCCCGTCATCCGGCCGCTCGGATTCGATTGGAAGATCGGCATTGCCCTCGTCACCTCCTTTGCAGCCAGGGAGGTCTTTGTCGGCACCATGGCCACCATCTACAGTATTGGCAGCCAGAACGACGAACAAACCGTCCGCGAGCGCATGGCGGCTGAAATCGTGCCAGGGACCGACCGCAAGCGCTATGATCTGCCGGTGAGTCTTTCCCTCCTTCTGTTTTACGTCTTTGCGCTCCAATGCATGAGCACTCTGGCTGTGGTGCGGAAGGAAACGGGTAGCTGGAAGTGGCCCTTGTGGCAATTCGTTTTCATGACGGGTCTGGCTTACGTCGTCAGCCTCGTGACTTATCAGTGGCTCAGCGCCTGAACGGCATCGTCGGCTTTATTCCTCCCGGTCTTCGTAACCGGTTTGTCCGTTAGCGTCCCCGGAGGAGGATTTCCACACGCGATTGAATTCCTCCTTCAGGGCGCCGGCCGGATCTTCCAGGTCGGACACCCAGCGACGGGCATTCTCATCATACCGAGTGTGGGCATCCGGGAATTCGATATACTGATCCCCCCTTTTGTCGGTATGATAAGGGGACAGGTCGGCACCTGAGACCATGAGGGCGAACAAGGAATCGGCACGGGGCAACAGCACTTCCTCCGGAAGCCGCCAGGTGCGGAAAACCTCTTTGTACAGGACCAGAGAATCCTGCTCCCATCTCAGGTGGATACCGGTGCTCACCCTTTTGTCATGGAGGCTTAGCGCCCGGCGGGAAACGAGCAAAAAGACATCGCCCTTCAGGGAATCCGGATACCAGCGATCAACCCGGTGTTGGCGTGCCTGGCCGGAGTAATATTCGTCAAATGCGGTTGCCCACTTGGTGATGTGGTCTGCTTTGTCGGGCAGGGGGGCATGATACCGTATTATGCGTGAAAGCCAAAGGGAGGCCTCTGCTTCCTCCGGTCTGGAACCCGGAACGGGCAGGCTTTCGCTGGACGAACATGCGGCGAGCAGGAGAAGGAAGGCGACAGGGACCAATGCCTTGTTCATGATGAACATCAGGGCTGTTTGTGAATGAAGGGCATCATTAAAATAAGGACTTGCCCGCAGGTACGGGCAAGTCCTTGATTTATCCTGAAAAGGAGGTTGATCAATACGCAGCGTTGACC
>CAYYGN010000075.1:0-3726 GCA_964471595.1 uncultured Saprospiraceae bacterium
TTCCTTTTTGAGGCGCCAAAAAGGAACCAAAAACCTGCATGGCTGTCGCATACAGACAGGACGCTTGTCGCCGAACAGCTCGTCTTTACCTGGCTTGATTAGCGTGATGATGCTTATTGTTTGGGTCCGGACCTTGCGTGTTGAATCTGCGATGGGCGAGCTGTCCGGCGACCTTGTTTTTCATTGCGTTTACCAGGCATTGGAAGCTTGGTAACCGTGTAGATGAATGTAGCCCGAACGACATAGGTGTTTGAATATCCCGCCGGGATTCCGGTCCTTTGCATGGAATTTCGAAATCCGCCCCATGTACAAAGGCAAAAAGGTCATCGTGGTGCTGCCCGCCTACAACGCGGCCGCCACCCTTAAAAAGACCTATGACGAGATCCCGTTCGACCTGGTGGATGAGGTCATCCTGTGTGATGACGCCAGCCGGGACGGCACGGCCGAGCTGGCCCGGGCAATCGGTATCCGGCACGTCATTGTCCATGAGCAAAACAAGGGCTACGGAGGCAACCAGAAGTCACTCTACGACAAGGCCCTGTCGCTGAAAGGGGATATCGTCATCATGCTGCACCCCGATTACCAGTACACGCCTCTCCTCATCCCGAGCATGGTCAACATCATCGGCGACGACCTTTATCCGGTGGTGTTGGGCTCACGGATCCTCGGCAAAGGGGCGTTGCGGGGCGGCATGCCGGTGTACAAGTACATTGCCAACCGCCTGCTGACATTGACGCAAAACCTGCTGGTCAACTACAAGCTGTCGGAATACCACACGGGCTACCGGGCCTTTAGCGGGGAAGTGCTCCGCACGATCAATTACCGGGAGAACTCGGATGATTTCGTGTTCGACAACGAGATGTTGTCACAGATCATTTACGCGGGATTCGACATTGCGGAGGTGACCTGCCCGACCAAGTATTTTGCGGAGGCAAGTTCGATCAATTTCAAGCGATCGGTCACTTACGGACTGGGGGTTTTGCGGGTGTCATTGGGGCACCTGCTGCAGCGGTGGGGGGTGGTGGATCTGTCGATTTATCGACGGCTCACTTGACGAGGGGGTGTTGCTGCCCGGAGAAGGCCCTTTTGGCCAGAAGCAATACAGCCAGGACGACGGTGTAAGCGAGGGTGGTGGTCATAGGGGCGGTTTTGGTCATCGGGTAGCATTAGAACGACAACGGCGGGGTTTTATGTTGGTGGTTGGCCGGGGAAATTGAAGGATGGACGCCAAAACGGAAGAAGAAGGATGAAAAAGGATAAGGACCGGGCCCTGAAGGCAGTTCTGGACGAGGCGGCCGACCGGTACAACCGTCCGGATTTCATTGCTGCTGACCCTATAGCGATACCCCACAGATTTGGTCGTCGGCAGGACCGGGAGATCATGGGATTCTGGACAGCGATGCTGGCCTGGGGTCAGCGCAAGACGATTCTGGCCAAGGCTTCGGAGCTGGTGACGCTGATGGATGGTGCGCCGTATGATTTCGTGCTGGGACACCGGGAGTCGGACCTGCAGCGGATGTTGTCCTTCCGCCACCGCACGTTCAACGACACCGATCTGCTGTATTTCATGGCATTTTTCCGGCATCATTACGAGGTATCCGATACGCTGGAGACGGCTTTTTTGGGCGGATGGCGAGCGGACCACGAGACGGTGGAGGAGGCGCTGAACGGCTTTCACCGGTATTTCTTTTCCCTCGAGCATGTACCCGGGCGGACCCGCAAGCATGTGCCGGCACCCATGCGTAAATCCACGTGCAAGCGGTTGAACATGTTTCTCCGGTGGATGGTGCGGCGGGACGACAAGGGGGTGGATTTCGGCTGTTGGAGCTCTATCCGGCCGGATCAATTGGTGATGCCGCTGGATGTTCATGTGGAGCGGGTGGCGCGGCGGCTGGGGTTGCTGCAACGGCCGTCCCGCGACTGGGAGGCGGCGTTGGAGCTCACCCGCCGATTGCGGGAATTTGACCCTGAAGACCCGGTGCGGTACGATTTCGCCTTGTTCGGCATGGGGGTGCTGGAAAAGCCCGGCCGGTAGGGAGGAGGAAGGGTGCTCCGGCGGGAGAACATGCACATTGAATTTTCATGGCCAATGTCCGGGGTTTTTGAGATGTGCGATTCGGATTAAACCTTTTGACCAGGAGACTATCCAACCTACAACCAGGAAAGTTGATGACACCATGAAAAACAAACCCTCCCTCTTGCTGGCCACCTTCTCGCTGGCGGTTTTGGTCCTTGCATCCTGTAGCAAGGACGATGACACCATGCCGATGGATACCGATGGCCCGGATTTGCCCGAGACGCCTTTTGACTATGTCAATATCAGTCTGCCGGCTCATTTCACCATGAATGTTCCGGGGCAGCCCTTGCCGACTTCCGTCAATGGTACCGACAATTCACCGGCCGGCAATCCGGTCACCAATGAGGGTGCCACCCTGGGAAGGGTGTTGTTTTATGACAAAAAATTGAGTGCCAACGGAACCATTGCCTGCGCCTCCTGTCACAAGCAGGACAAGGGATTTTCGGATGACGCTGTGCTCAGTAAGGGATTTGCCGGAGGATCAACGGGACGTCATTCCATGACCCTGATCAATGCCCGTTTTTATCAGCGGGGCCGGTTTTTTTGGGATGAAAGGGCGGCGACGCTGGAGGAACAGGTGTTGATGCCTTTTCAGGACCCTGTCGAGATGGGGATGACGTTGGAGCAGGTTGTCAGTACCGTTCAACAGCAGTCCTATTACCCTGCGCTTTTCGAAAAAGCTTTCGGGACGCAGGAAATCAATGCGGACAAAATTTCGAAGGCGTTGGCACAATTTGTCCGCAGCATTGTCAGCCATTCCAGCAAATACGATGCGGGCAGGGCGATGTCGCCCACACCTGGGGCCAATTTCCCCAACTTCACTGCGCAGGAAAATCTGGGAAAAAATCTTTTTTTCCAAACCATACCCAATGGAGGCGGGGCTTGTTTTGGTTGTCATACCACCGAGGCCTTCATCAGTGCCAATCCCGGCCCCCAAAACAACGGCCTGGATGCTGTATCCACCACGGATTTGGGGGCAGGCGGTGTTTTTGCCAATCCGATTTTCATCGGGCGTTTCAAAACCACCAGTCTGCGAAACATCGCGTTGACGGCACCCTACATGCACGACGGCCGGTTTGCGACTTTGGAGGAGGTGGTGGAACATTACAACAGCGGGATCCAGGCACATCCCACGCTTGCCCCGGCTTTGAGAGATCCGAATGGCAATCCTGTGCGGTTGAATTTTACCGACAATGAAAAGGCGGCTCTCGTGGCCTTCCTCCACACATTGACGGACCAGAGCGTGCTTACCGAAGTCAAGTGGAGCGATCCGTTCCGGTAAAAGGCCATCGTTTCAAACGGTGTGGCAGAGCCGTAGGGAACACGACCAGGAAGGATGGTCATGTCCGTGTATGGGTCCTGGTTTTCCGACGTTACACAAGGATAGGCAAGCCACAGAGTAATGAGGAGGTAGTACGGCTTCTCCTTGTGCGGGGGGGGAGGGCCGGAAGAGCCAGGCCAGTAGGAAAGTAGTCTGGTGGTATTGCAGCAAGAGAAATGTGGCACCAGAGGAGTTGAGGACCTTTGACTCCGGAAGTCCCTGGAGCAAGGTTAGGAGTCATGTTGCCGATTGCTGCGGACCGATTATATTTGTGGCAGGACCTTCCTGGTTTCGGAGTCTCGCGGGGGTAGAACGTGGTACTCACGAA
>CAYYGN010000076.1:0-3689 GCA_964471595.1 uncultured Saprospiraceae bacterium
GTCCACGCGTCCCTCGATCTGTTTATGACTGCTGCACCATCGAGCGTCATGCGACCACCAGGATTCAGCCTGCCGTTGATGATGCCCTCGCCGTGGTGCCTGACGCTGACAGCATGCGATAATTCATGCGCAATGATGTTGGCAAGCACCGCGGTAGAGCGAGGAAGATTCACCAGCGCAACGTTGATCGATACGCTGTCGCAGGTGACGAGGCCATCATCTCCAGCTCCAACCGAATTATTTGCAACTCCCAATAAGTTGGCACCAATCGAATCCGACCGATACAGTCGTGCACCTTTCTGATCAAAGCCCAATTCGTGGGTATGGCGGTTTCTGTTGATGACCCTGCGGGTGGCTTCCACCGTATCCATTTCTGCCTGGTCGATCCTTCTGACTTCAACACCGGTATGACCGCGGTCAAAATACCCGGTTCCGATGTTATCGCGATCCCATACCAGCAGGTCTTTGATGTTCATGGCAAACCGCCGGTGAACTCCCATAACGAAGAAACCTCGATACTCTTCATAGGCCCCGATTCCATCACCGTTTTTGTCGTTGTTACGGCTGGTATCGGCATCGACCTTTGGATCTTCGGGGTCTGCCTGTTGGCCATTCGGATCGGCCTCCCATCCCCGATCCGCAATCCGGTTTTCATCAATGTCTTTGGGAATGGTCACGCGGTTATCGGAATAAACCGTTTTTTTAGGACGCCCCTGAGGGTGGGTCTTCTCTTCGGCTTTCCACTCAACTGATTTATAGGGCAACTCCGTGCTTTTGGTTCCATTGGCCACGGACCGCATAAACCCAAACCCTCCGTAGTCGTCGGAAACGACGGTAACGCTGAATTCCCTTACAGGTGTTTTGGTCCTTGCGTGCAGGTAATACGCCCGGTCCTCATGGCGGTCGTCCGCACCTCGTACCCAGCGGGAACACATCGACGAGTCGAAGACCTCGTATCGGTCAGGAAGTTTTTTAATGTACAGGTCCTTACAGGTATCTGCTGTCGAGTACGGTGGCCAGTTCAGACACACACCCCGTTCGTTGCTCGCTTCCGGCATATCGAAAAAATGTATCCGGCATTGGTGTGCCAACGATGTTTTCCATACGCGGTTCTCCTCGTAAACGAGGTAAGAGCGCTTTTCGAGTTCGATGCCGTCCCGCGGCAGCCAGGCCGTTGGAGTCGTGTCCATGCGCACTCCAGGTCTGAACACCTCAATGCGCACCGTATCCGGTTGGGGCCTTGCGTCCTGTACTTTTAAAAAATCCGGATTGTACACGTCGACCTTCAACAGCACTTCCCCAGCCTGCTCCGGAGCTTCGTAAATGACATGCCGCCCTTTGTTGCCTTTGATGAAGCGGCCGCCGCCGCTAAGGATGGTCCATTCGTATTCCACCGCATCTTCAAAACTGCGTTGGATACGCCTGGTGGGACAACTGGTGCGACACCAAAGCTCCACGTCGTCCGGGTCGCGGATGTCCACCGCGCTGATCCTCATCCACTCTTTGAAAACCATTTTGCGGTTGTCGGCAACCGGTGGCAAGACGATCCGGGGTTTTGGCAGGTCGGCTGCCCGGCTCCAGCGCGGTCCCTGCGTCAGACAGGTCCCCCGCGGCAAACCCGTATACTGAGAAGGGGAAGGAATCCTGTAGACATCTGATTCTATGCGAATGAGGTAATGGTCGGGCCGCAGACTGTCTCGACGGGTGCGAATGCGGATGTTGCGCGTCACGGTTTCGTCGATCACCTGGCTTGGGTTGTCGTCGATGATCTTCAGTTCGATCAGCGTTTCTTTCAAGCTGTCGATGGCCACATAAGGAGGCATAAATTGAACTCGCCTCCCCTCCTGAAATTGAACCTGGTTCAGACAGCCGAGTTCCACCAGGCTTCCCTCGCCCCGGATGATGCGCCACTCGAATTTGACCCTGCCGTTAAGGGACCTCATGTCCGTCGAAGGCGTTTCGGGACAACTGAGTTCCGGGTTGCAGTCCCACCACAGTTCGTCGTAGTCGGCGCCTGCCGCCAGCAGGGGGATAAATTCATCCCGGTAAACGGTGACGGAATCATTCGGAGGTTCCAATCCGCCGTCCATACGCGGCCCCGAAAGTACACGGATAACGGGGTCGCATTTCCATTCCGTTTCCGGTGGCGGTTTGGAATAGGTGCTGCTGGTAGGTACGTAATCCCGCACCGTGGGTCCGGTGGTGGTGACCGGAACGGTCGTGGTGACACCGGGGGGCGTTATCGCCGGGGTGGTGACCACCGGCGGTGAAACCATTTTGCTTTCAACACTCACGGCACTGAACGCATTCCAGATGCCGTCGAGCCCGGTTTGAATGCTTTCCCGTTCTGGTTTGGGCAGGCTGTCCAGCTTTTTGCCGCTCAGTTTTTCAATTTCTTTTCTACCCACTGAATCCCAATGCGCTTTGGGAAGAGGGTGCCCGTACAGGGCCTCGGTACTTTGCCACAATGCCCATTGTACCACGGTTTCGCGCTGCCTCGCCGGGTTGCCGGCCAGTACGGTATGCAGCTGTCCGCCGTCGACCAGAGTCTCGTAGGCGCGGGAGATGTGTTCGTAAGCCTTCAGGACGAGCGTAACACCTGCTCCTGGGTTTTTCTCCGGGTCAACCGGGAAGTATAATGGCTCCCCCGTTCCCGGTATCAGAAAGGTCTGCCTCACCGGAGCTTCAAGACATGGCACCATCCGGCTTTGCGGGGTCTGATGAGATAGTTCGGTCAACAATTCCGCCACTTTTGGAAGCGGCATGCTGGTCCGGGTGGGGATATGCACCTGTAGGATGCCTGGCCCTCCTGCATCCTTTTCCTGAGGGATTTCCGGACCTGGCCCGGGCAATCCGATCCAGGTCGAAATGTTTCCCTTATTGCCTCCGGGCTCCGTTGGCAATACCTGGATGTTTGCACAACTGCCGTAAACGGGTACGGTGACCCGTTCACCCGGCGCAATGGTCACCGGAGGAATGGGATCGGCAAGCTGTTCCTGGTCTCCATTCCCGGGGATGTAGAGCGGTCCGTCGCCGATGTGCACCTCAACGGTCTGGTCAGTAGGGTTACTCAGGTGAATGTCTAAAATGTGTCCGGATGGTTGTCCAGTACTGACGACGATGGCGGTATTGGCAATTTCCGGATGGGAGGGAGCGGGGGCCTCCACAATCTGAGCCGTCGTTTCGGGCAAAGCGGGTGGCTGAAACAAGTTCAATCCACTTTGCTGTCCGGTGAGAATGACCGCCTCAATGATGGGTGTATGCGGAATGGCAATGACCGGGGACCCCGGATCTCCGCCTGGAGGGGTCAGCTCCCGCTGCAGGGAATCGCAAAACTTCCGCATCCGGTCGCAGGGATCGAATGCTGAGCCGATGGTCCACCACCAAAGGGTAAATTGCACGACGACATCTCTCTCCAATGCTGGGTTGAAATCGAGCGGTGTTTTTATCTGTCCGTCTTCGCGGAGCCGGTCGAAGGTTTCCTGCCAAAGCCTGACCTCTTCGATCAAGGGATTGGTCACATCCCATTCAGCAGAGGGGGGCCAGTGCGCGCCTGCAGGTGCCGTGGGCAGGTCTGCATCCAGGCAATAGCCATACAGAGGAACCGTCGTCCGCGGTTCGGTGACGGTTACCGTAACCGGTGTTGGGGTAATGGGGCGCTGATGCCGTGGCCCGGTGGTCGTAACGGC
>CAYYGN010000077.1:0-3316 GCA_964471595.1 uncultured Saprospiraceae bacterium
GGTTGGCATAGGTGGGGCCACAATTGGGCTCGTTATTCAGGATCGTGACATCATTCGGGCAGAAGATTTTCGGCGCCGTGGTGTCCAGTACCTTGATGACCTGAACCCATTGGAAGTATCCATCCCCATTGTCGCGATATTGCAGGGTATCGAGATAAATGCCCAGATTCGTGTTGTTGCCGAACTTGTCGTATTTGCACCAGTCGACCACATACCATGTCCGCTCGATTTTGTAGCAAGCGTCCGGTACCACCGTGAACACCTGGTCCACGTAATCCAGTCCTACCATTTCGCAATCTCCGTTGTGTGTTACTTCGCCCAGGTTTGTCAGGTCATTCAGGTCAGTACAATCTTCAATCGTGATATCAGCCGGGAAGGTGACATCCCAGGGGGTTTCGTCCACCTGTGTCAGGTATTGGATGCAGGTGGCCGTATGGCCAAAGGCATCGGCAGCCTTCCACTCGCGTCGAATGGTATTGCCGGGACACTTGTCCATGGGATCGAGATCTTTCCAGGTGACCGTGATGCCGCAGGCTTCCGTATTGTCATGCACCTTCGGACGCAATGCCAGCGAAGAGCCGTAGGTGAACAACAAGCCCACCTCGTTGATCCGGCCACCTCCCAGAGGAGCCGTATCCTCGACCTCCAGGATCCAGGTTTTTTTGCCGGGACCGGATCCGATCGTGTTCAATCCTTCCCCGTCCAGGAATGAAAGCAGGTCGGCCTGTGATTGTACATTACCGGTGATGGCTGGTGAGCCACCGGCGCAGACAAACGGATTGCCTTCGTCATTGAATGTGGCCAGGATGTCCTCCTGCCCAATGCCGCAGACACCACCTCCGTCAAAGATGCGTACCAACGTGCCCTCCGGGCTGATCAAACGGATCCGGAGTTGGTCGAGGTATTCATGCTCAATGTTCAGGAAGAGGTCAAGATCAATGATCTCGGCATTGGTCGGCAAACCGTTCACATCGATCGGAATCTGATAGGTAAAGGCGAATACCGAGCTGATGTTCTGGTTGGGCTTCACACTGGTGCTGTAGGTGATGGGGTCTGTCGGCTCAATGGGCATGCCGCAAGCTACAGTGATGTCTTTGGGACACCAAATGGTCGGCGGTACCTTGTCGGCCACTTCGACGAGCGTCATGCATTCGTTCCAGTTGCCGGCTGCATCGGTAACCCGCAGCGTGACCATGACCGGCCCTTTGTTGATGTCACAGCAGGTGAACGGAACCGTAGGACCAAGCGGTGTACTGTCGTCACCCGGACACTTGGGATTGTCCATCCTGCGCGCCGTAAAGGTCACAGTCCCACAAGCATCATAGCTGCCGTCGTCAAACGTGATGGCCTCTACCAGCGTGGTGTCTGACGACATCGCCACCGTGTGAAGCGTTTCACAGGCAACAACGGGCGGTACCTTGTCCGTCACCGTATAAGTGAAAGTGCAGGTATTGGCATTGCCACAGTCGTCGGTAGCCTTGTAGGTGAAGACGTGCGTGCCCAGCGGCAATGTCAAAATTCCCCCGTTGGTGGGTATGGAATAGACAAATCCGTTGATCGTGGTGGTCAGGGAAAACGTCAGCTTGGCATAACTGCTGCAGTTGTCCGTGATCTGGATCTGGGGAAAACGCACTACCGCAAGACAACCGTTGTACTGGGGTCCGCTGAGGTAGTTGAGCACCACCACCTGATGCTCGGGATCCGTCGGGCACGTCAGTGCCGGTCCGAGTTTGTCCAGTACTTTGATGACCTGTATCTGGGAACTGAGCGCACCACTGCACATGTCCATCACGGTCCATGTGCGGAAAATGGTCAGATTACCCTGGCACATCGAAGTGCTTTGGTCTGTATAAGTGGCCACCAGATCGCAGTAACCGCCCACCGGATCACCGTTGACGGTGGGCCAACCGGTGTTGTTGGGATGGGTGTCCGGATTGCCGCACAGCAGTGCCGCTGCGGCGACATCATCCCGGTTCAACGGAAATGCCACATCACCCAGTGTAGCCCGGAGGAAGGAGATGGTCTGGACACAAGTGCCGGAATTTCCATGGACATCTATGGCTGTCCAGGTCCTCGTGATGACGGCAGTATAAGCACCCACGCCACAAGCGTAATCGGTCAGCTCGTCATTCCAGAAGAGCTGGGGATAGATGTCGCAGTTGTCGGTGACATCCGGAAACCCGAGGCTCCAGGGAGAAACATCAGCCTCGTTGCACCATACCTCGATGTTTTCACAGACAGGCACAGGCGGCATTTTGTCCTTCACGAGGATGGAGCCCCAGCAATGGTTGCCGGTGGCATTGTGGGTGACCTTCACGGTCAGGGTTTGGCCGATGTAGTCGCCCGATACCCAGGGTGAACCCGGAATAGGTTGACCATTGCCCCCCATCACGGTGACGGTCTTGGGTCCGAGGCAAGTGTACCCGGCTTCCAGAATGTGGTCAGGCTGTACTTCGGAATAACAGTCTTCGTCCAGGGAGAACTGGACCAGGTCATTGCAGGCCATGGTACAGTTTTGTGCTTGGGCCCCCTGCCATCCGGCGAAAAGGAGGAGGAGGAAAGCGGTTTGCCGGAGAGCCATAGGCAGCCTGCCGGCGTGAAATGTTGATTTTCTCATGGGATTCAATAAGTTGGAGTTCATGGAATGTGTAAGTTGTCCAATAAAGAGCTCGTCAATAGGGTCTGGGTCGGGATGGCAGTGAGGGTCGGTTCGGGATGTGCCACGGTTTTGGGATGTCGTGGTACGGTCAATGGGACGGTCAGGCCGGATATGAGGCTGGCTGCCTCTCACCGGTGGTAAGGGTATGGTGTGTGCGGTAGTATGCAGGGAGCGGATCGGCGGAAGTGCCTGGGAAAGTGGGCCGCCGGCCCTGTTGGCCGACGAACCCACTCACATCCCAAAAACCACTTCTTGTCGCGCTTATTCGTCGGTCAGGACCAGCAACTGGCTGACCGGACGGGTTTGCGGTGTTTGTATTTGCAAATGATAAGTGCCACTTCTGCCCAGTTCGGAGCCGGGGATGGTGACGGTATGCGGTCCGGCGGTGTAAGGCGCCTGGTGATGCCATACTTCTCTGCCCAGGATATCCAGGACCCGGATGACAACCGGTCCGTCCTCCTCGAGTTGGAACCGGAAGTGGGTGACATCCCGGAACGGATTCGGCCATGCCGGATCCTGTACCACGATATTGTAGTCCAACGGTTCGCTGAAACGCAGGTCGATGGATCTGGTCCCGTCGAAGGCATCTACGACTTCCGCGGATGGGGTATCGGGCAGGGCCAATAGATCGGATAATGGCATTTCGCGATTCACACG
>CAYYGN010000078.1:0-3243 GCA_964471595.1 uncultured Saprospiraceae bacterium
GCCGATCCGCGACCGGGCGCGACCGCCACACCGAGCCTCCTGGCCGCCTTGACAATATCCTGTACGATCAGAAAGTAGCCGGTGAAATTCATGTCGCTGATGACATGCAACTCGAAGTCGAGGCGCTCCCGGATGACCTCGTTGATTTCCGTATAACGCTGTCGGGCCCCCTCGTAAACCAGATGCCTCAAATAACTCCCCTGGTCCGTGAATCCCTCCGGCAACGGAAAATTGGGAAGCATAATGTCGTGCGCCAGGTTGAGCAGCTCCACCTTGTCAAAGACCTCCAGGGTATGGTCCAGGGCCTCCGGCACGTCGTAGAAGAGGTGGCCCATCTCCTCCTGCGTCTTGAAATAGTAATCGCTCGAACTGAAAGCAAACCGCTGGCCTTTGCCTTCACCCACCGGATCAGAAATCTTGGCGCCGGTGTTCACACACAACAGGATATCGTGCGGTTTCCAGTCATCCTCTTCCACATAGTGGGCGTCATTGGTGGCAATAGTCTTTATGCCGTATTTCCGGGCAAAGCCGATCAGGATTTGATTGACATCTTCCTGGCTGTATCCCGAGGAAACCACCGCGCCCCGCTCGTCCCTGATGGTGATGTTTTCCAACCCGCGGTGGCGCTGCAACTCGATATAATAATCGTCACCCAGCAAATTGTGCCACCAGCGCACCAGCCGTTCCGCTTCTTCGAGTTGGCCGCGCAGTATGGCCTGCGGGATCTCCGCGCCGATGCAGCAGGAAGTCGCGATCAGGCCCTCGTGGTATGTTTCGATCAACTCGCGGTCTATCCGCGGGTATTTGCTGTAGAGCCCGTCGATATACCCCAGGGAACACAACTTGGTCAGGTTGGCATAGCCTGTCGCGTTTTTGGCCAGCATGAGCTGGTGATACCGGTTGTCGCCCTCATGCCGGCTGAAAGTCTTGCGATGGCGGTCCGCCACGAGATAAAATTCGCAACCCACAATGGGTTTCAAATCACGTTTATGGGCTTCGTTGACAAACTGGAAGGCCCCGAACATATTGCCGTGGTCCGTCAGCGCCAACCCTTTCATACCATCCGAAACGGCCTTGTCCATCAGTTCCTTGATGTTCGAAGCGCCATCCAACAGCGAATACTGGGTATGATTGTGCAAATGGACAAAATCCGGCATGACAGGCAATTTTTGATCGGGAAATGGAATGGCGGAACAACCTTTCCTGATGCCTCAAAGATAGCCATTCTCCCTGAGGGGCAGGGTGGCATCACCCACACTTTTCGATGTTAAAAGGGGCAAGGATCGGCCAAACCGCTGTGACCTGGACAAAAAGACATTCATTTTTTCCCATCATCTTTCAACCGGCGGAGGGTCAAGGCAGAGGTGTGACCATCCGGCCTTCAACCTCCGGTCACCTCATGCGTTACAGGTATTTGGTCCCATCTTTGCCCGGCTTGGACGGGAAATGCATTCCAGACTTATGAGATTGACGATCTGCTTGTTACTGTTCATTGGCCTTTTGGCCCTCGATGCGACGGAGTTGCCTGCCCAGCACGCACCCCGAGATCCCTGGTGCCAACGCCCTGCCGATGCGGCATCCATCCACAGGTCCATGCAGAAACTGGGTGTACTCGGCACGGTCATGTACGTCGCCGCCCATCCGGACGATGAAAATACCCGGCTCATCGCCTGGTTTTCGCGACAACGCCTCGTACGCACCGTTTATCTGTCCCTCACCCGGGGCGATGGTGGCCAAAATCTCATCGGCCCCGAAATGAGCGAATTGCTGGGTGTCCTGCGCACGCAGGAATTACTCGGTGCCCGGCGCCTGGATGGCGGTGAACAATGGTTTACCCGTGCTAATGATTTTGGCTATTCGAAAACTGCCGAGGAGACCATGACCCTTTGGAACAAGGAGGCCGTCCTCGCCGATGTGGTCTGGGCCATCCGCAAATTCCGGCCGGACGTCATCGTCAACCGGTTCAATGCCGAAAATTCGGGTTCCACGCACGGCCATCATACAGCATCGGCCCAACTCGCCCTGGAAGCCTTCGAAATGGCCGGGGACCCCAATGCTTTTCCCGAACAACTCCAATGGGTGAAGCCCTGGCAGCCACGTCGCCTGTTCTTCAATACCTCCTGGTGGTTTTACGGTTCCCAGGAAGCTTTTGATCAGGCCGACAAATCCCGCATGTCTCAGGTGGACATCGGGGTCTATGAGCCCTGGTCGGGATTCTCCAACTCCGAAGTCGCCATGCTCAGCCGCAGCATGCACCGATGTCAGGGATTCGGCGCCGAACTTTACCGCGGTGAAAATCCCGACTACCTCGATCTCCTCAAAGGGGACTTGCCAGGTGCCCCCGATGATCCATTGTCCGGCATCGATCTCTCCTGGTCCCGGGTTCCCGGAGGAGATGCCATCCAGGAAGCCATTCAACGCCTGTCCGCCGACTACGACTTCCGCCAACCCGCTCAATCCCTGACAGCCCTTCTCCAGCTTTATCGGCAAATGCAGTCCATGCCGGATCATCCCTGGAAAGCGCGCAAGCTGGAAGAACTCAACCGGGTCATCGCCGATTGTGCCGGCATCTTTGCCGAAGCAAAAACCAGCCAAAACTCCTCCGTACCGGGACAGGACGTCACCTTCTCCCTTGAACTCACCCAAAGGGCGGGTTCACCATTCCGGCTGGACCGGATACACACGGAAGGGATCGAGTGGGACACGCTCGTCAACACCGACCTTCGTACCGGCCAACCCTGGAAAGTGACCCACAGGGCTACCCTGGCCAAAGATTTGCCCTGGACCGCTCCTTACTGGCTCACGCGGGAGGCTGATGGCGGACTTTACCACGTGCCCGATCAAACGCTGAGAGGAATGCCGGAAAGCCCGGCCGCCGTCCGTTTTGTGTTCCGTCTGGTCCATGACAAGGATACCATCCATATCCAGGCGCCATTGGTCCACAAACAAACCGACCCTGCCTACGGAGAGCGCTACCAGCCCTTCCACCTGTTACCCCCGGGATTTGTCACCCCCCTGCAACCGGTAGGAATGGTTCCCTTCGGTGCCACACGGGAAATCGCCGTAAAGGTCCGGGCCGGTCAGGACAGCCTGGAAGGGGAGGTGCACATCCACCTTCCGCCGGGGTGGAAAGCGGAACCCCGCCAACAATACGTTTTCATCCGTTTGCTGGGAGACGATCAGGTATTGCGGTTTACCGTCACCCCACCGTCAAATGCTTCCATCGCGGAAGCCACCTTCTCC
>CAYYGN010000079.1:0-3227 GCA_964471595.1 uncultured Saprospiraceae bacterium
CTACAGGGAAAGTGATGGTAAAGTAATACCCGGCATCTTGACATCCAGATATTTATCGTCAGGATTGAGTGAATCGGGTAGCAGGCAACCCAGTCAATACATGGTCTGGATGAAGGGAATCATGGGATTGCGGATTCCCTGAAAGCATGGAAGGGTTGTAGTACGGAGGAACATCAGCAACCCCGTCCATGATGCGGCAAGTATTGGACTGGCGCCTGATTGGATTGGTATTTGTCAATGTCTCAACATGACATATCCCTACGATAAATGCATGGCATGAGATCGCGTCTTCATTCCCCGCCATTTTCCGGCGGTATGGCAGGGAGCCCCCGCTGCAGCGAGAGACGCCGCCGGTAATCCGCATTGACGAGATACACCCCTCCCAGTATGAGTAGGGCCGCGATGCCCACCCGGGCATTCAGTCGCTCATTCAGAAAGGCCCAGCCGGCCATCAGGGCCAGGATGGGATTTACGGATGTCCTTGGCCAAACTTCCCGGGATGGTGATTCCAGGAGAGGATTCGAGGGCCGAAGTGTTGCTCCATATCCCATGAGTTATTTCGCTGATGCGGCTGACCGTCCATAGCGCACTTCAGAGACCCCCTGATGAGAATGGCTTCAGGGCACCTCGTTTTCATGGCCGGATTGTGGGCATTTTTCATGGCTGATCAAATAGTTTGTAATGATATGTCCTATCCAAGTAGCTGAATAACAATAGTATATGTTCAAAATGTCAGACAATGACATTTTTATTCCGGTCTGACATCCCGGGTGATGAAAAATGGGTTATATTTGTTTTGCAAAGATGTGATTGTTGTTGAGTGGATTTTCATGCACGCCGCATAAACAGAATAATATTTGCCCAATCGAATTCGGCAATTTGCCGTTGAAGTGTTGGACCTTCTTGACTGTATGCAATATGTTACTCTAAAAGCAATTGCAGATTTGTGTCCGGAAACCGGAGGTAAGGCTGTGCGCATGGCCAGGAGTCGGCTTCAAATTGAGTACGATCATCTCGATTGGGATGATTCGGAGTGCTTTGTTGAAGAGGAGGAGGAACCGTTAATTTCAGTGACAGATCAGGAGCATCGAAAACAAACAGTTGTGCAACTTTTTCCCAATCCCACATCTTCAGTATTGAATGTGCATATCTACAATCCACATGACGAACCCATTAATGTCCAAATAATGGATATTTATGGCCGCAACCTGGTCTCCTTCAATGTACTTCAGGGACAATCCATAAGCCAGGTCGTTACCGAGGAATGGCCTCAGGGATTGTATTTCCTCACAATAAGCAATTTGCATTTCGTAAGCCAGATTTCCAGACGAATTGCGATTGTGCGGTAGAATTAATATTATGGGTATCATAAGTAAAAAACCTGTGCGACGTATTTCGGGATGCCAATGGGTAGTGGCCATGCTTTTATGCATGACAGCTGGTGGGATAGCTTCTGCACAAAAGCATGATTATATCTGGACCTTGGGAAATAAAACATCGGCGGTTATAGATACAACTGGAATTGGAGGCTATATTCAATATGATTTTAACCATGATCCTCCTTTGATTGATTTTGATGATAAGATAAATAGTGATTCATCTTTTCGGATATATATTGATTTGAATTCAATCGCGATGTGTGACAGCAATGGTATGTTGCAGTACTTCTCACCGGGTGGGTATATATATAACCATCAGTATAAGAAAATGGAAGGAGGGGAGTGGATTCTTTCACCAAGTGCAGTTACTGGAGGAACTCAGCAAATGCTGTCCATTCCTATGCCGGGTAATCCATATCAGTATTTTTTGATGCAGGATTCCGTGGCTTATTACTGGGTGGATAATAAATACAAGGTGGCTGCAAGGGATGTATATTATTCCATCATCGACATGAGCGAAAATGCCGGAGCCGGGAAAGTGATCAACACCTGGTTGGATCCGGATGTGGATACCATGGAGGTCGGTAGAATAACGGCAGTCAAACACGCTCATGGAAGAGATTGGTGGGTGATCAACAAAGCATTTGTGAATGAGTATTATATATATTTGCTGGATCCCAATGGATTTCATCTTGCCCATATCCAAGCCATGGGAGAGGAGTTTGTGGCTGGAACGGGATGGCAATTGTTTACACCTGATGGCAGCAAATTGATACGCTATGTGGCGACCGTTGAAGGTAGTCGGTTGTTTATAGTTGATTTTGACCGTTGTACAGGATATTTTGGATCGTACAAATACAAAATTTATACACCCTGGAAATTCGGAGGCTGCGCAGTATCCCCTTCGGGCAGATATTTGTATCGCATATATAACGACGCTCTTTACCAGCATGACCTGTGGGCACAAGATCCATTAGGAGCATCCATCAAGATCGCGGATTATGATGGATTTGTCGATATATTTCCTACTTACCCTTATGTTGGCGCACTGGCGCCCGATGGGAAAATTTATTGGAACAGCAGAAACAGTTCCATCTATTTTCATGTCATAGAGGATCCGGATATGCCGGGAGTGGAATGTAACTACAAGCAGCATGCCGTTGACTTTGGTGTGTCTATTGCGATCACGATGCCCAATTATCCCAATTACCGCCTCGGTCCCCTGGATGGAAGCCCCTGCGATACACTGGGTATGGATAACATACCTCTGGCCGAATTTCGCGCCCGTACGGACAGTACCCTGATGGTGAAATTCATTGACCGGTCGGCCTATGAGCCCGAAGAGTGGTACTGGACCTTCGGCGATGGCGCCACCAGTACGGATGTTCATCCTGTACACACCTATAGTTCCTCCGGTTCTTATGAAGTTTGTCTTACGGTGAGCAATGCCAACGGTGAAGACACCTTCTGCCGCACCGTCACTCTGGGTACCACAGCTACTGAGGACATCCGTCAACATGCGCAGGTCGTGGTTTTCCCCAATCCGGCCATGGGTTATGTCCAGGTGAATATCGCCGGATTTTACCCGGTAGGAGCGCGGTTTGTGCTGATGGATATGCTGGGGCATACCTTGTTGGATGCCCCTCTCTCTTCAGGGTTGCAGTCTGTCGCCCTGCCGGCGTCGGCTGCAGGCATTTGCCCCTGGCAGGTGATGCTGGGAGGAGAGGTGCTGGCTACAGGGAAAGTGATGGTAAAGTAATACCCGGCATCTTGACATCCAGATATTTAGTCGCCCCTTAAAAACCCCCTTCAAGACCAACCCAGGCATTTATACGCTTGCCGATTGAG
>CAYYGN010000080.1:0-3133 GCA_964471595.1 uncultured Saprospiraceae bacterium
GGAGCAAAGAAAAACCAACCCCCAAGGGGTTGAACATTTTCCTCCCCATAGAGGAGCCAATTTGTTTTTTGGCATGTGTCCCGCTTCGCGCATCCGCCCGGCGCAATGACGGACCTCCAGTACCTCAAAATCATTGGCTGGAACATCGCGAGCATTCCAGCGACAAGCGGCCTGCCTGTATGCGGCAGCCATGCAGGTTTTTGGTTCCTTTTTGGCGCCTCAAAAAGGAACAACCCATGACGGACCCCAAGAGCATACAACTCATCGCCTAAGGAGCGAACCAAAGAACCCGGCACCGGGAAAGGCAAGATGAAAAACGTCGCCGTACAGCTCGCCCCAGGCACTGTGAGGCCCCCCGAAAAGGCTGCAACCCAAAACAACTACCCATTTAAAAATCTGGATAGGCTTGGTAAAAGGAATAGATCTACCGCACCAGGATTCGCTTGGCCGTGATCTCCGAATAATAATTCCCCGCCTTGAGGTGGCGCAGGATATGCCGGGTGGATTTGGTGATGCGGTCCGGCAGGGCATCGAGGCTGAACCACCCGATGGCCGAGAATTTGTGCGGCTCCAGATGCCGGATGGTACCCGTCCAGTGCCGCGCCTTGAACACCAGGATCATGTTGATCAGGGATGCCTTGCGCTGGTACACGTACTGGATGAATTCGAGGTCCTCTTCCTTCACAATGGCGCCGCATTCCTCCTGCGTCTCGCGGATGAGCGCCTGGATGGGCGTCTCCCGGACCTGGATTTTGCCGCCGACGAGGGTGTATTTGCCCCCGTTGCGCGGGGTCTGTTGCATGAGGAGGACCTTGTCGCCCTCCTCGAGGATCAGCCGGACAAGGGTATAGCGCCTGAGTTGCATGAGGGGCGTTTTCCGGCTGCTATTTACGACGAATCGCCCAAAGAGGTTGCTCCGGCCCCCTGCGCAGCCGAAGGCTCCCGGCGAACCGGGAGCCCTGGCGGGCAGCATACAGGGAAAAATTACTTTTTACGGCGTTTCAAGTCGTCGCCGAGCTCACTCAGCTTCTCGGAGATCTCTTCGATCTGTTTTTCGACGGCCTGGGCGATGGTGCTGATATTGACCGGCTCGCCGCGCATGGCCAGCCGGTCGGCGGCCGTCTCGGCCTTGGGTACGATGATCAGCATGACGATGTAGAGGAGCACTCCGAATCCTCCGCTGATGAACAGGATGGCAAAGATCAGGCGCACCCATACCGGGTCGTGGATGCCGAAATAGGCGGCCAGACCCGAGCAGACACCGCCGATGATCTTATCGTCCATGTCGCGGTAGAGCTTCTTGCCGGGGCGGAAGCGGAATGTTCCGGCCGCACCGGTATCCTCGCCGGCCGGGCCGCCGGAAGAGGTCCGGGACTGGGCCTCGCCGAAGTCTTCCGGCCGGCCCATGATGGCAATGACGGCATCCACATCGGCGCGCGAAACAATCATGCGGCCTTTGAGTTGCTCCTGGAGCAATTCCGCTACGCGGACCTCGATGTCCTGGAGGATCTCGTTGTGGCCGTCAAGGTGCCGGAAGGAGGCGTCGACGGCTTCGAGATAATGGTCGAGATAGGCGTAAGCGTCCTCATCGATGGTGATGGGATACCCGCCGAGGTTGATAGGGACAGTCTTTTTCATGCTTGGGGTGTTTCAAAGGTTTGGTGGACGGAATGCACCAGCTTTTGCCAGGCGCCCTGCAGGGATTGGCGCATCATCCGGCCTTGCTCGGTGATGCGGTAGTACTTGCGCGGCGGCCCTGCCGGGGATTCCCGCCATTCGTATTCGAGATATCCGGCATCCTTCATGCGGTTGAGCAGCGGGTACATGGTCCCCTCGACCACGAGCAGGTCGGCTTGTTTGAGCCGTTGCAGGAGCTCGGTGGGATACATGGCCTGCTGGTCTACCAGCGCGAGGATACACATCTCCAACACGCCTTTGCGCATCTGGGCTTGTGTGTTCTCGTTCATCATGGGACAAAGATAAGGCAAGGCATGGTATTTTGCGTCGCAAGGTAGTTGGCTATGTATTCATTATGATTTATTGCTATTTGTATATTGCTGTATTTCTATTTTTTATTGTATTGAAGATACTTCCGGTTAATCTGAAAAAGAAGGCCGCTGGTCGTCCCAGAGCTGTCGTTGGTACCCGGAGGGGGCGGATTAGTCGGAAGATGAGGGCTTGCCCAAAGAGTATCGGGTAGAAATGAAAATTTCCACCAATGGATACTGACTATTCACTGAAAAGCATTAACTTCGCTACCAGCTGTACAAGGACTCTTCTTCTATCTCCTCTTCCATGCATGAATGGTGGATATTGATCGAATATCAAGAGGAATCGGGACTTGGAGACCATACGAGTAACACGACAACCTAATCACTTCACTCAAATTATCGAATCACAAAACTCCTTCGCCACTAATAAGCCTACGGTTCCAGTAGCGGATGTACAATAAATTCAGACTATATCAGAAGTTTTACCTCAGATGTAATAGATATATCCGATATTTGAGTAGCGGATACACTATGTTCAGGGGAATGCCTCCGGCATCCCCCTGAACGCGTCAGGCCCACCGCTTCGGGAGAGCGCCTGAAGGCACTCCCCCGAACAATGGCTTAACGCCATTGAAACGGGCGCCAAGCCTGACGCGTTATGTGCTATTGTAAACGACAACAGAAAAGACAAGTAAAATGTATATAGACTTCCACAAATACAACTATGACTTAGTTCCGGCTGAGAAAAAAGCTGACTATATCAAACGTGACCAAGAGAGCTACAAACAAGTTCTTCAAAAATGGTTTAGTGACAATCTTGACAATGTTGTTCAGAGAAAATGGGAAATAAATGAAATCCATTATTTAAAAAATATAAGCGACTTCATTAAACTAATTCGTGAAGGTGAACAGCTATATGAATTAGGTTTTTTCACGGGTTGTATTGCACTCGTTGGGGTTGCAAGCGAAGACTTCTTGAAGTATTTAGCTATTAGTTTAGGTCACAGCTGTCCAAAACGATTTGACTTTCCCAATATAGGCACTCATAACCAGTTGGTTATAGCCTGAAAGTGTCCCAATTTCAAAACAACCCCACCCATTTAGAACAGGGTTAAAAGCTCTGGCGGCGGCTTATCGGACCT
>CAYYGN010000081.1:0-3046 GCA_964471595.1 uncultured Saprospiraceae bacterium
GGAATACACGGGTACCTGGATGTGGCCGTATTTCTCCTTGAGATAACCGATGCTCCATTTGGTCCTGGCAGGCCAATCCTGCATGAGGTCCGTAAAGACAACCGGCCGGCGGGTGTCCAGGTATTCAGCCTTGAAGGACTCCCGGGTCAGACCGGTGCGGCGGTCGACAGCTTTCAATTCCATAACCGGATGATTTTCGACCCAAAAATAAGATGCGCCGGGATTTGTGGCATCTTCCGGGGAGCGTTGTTTGAAAACCCTATCTTTGCCATGGCTTCCTCCCTCCATATGTAAACGGGTCATCTCCAGGCCATGGGGAGGGATGAAGCGATTCAATCCCGACCGGACATGTCCACCAGGAAAAAACAAAATCACAAACAACTCTCCCTCGACCTCAAACCCGGACGGGATGAGCGACGCATCAAGGTAGGCGGGCTGGGGCTCATGCTGCTGTCCGTCTATCTCCTGATCGCCTTTGCCTCGTATGGATTTACCTGGTATCGCGACCAGGATCTGGTCCATGCCCATGGGTGGAGCATGCTGTTGAACGGCGAAGTGGTGGTGGACAACTGGCTGGGCAAACTCGGTGCGCTTGTATCCAGTTTCTGGATATTCTACGCCTTCGGAATCGCCTCTTTCATCATTCCGTTCCAGGTGTTCCGTTTGGGATATTTCATGGTACTGGAACGGAAGCTCAAAACTTACTGGCCCGGGATGTTCAGGGCCATCCTACTGATGGGCGCCGTATCGGTGTACATGGCATTTTTCCTCCGTATGGCTGCCTTCCCTTACGGGGGCGGGTTCGGTCAATGGGTGGCCGCATGGTTTACCGGAGTCCTCGGTACCATTGGCATGACCCTTTTGTTGCTGGTGGTTGTGATCGGCGTTTTGATCTGGTTTGTCAATCCGGATTTCAACAAATTGGGACTGCCCGAATGGATGGCACTTCACCTGGAGCGATGGAGAGCGATGCGGTTCAAACCCGCAGCGTCAGGAAGCAAACCCGCCAAAGAGCGCAGCAAGGACATCCCCGAAGCTGAGGAGAAGGAAAGGGATTCCCTGGAGGTGGCCGGAAAACCCATAGATCTCGAGGCCGGGGCGGCACCCATCGTAAGGTCAAAGCCGGTGGCGGTGCGGCCGGATCTGGAACTGGAAACGGACCTGCCGGAACGCAGCGGGGACCTATTGGAAGAGGGCACCGAAAATGGTGACCAGAGTTCCGGACGTCCCGATTTGCTCACCACCCCGGTTTCTCTCCGGGAGGGCAACCATCCGGTCGTCAACGACGACGAGCATGCCGTGTCGGAGCCCTATGATCCGACCAAGGAGCTTTCGCGCTATCAGATCCCACCGCTGGAGTTGTTGCACGATTACAGCAACCAGCAGATGGAGGTGGATCGCGAGGAGTTGGAGCAGAACAAGGACCAGATCCTCGAGACCCTGATGCATTACAAAATCGAGATCGTCAAGATCCGGGCCACCATAGGGCCGACGGTGACGCTCTACGAAATCGTACCGGCGCCGGGCATCAAGATCAGCCGGATCCGCAACCTGGAAGACGACATCGCGCTCAGTCTTTCGGCATTGGGCATCCGCATCATCGCGCCCATTCCGGGCAAGGGGACCATCGGTATCGAGGTACCCAATAAAAAGAAACAGATCGTGGGTCTGCGCGAGATCATCGCGTCCGAGAAATTCAAAAATGCCCGGATGGACCTCCCAGTCGCCCTGGGGAAGACCATTTCCAACGAGGTGTTCATTGCGGACCTCGCCAAAATGCCCCACCTGTTGATCGCGGGCGCCACGGGCCAGGGCAAATCGGTCGGTATCAATTCCGTCCTGATCTCCTTGCTGTATCGCAAGCACCCCGCCCAACTCAAGCTGGTGCTGATCGACCCCAAAAAGGTGGAACTCTATCCTTACGGATTTCTGGAAAACCACTTCCTGGCCTTTCTGCCCGAGCAAACCGAGCCGATCGTGACCGACAACAACCAGGTCATCTACACGCTCAATTCACTCTGCCTCGAGATGGACGCCCGCTATGAATTGCTCAAGCGGGCCAAGACGCGCAATCTGCGGGAATACAATGAAAAATTCACGGCACGGCGGCTCAATCCCAGGGAGGGGCACCGGTTCCTGCCTTTCATTGTGTTGGTCATTGATGAGTTTGCCGACCTGATCCTTACAGCCGGCAGGGAGGTTGAGCAGCCACTGGCCCGGTTGGCCCAATTGGCCCGGGCAGTAGGCATACACCTGGTCATCGCCACCCAACGGCCATCCGTCAACATCATCACGGGGAGCATCAAGGCCAATTTTCCGGCGCGGATCGCCTTCAAGGTGGCGTCCAAGATCGATTCCCGGACCATCCTCGACAGCGGTGGGGCCGACCAGTTGATCGGCCAGGGCGACATGTTGCTGAGCGTGGGCGGCGACATGATCCGGTTGCAAGGGGCCTTTGTCGATACCTCCGAGGTGGAGCAGGTGATTGATTTCATCGGCAAGCAGCAGGGATTCCCCGAGCCGCATTTCCTGCCCGAGTATAACCCCGACAACCCGAATGCGCGGGGGCCGCTGGATGCCTCCGATCTGGACGACATGTTCCTCGAGGCGGCCCGGATAGTCGTCGCCAACCAGCACGGATCCACGAGCATGGTCCAGCGCCGGCTCAAACTGGGGTACAACCGGGCAGGGCGGATCATGGATCAACTGGAGGCCATGGGTGTGGTGGGGCCCTCCGAAGGCAGCAAACCCCGGGAAGTCCTCATCCACTCGGTGACGGAATTGGAACAGTTTTTGGAGAACAGGGTGCCCGGATGATACCGTCGCCCGTTCCCGAACCGGCAACGAAAATTCGAACCCACCTCAACAGGTGGGTTTTTTATTGGAACACGGGAGGTGGTCGTTGGACCGTATGTCTTGATTTGTGGGATTTCTACAATTCCAGGATTGCCAGGCCAGGTATCCTGATTGACCAATCTTCATGCTCACTCAACAACCACTTTCTCCACCCATCGTCGGCCATCGCGGCCCTGGACCTGGAGGATGT
>CAYYGN010000082.1:0-2921 GCA_964471595.1 uncultured Saprospiraceae bacterium
CGGGGGTGGCGATAATATTAATGGTGAAGGGCTGTCCCTTGTAGTTCCACTGGGTGCGGGTCGCGGCGGAAGTAATGGTGATCCCGCGCTCCTGCTCCTGCTCCATCCAGTCCATGGTAGCGGCGCCATCGTGCACCTCGCCGATCTTGTGGCTCAGACCGGTATAGAAAAGGATCCGCTCCGTCGTCGTGGTTTTACCGGCGTCGATATGGGCGGCGATCCCGATGTTTCGGGTGAATTTGAGATCCTTGGCAGACATGGTGGAAAAAATTGATCGTTCAGGGATGGAGGAAGGGATTAGGCTCTGAAATGGGCAAAGGCGCGGTTGGCCTCGGCCATGCGGTGGGTGTCTTCCTTCCGCTTGACGGCGGCGCCTTCATTTTTGCTGGCGGCAATGATCTCGGCAGCCAGTTTTTCGGACATGCCCTTGCCGCTGCGCTTGCGGGCGAAGTTGATCATCCATTTCATGCCGATGGAGATCTTGCGCTTGGCGCGGATCTCGGTCGGGATCTGGAAGGTGGCACCTCCAACCCGGCGGGAGCGGACTTCCACCTGCGGCATGACATTGTTGAGGGCTTTCTTCCACACTTCATGTTCGTCTTCGCCGGTGCGCTGCTTCACCTTGTCCATAGCCAGGTAAAATACCTGTAAGGCTGTGGACTTCTTGCCGTTCCACATCATGTTGTTGACGAACTGGGTGACCATCTGATCTCCGTAACGGGGATCTTCCGGGGTGATGCGCAGTTTGGGCTTCCTTTTTCTCATCGCAGCAGAATATCAAACATTATTTCTTGGGACGCTTGGTGCCGTATTGGGAACGGCTCTTTTTCCGGTTGTTGACGCCGGCCGTGTCAAGGGCACCGCGGACAATGGTGTAACGCACGCCGGGGAGGTCCTTTACCCGCCCGCCGGCAATCAGGACGATCGAGTGCTCCTGCAGGTTGTGTCCTTCACCCGGAATATAGGCAATCACCTCGTATCCGTTGGTGAGCCTCACCTTGGCCACTTTGCGCAAAGCCGAGTTCGGCTTCTTGGGAGTCGTCGTGTACACACGGGTGCACACACCCCGCTTCTGGGGACAGGACTCCAGGGCTTTGGACTTGCTCTTTAACTCGATCTTGGTGCGACCCTTGCGGACCAGCTGATTAATGGTGGGCATACTTGAAGCGTTTAAGACAGACGAGGCCTCTTTAAAATCATTGATTATGAACGACTTTTAAAGAAAAAGACCCGCCTTTCCCGAAAAGCGAATGCAAAGATACCACTATTTGACTGTTCCACAAAGCCTGGCGGAAAAAATTTTACACCCCGGGACGGCTTCCCGGCGGGTGGCTACCTTTGGCCAATGTCTGCCCCTACCGTCCGCATACGCCCCGGCACCAGCGCCGATCTGGAGGCCGTAATCGCGCTGGTGAGGGAACTGGCTGCCTTCGAGCGCGCCGAGGGGGAAGTGACGGCCCGCATCGAAGATTACAGCAAGGATTTCATGACCGGATGGTTTGAAATGCTCGTCGCCGAATCGGACGGTCGTATCGTCGGGATGGCATTGGGACACAGGGCCTACTCCACCTGGAAAGGGCGGATGTTTTGGCTCGACGACCTGATCGTCACGGAATCCCGGCGCGGTCAGGGGATCGGAGGCCTTCTTTTCGAGGGCATGATCCGCCTCGCCAGGGAGAGGGGCGCCCGCCTTTTCAAATGGCAGGTGCTCGACTGGAACACGGACGCCCACCGCTTTTACCGCCGGTATAACGCCAATCTGGAGACCGACTGGTGGAACGGCAAAATCCACCTTTAGACCGGGCTCAGGCTTTCCGGCCCTGGAGGGTGAGGGTCAATTCCCTGAGCAGGTCGCATCCTTCTTTTCGCACCGGCAGGCGGTCCAGCCGGTCATCAGCGCTGCGGAAAAACGCTTCGGACCTCTCCAGCACGGCGGCTGCTGCGCCGGTTTCCGAATAGATGGCGGATACCGCGCGGACTTTTTCGTCGGACGGGCTTCGCCCGAACCAGGTCTCCAGGTCGTTTTTTTGGTCGGTGGAGCCCTGAAGCATGGCCAGAATGTACAAAGCGGTTTTCTTACCGCGGAGAATATCGCCCCCGGGTTGTTTGCCGGTCCGTTCGCTGTCGCCAAACACATCGAGCCAATCGTCTTCCAACTGAAAGCCCAATCCCAGGTCTTCTCCCACCCGTCCGGTTTCCCGGGCTGAAAGAGGGTCGGCCCCGGCCAGCAAGGCGCCGATCTCCAGGCTGCCTCCCAGGAGCACGGCGGTTTTGCCGCGGATCATGGAAAGGTATTCGTCCCAGGCGACGGCAGATTCCCTTTCAAAGGCCATATCCATCGCCTGCCCTTCACAGACACCGGTAGCCACCCGGTGGAAGGCCTGCAGGACAAGGTCCAACTGATCAGGGAGGCAGGCCCGGCGCAAAAGGTCGTACACCTCGATCAGCATAACATCCCCCGCGAGAATGGCCGTCGGGACATCCCATCGGACATGGACGGAGGGCTGACCCCTTCTCAAAGGCGCTTCGTCCATGATGTCATCGTGGACCAGGCTGAAACCGTGGAATACCTCCATGGCCAGACAGGCCGACCACAGACGGTCCGGAAAACGGCCGTCAAACAGGGCGTATCCCAACGCGCACAATACGGGCCGTATCCGTTTGCCGCCCAACCCCATGATATAACCTGCAGGACCATACAATCCCTCCGGCGACCGGGGCCGGGCATAGCCCCGAACGGCTTCTTCGACGACCTGCCGGATTTGGCGCAGTGTTTGCATGGATTTGAACAATGAGGAGGTAAAGGTAAGCGGGGTCCCCGATTGCCCTTGCCTTTTTGTGTCCCGTCCCGAAAGCCCGATTTACTCAGTTCCTTCACCTGAATGCCGGGTCCGGTATGGTAACCAGTACACCCCTCTCCA
>CAYYGN010000083.1:0-2883 GCA_964471595.1 uncultured Saprospiraceae bacterium
CCTCCGGGATCACGAACAGACACACACCCTCCTGGCCACCATGCGCCAGGAAGCGGCGGATGATCTTTTAATGGCTATCGACAAGGGTACATCCGAAGATGTCGAACAAGCCAGAGTACGCCTCGCCGACCTCCAACAGGCTGACCGCTCCAACCGGGAAGAAGTCCAGGCCCTGATCAAATCCGTAGCGCCTGATGCGGATACCAACGACCGGGATTATGTGTTCGTCACCTTCATCACCCGATACCTGCCCGTTGGTCTGATCGGTTTGTTGCTGGCCGTGATTTTCTCGGCCGCCATGTCCTCCATCAGCTCCGAACTCAACGCATTGGCAACCACAACGGTCGTGGATGTGTACCGCCGTTCACTGGTCAGGGACAAATCCGACCATCATTATTTGCGCGCCTCGAGGATGTTCACCATCTTCTGGGGTGTGGTGGCTCTTGTGTTTGCCGAAACGGCCAACCTTTTCGAAAATCTCATCCAGGCCGTCAACATCATAGGCTCTTTGTTTTACGGGACTATCCTGGGCGTATTTCTCACCGCCTTTTTCCTGAAACGGGCCGGCGGTCGGGAGGTGTTCATCGCGGCGCTCTTTGGCGAATTCGTAGTGATCGGCACATATCTGCTCGATACGCAGGGGCATGTGTCCGTCGCCTTTCTGTGGCTCAATCTCATCGGGTGCCTGGTGGTGATGACGGTATCCTGGCTCCTGTCACTGAGCCGCAGGACTTGATCCCTGCTCCAGTATCATTCTCCATCATACACGGAATTGGGAGCATCCCTTCTTCGCCTTATCCACCCTTTGGCTATCCAGGCGGAAATGATTCAGGAAGTGGATCGTTGGGCCGGTTACGGCATCTTTCAATCGGCAGTCTGCGGTATCCGGGGAACCCAATGGCCGCCTTTCTGACCCGGGCGCCCTTTGGACCCAGAAGAAGTAGCCACCATAAAAAAAAACCCGCCGTGACATGCACGGCGGGTCTGATTCAAGTTGATTCAACCTGGTGGGAAAACCCAGGCAGGTGATTAATGTTGTACAACGAAGCGGTCTGTGCGTACGCCTTCTGCCGAGATAATGTTCAGCAGGTAAGCGCCATTGGCCAGCTGGGCGACGTTTTTCGTCCAGGTAGCTTGTCCGGCGGCAAAAGACTGCGTTTCCTCGAGGACCACACGGCCGTTCATGTCCGCAATTCGGATGGACACGCGATCCATGGCGGTGGGGAAGTTCATGTCCACACGGATGACATCGTTGACCGGATTGGGCAGGATGGAAGCCTGAATGACGCTGGAAGCAGGGTCCACCGGTTCCGTGGAAGTGTCTTCACAATCCAGGATCATCCGCACGATGGGCGAATAAGTCGTTCCGCTGGTGGACAGGATGCCGGTATTGCCCAGGTCGGCCACATCACCAAACGAACGGTGGCAAGGAATACCCAATCCTCCATCGGTAGCCGTCTCAGGTGCATAGGCAAAGTTGTTGGCCACATAGCTGTTGGTCGTGCCGCTGAGCACATGCATGAGCGTACCGGTGACACCGGCGGGCTCCGTGTATTCGGCAAATACGAAGTAGGTGGTATTGTTCTTCAATGGCACACAGGGCTCGAAGTTTTCATCAAAGATGTCCAGCAGATAAATGGTACCATCTACGTCATCATTGGTGAACTCATACTCTGTGAATCCAACCTGCGTGGCTTCGGAATTCAGGTCGATATTCCCGTCCTGATTTGCATCGTTGATGTACTCATATACGCGTACCACCAAACGGGCCTGAGCACCAATGACGTTGGGACGCAATTCGGAAGCATTACCAATACCCACTTCAACCTGGCAGAAGGTGCAATCCGGACCACCTTGTACGATGTAATATCCATTGCCAAACCGCCAGTTGGGGAAGGCCGTGGCGCGGATGGAACCGGTAGGACCATTGGGAATGTCCTTACCATACACTTGCTCGGTAATGAAGAAGGTAAAGAACTGCTGGTTGTCGCTGAGATCGAAGTCGGTCGAATCACTGCGCACCGTGTAAGTGCCAAAGTACTGGCCAATCGGAGCATCAGCCGGCATCTCGAAACAATCGTCAAAATAATCATTTTCGGCCAGTGAGTCAATAGCAAGAGTGCCAAAGTTTTTGGAACCGGATACAACGATATCTCCAGCGGCGTTCCTGATCTCGTAATCCACGATAACATTCGTTTGCTCGCAGGCACCGAGGTTTTCAATGTCGATCATGGCGCCGAACTCATGCAATTGGTTTTTTTGCCATTGCGCATAAGGTGCCTGCATGTAGAAATTGTTGGCGGCCATGTTGTTGCACTCGCGTTCGACGATGCGCACATCGTCAATGACCCAATAGTAGTAGTTGGCATCCATGCGGAATTTGACCCGCAGATTGGCGGCCCCTTCAGCACCCGGCAGAGGTACACGAACGATTTCGTTGATGTGAGGGCTGTTGACCTCAATGGTGGAATTGATCTCAATGTCGATCCAGTTCTGACCGCCATCGAGGCTATAGCCAACAAAGTACTGTGACTGGAACTCCCGGAGGTTCTGGTGGAATTCGAGGCTGACGCCGGTCACGTTGAAGGCGCTGATGTCGATGACCGGTGATATGAGCTCGGCCGACTGGGGAGCCGGGCAAGGACCTGCGCCGAAGTTGCCGGCGATGCCCAGGTTGTCCTTGTAATCGGAGTTGAAGACCATGGCGCCGTTGCAATAGGTGGGCGACAGGTTGACCTGACCACCGGCATAGGCACCGGAAAGGGCATTGCCAATGGGATCCCATACCCAGGTAGCGCTGTCGGCTGGGGCGCCGCCGGCACAGGAGAGGCCTACAGCCGTCCAGCCGTTGAGGCCACCGTTGAAGTCGCCCTGGCCGATGCC
>CAYYGN010000084.1:0-2703 GCA_964471595.1 uncultured Saprospiraceae bacterium
CTTCTTCACGACGAAGCGGTGGCCAAATCCAGAGGATGTTCCTCCTCATCGCCCTATAGTTGAGCCGTCAATAAATTAATCAACACCAACGGGGGCAAAAGACTGAAGGCCTGAGGATCCCCAAGTCCCTGTTTCTCCATCAGCCTTGCCAGCATCCTCCGCTTTCCTTTGGAGAGGCCGTTCCACCAGTTGAGCGGTTCTCCAGATTGCAAGAAGGAGGGCAATTCTTCCTGATCCAACGGGAACTCCGTGCAAAGGACTTCGCACTCCCTGAGGTAAGGCATCAAACCCGGTAAAAAGGCATGCACCCGCGCGTCTCGCGTGTGCATGGTGCCAAACAGATAACTGGGCGCCGAAAGACCCGGTCCGGTAACCCGGTACAGCAGGCCGGACCCCGCTTTCTTTCTTTTATCCGCCATAGAGGCTGCAAAGATAGGTCTGTAGAGCGGGTCCTGCCGGCGCTACGGTCAATCCTTGCCGTAATCCAGTGGCAAGAGGACCAGTTGCTTGGGGGTTGAAAGCGTCATCAACGTCTTCAGACGCTCGATTTCATCCAGCTTGGTCAGGGTATTGAAAAGAAGGCGTTCATAACTGGGTATGTCGGTGGCGATGATCTTCAACAAACAATCCGCCTCCCCCGTGATGATGTGACATTCCACAATCTCAGGGATATCCTTGATTTTATCCAGAAAACTGGGCAGGGCCTTATTGGTTTTCCAGTCGAGGGAAACCAGCACGAATGTCTGGACCTGGAATCCGACAACGGCTGGGTCAATACGGGCATGGTAACTGGCAATCACGCCGGAATTTTCAAGCTTGCGAACCCTTTCCAACGTTGGCGCCGGAGAAAGGCCAATCCGCTTGGACAACTGCAGGTTGGTGATCTTGGAGTTGGTTTGCAGGATCTTGATGATCTGCAGGTCGGTTTTGTCTAATTTCAAGCCTGGCATGTGTGTATCCGTTAATTCAACTTCAAAACCGGAAAGCCGGCGATTGGTTCAACATGATTAATGGGAAATAAGAGGATTAGAGAAATCTAATTGGCCGGATGTCCTTATCTCAGATAGTTCTTTCCATTTCCGTTTTATCGATGTGGTTGGCCGGATGGAGGAATTGGTATTAGCCTGATCCGTTCCCCGGTCCGGGGCAAAGGGTTTGCAGAGGTACCGAAAGTGCCGGTTTTGATTGAAATGGCAAGGGACCTGCCTGTCACCAGAAAACCCGGCCGGCCATTCAGACCACAGGCCTTTGGGTCACCGATAAAGGATATCCAAAGGCCTGTGTTAGGCTGACAGTTGTTCGCGGCAGGCGATCAGGGGAATATTCCCCGGGAAACGTAATCCGCCGCAATTTTATCCAGGGCACAAACGAAAGCCGCTGTCCGCAGATCAGTGATTTTCTTCTTCCGCTTGTAAACCTCCCTGATCTGTTGATAGGCAGAAACCATGGTCTCTTCCAGCCCTGAACGGACAAGGTCGATCTCGTCGGCACCCCGCGCTACAAACAATCGCTCCTTGTCCCCAAGCGTCTTGCCAGTCAGCTTGACGACCAGGTTGAGGATGTTTTCGTAGGTCTGCTGGTTGAACCGTTTCTCCATACGTCCAAACCGCATGTGGCTCAGGTTCTTCAGCCATTCGAAGTAGGAGACGGTCACCCCACCGGCATTAATGAACATGTCGGGGATAATGAGGACACCTTTTTTGAGGAGGATGTCTTCCCCTTCCGAGGAGACCGGACCGTTGGCGGCTTCAGCGACGATCTTCGCCTGGATGTTGGCGGCATTCCGGACGTGGATCTGGTTTTCCAATGCAGCAGGAACAAGGATGTCACAAGGCAATTCCAGGGCGGCTGCTCGGTCTTTCAATTTCTTCGTGCCCGGAAAGCCGAGGATGGAACCCGTCTCCTTGCGGTACTTGATCAGTTCGGCAATGTTGATGCCTTTCTCGCTGTGTATGGCGCCCTCGAACTCGGAAACCGCGATGATTTTGGCATCGCCTTCATTCTGGCAGATCAGTCCCGTGTAGGAACCCACATTGCCCAATCCCTGGATGACCATCGTTTTACCGGCCATGCCGGTGGTGAGGCCGATCCTGGACATGTCATCCTTGTAGCTGACCGCTTCTTTCAGGCCGTAATAGACCCCCCTCCCGGTTGCCTCTTCACGACCGCGAATGCCGTTTTGGGACACCGGTTTGCCGGTCACACAGGCCGCACCGTCGATATCTCCATGGTTGAAGGAAATATAGGTATCCAGGATCCATGCCATCTCCCTGCCACCCGTGCCGTAATCCGGTGCCGGAACGTCTATGCCCGGACCTATGAAATTTTTGCGGATCAATTCGGCGGCATACCGCCGGGTAATGGATTCCAACTGCTTGGTACTGTAAGCCTTGGGATTGATTCGCACACCGCCTTTGGCGCCGCCGAAAGGCACATCCACAATGGCGCATTTGTATGTCATGAGCGCCGCCAGGGCCATGACCTCGTCCTGGTTGACCTCAAGGCTGTACCGTATGCCACCCTTGGTGGGTAGTCGGTGCTGGGAATGCTGCACCCGGTAAGCCTCGATGACCTGGTATTCGTTACCGATCTTCACCGGGAACCGCATGGAATAGACGGCGTTGCAAACCTTGATCTGTTCCAGGAGGCCTTTGTGGAGGTCGGTATGTGCAGCGGCCTTGTCAAAATTCCGCTGGACACTTT
>CAYYGN010000085.1:0-2603 GCA_964471595.1 uncultured Saprospiraceae bacterium
GACTGTCTTTGCGGATGTAATCCTGTGTTTCGGAAGGCGTCAGGGGGATAGGGCGGTGCTGCTCCCAGTAGTCCGCATCTTTTTGATTGGCTTCCTCGCGCACCGTCATGATCTCGCGGGTAAACGTGCCAGCAGGGAAAACGGGATTGATGACGTAGTCGGAGGTCACGGCGGTGAAATTGCCGCCGAATACAATGCCCATGATCCTGAGCGAGAATTGCAGGGTCTGCTGGAAGAGAGGCCAATATCCATCTCCAACGGGGAGAAATGACTGGCGGACTGCCAAGGTGTCGATCAAGTCAATTTTGGTATTGCCACGCAGCGTGAACAGATCCAGGCTGTGCAAATGGAAATTGTCGCCCAGCAAAAACAGAGTGCCCCGGAATACAGGGTCTTCACCGCGTTTGGGAAGGACATCGATCTGGTGGATTTCCCGGCCATCCGGGTCTATGAAGGTATGCACCAACCGGTAGCGGTAGTAATCCAGGGCATTGTCGGCGATCGGATTGACGAGGGGCCGACCTGCCAGGAGCGTGTTTTCATAGAAGTCCAGGATACCGAACTGGTTGAACGAGAAACCGTTGCTGTTGCCACTCACCCGGGAGGAGATCATGACCTCCCGCCGCTTGTCCGGCCTTTCGAAGGCGATTTCCGCCTCCGATTCGGACAGGTACAGGAACCCGGTGCTGTCCTCTCCGATGGCCTTGCGCAGAGCACCCCCCAGCAGGGAGTCGGGGGTTTGCAGGATCCGGATCCCCCCTTTGATATAGGCCCGGCAGGTGTACCCGCGGAGCCTGTCACGATGGCCGGTACGTCTTTGGATGGCCTCTCGGATGAGTGCGTAGGCAGGATCTTCTCCTGCGATCACCACCAATTCTTCCAGTTCTATCCCCGTTGGTGCCAATTGGATATGGAGGGTCTGGACCCCGTTGCCCATACTGACCTGACGGGTTTGCGCCGTGTGTCCGATGTACTGGAAAACCACTTCGTGATTCCCCGGTTCGAGATCAAACCGGTACACGCCTTGTTCGTTGGCGCTGACACCCCTGGTGGTGCCTTTGAGATGGACAGTGGCGAAAGGGAGTGGTTCGCCGTCTCCTCCGGTGATGGTGCCCGTGAGCTGACCGGTCAGGATACCGGGCGTGAACAGGGCCCAAAGACCCATGAACAGGAAATGATCAATCCACGCCATTGTGCGGTCAAAACGTGGCGCAAGATAGGGAAAGGGGGCTGCAGGCAATGGACAAAAACCAAAAACCCGGATCCGCAGGCATTCAATCCTACGTGATCCGGGTTCCGGCTATTCCTCATTATTGTTCCTTGTCGTAGCTCTTTAATCGGCGCCGTCCTGACGTGCTTTTTCCAACGTGTAGGCTGCGACCTGACGGCCTTGGGTCAATCCCGCTTCGGCATCAAAGCGGTAATGAATACCTCCGTAAACCCGGGAGATGGCGGCTTCCTCTGCCCAAGCCTGGAAGGTGGCCGTTTCATCCGGAAAAATATAAGAAAGCACATCCGCTGCGGCGGCGGAGAAAGTGCTGTGCCCGGAGGTATACGCCGGGAAATTGGGGGTGCCGAGAATGGTCTTGAAACCGGGGATGGCCTGGATGGGACGCGGGTAGTGATAGTGGTATTTGGCGTCCCAACAACTGATGCCCGCATCCTGGATCGCCTGGTTCATGTAGGCCATGACCCTTGCAGATCGCAGCGGATTGAGTTGGTACTTGATGATCACGTCCTTGGCAAAACGATTCCAGTGGCCTGGCGGGGTATAGGTACCCAGCCCGTCCGACCACCAGTTGGCGATCTTACGCTGTTCTTCCGTCAGGTTTTTCTGGTAGTCCTTCAATTCCTTGGCGGCTTCTTCAAATTCAGGTGTGCCGGGAGCCGGTGGAACAGGCGGACGCGTGAGTTCCACCGAAGGCAGGTTCCATGTCCTGACATTGCCGAACAACGGGGTGAGCCCAACGGGACGCACCGGACTCTCCTGATTGTCCCACTGCCAACCGTATTTGTCCTTGGCGGCGTTCTTGATCGAATCAGAAACGGGTTTAGGTGTCTGTGCCTTGCTCATGCCGTCACCGGCGGCTCTGGCCAGGGCTGCCTGTCCAATGGCCAGTCCGATGGTTTTGCCGGCCTCAATGTCACTGGCCACCGCTACACCTGCCCAGGTGAGACTGGCGATATGGTCGGCAGCAAGCCCTGCCAGGTATTCCTTTTCCAAAGGAAACATGGCCCCCAGGATGGCCTCTGACACCGTGGCGATCACCGCACCATCCGAAGGATAGGAAGGCAGGGGATTGTCCTTGTAAGCCGGCGTAATGGCCGGATCCGTTTTGTATGGCGCCGGCCGTCCGTATTGAAATTTGTAATGCCAGGCCGTAATCAGTCCATCGAATTGGGCGGTACTGAGATAAGCCAGCATCCGGCAGGTGTACGGCGGGTGCGCAAACGGAAAGTTGGGAAATGCGCCGGGATTGGCCGGATTGGGCAGGGTGTAGGTCCCGTCCGGATTGGGGGGCGGGATGAGGTTGTATTTGGCGGCCAGTTCGTTGGCAATTTCATTCCAGCGCAACAACGGATTGTTGGTCCAATAGGCCACC
>CAYYGN010000086.1:0-2563 GCA_964471595.1 uncultured Saprospiraceae bacterium
GGGATGAGCAGGGGAAAGATTATGCCTTGTTCACCGGCGACACCCTGTTTCTTGGCGACGTGGGGCGTCCCGACCTGGCGGTCAAGACCGATCTGACACAGGAGGACCTGGCCGGGCACCTGTTTGACAGCCTTCGCCACAAGATCATGCCGCTCGGTGATGATGTCATCATCTATCCCGGTCACGGCGCCGGATCCGCCTGCGGTAAAAAAATGAGCCGCGAAACCCAGGGTACACTGGGAGAACAGAAACGCAGCAATTATGCGCTTCGTCCGGAAATGACCAAAGCGGATTTCATTCGTGAAGTGACGACCGGTTTGGTGGAGCCTCCCCAGTATTTTCCCAAAAACGCCGTGATGAACCGAATGGGGTACGAGAGTATCGACAACATCCGGGAACGCGGCGCCCAACCGTTGTCGGTGCGGGCTTTCAAAGCCGCCTGGGAAGGGGAGAATGCCCTGGTTCTCGATACCCGCCGTCAGGAAGAGTTCGTGAAAGGCTTCATCCCGGGATCCATCTTCATCGGTGTGGACGGCAATTTCGCTCCCTGGGTAGGCGCCCTGATCACCGATCTGGCCATGCCGATCCTGTTTGTCGGCGATCCCGGTCGGGAAGATGAAGTGATTGTCCGGCTGGCGCGCGTGGGTTATGATCGTCCGATAGGCTATCTGGAAGGCGGCATCGAGGCCTGGATCCGCGCCGGCGAAGAAACGGACACCATGGAGGAAATACCGGCCATGGAACTGGCCCGGTTGTTTGACGGGCACAACCTCAACGTAGTGGATGTCCGCAAGAACAGCGAATTTGACCAACAGCATGTGGAAGGTGCTGTCAACATCCCCCTCGATTTCATCAATCGCAGCATGAATGCCTTCCGGGCCGGTGAGAAATATTACCTCTACTGCGGCAGCGGTTACCGTTCGGTGATTGCCGGGTCCATCCTCAAATCCAGGGGATTCGGGCAAATCGTCAATGTACCGGGCGGATTCAATGCGCTGATCGGGACGCCACTCCGGATGTCGGTGTACACGGAGCAGGCCACAGAGCTCTGATCTCCATTCGCGCCCAACATCCCGTTACCCCGCCGGGCCGGCAGGATATCCTGGCCGGCCCGGCGCTTTGGAACAAATATCACAGGATGCGGAAAATACGGTCTCGAATTTGTGTAGATTTGTAAAGTTCTACTCACCATTACCTCATCCTTATGGAAAACTTGTCCCTCATCAACTGGCTGAGCCAACCCTGGCCCTGGGCCGCAGGGGGTCTGGCCATTGCCATCCTGTCCATAGCCATGACGCTGATGGGCAAATCTTTTGGCGTATCCACCGGCTTCAAGGTATTATGCACGTATGCCGGTGCCGCAAAGAAATCCTCCTATTTTGATATTGATGTGAAAGCAGAAGCCTGGCGGATGCTGTTCCTTCTGGGGGGCGTGATCGGAGGATACATTGCGGCCAGGTGGCTGAGAAGCCCGGAGCCGGTAGCCATCTCCGAGGCGACGATCGCCTACCTGCAAGGGCTGGGGATCTCCTACCCCGAAGCCGATGAAAGCGGCCAGGGATTCGTCCCGACGGTCCTCTTTCACTTCGGCAACTGGAAAGGCGTCCTGCTGGTGCTGATTGGCGGATTTTTTGTCGGCTTCGGTTCGCGTTATGGGGAAGGTTGTACCTCCGGCCATGCCATCACAGGGCTTTCCCACCTGCAACTTCCTTCCCTGCTGACCGTCATCGGATTTTTCATTGGCGGGCTGTTCATGACCTGGGCCGTACTGCCCTGGTTGCTTCCTCTCATCTTTTGAACCGGACCGCCATGAAAAAGAATCTTGCTTTTTTTCTGATCGGGATCCCTTTCGGGATCATCATGACCAAATCGGAGGTCATCTCCTGGTTTCGCATCACTGAAATGTTCCGGTTTGAGGCCTTTCACATGTATGGCGTCATAGGCGTCGCCGTTGTGGTTGGTGCCATAGCCATGTATCTGCTCAAAAAATCCGGAATCAAGACCTGGGAAGGCGAGGAAGTTTCCTACACCCCGATGCCGGTGAATACCAAACGGCATTTGTTGGCCGGTTCGTTGTTCGGTATCGGTTGGGCCATCACCGGTGCGTGTCCGGGACCCATGTGGGTATTGGTCGGCAACGGATTTGCCATCGTCCTCGTGTATATAGCCGGTGCCGTCGCGGGTACCTGGCTGTACGGTTTGATGCGCGACCGGCTGCCGCATTGAACGGCGGCTTGGCCATCCCATGGCAGGGAATGTCACCCTACAACGCGAGTACCTGATGCAGGATGGGTGTGGAACGGGGCGGCTTGAAATGGTCGAGATGCAGCCTGAAATAATCGACGAGACCCTGGAGCAACAATCGCCGGGTACCTGATGCCACGTACACGGATCGGGCATGGCCGGACAACCGTTCTGCCAGGAGTTCGGCCTCTTCGGGCAGCAGATACTCGGGATAGGGTGGGGGATGTGGACAAAACACTCCGTCCCGCATATCAAAAAAGGCAGGCCCCCGGCTGGTTGGCGTCGCAGGACGAAACCCCAGCCATCCCGTCAATTCGAT
>CAYYGN010000087.1:0-2458 GCA_964471595.1 uncultured Saprospiraceae bacterium
AATGCCTTCGTGTTACTGGAGTAACACTTCGGTATTCAATGAATGGAAAGGCCTCAAGATTCGATTAGCGGGTAATGACCATCCTGGTACCCAACACATTTACCTCATCGGAGATCTGTAAAAAATACATGCCCTCCGGCCAATCAGGCAGTTGCAGAACCGTGTTTCCGTGTTCAAACAGATGCTCCCGGTCGTAAACGATTTCACCGGCCATGGAGGCTATCCTCACCCGCTTTCGATCAACAGCTTTGCCAGGCGCTCCCGTTTTCAAGGTTAGTGGCTGGGCTGCCCTGGCCGGATGGGGATACAAATGCAACACATCTGCGGATGTGGCAGGACTATCCGTATGACTCACTGAATGAATGGGGCCAATATATTCTTTGGCCACGACTATGTGGTCATACAACACATGACTCGGGGGGGCCACCGGATTGGAGTGAAAATACTCAATCCATAGCCAGTTGATATCCAATGCGGCATTCGTCCTCCATCGGAATCCTTCAAAGGGAGGATCAGCTGGATTGTTGTACCATCTGTCCTTCAACCAATGACCATTGGGAAATCCGGGACCCCAATGTCCGATCTGTTGGCCATCCACCCAAATGGCCAATTCACCATTGAAGGCCGTGACCGGATCATTCAATTTGACCATGATCTCCACACACATCCAATTGTCGAAATTGACCTCTGGATAATCGCCCGTCACCAGCGGTTCACTGTATTCCAACGCTCCTTGTGTGACCATGACATTTCCATAGCAACTGGAGCCGTCGTTCCAGCTTTTCATGTCGCCCCAATAAAGATAGGTATCCATTCCCGGAGGGTCGGTATTGTGCCAAACCGGCTCGAAAGCGATGCTCAACCGCTTGTCGCCCATGCCGCACAATCCTGCACCGGGATTCGGCCATGGCGTGGAAGGGTTGTATCCGCCCAACCATATACCCTCGTGATGAAAGTAATTTTTCGACGAGGACGGATATTTCACATAATAACGGACATACACGGTACCATCAAATCCAGGCTGGAAACGGCGGAAAAGATGAGCCCCGGTATGGCTGCCAGGCGCTGATGTCATGCGGATGGATGAATTGCCCGGACTGCCCGGAGGAACATCGGGATCCAACAGAATGGCGAATGGGTTGAGGACATCCGTATATCGCGACAATATTTGATCTTTCCCATCCTCGAATTTTTCCACATACAAGACATCCGGATCATTTTCGATACCCGCGTCATTGGGATACAAAGCCGCCAATTGGGCGTTGGAAGGGAGATAAAGATGCCATAGGAAAATGATGGGCAGCAAGGGATAAAACCGGGTCATGATCAATATTTTGGACACTAATATCCGTGATTTTCATCATATTCACGATATGAATTCTCCATAAGTCCTATATTGATCAAAATTTTCCACGATGTCAACTTCCCGTTTCATCATCCTGATTCCAGCCATGCTGTTCCTACTCCACGGGTACAGGTTAGCGGCCCAGTATGCCTTCCCCCCGGGTTCGATTTGGGAATTTGATCACTCACAAATCACCATGTCCGGCCCATTCGAAGGATATTCCAGATGGGAGGCAACAGATTTGGATACCTTTTACAAAGGTCACGTTTGGCAGATTATTTCATTATTCCAGGTGACCGAGGACATCTACACCAAGGAATTGGACACCATACAGGGAGATATGTTTTTCCGCCGTGACAGCCTGTGGCTGGCAGGTGCCGGATTACCCAATAAAAATGATGACCGCGACACCTTTCGTTATATCTGGTGGCTGGATGGGGAAATTCCCGGACCCGGACAAACTTTCTACACCTCCGGACATTTTTGTCCAGGCGTACCCATTTCCATATTGACAGTGGATACGGTGGAAGTCAAGGGACACCCCGCACAACGATACTCTTATCTCCTGGAAGAGGACACCATTTGGGTTTATCCGTATCCCGGACTCGTAGAAAGTTCCAATTCATTTTTCCAACATGCCCATTACGGTTCGGCTTTCCACATGCCTATCCCTGAATTGATGTGCGTAACGGACATAGGCTATGTCAGACTGTCCTGCTTTACTTTTCCGGATGGCTCTAAATGGATGGCCTTGTCTTCATGTGGTGAATTTCCTTCCACTTTGGATGGCGAACAAACGACAAATACCTCATGGAAGCTCCTCCCTAATCCATCTTCCGGCCTGATCAGACTACTTGGACCTGACCAAACCGGAACGCTGACCCTGCGACTGTTTAGCGTTGACGGCAATCAGGTTGCTACCTTTTCTCTGGACGATGTTCATCCATCCCGGGAATTTGATGTTTCCGGCATTGTCCCTGGTTGGTATTTATTGGAGATATCCGGCACAGATGGTATCAGACATGCTCGCATCCCTTGGATAAAACTATAATTCCGCGAGTCACCGCACCACCGTCACATCGCCCTTGTACACCCGTACGCTGCCGTCGGCCA
>CAYYGN010000088.1:0-2404 GCA_964471595.1 uncultured Saprospiraceae bacterium
ATGATCGTGGAAATATTTGATGAACGATACGACTTCAGGAACCAATTGGACCTCATCGAGGGCAATGACACCTGATTTCGTGAAGTCATAACCCAGAAAGGTCAAGTCTGCCTGAATGGAAACAAAACTGTCCTGAAGGAATATGCGCCTGTATTCCAGTCTTTCCAGGTCCAGGTATAGTTTATTGCCATGTCTGACCTGATCCAACAGGTAGTGCAGCGCTGAGGTTTTGCCGGTACGGCGCATGCCGGTAATGACGGTCACCTCATGAATGTCAAGATGTGCACGAAGCTCCTTGTATATGGCTCGCTCCATCAATTTCATGGCAATCTGTTAAAATAATTGACACAAAGTTATATAATTTGTCATAAATTATTACAAATTTCACGATTTTAGGGCCTTTCGCTCGCAGCAAATAGAAGTTGGCGACCAGGAAACCCGGCAGAATGGCCACGCAGGGGAGCTATCCCAAGTTTTCACTGGTTCGAAGAGCCCCTTCGCTGCAGGGAATCAGATCATTCCCTATCTTGGTGATCCCGGTCACCAAACCCTGGCATGACGCCAGGCTACTTTTGTGCCGTAACCATAACCTGCTGTTTTAATCCTTTGACCCATTGCCATGAAGATTGAGCAGATATATACCGGATGCCTTGCCCAGGGCGCCTACTACATCGAAAGCGAGGGCGAGGCGGCTGTGATTGACCCCCTGCGCGAGACGGCACCTTACATTGAGCGGGCACATCTCGACGGAGCCGCGATCAAGTACATTTTCGAGACCCATTTTCACGCCGACTTTGTGTCGGGTCACATTGATCTGGCGCGCAAGACAGGAGCCACCATCATTTATGGCCCTGGCGCGGTGACGGCTTTCGAAAAATACGAGGCTCGCGACCATGAAATCTTCGCGATCGGCAAGGTGAAGATCGAGGTGCTGCACACGCCGGGTCACACCCCTGAAAGTACCTGTTACCTGCTGTATGACGAAGAGGGGAAGCCCCATGCCCTGTTCTCGGGCGACACCCTATTCATCGGGGATGTCGGTCGTCCCGACCTGGCTCAAAAGGCGACCGGCCTGACCCAGGAGGATCTTGCCGGATGGCTCTTTGACAGCTTGCGCCATAAAGTCATGACGCTTCCGGACGAGGTGATCGTTTACCCGGCGCATGGAGCCGGGTCAGCCTGCGGCAAAAACATGAGCAAGGACACATGGGACACCCTCGGCAACCAGAAAAAGACCAATTATGCCCTTCGGGCCGACATGACCCGGGAGGAATTCATCCGGGAAGTCACGGAAGGGTTGATGGCCCCCCCGCAGTATTTTGCCAAGAACGCCGCCCTCAACAAAACGGGTTACGAAGCCATCGATGAGGTCATGCAGCGCGGCGCGCAGGCGCTGGAGCCGGATGATTTCGAGGCGGTGGCCAATGAAACCGGTGCCTTGTTGCTGGATGTGCGCGACAAGGAGGAATTTGTCAAAGGGTACATACCCAACAGTATTTTCATCGGTCTGGACGGCCAGTTTGCACCGTGGGTGGGGGCTCTTATTCCGGATCTCCGGCAGGAAATTCTCCTTATTGCCCCCGAAGGCCGCGAGGAAGAGGCCGTCCTGCGGCTGGCCAGGGTGGGTTATGACAACGCCATAGGTTATCTCCGGGGAGGTTTTGCCGCCTGGAAAGCCGCTGGCAAGGAGAGCGATGCCATTCCCTCCATCAATATCGACACGTTTGCCCGGCAATTTCGCAACGGGGAAACGCCCGAAGTACTCGACGTGCGCAAGCCTGGGGAGTATGCCGGCGAGCATCTCGACAAAGCGCGCAACCTTCCCCTTGATTTCATCAACCTCCAGATGGAGGAGGTCAGCCGGGACACGCCCTATTATCTCCATTGCCGCAGTGGGTACCGCTCAACCATCGCCGCTTCCATATTGAAGGCCCGGGGATTTCATCGGATCGTCAACATCCTGGCCGCTTTCGATGAATTCAGGGATGCCGGATTGCCATTGACGGATTATGTTTGTCCGATCACCATCATCAAGGCCAAAGCCTGAATAATGCAGTGAGAGGCCGGCACCCCACCGCCGGGATTGTGGACATTCGAAAAACCGGAGTATGCGCTATGGGTTTATCATCGACAACCGGAAATGCATCGGTTGCCACGCCTGCACCACCGCCTGCAAATCCGAGCACGATGTCCCGGTCGGCGTTTTCAGAACTTTCGTAAAACAAGTCGAGAAAGGAGAGTTCCCCTTTACCCGAAGGTTGTTCTCTGTCATGCGATGTAACCATTGCACCTATGCACCTTGTGTCGAAATTTGCCCTGTCGAGGCGCTGTATTTTCGGCCTGACGGTATTGTTGATTTTGATAAAAATCGCTGTATTGGTTGCAAGTCTTGCATGCAGGCCTG
>CAYYGN010000089.1:0-2403 GCA_964471595.1 uncultured Saprospiraceae bacterium
GTAGGCGGCGGCATCCCCTTCTCCCAAGAGGTTTTGAGGTACCATGAAAAACTGGCTGCTGGCGCCCCCGCCCACGAAGAGCACATGATATCCCTCCGGCAGACCCAGGATCTCTTTGACCAACCGGAAACTCTCGTCCATCACGGCCACGAAATCCGCCCCTCTGTGCGAAACTTCCAGGAGGGAGAGGCCGCTTCCGTTGAAATCCAGGATGGCCTGGGCGGCTTGTTCGAACACCTCCCGGGGCAGGATGGCCGGACCGGCCGAAAAGTTGTGTCGGGTAGAAACAGAAACCGTGGACATGGATGCAGAGATTTGCGCAAAGGTAGGGGATTCGCGCCGGAAGCCCGTTGAGTCACCCGTGTCCATGACTGTGGCAGACGGTGTACTTTTGAGACCTATGGAGCCACTTGCCGGCAAGGTCAGTCCAGATGCGGAAAAGCTTTCCGTCGTGGTCATCACCTTTAATGAGGAGGCCAATATCGGCCGGTGTCTCGCCTCGGTCCAGGACCTGGCCGACGAAATCGTGGTGGTGGATTCCCTTTCTACCGACCGCACGGCAGAGATCGCTGCCGGGATGGGGGCGAGAGTCATCCGCCAGGCCTTTCTGGGACATGTGGCTCAAAAAAACCTTGCCCTTGATCAGGCGTCTTTCGATCTGGTCCTTTCTCTCGATGCCGACGAAATGTTGGACGACAAAGCGCGCGCCTCGGTGGTGGCAGTCAAACGCAACAGACAGGCTGATGGTTATACCTTCAATCGTCTCACCAGCTATTGTGGGCATTGGGTAAGGTACTGCGGTTGGTATCCCGACCGCAAGCTCAGGTTGTGGGACCGGCGCAAAGGCCGTTGGGGTGGGCGCAACCCCCACGACAAGGTCTTGCTGGTCAGGGATGCCCGGATAGAACTGCTAGACGGTCAGATTCGTCATTACTCTTTTTATTCCATCGATCAACATGTCCGGCAAATCCAGTCATTTACGACCATCGGCGCGAGGGAGGCCTTCGAAGCCGGAGAGCGGTATGCGCTGATCAAAATGCTGGTCAAACCGCCGTTCAAATTCTTCAGAGATTATGTGCTGAAAGGAGGATTTCTGGATGGCTGGTACGGATTGGTCATCTGTGTCAACGGCGCATGGTCCCGTTTCCTGAAATACGCCAAACTGCGCGTGTTGCAGTGTCAACCCGAAGGAATGCGCGTGTTGCATCTCGATGCAGGACAGGAATGGCGGGGCGGTCAGAAACAGGTCTATTATCTGCACACCCGACTGCTGGACCAGGGACTGGACAGCCATGTGGCGGTGCATGCCCGGGGAGAATTGTACCGGGCGCTGAAGGCTGACGGCATCGCTCACGTGCATGCCTGGTCGGGTGTATCCCGAAAAAGGATGTCGCGGAGGGAACTGCGGCGGATTTTAAGAGAGGTAAGGCCTTCGGTGATTCATTTTCACGACCGCCTTTCCCTTGCTTTTGCCGGTGAGGGATGCATGCGCAAGGTAGCGACGCGCAGGGTGTCGTATCCGGTCAGTGGCTGGGCGCGGTGGTGGCTGTATCGTCGCATGAATGTACTTGTGGGGGTGAGCGCCACCATCACCCGTTATTGGAAGCGATATCTGGATGAGGTGGAGACGATTCCCAGTGCCATAGATACCGATTATTTTGCCCGTTCGCAGACGCCTGGGGTCCTTGATCGTGGACCAGGCCTGCAAATTCTTTTTGTGGGGGCATTCTCCGCGCAAAAAGGATTGTTTGTTCTGCTGGATGCCCTGGAGATCCTGGAGATGGAAGGCCTGCCTTTCCGGGCGCACCTGGTGGGTACGGGTGAATTGGTCGGACAGGTGGAGGCGCGGATCCGCGCTGCCGGTATGGACGACGCCGTGCGGCTCTACGGGCCGGTCAGGGATATTGCCCCCTGTTACAAGGCGGCCGATGTGTTGGTGGTACCTTCGGTGGATGGTGAGGGCAGCAGCGGTACCATCAAGGAGGGGCAGGCGAGCGGTATTGTGGTGGTGGCCAGTGATATAGCTCCCAACCGGGAGTTGGTGACGGATGGCCGGGATGGGTTTCTTTTTCGCGTGCAGGATGGTGAGGACCTGGCGCGGGTATTGCGCGAAGTGGCGGCGGGTAAAAGTCCGGATGCGGGGAAGGTGGCAGAAAGGGTGAAAGGTTATTCCATTGCAACCATGGTGGAGCGGTATGTGAATGTGTACCGGCGATTGGTGGGCGGAGGCGGGTAGTACCATTACAATTTTTCGCGGGATTATTGGTGGAAATGTCCCTATCGCCGTATCTTTGCCCTCGCTCTCGAAAAAAGGGGTATCCGGAAGGGATATTCCGGGGGCGAAAAGGAAGTTCATTGACACGGAAGGAGGTAAGCGAGCGTAAAAAAGAAGAGCGAGCGGAT
>CAYYGN010000090.1:0-2379 GCA_964471595.1 uncultured Saprospiraceae bacterium
AAAAGGAAGGGGGCCAGTTCGCGGAATTCGGGCCGGTTGACCGTCCGGCTGTAAGCAACCCGCAACACGGATTTTTCGGTCAAATTGTAACCGGTATTGACGAAGGGCAAAACCGACAGGAGCGGGTTGTTGACTTCGATGTCTTTGAAGTCATCCCGGCTGTTGAGTTGCTGGATGTTGTATTCGGCACGGACGCCGGCGGCGATGTCAAACCGGCGAACCGGCAATTCCACACTGGCATAGCCGGCACCGAGTGCATTGCTAGCCGTATAGGAGTCGATGGGACGCGTCCCTTCCTCGATCACAAAACCATCCTGGGTGCGGATGTTCTCGTTGCTGAAGATGGTTTCCAGGGGGAGCTGTGCGAGCTGCTGGCCGACATTCGGATCAAAAAAGCCCGGATAGAGGTAGGAGATATAGCGCGAACTGAAGTCCCTGAACCGGTAGTCGGCATAATAACCCGTCTTTACTTGGGACACTTTTCCGCCGATGCCGTTGAATTTCCAGGTGTAGTCCATGCCCTGGTTCACGGAGAATTCCATCAGGTCGCCCCAGTAACGGCCGGTCTCGAAGAGGTTGGAAGAGGGAGGCAGTTGCATCGTGAAATTGGCATCCGTCTGGTTTTGACGGCGATAGGTGCGGAAGCGGCGGAGGTCCGGTTCTTCTTCGCGGAGAAAACTGCCGCCGGCCACCCAGCGCAATTCCTTCCGTTCGGACAGTTCATGGGTGCCTTCCATCTGGCCGGTGTAGATCGAGCGGCTGCGGTATCCCAGCAGGTAATTGCGGAGGTTGTCATCGGGACGCTGGATGAAGTCAAAGCCATTCCGCAGGATGGTCTCGTTTTCGCCGATCTGATTGAAGAGATTGCGGAAGGTGATATAGCCCCTGTCGCTGAGGCGCAGCTTCCAGTTGGAAAGGATGCTGACGCGGTTTTGCTTTTCGTACACCTGATCGTCATAGCGGAAGCGCTCCAGGATGGGCATGGACTGATCGACCCACTCGAAGTAGCGGTGGAAATCGCGTGCATACTGCTGAAAGCTGGTGCTGTAATTGATGTGATTGACGGTGGACAATTTGCGACCGCCGATCGTCATGTTGCGACCGAACTGGATACCGGCCGACCAGTCGGGTGTGGCCATGCCTTTGTTCGGACTGAAATTGTTGGGCAGGCTATGGGCGGCATCGCGGCGCACTTCCGAGTTGCGGGCGGTGGATTGAAGGCCTTTGGTGGTCGGAAAATCGGAAGGCAGGCGGCGGAAGCCGTTGTCGAAACCGAGAAAATCGGTCGAAGAGCCTTCGCTCTGCCAGTATTCCTGACCTGTGGTCCCGGCGCGGTAACCGACGCCGAGGTTGATTTTGAAAAAATTGTCGCCGACATGATCCACGGTGTAGAGCTTCATCACCCCACCGGCAAAATCGCCCGGAAGGTCGGCCGAGCCCGATTTGTACACCATCAGACGATCCAGGGCACTGGATGATACCAGGTCGAAGGAAAAGGTCCGTTTGTCCACCTCCGTGCTTGGCGCCACCACGTTGTTGATCATGACGTTGTTGTAGCGCTCGCTGAGGCCCCGTACCATAACAAACCGTCCGTCCACGATGGTGACGCCGGGGATGCGTTGCATGATCTGGGCGGCGTTGTTGTCCTGGGATTTGACGATCTGCTGGCTGGAGACGCCGCTGACCACCTGCTTGGCCTGTTTGATTTCGAGGAGCACGGCTTCAACCGTATTGGTCTGCCGGTAATCGGTGACGGTGATCTCTTCGAACACGATGCTGTTGGCGGAGAGCAGGATGTCGAGACTGATTTTTTCACCGGCTTTGATTTCCACATCCGTGATGGTCGTGGTGTTGTAGCCGATATAGGACACGACAATGGTGTGTTTGCCGGCAGGTACGCCGCGCAGGACATAATTGCCGTCATAGTCGGTAAAGGTGCCGAGTTCAGTACCTTCGATGCTGATGGTGGCACCGATGAGGGTTTCCTTGTTTTCCTTGTCCACGACAACGCCGGTAAGGATACCTTCCTGACCGGTGGCACCCGCAGAGGCAAAAACAAAGACAAACACCCAAAGGGGGATGAGTCGCAGGATCATAACAGGTTGGTTCAACATTTGACGGTGCAAAGTTCCGCCGGTAATGTTAAGCCAGGATTAAGCCTGCGTTAAGTGTTGGAATAATATAAGGTGTGCCTGTCATTCCCCTTGCCCTGGGCCTTGGGTTGCTTCCGGCCGGAATCGGTATGGAATTATGAACATCAAGGAAAAGGACCGTTGACAAGACAGCCATCTGTTGGTTCAAACCCGGGGCTTGGGGCGAGCTGTACGGCGACGTTTTTTGTTTTGAGGTTCCCGGTGCCAGGTTCTTTGGTTTCGCTCC
>CAYYGN010000091.1:0-397 GCA_964471595.1 uncultured Saprospiraceae bacterium
TCTTCATAGGCATTTGCGCGTTATCCCTTCTTTTCCATGGAGCGGTTGAAGTCCTGATTCCGCACAGACAGGTCAATATCGGTAATGCCGATCGTCGTGCTTATGCTGCGTTTGTTGTAGCGGTGCCGTCGAACGGGAAGCTGATAGGTCTGGCCATGGATCAGGCCATCGGTCTTTTCCATGCGATTGATCAGATAAAACTGGGAGACATTGCAGGAATAGCCATCCAGTTGGAATCGCCGCAGGAGGGCCAGCACGCCTTCCCCGGCATCCGCTTTGGCTTCGAGATAAGTGACCTGGGCCTGGATCCCGGAAAGGGCTGTCAAGAAGAGTGGAATCAGGATGCAACGCCGCACGGAGGGCAAAAATAGGCAAGGGAAGGCAATGGGATACCGAC
>CAYYGN010000091.1:407-2329 GCA_964471595.1 uncultured Saprospiraceae bacterium
GGAAGCCGTACCTTTGTCACATGGGTGGGTACCTGCGTCAGATTGTGCGCTTGCTGAGATTTTACTGGGTTTTGGAAGGCCGCAACCGTCAATTGGTCAATGGCGTCCTGCTGTATGTATTGGCCATCCTGCTATTGGTTTCTTATCTTTTTCGGCAGCCGGAAGGTCAGGTATGGCTGGGGGTTTACTGGATGGTGTTGCTTTTTGCCGCCGTCAATGCCGGCGTCCTGAGTTTCATGCAGGAATCGGGAGGGCGTAGGTGGTACTATTACCAGATCGCGGATCCACTGGCCGTATATGTGGCCAAATCGCTCCATCTGACCGGGTTGCTGGTTTTGGTGGCGGTGACCAGCGGCGTGCTGCTCACCATATTCTTCGGTTTGCCTGTCAAGGAAATCAAGTGGCTGGTGTTGGCCACGCTCGGGGCAGTGTTGGGGCTTTCGTTTCTCTTTGCCTTTCTGGCCGGCCTATCCAGTGCCACCCGGCATCAGGCCATGCTGACGACCGTATTGGGGTTTCCGCTGGTCATTGGACTGTGTCTGTTGGCAGCCCGGATCGCATCGGCCGGATTGATGAGCGGCGTGTCCATGGATGATCTGCGGCAGGATATCCTGATGCTGGCGGGACTTGACCTGATCCTCGGCGGAATGGGAGTCCTCTTATTTGCCTACATTTGGCGCGATTAACCGACCGGCCGTCCCGGCCGATCAGAAGAATGGGAAACAACCGATCACTGATTTACCGGAATTGGTGGAAAGTTCTGGCTGTCGCACTGGTCATGTACTCCCTGGTACCCGGGTTGCTGTGGCCACTCAAGCCCGGGATTGTGGACAGTCAGCCGGTAACCAGCGGGATGGATACGGTAGTGGCCCTGGACATTCAGGGATACAACACCCATTTTCGCACCGGAGGTGAATCCCGTGTTTGGCTGAAAATCAGCAATGCCTTCATGATCAAGGCGGATAGTGTGCGTCCGGTCTCGGAAACGCGGATGAAGGCTTTTTTCCACATTCCTCCGTACCTGCCGATCCGTGAACTAACGGCCATTTGTGCCCTGGTTACGGACAATTCAGTGGACGGACCTGCCGTCAGGCCGGGTGCCCTTTATCTGAAGGCCGTTGACCAAAATCCGGACATGGGTTATGCCTACTGGAAAAAGGATCCGATCGAAGACCTTCATCCGAGTCCTTCCCCCCGGTTTCCTTTTCGGGGCATCCTGGAAGAAACCATCCGGAACACCTATTACCATGTCCCCATGTGGTTCGGGATGATCCTTTTGTTTGCATTTTCCTTCTATCAAAGTATCAGAGCCCTTCGAGGGGGCGACCCGTTGGCGGCCGAAAAAGCCCGTGCCCTCAATCTCACGGGTCTGATATTCGGTTTGCTGGGTCTGGGGACCGGCATGATCTGGGCGAAGTATACCTGGGGCGCCTGGTGGAGCATGGATGTCAAGCAGAACATGGCTGCCATTGCGGTGATGATCTATTTGGCTTATTTCCTGCTTCGTTCGGCCCTGGAGGATCCCGACAAGCGGGACCGGGTGAGCTCGGCGTACAACATATTTGCCTTCGTCACTCTTATTCCACTGTTATTCATCATTCCGAGACTGACGGACAGCCTTCATCCCGGCAGCGGTGGCAACCCGGCATTGGGCGGGGAGGATCTGGACCAAACCATGCGTCTGGTCTTCTACCCGGCCGTCATAGGATGGACGCTGACCGGATTCTGGATGGCCAGTCTGGTGTACCGGACCCGCCGAATCCAATCCCGTATCCAGGAACTGCTCAACCACTGATCATGAAGAAAATCCTGATTTCGGCACTTTCCGTCTTCCTCCTTCCCTGCTGGGCGCTTGCCCATGAAGGTACCGGAGATTACCTCCGTGAAACGGGTAAAATTTATGTGGTGGTTGCCGTAATCCT
>CAYYGN010000092.1:0-2107 GCA_964471595.1 uncultured Saprospiraceae bacterium
CATCATTTGCTCCACAAAATCCTCCGGATACGTCACCCGGATATCGGTGATGTTGCCTTTATCGTCGGTCACCGGCTCCAGAACGGGGTTGATGAATCCGCTGAACGGCGCCAGATTGAAAGGCTTGACCCGGTCCAGCACTTCCTGATGCAGGGCCGGATCCACGCGGACACCGTACGTCTCCACCAGATTTTTGCCGGCCTCGTAATCCCCTTCGGATTTGATGCGCTGGATTTCCTTCAGCAATTCGCCGAAAAGGGTGCGCAATTTTTCGTAATCGCGGATGACGAAATACGTTTTTCCGTCGCGGGTCACCTTTTCGATGACATTGTCGGCCTTGCCTTTTTCGTAGGCCCAGGCCGCCACCAACTGGCGGTTGCGCATGTGCGATTCCTCGACGTCCTTGCCGGGCTCGATACGGCGCAGTTGTTTCATCAGACCGTTGCTGATGAATCCCTCGTATTCGGCCTTGCCTACGTCGAGAGATTCCATGAGCCCCAACTCGACCATTTTGGGATCCATGATGAAATACAGGGCAACGAGGTCTGCCCGCGCTTCTTCGAGGGTGGAGCCGTAGCTTTTCAGCGTTTGTTTGGGGGTGCCGACGCCGGGGTTCAATTTGCCGGAGGCGTGACCGATGACTTCATGAAGCGCGGTGGTGAGTTTGGCAGCGAGGCTGCCGTATTTCCGTGCGCGTTCGGCTTCAGCCTCGTCAAAAGCAAATTCGGCGGTCAGGGCCGGGCCGGCGGCCTGGTCATAAGCTTCCAGAATGTTGCCGAGGCTGACGGATTTGGAGCCGTATTTTTCGCGAATCCAGTCGGCATTGGGCAGATTGACACCGATAGGCGTGGCCGGACTGGCATCCCCGGCCTCACCGGCGACATTCACGACATTGTACACGATGCCCACCACATTTTCCTTGCGGTGCTCGGGGAGGTAGGGCATGCGGTCCTCAAACCACTGGGCGTTGGCCGACAAAACGGCCATGCGTTCGGAGGCTTCGAAATCCTTGATCTGGACAATGTTTTCATAGGAGCCCTTATACCCCAGCGGGTCATTGTACACCTCCACGAAACCGTTGATGTAATCGATGTCTCCCTCCGTCGCCTGGACCCAGGCGATGTTGTAGGCATCCCATTGGCGGAGATCTCCGGTCTGGTAATATTCGATCAATAATTCGAGCGCCTTTTTCTGGCCTTCATTTTCAGCCACACCGGCCGCCAGAGTCAGCCACTTGATGATTTCGCGGATGGCGGGGCCGTATTTTCCTTCGGCGTGGTACACTTCCTCGGCCAACCGGCCGTCTGGTCCCCGGACGACCCTGCTGTTCAAACCGTGGGAAACCGGTTCGGGATCCTTTTTGTCGATCCGCGCACCGTAAAAGGCGCCGACTTCTTTTTCCGTAATGCCGGGGGCATAGAAATTGACGGCCGATTGGGCCACCAGATCGCCCTTGGCATCCAGACTGACTTTTTTGGCGTCGACCGAGGGGTCGAACATGGCCGTCAGGGCTTCCTGGCTCAGCGCGGCGCTGCTGCGACGGAGCGCATCTTCCAGCCAGCCCCTCGAAAACCCGGGAATGAATTTGTCATTGCCATAGTGGTGGTGGATGCCGTTGGAAAACCAGACCCGCTTGGCATAGAGCATGAATTGGTCCCAATCCTCGCCGGCATGCGCACCGTCATAGCGCTCGACAATCTGCTCGATGGCTTTGCGGATTTCCAGGTTGTGCCGGTAATTCTGATCGTACATGATGTCCCGCCCGGCGAGGCCCGCCTGGGTGAGGTAATACACCAGTTGCTTTTGCGACAGGCTCAGGCGGTCCCATCCCGGGATCTGGTACCGGAGGATCTGCACATCGGCAAATTGCTCCGTCATCCAACGGAAGGCAGGGGTCTCGGAGGCGGTGGTCGCCGGTTCATTTTGCCGGCAGCCGGCCAGGGCCAAAATCAGCACGAAGGTGGCAGCGGGAATCAAGCGGAATGTGGACATGCAGAAAAAGGTTGATTGGCCGGCCAAGATAAAGGTTTGCGGACAAAAAACCGATCAGCTTTTCCACTTGATGTTGCATCCCGCACTGGGATATTGCTTGTCTGGGGCGGGTCGG
>CAYYGN010000093.1:0-2073 GCA_964471595.1 uncultured Saprospiraceae bacterium
TTCCGCGAGCAGGTCTATGCCTTGCGCAAATGGATGAAGGACCATGGCCAGCAGTATAAGCCACTGATCATCACGGAATTCGGCATCCTGTATCCCAACACGGATCTTAACCCGGATGGTACTTGCAATTTTCTCCTGGACGAACACCAGCAATGTTTCAATCCGACTCGTGTCACCACTTTCATGCGCAACACGATGCAGTTTCTGATGAACACGACAGATCCGAACCTGGGATATCCGGCGGATGGTAATCGTCTTGTCCAGCAATGGCTTTGGTATAGCCTCATTACCGGTGAAGAAAGTTCAGGCGGGTCGAGCAACCTGCTGCGCGTGGATTTCAGCCAGTTCCCGGCGGGTGATCCGGCAGCCTTAACGGCCATGGGAGAGGCTTTCCGACAGGAGGCCTCAACGAACAATTTCGGACAATCCAACCTTGTCGGCGGCATAGCCAATGATGTCGTCCTTGTGGCCGGCACGCCGGGATTCAACGGCACTGCAAATCTAACGGCGACCTTCCGCAACGGCGGCACGAAGAGCATCGTTGCGCCGGTGACGGTCACATTCTATTCCGACCAAGCCCTGACTCAGGTTATCGGCTCAACCACCTATTACCCTGAAACCTCCGGCGCGATAGCGGGATGCACATGGGGTGGAAGGAACAGTGAAAGGGTCTCTGTTCAATGGTCAAATTTACAGGTGGGGAAGTACAACTATTGGGCTGTGATCGATTCCACAAATGCGATAGGCGAGACATTGGAGAACGATAACGTCACCTCCCGTGGCACCGTTACAGTCGTCCAAAACGGCATCTTTGTTCCTACGGTGCGACGATGATTCCGCGCTCGGAGTTATAACATTTAACGGAGTCCGGCGGCCGGGGCTGCCGGACTCCACCCTTCTCTATGTGGTCAGACACACGGGCGGCGACGGCATGGGCATTGGTTTGGTTGTTGCTGGTGACGGCCGGATTTCTCCTGGTCAGAAGACCTGAAGAACGCACGCCTAAGCGGGCCATACCTCTGGCTCTCATCTTGATGATTGCCCTGCTGGCTCGCTTATTGCCCGCTTTATTGCTCCCGGTCGGCGCCGGATATGACATTGACTCATACCGGCTGGTGACCGACGCACTGCTGGGCGGACGGGAAGTTTACACCTCATCGGTCGGGCGCCATCCCTATCTGCCTTTCCAGATGTATATCATGGGGGCAATGGCTTACCTGTCCCAGGCATCGGGGTTGCCCTATGTCGTGGCGATCAAATTACCGGCAATTTTTGCTGATGTCGCCATTACCGGCCTCATATACCGGTTTTCGACTCAGACGAGGGGGGCAGGCTGGGCGGCCTATCCAGCTTTGTTATATGCCCTGAATCCCGTCAGCGTTCTGGTGACCGCCTATCACGGCCAGTTTGAGGCTGTCACCCTGTTTTTCCTTCTCCTGGCCTGGTGGTATTGGCATCGGGAACATATCGTTTCATCGGCAACGTTGCTGGGGTTTGCCATACTTAACAAAACCTGGCCCGTCGTATTTCTGCCGATTGTGTGGATCCGCCTTCATAATTGGCGCGACCGTATTGTATATCCCGCTATCGCCATCGGTATCCCTGTCCTGTCAATACTTGCCTATCTGTTCATTTTCTCTGCTGAACCGACCCCCATGCTTCGACGTGCCTTGACCCATCGCGGTGTTGCCGGCTATTGGGGGCCAGGAGCTATCCTGAATCCGGCGGCCGTAGTGTGGCCGGGGTTACAACCCATCGTCGACTTCGCCGTCGTGATTCGCAACTGGCTATTGTTGGTCGCAATTCTCATTAGTCTTTGGTGGACTCGTCGTCAGCCCGCCCTCGAAGCATTTCTGACTCTGTTGCTAAGCATGTTTGTCGTCACAGTCGGTTTCGGTATCCAATGGCTTGTTTGGCCGATACCATTTGCCCTGCTCGCCGACGAGGATCGGTGGTTGAAACCTTACTCTTTGGCCGCGGCGTTTATGCTGGTCATCCATCTCTACGGCCTCCATATGTACCCCTGGTTGTCGGAATGGATTCCCGCACCTGCACATGAGTGGGTAATACGAA
>CAYYGN010000094.1:0-2020 GCA_964471595.1 uncultured Saprospiraceae bacterium
TAATCCAGCCTTTCATAGCGTTCGGGGATCTGAAAGGGAAAGGTAAGAGGACCGGATAGGCTGGCATCCTGAAGCAATACCTGTAAAAATACGCGTTGGCCCGGTTCGGGGGTCATTTCCCAATAGCGGGTTCGGGAGAACGGATGGCCTTCGAGGGAGGTCCAGGCCTCCTGGACCCCTTTGATGTCCACTCCCTGAGCGGTATGCCAGATCCGGCAGGATACCAGGCGCAGATCGGGACGGGCGATGCCGGCATCGATCATCAATTCTCCCGTTTTGGCTTTTATCCTGTACAATCCCCCGGATTCCTGCTCACTCTGCCAGGACTCCGGTACGAGGGGCAGCCATCCCAGAATGAGCCTTTGGAGGGAGACCAGACTGGCGGGGAACCCGGTCTGCTGCCGGATATCCGCCCATGTGTAATGATCCACTGTGCGTTCCCACCGGTTGAGCAATATGACGGAATCGCGGGAGGCCTGGAGCCGGGCCACTTCCAGACCGGCATACCGGATGACCATCCATACGATGCTGTCGCGTTGCATGCGAAGGGTATATTGCCCTGAGCCGGAAAAGAAGGAGGACTCCATCTTCAACTGCCCCTGGGCGGAAAAGTGGGTCCAGGCGAAGGGATCTCCGGTCATGAAGATCTCCAGCGAAGTTTCCGTGGCCGGGGAGGGGGCAGGCAGGGCGCGTCGCGAGGCGCACCCGGATAAGAAAATCATTACCAGCAGACATACTGCCGGCCAAAGGAGGCGGGTCCGTACGGTCATTCCATGTATTTGCGGGCGGCTATTTTCTTATCGAGGAGCGGAGAGCCGTAGCCGTCGGCGTGGACGCGTTGCCACCATTCCAGTGCCTGTGGGATATCTCCGGCGAGCGCGCAGGCATCTCCCATAAGCTCGATCCAGACGGGGTGCGGCCAGGGGCGTTTGACCAGGTCCTGCAACAGGGCAATGCTGCCTTTGGGTGTACTTTGCAACAACGAGCACCAGGCGCGGGCATGGACGACCAGCGGCATGCGGGCGTCAATGGCTTCCGCTTCTCCGGCCAAGCGACAGGCGCGTTCCGGGTCGCGCTGGCTGAGCGCTTTCCAGGCTATGGCTTCCGGACCGCGCGGATTGAGACTGAGTGCCTGATCGAAGGCGAGATCGGCCTGATCCGGCTGTCGCAGGGCCGACCGGGCCCGGCCTTCCAACAATGCGAGGTGGTACAGCAAATAACCGTCCCTCCGCGCCATCAGACGCCCCATCTGGATGGATTCCAGGGCCTCCGAGGGCTGACGGGTTTCGATCTGCGCCTCGGCGAGAAAAAACAGAATCCGGGCCTGGTTGGGGAACAGGTCGAGGGCTTTGGTAGCCCATTCCTTCTGCCGGGCATATTGGCGCGCTTCGCTGCAGGCCGTCAGCAATTGTTCCCAAACGGCATACACCTGCCGCTCGCTCCGGGTGGCCGCCTGATAATGCACGATGGCCGAGTCGAGCCGGCCGCGATAAAAGGCCAGATCCCCCATGATGCTCGCCACCTTGGCCTCCCCGGGGTGAGCTGCCTGGAGGCGTCCGGCCAGGTCGTCGAGCCGGTCGCCGGTCAGCGAATCTCCGTCCCGGGCAAATTCCTGGATGTAGGGAATGATGGCTTTGATTTTCTGGTCGAGATCTGCCTGGGGATCACCGAATATGCGGGCCAGTCCGGCCAGTGGATCCTCGTCCCCCTGGGAAGGGTCGCCCAGCCGGACCAGTGCCAGTTGGGCTTCCGATTCGCCGGGATGGAGGTCGAGGATGCGTTGGTACCAGTCCCGGGCTTGGGCGGTGGCTCCGGCCTCGGCATAAAGCTCGGCCAGCATGTACATCACTTCCGTATTTCGCGGTTGGCGCCTGAGCACCTGTTCGAGGACATCGGCCGCTTCACGGGTTTGACCCATGCCGCGATGCAACATGTATTTCTTCCGGCTGAGATCTGAGGTAGGGCCCAGGGTGGCTTCCAGCCGGTCGTAAACGGCAATGGCCTCACCGGGACGGCCGTC
>CAYYGN010000095.1:0-2008 GCA_964471595.1 uncultured Saprospiraceae bacterium
GGATTGTTCGTACAGTCGCCGGACGGCTTGACGGAGGTGGCGCGGTTTACACCGGACAACAGCCCGCTGCTCGACCGGCAGATCAATGCCCTGGCCTTCCATCCGGGCACCGGGGAGATGTGGGTAGGGACGGAACGGGGGCTGATGGTGTTCCAGACGGACGCACCCGCCGGAGGGGTGGTTCATGCTGCCGAGGTAGAGGTGTATCCCAATCCGGTCCGTCCTGATTACCGGGGTCCTATCGCGATCAAGGGCCTGCCTGTGGATGCCAATGTCAAGATCACGGATGTGCGGGGTCAACTGGTTTTCGAAACGACCGCACTCGGTGGCCAGGCCATATGGTACGGGGAGGATTATACCGGACGGAGGGCTTCATCAGGGGTGTACCTCGTATTTTCCACTTCAAGGGAAAGCCTCGGATCTCCGGACAAAGCAGTCAGCAAAATCGTCTTCCTGCGCTGAGGCGCAGTCACTCCTTTTTTTCGGCCTGTTTGCGGGCCTCCTTTTCCAGACGCCGGAAATAACCCCGGAAGAGGAAATGACTTTTCAGGGCCTCCATATTCTGGTTGAAGGCATCCGTGCCCTTCTCCACATGCGACAAGCTGCGCTGTACGCTGCGGGTCAGGCTGCTGTCCCGCAGGATGGCATTGAGCGGCCCCTCGCCTTCGGCCAGGTCCGTGGAAAGTGAGGTGGCGGCCCGCTGGAGCGTGGCACCCAGGGAATCGGCCTGTTCGGTGACGCGGCGCAGGCGGCCGGAGGCGGCGTGCAGGTCGGTCATGAGCGTACTGTCCTTCATCAGCGCGATGATGCCTTGTTCGGAAGAAGCCACCTCCCGGATCACGGTCTGGATGTCGGCCACCAACAGGTCGGCCTTTTGGCTGGCCGATTGAATGTTCCTGACGGTTGCACGGATATGGGCCGGCAGTTGCTCGTCTTCCAGTACGGCCCAGAGCGCCTCGCTGTTGTTGATGCGTTGGACCGTCTGGACGAGGTCTTCCGACATTCGGGCGAAATTCCGGTTGGTGATGTCGAGGGTCCGCATCATGGCATCCATGTCAAGGGCTTCACGGGCTGCCAGTATCCCGTTGGGGGCTATGGATGGGGCGCCCGATGGTCCGGGTTCGATGTTGACCACACGGTTGCCCATCAATCCGTCGGTGCCCAGGCTGGCGACATCGTTGGTCTTGATCAAAGGGGCCAGTTTATGGTCCACAGTGAGCGTGACGCGGACTGCCGTGTCCGCTTCCAGGACGATTTTCCGGACGGTACCAATGTTGATGCCACCCATTCTTACGTTGTTGCCCACCCGAAGTCCGCTGACATTCCGGAAAACCACTTCGACGGGAAATTGCTTGCCGAAAAGATTTTTCTGGGCGCCCATGAAGTAGAGGAGCGTCACAAGGGAGGCCAGCCCTAGGAGGACGAAGATGCCCAGTTTGATATTTTGAGGGGTGCGGTCCTGCATGATGACAAATTAATGAAAAAATCCCTGGACTATCGGATCGGGGTTTTGCATGAGCGATTCGTAAGGGCCGTCGGCATGACATTTTCCTTCCACCAGCATGATCACGCGGTTGGCGAGTTGGCGCACGCAACTCATGTCATGCGATATCACGATGGATGAGGTATTGTATATGTCCTGCACTTTGAGGATCAATTGGACGATTTCCCGGGAGGTAATGGGATCAAGGCCTGTCGTCGGTTCGTCGTACAGCATGATCTCGGGCTTGAGGATGAGGGTGCGGGCGAGAGCGATGCGTTTGCGCATGCCGCCGGACAACTCGGCGGGCATCATGTCCACGGTATGGGCAAGGCCCACATTGGTAAGGGCTTCCACGACGAGGGTATTGACTTCTTCCCGGCTTTTGTCGCGGCCGTGTCGCCGGAGCGGGAATTCCAGGTTTTCCCGGACGGACATGGAGTCGTACAACGCGTAGCTCTGAAAAAGGAAACCGACGCGCACTCTGATCTGGTCGAGTTCGTCCGGAGTGAGATCGAGGACCGGTTT
>CAYYGN010000096.1:0-267 GCA_964471595.1 uncultured Saprospiraceae bacterium
GGCCTCCAGATCAGCCTCTTCTCCTTTTTGGGGATCCTGGCATTGGTCGGCATCCAGGTCAATGATGCCCTCGTCATGGTGACGACCTACAACCAATTCATCCAAAGGGGCAACCGGGTCATTCGGGCGCTCTGGGAAGCCAGTATATCCCGTTTCCGCCCGATCATTCTGACCACTTTGACCACCGTAGGCGGCTTGGGACCTCTGTTGTTGGAAAAAAGTTTCCAGGCCCAGTTTCTCATCCCCATGGCGGCATCCGTCGCCTTC
>CAYYGN010000096.1:277-2006 GCA_964471595.1 uncultured Saprospiraceae bacterium
CCCTTTTCTTGCTGCCCGCCCTGTTGCTCATCATCAATCACATCAAACGGTGGGCCGTCCTCCAATGGGAAGGTCAATGGCCCGATCCTCGCATGGTCGAACCCTCCCATGAAGGCAGAAAGAGCTATCTGTGGCTTTGGATATTCGTTGGTCTGCTGTCCGTACTGCTCTTCCTGGGCGTGGTGGCCCTGTCTTTGTCCCTCACCCGTCAACTGATCCACTGACCTCATGCCCATTCGTTTCCGCCTGTTGCTGCTCGCCACCTTTTGGATCGGAGTTCCTGCCCTGCGGGGTCAGGACGCTCTTTCTCTGGAAGACTGCCTCCGCATGGCGCTGGCCGAAAGTGTCCCATACCAGGTAGCTGAACGCCAAAAGGCTGCAGCCGCCATCCTCAACCATCCCTCCCTAGCCGGCCGCTACCCTTCCCTGGCATTGAATGTCAATTCACAAGGCTCCCTCGCCAATCAGCAAAACCCGGCCAGCTTTCTCAACGGCCTCATCCGCAGCGGTAATGCTGCCGTCTCTCTGGATGCTTCCTGGGTGGTTTTCGACGGCTTTCGCGCCCGGTACAATGAGAAGGTTTTCCATCAACTCGAAGAACAAGCCCGCGTCCGCCTGTTGGATGCCGGTCAGCAGACGGCCCGACAGGTCATCCTGGCTTATCTCCTGGCCGAGCTCCAGCAAGAGCAGGTCGATATCGCCCGGGAAGCCCTGGCCTTGTCCGGTGACATATACCGGTACCAACTGGAGCGCCAGGAATGGGGTCAAAGCATCCGCCAGCAAGTGCTCCAGGCCCGGGATGCCCTGCTGGCCGACTCGATCAGTCTGGTCCTCGGCCAATCGCAACACCGAATGGCCCTGATCCAACTCAAGCTGGCCATGGGACGACCCGAACACGAGGACTTCCGGGTAGGCGGCAGTTTGGATGATGCCTCTCGGGAGACCGCGACGTCTGACCCCGTGCAAAAGGCGCTGGCTGCCAATCCGCAACTTCTGGAAGCGCGTGTCAATCAGGAGATCAGCAAGCTTCAGACCCACCTTCGACTGTCGTCCTGGTATCCGCGCATTGTCTTGCAGACCGGCGCTGTCTGGACCGGTAATGTGGTCAGCGTCGACGGCAACAATCCCTTCACCGGCGAGCCTTTCGGTGTCCGCACCGGGACCAACCGCAACCTTTACGCCGGTATACAGCTCAGCCTGCCCCTCCTTGACGGGGGCATCCGGCGCCGGCAGGTGGAAGAGGGTCGCATCCTGGAAATGATCTCCGCGCTGAATGTGACCGGCGTGACCCGCGAAGTCAGAAGCAGGGTGGCTATCCTGGTCGAAACAGCCGGCACACAGGCAACCACCGTATCCTTGAGCAGGGAACAAATGCGCAACGCCAGGGAAAACCTGGAAATTTCGGGCGAGCGATTTCAAATGGGCCTCATGTCCCTTTTTGACTACCGCGCCGTCCAACTGGCCTACAGCCTGGCCGCACAACGCCACCTCACCGCCCTGTACAACCTGAGGGTCACCGAAGTGGAGATTTTGACCCTGACCGGCGAGATCATCCGCTAAGATCCCTTGGTATCCTCCGGTCGACTTCATCCCCTTATTGGGGGGATTCATCCGGCCATTTTCCCCATTCGTGGTCCGCAGTGAGGACCTATACGGGGTTTTTGGACATTTTTGCAGGACAAAACCTAATAGCTATGAAAACAAGACATGCATTTCTCCTGCTGTTGGG
>CAYYGN010000097.1:0-1946 GCA_964471595.1 uncultured Saprospiraceae bacterium
CGAGGGCGCCCCGGGCCAGGGCGTCGGCGGCAGCCAGCAGGACGGCGATCTTGGGCAGACTGGCGGCGTACATCATGTGGTCGCCGTTGATGGCGGCAAAGCGGCTGTGCAGTGGATCGTGCATGTCCACAACGCCGAGACTGAGTTTCTTGTGGCGGCTCAATGCCTGCCAGGAGGGATCTTCCCGGAGAATGGCCTCCAGATCCCGTTGCAGATCGGGGTCTTCCAGGCTTTCCATCGGTGGGACGGCCGACTCGGGGGCATCCAAAGGCAGGGATTCCAGAGAGATCTCCGGCGCGGAGCCAACGGCCTCCTCTGTAAGGGACGGCGTGCCGGAAGAGCGCCAACCCGTCAGAACCAGAAGGGGCAGGGCTGTGAAAAGCAATGCAAAGGCCAGGGAAAAAAGAGCGAATCTTTTCATACAATCCGTTGGAGCGGACGTCCGGGGTGTCAGTCTTGGGCTGACCGAAAAATCCCCTCCGTCCCGGTTGGTTAAGCACGACCGGTGAAAGCCGCAAATATCATTCCCCGGTGTCCGATCCCGGTCAGGAAGGGACCCGAAAAAAATTCTTACCGGCCAAAGTTAACAATCCCTGGAAATACCTGCGGGCCGTTTGAAACTGGTTAACATCCGTTAACAAGTCGGCAGCAAGGGTATTTCTCCAGGTCAGGCCTGTCACTGCGGGAGAAGTCCGGTGTACACTCGTGTCGTCAAATGCCGACCCCGCGAGGTGCCCTATCTTTGGACCAAACAGTCCCTGACACCATGGAATTGCTGGAAAAATATGCGCATCTGCTGGTCCATTACTGCCTGGAGATCAAGGAGGGCGACCGTCTGCTGATCCGCACCACGACGGCTGCCGAACCTCTGGTGCGGGAGGTATTTCGCCATGCGGCCCGGGCGGGGGCCGAGGTCTATACCGATCTGTCGTTTGAAGGACAGGGGAGGATCCTGTTGGAGGAAGCGCCGCCAGCCCTGCTCGACCGGGAGGACCGTTTTCACCGCCAGGCCATGGAGGAATTTGAAGCCTATCTCGCCATCCTGGCACCGCACAACCTCAGGGAAACGGCCGAGGTGGACCAGGAACGGGCGGTCCGGCGCCAAAAGGCCCTGCAACCGGCCCAGGAAGCGTATTTCCGGCGTATTGCCGACCGTTCCCTTAAGCGTTCGCTATGCCAGTATCCCACGCATGCGCAGGCCCAGGAGTCGGGCATGTCGCTGGAGGCCTATACGCGGTTTGTGTATGAAGCGTGCCGGTTGTACGACGCCGATCCGGTGGCCTCCTGGCTGGAGGTCAGGGCGATGCAGCAGCGCATTGCGGATGTCCTCAACCGGGCCGGAGAGGTGCACTACGAGGGGGCGCATGCCGACATCCGGTTTTCGACGGTGGGGCGGACATGGATCAATTCCGATGGCCGCAACAACATGCCCTCGGGGGAGGTGTTCACCAGCCCGGTGGAAGATTCGGTACAGGGTTGGATCCGTTTTTCCTATCCCGGATTGTACCAGGGGCATGAGGTGGAGGGCGTTACCCTGCATGTAAAGGACGGCTTGATCGAGCGCTGGGAGGCGGAGCGGGGCATGGAATTTCTGGATCACATATTCTCGCTGGAGGGCACGCGCCGGTTTGGGGAGGCGGCCATCGGCACCAACGACCGGATCACGCGGATGTCGCGCAATATCCTGTTTGACGAAAAGATCGGCGGTACGGTCCACATGGCCATCGGTCAATCCTACCTGCAGTGTGGCGGCAAGAACAAAAGCACGGTCCACTGGGACATGATCACCGACATGACGGCCGACGGCCGGATCATGGCCGACGGGGTCCTGATCTACGAGAACGGACGGTTTTTGATCTGAGGACTGTGGTCCTTATCACGGATCAGGAAGAGATAGTCTCCGTAGGAGTGGCCATTTAATGGCACGCAATATTCAGAGTTTATAA
>CAYYGN010000098.1:0-1713 GCA_964471595.1 uncultured Saprospiraceae bacterium
GGATGTGCACGGTACCTGTTAATCTATTTCCGGAAATTCCGGGTGAGAGGCTCACATGATCTTAGCTTCGGTAGCCGCGACATAGTTGGGTCTTACGTTCGTCAACAATTCTTAATATTTGATTAGAAAGTATTAAAATTTGCTTAGACATGTCCTCCGACGTATGAGGGCGCATCCACAACCGGTGTCTTAATTTTGTGACCGTCGAAGATGAAAGGCCACAGGTGACCAGGTAGGTACACCCGAGACGGGGTGGACCCGATTTCCGGATAATATTGTCTCTGCCACAGCTTCCATCCTTCGGGTAATGTATGACGAGTGCCTTGGGATATTTGGGTTGGTGCCTTTCTGCCCTCGCCTGGGCAGGATTGCTGGCATTGCATTATCCCCGGCCAAATCTCGCCGGCGATCAGGCCATGGGATACGGGTTGGGCCTGATGGCCGCCTGTCTGACCTTGTTGGCCGGTTTGGTCCTGGTAGCCGTGGTCATGATCCGGAGAGTTGGCATAAGCTTCCCCATGTCCCTGGTGCCGCTGGCAGGTGCTGCTGCCGTCGCGGTGGGGGCATTTTTCTTTGGTGTCCTGCGGACAGAGCCTGCGCCCGGCATCCTGGGGCCATTGCGATGGCTGGCCGCCTCCCATGCGTTGGTATGGTTGCCGGGACTGACCCTGGCTGCCCTGGCGGTTTTCCTCGTTCCTTCCTGGCGGCATCAGGCGCCAGTCTGGCTGTGGCCATGGCCGCTGCTGGCCACTTCGGGGCTGAGTGCCATCGGACTTTTGTCCGCCTTTCTGGGATGGGTGGCGATGGCCCCCGCCCGTATGGAATCCCGTGTACGGGAACATCAAATGGAGGATGCTGCCCGGATCGGGCAACATCTGACGGATATCCGGAATTGGGAACCCTCCAGCGGCGTGCTGCCTCTGCTGGCACTCACCGGGCGGTACCACGAACCCGCTGTCCGTGAAGCGGCAGTAGCCCGGATCCATTCACTCCCGGATTGGGAGTCGCAATTGCGGGCCTTGCTCGACCACGCAGCCTGGTATCCGGAAGTGTACACTTATCTGGATGGCAATACGGTGACGAATCCTGAAGACATGGTCAAGCCCCTGGAAAGCAGCATCCGTCGCATGGCCGGCGACATACGAAGCCAGATCAGAGACGCCAATAATCTCCAATCCTGGTCCTTTGACCATATGGGGATCGAGCGACTCCTTCGGGCTGTGGACGGGCAATTCTCACCCTATAAATCCGCCCTCGTGCCGGCTCTCCGCGATGTCGGGCAAGCCTTTCGAACGCCCCCTCCGGAAAGATTCCGCGGGGTGCGATTTGACACCGCACGATCCCTGGAAAAATGGTTGTCCCGCCAATCTCCTCCCATTCCGCCTCAATGATTACCGACAATCCAACTAAAGCCGGAGACCATTCCGGAAGCGACTGGCGATTGGCCATCCTCACCTATGAGGACCAGGGGAGGGGAGGGACAATCCGGTTTACCGGTCCGGCATCCCGCTTTTCGCTGTGGTGGGAATTTGCCGGGGGAGAGGCGCTGGTGCTGATCGGCGGTTTTCCGGAGTCGGTCGCCTGGGAGCGGGACACCGGCATTCCCCGGGAGGAAAGGGATGAGGTGGTCCGGTTTGTCGCCGAAAGGGTATTGCGCGATCGCGTCGGCCCGTCCGGTCGCTGGACGTGGGATGGCCAAACACTGACGATTTT
>CAYYGN010000099.1:0-1678 GCA_964471595.1 uncultured Saprospiraceae bacterium
CGATGCGGCAGGAAGTGATCCGGTTCCAGTTGGTGAGCGCGATAATAGGACTCTTCCGCGCGGAGGAGCTGGCCTTCCTCTTCCTGCAATTTCCCCTGCATGAGGTGAATGGCAAAGTATTGGGGGATCGTTCCAGGGCTGATGCCGTCATGGACCGGGCCTCGGCCTTCTTTTGCTGCCGGTACAGGATGACCGACATGTTGTGATACGGCAAACCCCAGGAAGGCGCCAGAGTTGCCGCTTCCTGGAAATGCAGGAGGGCGCCTTCCAGGTCTCCGGTTGACAGGCGCAGGATGCCGAGCTCGTTGTGGATGTACGGAGATTTGTCATCCAGTTGCAAGGCCTTCTCCTGGAAACCCATGGCTTTTTGCAAGGCCTCGGCATATCCCGGTTGACCGGTGGCGGCGATCCGGATAGCCACACCCTGGTAATACAGATGCTTGACTTGAATGCGCGGCACCAGCGGATGATCGGCAGGCAGCAATTTGAGCGCCAATTCGAATACCGCCGGGTGTCGGGCAAATACGGCTTCCTCGGATGTGTGAAATCCCCGGTCTCCGATCTCCGATTTGTCCACTTTCAAATAGCGGTTGATCAGTTCCTGCCCGTAATCATGCAGGTAAACCGCCAGGCGCAGGTTGAAGGTGTTGGAACCCTCCCGTTTGTCTGCTTTTAATAAATCGGCCGGCTTGAGGGTCATCAAGGCCTCGCGGTCTGTCCATGAGGCTTTCATCAGGGCGCTGTCCCTGGATTGGACGAAGGAGAGAAATGCCGACGGCATTTGCCGGGGGTTTTGGGCCAGCAAGGGGCGCAGGTCCACCCTGTCCAGCCATCCGATCTCCTTCAAAATGCCGAAAAAACTGGCGGGGGTCATTTCCATCTCCGCTTCCGAAAATTTCTCATCGGACATGATGTCTCCCCCTCGGCTGCCAATGGCGCCTCCACCGGTGTCCTTCAACAAATCTGCGGCCTGGGCTTCGGCGAGGATATCGGGATCGATCCTGGCGAGCCGGAAACGCTCGTTGCCGGTGACTACGGGATCCTGGTATTGCGGAGGTGCCATTTCCTGGGTGGACCGTCGCATCTGCTTCCGCAAAAACAAATTCAATTCCTCAAGGGTGACGGCATCCGGATCTTCACTCAAATCGGGATCGTGGGCCAACCCTTTCAGTCCCCGCAGCAGGTGCCAGGAAAAGACCCCCCTTCCCCCACCCCATTGTGCGCCTTCGAGCGACAACTGGTCGGACTGGCAACTGAGGATGCGCACTTCGTTGGCTTTCTGATTGGCGAGGTGGGTATGCGGCACCTGTCTGCCTTCAGACAGTGTCCCCGACCGGCAGGCATCAATGATGAACAGGGTTCTCGCTTCCTTGACGGTAGACAACTCGATGGCCAGCAGGTCCAGGTCCTCCACACGGACGGCGTTGTTGCGAAAATTGTTGGGTGGCGAATCACTGCACAACAGATAACCGAATTGCCATAACGCATCGGTTTCGACATCGCCGTGTCCGGAAAAATAAAGGATGGCCTGATCACCTTTTTCCGAGGAGGTCCGCAGCCAGTACAGCGCATTGTCCACGGCAGCCAATGTCGCTTCGCCGTTGAGCAGGATACGAATATTCTCTTCGGGCACCTCACCGCCTGCCCTGGACTTGAGAAATTCCACAAAGGCCGTGGC
>CAYYGN010000100.1:0-1671 GCA_964471595.1 uncultured Saprospiraceae bacterium
GTCGTCATTTTGGGAGGTGGTGAAAGCGGCGTAGGTGCCGCCCTGTTGGCCAAAGCCAAGGGGTTCCATGTATTCCTCAGTGACAGCGGCACCATACCGGCAGCCTATCGCGAAGAGTTGTTGCGGGCCGAGATCCCCTTTGAGGAGGATGGGCATTTCTCGCCGGTATTGCAGGAGGCGGAAAGAGTCATCAAAAGTCCCGGCATTCCTGGTGATCATATTCTGGTCCAATCCTACAGGCAACGCGGGGTTATCGTCGAATCGGAAATCAGTTTTGCTGCCCGCTTTCTGTCCGGTCGTATTGTAGGGATCACCGGCACGAATGGCAAGACCACCACCACGCATCTGGTGGACCACCTGTTTCGATCGGCCGGGTTCAACACCGGCTGTGGAGGAAACATCGGATATGGCATGTCTCGTCTGGCCCTGGAGCCGCCCAAAGACTGGTATGTCCTGGAACTCTCGAGTTTCCAATTGGAGGATATGGGGGCATTCAGGCCTGACATAGCCATTATCCTCAACCTGACCCCCGATCACCTCGACAGGTACGGCAACCGCATGGAGGCCTATGCCGACGCCAAATGGAACATCACGTTGAATCAAAAGGAGGAAGACCTTCTCATTTTTCAGGCTGGCAATCCCTATCTCGAGGAAGTGGCCCAAAGCAGACCCTCACGGGCCAGACAGGTCAGAGTTGGAAATGCTGCCGGTGTATCCGGGTCCTGGCTGGAAGTGGACGCCGACCGTTATGACCTCAGGGAATTCGTTCTCCAGGGTGATCACAATCTGTACAACACGACCTGTGCCATCCTCGCCGCGCGACATGCGGGAATTGCCGCTTCCCGGATCCAGCAGGCCCTGCCCTCCTTCCGTCCGGTCAGGCACCGTATGGAGCCTGTGGGCGAACGAGACGGTGTGGCCTATATTAACGATTCCAAAGCCACCAACGTGGATGCCGTTTGGTACGCTCTCAAGGCCATGAACCGGCCGGTAATATGGATTGCAGGTGGCAAGGACAAAGGCAACGATTACGCCACACTGGATCCTTTGGTCCGCGAAAAAGTCAGGGCGCTGGTTTGTCTGGGCCTGGATACGACCAAGCTCGAGCAACACTACGCCGGGATGGTGGACGAGATCGCCGTAACACGCTCCATGGAACATGCCGTCAGGGAGGCCCATCGTTTGGCCCAACCCGGAGATGTGGTTCTTTTGTCGCCGGCATGTGCCAGTTTCGATCTGTTCCGCAATTACGAGCATCGCGGTGATTGCTTCCGCGAAACTGTGGAATCCCTTCTTCAACCTTCAACTTCCTGAACATATGCCTATTCGGATAGCCACTTTCTTTAAAGGCGACAAAGTCATCTGGACCATCATCCTGCTCCTGGCCGTGTTCTCCGTCTTTGCGGTTTATTCCTCGACCAATATGTTGGCGTATACCCAACAGAGCGGGCGCACGGAATACTATCTGTTGAAACATGGTGTTTTCATCATCGGCGGTCTGGCTATCACCTGGGTCTTCTCCCATTTCAACTATGCCAATTTCGGGCGGATCGCCAGGCCTTTGCTTTACATCACCATACCTCTGTTGTTGTTTACGCTATTGTTCGGATCCGACGTCAACGAGGCGAGAAGATGGATTACCATTCCGTTGATCAGCATCACTTTCGGGCC
>CAYYGN010000101.1:0-1592 GCA_964471595.1 uncultured Saprospiraceae bacterium
AAAGATCAAATGTGCCCTCCTCAGTCCCGATATCTCCGTCGCCATCGGTAAAGTGGATGGTGATGAGCAGAGAGTCCGTATTGAATTGGTCCTGGGACATCCAATCCCTCGAGAGTTGACGAAATTCAATGACAGGCTCCACAGGGTATTCGGGGGGGCGCAAGCATCCTGCCAACACGATGGATGCGGCCAGGATGAAACCTGCCAAACCTCTCATGGGAGTGAAAACGCTGTCCGGGCATGTTTCGTTTATCCCGCAGCAACGAAATTTGCAGGGTGATACCAGACGATGCCCATTGGCAGGAGCGTGTCCGGCATGTCGGACCGGATACCTTCGATGCTGTCGCCATGGCCTTGTACCGATGGCAATATGCGGCCAATCCCGTTTACAGGGAATTTTGCGATCTGATCCACAGGGCGCCCGCAAGGGTCCATCTGGTGGAGGAAATTCCTTTCTTGCCGGTCACCCTATTCAGGGACCTGGATATACGGTCGGGGACATGGGCTCCTGAAACCGTATTCTTGAGCAGTGGCACAACGGGATCAAGGCCCTCCCGTCATGCGGTTCGATCTCTGGCCTGGTACCATGAGGTGGCAGAAACCGCTTTCCATGCAGCCCTGGGGCCACCTTCCCGATACGCCTGGTTGTGCCTGCTCCCCGGCTACCTGGAACGGCCATCTTCCTCTTTGGTGGATATGACTACGCATTTCATCCGGCTTTCGCCTTATCGGGAATCCGGCTTTTTTCTGGATGAAAGCGCGCGGCTGGCTGAATTGGTTGCGGACCTGGTCAGTCGACAAGTCCCGGTGATATTATTGGGAGTGACGCATGCCTTGCTACAATTTGCCAGGGCGTATCCCGCCCGGTGGGGTTCCGGCCTGATGGTCATGGAAACCGGAGGCATGAAAGGGCAGGGTCCGGAGTTGGTGCGCGCCGAGGTGCACGAGTACCTCAAATCGAGCTTGGGGGTGGATCGTGTCCATGCCGAGTACGGCATGACGGAATTGTTTTCCCAGGCGTATAGCCTTGAAGAGGGAAAATTCCGGCCAGGTCCGGCCATGAGGGTGACCGTGCGGGACATTCATGACCCGTTCCGGTTTCCAGGTTTCGGCAGGCCGGGCTTGTTGTGTGTGATGGACCTTGCGAATTACGCTTCACAAGCATTCCTGGCCACCCAGGACCTGGGCATCGTCTATCCGGATGGACAGTTTGAGGTGATCGGCAGACAGGACGGGAGTGAGGCGAGAGGTTGCAACCTGATGGTCCTGGACCGGCGTTGAGCAAGTTTCAGTCCCAAATGATCTCCAACCGGGTTTCTATGGATGCGCTGAGGCTGCGGCACACCGGACAAGAGGCCGACGCCTGAGTCAGAACGGCTTTTTGGTCGGACGTATAGTCCCGTGCAGGCATATGCATGTGCATTTCGATCCGGTCGATCCGGCGGGGAGGATCGGCACTCATGACCTTGAGCAACCGGATAGTGGTGCCTGTCATATCAATGCCGGCATCCCGCGCCTTGATGCCCATGATGGTCAGAAGACAGGATGCCAGGGAAGTGGCACACAGATCTGTAGGCGAAAAAGCAGAGCCG
>CAYYGN010000102.1:0-1562 GCA_964471595.1 uncultured Saprospiraceae bacterium
GCGAAGCCGAACTCCGGGTGCGCGACCACGGCGCCGATGTCCTGCTTTACGAAATGAGCGGTACTGAGCAAGCCGCCTACAAACATTTTGTGGATGCGCTCCACCGTTTTCCCAGTTTGCCGGTCATCCTTTTGACGGCCAGAGCCAACGAGATCATCGGTATCCAGGCGGTGCGGGCCGGCGCGCAGGACTACATCGTCCTTCCGCTGCCGGATGCCCGTTCCTTCAACCGCATTTTGCAGTTTGCCGTGTCGCGCCATGCCGGCCGACTGGAAGCCGAGCAGGCCATACTGGATCTCCGCGCCCAAAACGAAATCTGCCTCCACGTCAAATCCCTGGCTCATATCGGTGTGTGGGAAATGGACCTTGTCCACCAGGTCATGAAGGTGGACGACCTATTTCTTCAAATTGCCGGTTTGCCCGACACCCTGCAGGAATTGAGCCTCCCCAATTACCTGGAGAAAGTACAGCACAGCGATCTCGGCCGTGTGCGGGAATTTTTCCAGACGTTGCCCTCGCTCGACCACCCGGCCAGCATCGTCCATCGGTTGGTGGCTCAGGGGCGCAAGGTGCGCCATGTGCGTTTGGCCGCCCAGGTGGTTTCGGGAGGCATCAATGCCGAATTGAGGATTATGGGTTATCTCCAGGCCGACCCCTCCCTGACCGGAAGGGCCGTATTGGCACCGGACCGGGGACCCGGGCGATTTGTCACGCTCCACAAACTCCAGGACAAGATCATGGACGAAATCGGATTCCATATCCGGACTCCTCTTTTTTCCATGGTCAACTTCATCTATCTCCTGGAGTCCCAACCGCGCAACAAACAGGACCAGGATGCTTTTCGCGGACTGAAGGAAAGTATCCAGGAACTCCAGCAATACCTCAACCGGTTGATGAATTTCAGCCTGATATCCAGGGACGTGCCAGCCATCGTGACCCGGGCCTTCGAACCCGCCCGCGACCTGGAAATGATCAGTCAACTCATGGCAACCGGTGACCGGGAGGACCAGTTGGACCTTGACATCCGCGTGGACAAGACCCTGCCGGAACGCGTGATGGGAGACCCCGGGATGCTCCTGCGCATCATGACGACGCTCCAGGACCTGTTCCGCAACCTCAAGGATGTCGCCAGGACGGTCACCATCCAGATCAATGCGGAAAGCCGGGTGGGTAAATGGACCCACTTCCGCATCCTGTGCCGGGATCCTTTCCCCTATGCCGAACCCATCCCTTTCCGGGAGCTCCTCCAAAAAAAGGGACTGGCCGAACGGTATGACGAGCGGCCGGAAAACGAGAATCTGGCGCGCATGCATTTCATCACCTTGCAGGCACTGGCCGATGCGATGAAAGGCAGTCTGCAGGTCAACCAATTGCCCAACGGATCCCTGCGCCTGCTGTTGACCTTGCCGTATGAACTGGCCCCCGCCGTCAAGGACCCGCAACCGGTACAGGACTGGGTGGATCCCATCCGTATCCTGTTGGTGGAGGATCACTTCCTCAACCAGATCGTAACCAGAAAAGTGATTCAATCCTGGTCCGACCATATCCATGTGGATATCGCC
>CAYYGN010000103.1:0-1503 GCA_964471595.1 uncultured Saprospiraceae bacterium
CGGCAGGTATCCTTTTTATCCCGACGGGATGGCGGAGGAAACCCGCTTTGAGGTGGGAGGCCTTTCCTGCCGCCCCTGCTCCAAGCTGGGGGCGCCACAGTGTCCGAAAGGGCATTTCCGCTGCATGAACGATCAGCCGGCTGCGGCCATCGCCCGTGCGGTCGAAGCCCGCCTGATCCCTTCGGGAGCAGTCCGGCATTTGCCGAATGGACAATAACCTCTATATTTCGCCTTTCTAACCCATGAGGACCATGAGGAAAATTTTACTCACCGGAGGGATTTGCCTGTTTCTGCTGGCTTCCGGCCGGACCCAGGACATCCACTTCACCCAGTTCACCATGTCTCCCCTGATGATGAACCCCGCCAATACCGGGGCTTTTCACGGGACCTATCGCGTCGGATGGATATACCGCGACCAGTGGATGCACCTGAGCCATTCGTTCCAGACCCCCGCCATATATATAGAGGCGCCTATCATCCGCGGATTCCGCGCCTATGACTGGATCGGGGTGGGCGTCAATTTTTTCCAGGATCAGGCCGGCGCCGCCGGATTGCAATTCAGCGGCCTGCTGATGTCGGGCGCCTACCACCTGGCCCTCAATAAGACTCGCCGGGACGTCATCACCTTCGGATTTGGCGGAGGACGGATGAACCGCAGGGTCAACCTCAACAGCGACCGCATCAAACTCGAGGACGAGATCCTCGCCGGGACGGGGGCGCCTCAGAGCATTGACCGGACCTCGGGGCAGAACAAGACCGATTATGTGGACCTCAATGCCGGTATCGGCTATACCCGCAAGATGGCCAACGGCAAGTTACTGCGGGCGGGACTTTCGCTCAATCATTTCAACAAGCCCCAGTACCGTCTGCGCGGTGGCAACGGAGATGCCGACCGGCTGCCCTGGCGCTGGACCGCCAATGCCGAAGTGGAGTTGAAGGTCAATGACAATTGGAGTGTGACGCCGGCGCTGTTGTTCCAGCGCATGACCAACGTCAACGAGATCCAGGCCCAGGCGCTGGCAGGCTATTTGTTCCACGCCGAAAAGGAGATCACCCTGCTCGGCGGGTTGGGTTACCGGCTCGGCGACGCCATCCCGATCCTGGCCGGTGTGCAGTGGAAAGCCCTGCGCGTGGGTGTGAGTTGGGACTACAACCACACCGAGGTGACCCCGGCGGGCAATGGAGGCTTCGAGATCGCCGCTTCCTATATCGGCCGCATCTACAAAAAGCCTTCCGTCAAACCGGTGATTGTCTGTCCGCGTTTCTGATTCCGAACCCGTCCTATCCTCCAATATGGCAACCATGATTCGTATCCTTTCCCTCGTTTTCGCCACCCTGTTTCTGGCCCGGGGATACGCCCAGCCGCTCAACGAGTCGACTCCGGAGGCGAACCGCAAATTCGCCCTGGAGCTGTACGACCAGAAGGACTACTACAATGCCCGGCGCAAGCTGGAGCGGGCGTATGAAGACTTCAAGACCAATGACCTGGCCTGGCGCATGGCC